>CAZBDV010000026.1:0-30517 GCA_964490765.1 uncultured Candidatus Cloacimonadota bacterium | reverse complement strand
GTCAACCTCTTATGGTGGCGAGGGGAGAACAACATCCGAGATGACTTATCCTTATTCCGGTAACACCTATGTTAATTGGGATTTTAGTGAGACCTGGTCAGAGGATACAGAAGGGAGTATAAATAACGGTTATCCCTTTCTCCCATTTTCTAATCAGAATATATCCCTACCAGCACCAAATAATGTTCAAATAGAGATAATAGCAGGTCAGGTTTTGATATCCTGGAATGAGGTAGAGGGAGCTAATTACTACATCGTATATACTGCTGATAATCCATTTTCAACTATAGAGCAATGGTCAATCCTGGGGGTAGTAGTTGAAAATTATTACACCGATGAAATAGCTTCTGACAGAAAATTCTTTAGAATAACCGCCTCGACTGAAGATCTTAGCAATAAGCCAGTGAGAGAGAAACAGAAAGATAGTAAAGAAAGATGACTTATTACTGATCACATGGTCTAAGTATAAACTATCTTATGTTTCGAGTATTGAACTGAGTATATGATTTCTTAGGGATTATTAGACATATCTTTGCTTGACAATTTGTCTCGCTGTTTTGAGCTACGTGCTATCTTGTGTAGGTTTTAATAGATCGTTCAGAAACAGTTGAACTGTTTTCTGATGGTCTATCAAAACACTGGAAGGTTAAGTACAGTATCAATCCAGAAAAGATTAATACCAATTTACAGGCAAAAGATGAAAAGAAAACGTGTATTAGCTCTATTTTCTGGAGGCCTTGATAGTATATTGAGTGTTCTCTGGATGCAGAAACTTGGTTTTGAGGTAGAACCTCTCTTTTTTAAAAGCTATTTCTTCGGCCCTGAGAAAGTTGAAAAGATTGCTTCTTCAGTAGAATTATCATTACGAGTGATAGATATCAGTGAAAAACTTCTGGAAGTAATAAAGAATCCCCGTTATGGATTTGGCAAGAATATGAATCCCTGTATCGATTGTCACTCACTGATGTTCAAGGAAACAGGGAGAGTGATGGAAGTTGAAGGTTATGATTTCATCATATCTGGAGAAGTGATGGGCCAACGACCAATGTCACAGAGATATGATGCGATGAATGCTGTATCAAAGCTTAGCGGTTACCGTGATTACATTGTAAGACCTCTATCTCAGAAACTTCTTCCGGATACAAAACCGATTAGAGAGGGATGGGTCAATAAAAATGAGTTGTTAGACATCCAGGGAAGGAGCCGACAGAGACAACTGGAGTTGGCAAAGGAGTTTAAACTCAGTGAGTTTAGCTCACCCGGCGGGGGATGTCTCTTAACCGATAGAGGCTTTTCAAAACGACTGATGGATTTACTGAAGCACGATATGCTGGAGAAGAGATTCATCGAATTTCTCCACTTTGGTCGTCATTTTCGAATTAACAAAAAAGTAAAACTAGTTGTAGGCAGGAATAAGATAGATCTTGAAGGGATGTTTCAATATGTGTCTGATGAAACTGTTTTACGTGCAGCCAATTGTAAAGGTCCTGTAGGTGTAATTAACAGTAAGAGAAAGATCATGGGGCAAGAGATAAATCTAGCGGCAGCAATAGTATTAAGCTATACCAATAAGGCTGCAGAGAGGGATCTCATAGCTTTCGGAACGAATAATAATTATCACAGCCAAGTGACTGTAGATAAACTACCTCGCCAGGAGATCGATGAATTACTGATCAAGGCAGAATGACTGATATAAAAGGAGAATTTGAGAGAATGAAATATGAACAGTTCATCTTACTGAAAGATTTTGAGACTAATACTTATCTGCTCTGGGATGAGGATAGTTTAGAAGCGATGTTAATCGATCCTGCTGCACCGGGAGAAGAAGTTGCTGACACAATTGAGGAAAAGAAGTTGAAGTTGAAATATATTGTCAATACTCATGGGCACGGAGACCATATCGGGGGTAATAGTTACTTCAAAAATAAGTTTAAATTAGCAAAACTATGTATCCATAAACAAGACGAAGAGATGCTCCACAGGGCGAATCTTAACCTAAGTCTTTATTATGATAAAACAACTGTTTCTCCGCCCGCAGATATTTTGTTGCTGGATGAATCAAAGCTCTATCTTGGCAAAAATGAGGTCAGAGCCATTCATACACCGGGTCATACAAAAGGTGGAATATCTCTCCTGACAGGTAAAATTCTCTTTAGTGGTGATACACTGTTTGCAGATAATATCGGCAGAACAGATTTGCCTGGTGGTAGTTTTGCTGAGCTGGTAGAATCTATCAGAATGAAGCTCTTTATCTTACCAAATGATATATTAGTCCTTCCCGGACATGGAGAACCCACAAATATTGGTGAAGAAAAGAAGTATAACCCTTTTGTAGGTGAGGAGTAATAAGATACTCTGCCTGCCGAAATAAAAAAAGAGCGTTGATTAAATCAACGCTCTTTGATCTATTGCGTTCAAGGATGTTATTTTAGCAATAGTACTTTCTGGTTAACGTTAACATTTCCTGAGACAAATCCAATAAAGTAAATACCAGAGGGGAGAGGCCTGTTCCTTTCATCATGACCATTCCAGATGAAATTCGTCTTCTCAGTAACAACATTGTGGAGCAGGGTTTTGACAACCTGTCCCTTCGTATTGTAGATCTTCAGGGTCACTGGACTCTCTGATGAATATTCAATGCTATCAAGGGAGATATTAACACTCGGATTGAATGGATTTGGATAGGTTATGATTCTATTTTCTGTTACAGGATGAGGTATAATCGTTTCTTCCTCTACACTTACCCAGAAAGAAGTGCCTGAACCACCATAAGTACCCATATCGTTGCGAATTGTTCCTTTTGCCGGGAATTTTGCATATCCCGGGTTATATGGATCTTCAGGATCATTATAGGTTTCTTCTGGATTACCAGCGTCAACACAGGGTGATTCGTCACTCAGATACCAGACAGCATCGAGACCGTTATAGTCAATACCTATTCCCTCAGAAGGATTATCAAATAATGGATCTTCATCAATATTGCCACCACCTGAATAACCGTTACTGATATTACTGTACTCGGCTATAGTTGCAGCTCCAGAGAAATTGGAGATAAGCCTTGATTCTCCAATAATGATAGAATTTCTTATCTGCAGGTAGGAGTTGTGATTGAATATATGATACCCATTACTTGAGGTGAACTCATTATGAGCGACTGTATTATTATCGAAAGTAATAGCAGAACCGGATCTGACAGCAAATGAAGAGCCAATATAACCGGTATTATTAACAAAAAGGTTGTTTTCTACACTAAAGCTGGAGGCGTTGATCTCAACAGCAGCAGCACCATTTGTGCTTAAGTTGTTAGCAAAGATGTTATTCTTCAGTATTGTATCATTGGAATTAGTGATTTTTAATGCTCCAGGATTAGTTGATGCCGAGTTCTCGTAGAAGGTGTTACCAATCAAGTTGACAACAGAATCATTGATAATCAGTGCGGTCTGGCTGGCATTATCGAATTTACAGTTATAGAGCGTATTTTCGATTTGGCTGTTGATGATTCTCAGTCCTTTCCAAGTTGTATCAGAAGTGAAGACTATCGGCTCATCATCTTCTGCATTGGCGTAAATATAGCCTTCAATAATGATTTCACTATTACTGGTAATTATCTCTACTCCCGGCTCGATTATCAGGAAAGAGTCTTCCGGGATCACGATATCACCAGAAATATTGTATGGGCTATGATCAATATGCCAGGTTCCGCTAACGTTACCACTGATGTCATCTGGTTCGGTAACGGTTATATAATTCTCCATGGTGACTTCGACAGTATCTGTTCCGTCTGATATGGTTAATGTCACATCATACGAACCAATTTCTGTATAAGTATAGGAGGGATTCTCATCAGTACTGTCGATAGTACCATCTCCATTCAAGTCCCATTCCCAGGATACAATATTCTGTGCTGGTAGAGAATTATCATAGAACTGAACAAAGAGGCTTGGTGGCCCCTGATTAACATTACTGGAAAACATTGGAGTTAAACCTTCGAATGAAGCCATAGCAGCCTGATGTATGGGAGCGTTGCCATTAACAATATTCTGAATGATGACAATACCTTTGACCTTATAAAGGTCCCAAGAGGGATCAATTGGAAAGGCGTGGGAGAATTCAGCTGTTTCGCCGGTTGTAGTTAACGGAAAATCTTCCTGATAATAACTTTTTACCGAGGCAAAATAATCAGCACCCATTTCGTCAACAAGATCGTAGGTCAAAATGAACTGTATCTTGTTATTAGTGGTAGTTATACTTCCAGTCATGGTGGTCTCAGCCTCAAGTATTAATTGATCTTCACTAACTCCCAAACTTAATTCAATTTCAACTGGACTGTTGAGATTGACGATTTGATTATGAGCGTTTACATATGAACTGTATACTCCAGTACCTCCACCGACAACAGGAATCGTTCCTCCCCACTGCCCATGAGGTATACCACTAACTCCATATAATGAACCTCTGGACGAATAATTCGGGCTGACATGTGTTCCGTTTCCCTGCCAGATTATTGGAATGAAATATGGAAAAGTTTCAGGTTGATTATACATCTGAAGCAACGCCGACCGCGCTGCTGGGCAATATCCGCACCAAGTTTGCGTGAAAACTTCTCCCACGACATACATCTGAGAAGCCATCAGAAGTGGTGTCGTCAGGAGAAGAATCCATAGAAAAACTAAGAATTTCTTCATGATTCTCCTCTTTTTGTTCGTTATTTAAGGATTAACAGTTTTCCTGCCTGCATTTCATTTCCATTAGTCAAGGTGTAGAAGTATACACCACTGACTACCAGTTGATTGTGCTCATCTCTGGCATCCCACATGACAAAACCTCTGTTATTCTGAACGTTAAGCTCTGTCAGTTGACGTATCAACTGACCTCTAATGTTATATATTGATATCATTGCATTAGTGGCAAGTTTATTCTGAGCAATCTCGAACTCAATTGTTATTCTATCTTCATTTCTCAAGCCATTATCTGAATAATTCGTCTTAAACGGGTTGGGATAGCTGGGATACAGTTTCATTGTGTACATGTCTTCCTGGATAGTATGATCTTCCACATCTGTCGTCTCCAGCCAATAGAGTGCATTTAACAGGAGATCTCTACGATCAGAGTAGTTATCAATGGACTCAAATCCAAATCCCAGATAGAGGACCCTGGAGTAGCCAGAGATTGTAGAGCTAATTCCAGCAGCAAAGTTATCCGGATAGTGCAATATTTCTTCTCCTGGCTGTTGTGCTAGTTCGATCTGTTCAGGATTCTGTTGATTGTCTGCACCATCACCACCGGTAATCATAAATGTCAGTCCCTGGGTTATATCGTTTCCCTCTACACCATGTATCTCTCTTTGATCAGTGTCGGGTGCGATTAATTGGGCATTTAGATAATTCTGATAAAAATCGATGTTGCTGTACAAAGGATTATCAGTAAGATCTTTACCGATATTCTGCCCCGATATAAAGAGATGGTTCCCTTGATTCAGATGATGTTCCAAGAAAGTTGTTTCTCCAGAAGAGAGGGCCGGTTCGTTTTCACCGGTTATCCAGATCAGGGCATTGAAATAGCTGGAGATTGTTATATCAACATCAGCGTATCCGGTGCTCCAGATTCCATAAGTATATTGGTTATCCTGCAGGATGCTTGCGGTATATGATTCATAATCTTGCCAGCCGTCTCCATCAATTACCAGATAGTCTACATCATAACTGATATATTTGAAGGGAACAATATAATCTTCTGTCAGATCTCCTGATTGAAAATGAAAAGAGTAATCCATCATACCAGGTCCTTCCGGAATGATATTAGCATGAAACTTCCTGAATTCTCCAGCACTCATTTGAAATTCATGCGGTCCGAAATAACAGAGGCCATCTTCATCACAGTAAGTTAAAAACCAGCTATCAGGAGCATTATCCATAGAGACACTTATGGTTATATCAATATCGCTACCCATATTGAATATTGCAAAATAATCCGCTTCGTACAACTCAGATGAGGGACCAATGTCCATTCTCTGATTGGGAATAGTCGTTCTCATATAGGTATCTGGCAGTGTATAAGAAGTTACCGCCTGTATGATCTTTTCATCATCATCTAGAGCATAAGCCAATATTTGTAAATTGTTTTCATTCCAGGAAGGGTCAAGAGAAAATGTAGCATTCAAATTGGTCGTACTGGATTGACCGGAAAGAGTGAAACTAACCTCTTCAACAGCTCTGGCAAGGTTTGATACATCTATATCGACATTATCCTCAATTAGAATAAAACGTAGAGTACCGGTGTTAATAGAGATATCATCTGATAACATTATAAGTTGAACCTCTGTGTAGCCTGTTGAGTTGTCGAATTCCAGAAGTTCTATTTTTAACGGTGCTGGACTGTAATACTCACTCTCAATTAATGATCTATAGGGAGTGACCATATCTACGTTATGGGAAGTACCAGAAATTCTTGCTCCTCCATTGACAATCAGAGAGGGATATTCGGAGATTTCATATTCCTGGATCAGGTTCTCGACTGTTGGAGATGAGTATTCTCCACCATTATCAGAAGTGTAGTACCGAACTGGTATAACTTCTCCACGATGATAGTGATTCATCATCTCATCAATACCAATATATGCAGTTGCAGCATCACTCCAGCTGGCCGTAATCAACTCTGCAACAATCAATCGGGGATGATAATCGATATCTGCGTAGGACAACGAAATTGCTATTATAGTGATAAGTATGATGGAATAACAGGTTTTCAATTTAACCTCCTTTGTTAGAAAATGTAATAAGATCGTTTCTAATCAGACATCAAAACCTGGTAGTAAGATTAATGCGTAATCCCTTGAATGGAGTAGTGTAGTAACAAACACCGCTGCGACATACTTTGCCGCCCCTTTCCTCACCAATAAAGATTTTTAAATCGGTATTGGATATTATATCTGTTGTTAACTCGATTCCCAACCAGGATCCAGCATCAGATAATTCACTAAATTCTTCTAATTCTAATTCAGCTATGAAAGACAATGATAACCGGTTAAAGAAGATATCAAACTGTAACAGAGGATTATAATAATCCCTGCTGGATTCTCCTCGTACTTTTTCGTGATAGCCGAGTTCTGTTCTTATATGTGTGGGAAGAGATAGGAGGTTGAAATCAAGTAATACTGCAGGTGTAATCTCTTTCTGCCACTGTTGGCGTTCTTCGTCGATCAACTCTAGCTGTGCATATTCTAAGCCGAGAGTGAAGCTGTCATAGTACTTTCGTCCTTCGACGAAAAGATCGCTTTGCCTTAGCGAAAAATTACTGTTCCATGCTTCTGAATAGGTAACTCCTACTTCCGAAGTAAAATCTGGATTAAAGCGAACCTGTCCCATTAAACCCTCTTCGTCTTCTCCCGGGTTCATTCTCTCGGAAAGTGGTTCTTCAGAACTATTGAGTGTAGGAAGATCATTCAATCTGTTGTCAAATCGAGTAAATTTCTTGTAACCACCGGTAACTGTAAATCTGTTGATATAAGCATTGGCCAATCCATAGATTGCCTGTCCTCTACTTTCACCTGAAACACTCCTGTAAGATTTGGATTCTGCATATTCAGAGTATAGATCGAAATAGTCTGTGATTAATTCAATTCTACTCCCGGCTGTCAACCGTGTGCTGTATCTATTATCAAATCTTCTTATCTGTTGTGATGTTAGACTCAAGCCGATATTTCCAACACCAAAAAGCTGTCTTGTAAAATCCAGTCCGCCGATTACATCTTTATGATTCGAACTGTTTTCATCAGGAAGACTAGCGTACAATCCCTTTAATACCCATTCCCCAGTGATAACTTGGGCATTTAGTCCAGTTAACCTGGTATCGTGGTCATAAGTTTTGTCTCGATAAGATCTCATAATTATCCCGGCACCGAAAAATTCGGTAAATGAACCAGCACGTAATCGGAGATTATTTAAGTTTAGCTGGATGTATCTATCATCCCAGCGATAATCGATATCATTGGGATGCAGATCAGCTATAGTATCAAACTGATCATATTTAGGGAGTTCAGCAATAAAAGATATTCCAACCTCTATACTATTGTAATTCAACCTTAAAAACGTTTCGTTATAGAAATAATGGGAGAGTGAATCTTCAGCAGCCTTATAAATGTACTCTGCTTCATTCAATCCTGATATCTCGACCTGGGCGTAGGATAAGCTGGATGATATAAGAATTATGACTACCGTAATCCAAAATGAGTGGGTTTTAATGGTCCTGGACAATTTTCTACTCCTCTATTCTTTCTATTTCCTGCTCTCTAACTTCAGGTTCAACTTGCTTTTGAGTTAGTTCTTGTTCAATTCTATCAAGAAGTTTCTCCTCATCTCCCCGGGTATATCCAGTATGTTCGTAGACAATCTCTCCATCAAGATTGATTAAGAAAGTATGTGGAACTGTAGTAACCTGAAACCGATTCATGATCTCCTGATTCGTATCGTACAGAGTGACAAATGAATATTTGTGAGACCGGATTAAACTTTTCGCCCGATTGACAGAACGGGGATTATCTACACTGACAGCAATAACCATTACATCTTCATAAGTCTGGTCAATCTTATCCAGTTCTGGTAGAAGTCTCATACAGGGAGCACACCAACTAGCCCAGAAATCGATCACGATCATCTTTTCTCCTAGATGGTTGGCAATACTGAAGCTCTGGTTATTTATGTCGGGTAAAGAGAATTCCTGTATAGGTTCACTATTCAAAAGGGAAATCAAAACTATGATACCTAAAACTGCTATTATTTTAAGATTAGCACGCATTTTAACCTCCAGTTTTTCTACGCCGAATACACCGAACATGATTAGACGTAATCTCTCATGGGATAGTTATTTGATACTCTATTACATTATGTATTCTACTGGTCTCACTCTCATATGGGTCATCCATTGTCTGAATCCAGATGACCAGCCGGGGGTCAGAGAATTCAAAATTGGGTATATCCAATACCAGTTCATCTGTTGTGTTACCAGTCAGTGATTCGTTTCCTTTTGCAATCACAACATTCTTTGAGGGTTGTCCGGCAGCATTATCAACGTCAGATTCTTTCTCTATCAGAGCATAACGGATGTTTATATCATTAAGTTCTTCAACCTCTGTGGCTACAAGGATACTGAATATTAGCTGTCCGTCAACTACAGAATAGTCGAATTCTTCAAATCCGAATTGTTCATCTTCACCCCAGTATTGGGAGATTGCGAAATGATATTCATCGTAACTGTTAGCTGCAGAGCCGCCAGTGATGCTTAATTGACCCTGTACAATCCCGACAGGAAGAGTAGTTGAGAGTTGATAGTAATTAAGGATATCACTGTGTCCAAAATCGAGTTGATCCATAATATGATACTCAATATAATAAAATTTATCTCCGTATAATCCCTTCAAGTCGAACAAGGCTGCTTCCACGTAGGGACAATTAGGGCACCATGTAGCTGTAAATAGCTCTACCAGAACTTTACTCTCATCAGAGACCTCTTCTCCTTGTTGATTACCGATAAAGATAAATTCTGTATCTTCATCATCAGTGAATTCTACTATCAACGTATCGACTCCAACTTCATTATCATCGATTCTGTAGGAAAAAGACAATTGTGATTGGTTAGTATCAACTATCTCTACTACCAGTTGGTCAGTTACAATTGTCGAAAGTTGTGAAAAATACTGCTCG
The DNA here is from genome assembly GCA_964490765.1 of uncultured Candidatus Cloacimonadota bacterium. Lineage (GTDB taxonomy): Bacteria > Cloacimonadota > Cloacimonadia > Cloacimonadales > JAJBBL01 > CAZBDV01. Next base: position 20,819 of record CAZBDV010000026.1, on the reverse strand, counting down.
ACATCAGCCTTTGTCCAGCCGTTGTTGAGATAATCATCGCTATAAAACTCCATTAACGATACTATATCAGAAGCTAATAGAGAAGTAGGGAGAGTCTCTTCAAATAGTGTTATTTTTTCTAAAAAGCTACTTTCTGTTCCATCTGGCTGGAAAGTGTTTTCAAACCGGTCACATGACGTTATCGTTAAGAAGGCTGCGAGTAGTATAACTGAAATAATATACCTCATTTAGTAACTCCTGTATAATTCATAAACTACATCATTTTCTATTCTAATCTCTCGAGAACATCGAAGATCATTCTTTTAGTTATAATTTCAGGCAATAATAACGGTTCATCTGCTCCGGGAAGATAGAAAACATATACCGGAACACCAATTCTCCCATAACTCTGAATCCATTCGAAGATTGTTTCGTCATAGCGGGTAAAATCAGCAATGAAGAGTTCCACTCCATGCTCTTCGAAAGCAGACTGAATATCATCAGTGTAAAGCACTGTAATTTCGTTTGTATAACAGGTAGTACACCATTTTGCAGTGAAGTCTATAAACAGAGGAATTTTTGCTTCTCTCAGTTCATTGATTCTCTGGGGAGAGAATTCCTGCCAGCGTCCACGGATAATACCCGAATCATTGGTCCTGGTATCATCCTGCTCATTAAACCTGAGTGTATGAAATCCGACAGAAATTACTATAGCAGCAGCAACAATAAAGGCTATTAACTTTTTATACATCTTTACTTCCGGACGAATAAATCGCCCGATAATCCAGAAACCAATCGCCAGTGAAAGAAGGAAGAATATTACATTGAATAATCCCTCTCCTCCTAACTGATAATACAGCACCTGTAACATCTTGATAGCCCAGAAGAGCAGAAGGAATCCCATGATCACTTTTAGAGTATTCATCCACTCACCAGGTTTAGGAAGTTTGTTAACAAAAGTTGGCTTGAAAGCGATGAGAATGAAGGGAAGAGACATACCAAGGCCGATAAGGAGAAACATAGCCAGAATGATCATTGGTGTCTGAGCAAAGGCGAATGCAAGAGCTGCGCCCAGTATTGGTGCCGTACAGGGGGTACCGAGTAATACAGCAAACACTCCCATGAAAAATGAACCTGCCAACCCTCGTTTGCTTGTCATCTTTGATGCTACCCTGGAATCTGGTGCTGTAATGACAAAAACATCAAACAGTGATAGCGAGAAGACGAATATTAAAGAAGTCATAACTAAAACAAATACCGGGTTCTGGAACTGAAATCCCCAGCCCACATATTCACCTGAAGCTTTTAAAACGATAATGATGAGTGCCAGGACAAGAAATGAAAAGAGAATACCGAATGAATAGGTGAGTGAATTCAGAGTGATCTTTTTCTTATCGGCTTGACTATCCCTAATAAGTGTGAATGCTCTCAATGATAGGACTGGAAGAACACAGGGGGTAAGGTTCAATATCACTCCACCCAGCAGGGCAAAAAAGAGATACAGAAGTATAGGTTCTTTAGCTGGCAAAGCATCTCCTGGTAGTACTTCCAAATCTAGGTCTAATTGTATCTCCTGAGGCATCATACAGGCACCGGAATCGTAACAGAGTTGATATGCTGCCCAGACTTTGATACTATAGCTTCCTGGCTCAGTATCTGGTGATATTGTAATAGATCTTGTCAGCGTAGCCTTATCATCAAGATGAATAAAACCATCTTCTTCAACCTCACCAGAAGGATAGATAAGATCACCGATGGTGAATCCAGCTTTATCTTCAATTTCGAAATAGAAGTAGTCCTCTTGTAGGATTTGATGCATACCCTCTGGAAATATGTATGTTATGAGGATTTTCCCCGTACTTCCCGCAGATATTTCAGGTGGATCTACAATACCATTTACCTCTGCTTGTTGCGAAAAGAGGTAGCTGACTGATAATGATATCAATAGAATGAGACCTGTTAATAGCAATATTCTTTTCAACATGACTTCTCCATTAATCTTATTCAACATGTTATATATAGTCTAATCACTTCCTGAAATGTCGGAAATGATTCGACGTATTATTTTCCCAGCCTAACCTATCAGATCGTTGTTGAGCCTGTTCGAACAGTTTCAAACGGTCCTGCTCGTTTCTGGGGAGTATATTGAAGATATCTTTCCCATACTTCTGAAACAGTCTCCCCTCAATTTTAGTTCTCTCAGTTGCTGACAGAGCCAGTAATTCTTCAGCACTCATAGAACGAGTGTTATTATGAGGATCAATCTCGGTGAAATCTATAGCAAAATACGGTTTTTCAGATATATCATCAAAACAGGTATCAAGAAGGAATGAACATCCACATTGTCTGCTCAAAATTGCCAGACCTCCAAAAGGTACTGTTTCAATCTGAGCAATTCCAAACGGTTCGTATACAGAGAAACCTAACTCAGCGTCTGAACCATATCGAAGGTCAGAAAATGTAGTCCCTTCTGGTATCCTAGAGCCTGTCATAGCTGGTGAGAAACCATATTGGTTGATGAATATTCCTTTTATCGATTTAGATTTTGCATTAAAAATCTCCAGAGACCTGTAAACATCAATTTCATAGTCTATAAGGTCTGGATCACCTTCACGATGAAGCACTGGCCAACCGTATTCTTTCTCCATTTGATTAATCTTTTCCGGTGCTCTACCTGTAGTAATTAAACTCGATAATAATAAATAGAAGCCTTTTAAATCATTATCTGAAAAGTATCTGTCCATCTCTTCCAGAAAACGGATATCGCGCCAGAGACCTTTACTGATTACCAGGCGAGTAACGTGAGTGAATATTATATCAGGGCGAAAGTTAAAAAGTGTGTTGCAATAAGTTATCAGCCTCTGTCTCGATATCTTTTTATCTTCCAGAGTGATCTTGTTGTTTGGTACTCCGTTGTACACAATACTGATTCTTTCTTCGTGGACTTTCGGTTGGAGATAGGTATATTCCTTTTTAACCCAGTCTCCTACTGCCAGAATTCTATCGAAATGTGTAGCGAGTTTTATCATTTCATTTCGGTAATTATTCTTTTGAGATCCATATCGTTCTTCCAGAGACCTGTCATCTTGCATATCTCTGGACATAATGTTGTAGAAACCGATATCATGTCCCGGTAGTCTTTCAATTAGTGCTCGTACTGTTGATACCTCGTGAGCATAAAACAGAGTCTGTCGCTTTTGGGTTTGCCCCAGCAGCAAGTTTAGGCAGGATGGTACACCCATATATTCGTGTGAGAAAGCAACTATTTCATCATTCTCATCAAGCATTGCCTTAACAATATCTAAAAAAGGTACAGCGAGCCTGATATACTGTTCGCAATCCCATTCACTATAGAGATCTGATTGAAACCGGTATTTCTCCCACAACTGGAACTTAAACAGATCAATCAAGTCAATCTTTAAACGTTTTATACCAACCAGAATGATTTCTACATCCGTACTATGGGAAGGGTGGATTTCATCAAATATGCGTCTAGTACCATAGACGATATCTATATGAAACTTCTGGCAGATTTCATGCAATTCGAGATAATTATCTTCTATACCGTCCAGAGAAGAGAAATGAACCTCAGCATCGTGCCCCAGCCTGTCAGGATGTATAGTCGTGCTTTCCTCAAAAAGAGGACCATAGAATATAGTACGAGGGAATTCTTTCTGATATGAATGTGTATTACACAGACCACTCAAAACAGAACCGATACCCCCAATTTTCTTTTCAGCTTCATGGCTTATATGTATCCCTACCTGCATTAACTCTATTAAAACCTACAGTCAGAACAGTTCCGACTTCCTTTTTTTTGATAGATTAGAGAATCCCCGCCCTTAATTAGACGTCAATCTTTTTTTTGGACCCTGCAAATAGCTCCTTTATCCCCAGACCATTTATATCCTTTATCTCTATAAGATGTCCATGAAGATACAGATCTTAGGTCTCCGACATTCGGCTATGCAATAAATTTTCTACAAAACGAAATCAATCCTACTTTTCAGATCATATTTTGCCCGTTCAGCCAAATTTCGTTAGCTCTGAGTAATCCTCAAAACCCAGCCCAATGAGATAATAATTTCGAAGGAAGAAACGGTTTTATGCAAGATTCTCAAATCAATACAGAAATCAGTTTAGTGGATATTCGTGTATTGAATTGTAGGTTATGCTATAGGTTAAGAGATAATGTTACCAGGCCATTGTGACTTTACTTAGTGAGAGATATTGGCACAAATATTGCATCAATTGGGTATGTTAAATAGTTTCAAGGAGTAAATATGGGAGCCCGAATCCTAAAGCTGCTTCATCAAATTTGTTCAGCACAAAATGACGTGAAATTCGTTTTTCATTATAAAGAATGGGAGACCGATTTTCTCCGTTTTTTTCGGAGTGAGATCAATTACAACATAACCAAACAGGCGAAAACACTAAATGCTTCAGTATACAAGGGGAAGAAACACTATTCCTTCAATATTACCAATCCTTCAGAGAAGCAGTTGCAAAATAATATAGATAGAGCTCTGGGGATAATCGACCGACTGCCAGAAGATCCCGATTTCGTAGATATAGAGGACAACTTGGAAAAGGGAATAGAGCAAAAAAAGCTCAATAATATAGAGAGGGTTTCTCTTACGAAGAAGATCGAGATTCTGGAGAAGATTGCTCAATCAGTAATTCCTTATGGTTTTAAGATTTACGGCACGTTTATTTGCAACTATCAAACTGACTACATAGTTAACAGTAATGGTGTTAACAAAAAGATGCACAATTCACCTATCATGTTAGATTTAAAAGCAGTATCGGAAAAAAATGAAGTAACTGTCATAGAATCATTTGGGAGTGAAGATATTTCAACATTTGACCTTTATAACTTTATCGAACAATTAGAGAGAAAGCTTCAAACTGCTAGCAAGGAGATTATTGATGTTGAACCAGATAGTTATGAAGTCATCCTCTCTCCGAGGTGTTTAGCCGAGTTTTTCGGGTATCTTGTCTGGGGTGGTTTAACTGCTGCTGGATACGACAGAAAAACAAGCTGGTTTCAGGATAAACTAGATAAAAAAGTCTTTCCCGATACAGTAAGCCTTAGTGATAACCCCGATTATCCCGGGATAATCAATTTTGCTTATAATTCCGAAGGACATATATACCGTAAACTAACTCTAATTGAAAGAGGTGTATTTAAAAACTTCCTGGTCGATAATTACTACGCTCATAAGACCGGATTAAAGAAGAACGGTTCTGAAGCGAATTGTCTGGTGATGGAGCCCGGTGATAGCAGACTGATAGATTTGATTGGAGGAGTTAAGCGAGGACTATACATTTCCAATCTGCATTATATGAACTTCATCAACATGAAAGAGACCTCAGCAACAGGTTTGACCAGAGATGGAACATTTTTGATTGAGAACGGAGAGTTGAAGAAAGTTGTGAATAATTTAAGATATACCGTTAAGATAACGGATGTAATCAAGAATATTACTGATATCGAGGATAAGCTTTATCTTATACCTTCGTCTGATAACTATGGCGAGTTTGGGATTTACAGCAGTGCTATGCCACATGTCAAGGTATCAGGATTCAAGATATCATCATCGACAAAGACAATATAAATAAGGTGCAAAATATGAAGCAAATAGTGTGCGATATAATAAAGAAGCTCGATTTACCCGGTGTTACATTTTCTGATGTCAGACTAACCTCGACGGATAGTCAAGCTATCAATTTTGAAAAAGGGGTTCTGAAACATATTTCTACTTCTTACAATTCTCTTGCGATTGGTATCAGGGTTTTGGTCAATGGCAACTGGGGTTTTGCTGGTACCGACTCTCTTAAAGAAGAGGTAGTGAACAGGATGATCAAGAGTGCTATCGACAATGCCAGGGCTGGTAGTATCTTTAGAAGGCATAAACTAGATCTTCAACCCGCGAAACCTACAATAGGCAGCTATCATTTTAAACCAGTTGAAGATCCCTTTTTAATGAGTGACGAGGAGAAGCTGGAGTATTTAGGCAAGATTGCAAAAGAGTTAACTCTCAATGAGAAGATAATATATTCATACATTTACAGCATCTTTTATCGTCAATATAAGGTGTATGCAAATTCAGAGGGTACTTTTGTTGATACCACGGTATATGATACTAATTCTGCTATGGAGGTAATGGCATCCGATGGAGAGCAGGTTATGAGCAGGAATTATCCGGGACATATGGCTGCCAGAAGGGGTGGTTTTGAAGTGGTTAGAAATTATGATTTTCCTTCTAATACCGGTACCATTATCAAAGAAGCTATTGATCTATTAACAGCACCAGAGATTACAGAAGAGAGAGCAGACCTGATAATAAAAGGTGGGCACCTTGCCTTACAGATCCACGAATCAGTAGGTCACGCAACAGAAGCTGACAGGATTCTGGGAATGGAGATCTCTTATGCGGGGAAAACATTCATCAAACCAGAGATGCTAGGGAAATACCGATACGGTTCGGAACTGGTTAATATCTACAGTGACAGTACAGATCCCCGAGGTATTGGTTTTCATCCGGTCGATGACGAAGGAATTCCGGGTAAAAGAGTTGATATTATCAGAAATGGAATTCTCGTTAATCAACAGACTTCCAGGGAAGTGGCACACGAGTTAGGATTAGAACCGAGTTCGAATATGAAAGGGTCTTTTGCTAATGAATTTCCCCTGGTTAGAATGACAAATTTCTGCCTGGAGCCAGGTGAGGGTACTTTAAATGATCTGATAAAAGATACTGAGCATGGGTATCTGATTGATTTTACCAAAACCTGGTCAATAGATGATAACCGGAATAATTTTCAGTTTACTACTGAAATTGGATGGAAGATCAGGGAAGGGAAGATTGTAGGTATAGTAAAAGAACCAACCTACTATGGTATTACAGCTGAATTCTGGAATTCCTGTGACAGAGTTTGTGGAGAAGAAGAATGGGATTATTTCAGCACTTTCAACTGTGGAAAAGGAGAACCCGGACAGGCAATGCATCTCTCTCACGGTCTGTCACCTGCCCGTTTCAAGAATGTAATAGTTAATGTTAAAGCATAATACTATAGCAACAAGGTTTCTTTGTTTCGGAAATGGCAAATTTTATTACGTTCGGGCGTATTACCAAAAATGAAAAAGGGTATTATGCGATTTTACTTGACTTGTTTAGATAGTATATAGATAAAAGTACTATTGATTATTAATAGCGTTAAGCTTGTTTGAGATGGGGTTATTTGTATTAATGTGCGATACTGTCGGCAGCGGAGATTTGCTTTGATGAAGTTAGAAAGCAGTTATAAGGTTTTGATAGTTGAAGATTACAGATTATTTGCCGATATCCTGAAGAATTATTTGGGAGAGAAGGGTTATGAATCTGTTATTTCTGAAACCGGTCTTGGAGGGGTTGAGCTCTTTGAAGAATATGACCCCGATATTGTTCTAGTTGACATCTCTTTACCCGACATCAGTGGTTTGGAAGTAATTCAGAGAATAAGGAAAAAATCCGAAGGTATTCCAATAATTGTCGTTTCAGGAACAGACGATATAAATGTAGCGATAGAGGCAGTAAGGCGTGGTGCCTGGGACTATATATTAAAGCCCGTAACAAATTTCCAGATATTCGATAATACGATTCAGAAAGCACTGGAAAAGGCTTACTTTCAAAAGAAGGAGAAGATATATCTTGAGAGATTAGAGCGACACTCTCTTGCTGCCAAAAAGATGCAAGAGCGGCTTTTCCCGGACGAAAAGGTTACCTGGGATAACTATACTCTGAGCAGACATGTCATTCCTTCCATCGATACCAGCGGAGATTTCATCGATTATTTTCAGATTGATGATAAACACTTTGGATTTTACCTGGCAGATGTTGCTGGACATGGTGTTGCAGCAGCATTTCTGACGATTATTCTAAAGAGTTCCATAACACTATATTTAAAGCAATACGTGCAAATGCAGGACAGAGCGATTCTTGATCCCGCACGTATACTAGAGCTTCTGAATCTGGAGTTACTCCAAGAGGATTATAAACGACACATAACAATATTTTACGGGATAGTAAACATAACTGATAATAGCATAACGTTTTCTAATGCTGGTTTATACCCGTTTCCGATACTATTCGATGGAGATAAAGGGACCTTTTTGGAACATAAGGGCCTACCACTCGGGTTCGTCACGAGAACAGACTACGAATCGACTACTATGAATCTACCTTCGAAATTCTCACTTCTTTTTTTCTCCGATGGGATTCTGGAGATCTACAATACCAGTAATCCGGAGAAACAGAAAGAACAGTTGCTGAGTTATATTGAAGACCTTGAAGAGGATGAGCAGTCGATACTGAGGAAGATTAACAGGTTAATCGACCAGCGCTATAATCGCTCCATTCCTGATGACATTTCATTTCTTTTAATAAAGAAGGACTAAGATACATAGATATTTATACAGACTTACCAGCTATTGCGAAACTAAACCGGACTTTGAATTTCATAAGGTATAGTTATCTTAAAGCTGATTATAAAGAAGATGCCGGCTTTGATCAGGTCTGTATGAGATAAGGGCAGACGATTAATCTAATACTAACCCAATAATGATAAATAGATTGACATCTGTTACATTATCCTGTATTGATACCCGATTAACAATTAACGGGGACATCCTTAATGGCTAAGTTATTCAGCAAAGAGTATCATGAGTTATCCAGTACATGGTATTTTCACAGTAAGTTATTACCAATAGATGAAGGTGAATTACGATACCAAGCGGTGAAAGATGAAAGGGGTAGACTCCTTATTCGATTTTATCCTGTTCCCGAAAAGAAGAAGTATATGCCTGAAGACCTGATTATCAAGTACGATATTGATGAGGAGAAGATAGATGATCACTACTGTAGAAGTTGCTTGGATAATAAAAGTTGTAACCATCTGCTGACTGTGATTGACTATGCCTATAAATATCTCAGTACACCTGAAGATAGATCAGAAGTTACTTCCAATAATAGTAATTTGGATGGGACACTCACAATCGATCCGAATACAGTGCTCTATACCAATAGCCTTCTGACTTACAATGCTTACTGGCAGCAGATGATTTTTAATGGAAGAATACTTCTTGAGGGAATTTATGATCAAGAAAGTGATAAGGTAAGATTCTATTTTCCTGACTACCTTGATCTGGATCTTCGTGAGCTTATAAATTATACAGAGCAGCGGACTCAATCATCAAAACAGAAAAAAACCAAAAAGAGGGCGAGTTACGGTATTGACAGATTTTTGACAGCAGATACTAAGCTGCTTCAGGAACAGGCTGCTGCTTTTCGGGACAGTGAACTAGCGCTAATCAGTCGTCTGCAGTCGATAAAATGTTCATACAGCAGGAAATCTCAGTATTACACGATATATAAAAAGGACATGGTTAAGACATTACCGTATCTCAAGGATCTGCAGAGTAAAGTTCAAATAAGAGAAACGGGAGAACCCTTGATATTCTCAGAAGAAGAATTCAAACTTCATCTTCGAATAGAGCCAGTTGATGAGTCGATGTTCAGAATAAAGATAGCAACAGGGAGTTTTTTCTCTGCCCTGATTACTCAAAATGAGAACTATGTCTTTATTGGAAATGTTATCTATCGATTTCAATTACCTTTTAGTAAGGAGCTTACGGATAAGATCTTCAAAGGAGGATATCTTTTCCCGTCAACTGATCTGGCCTATTTTGCAACTATTGTCGCCAAACAGGCTGGATTGAATAAATGTTTTATTGATTTTGATGACAACATTGCTATACCCACAAACTATTCTGACAGTCCCCAAACAGTCCTCGAACTCTCCAAGCAGGGTGACAACATTATCCTAAAAATGCTGCTACGATTCAAAGAGAATGATGAGGAGGTTTGTTATAGAGATATACCACTCAAACACATTTATTTTGATACGGAGCTGTTTCGTATAAAGAACTCCGATGGGGAAGAGGAATGGTTCTACCTGCCATATGATAAGCGCAAAGGGTTGTTGGACTTTCTTCAATATCTTCCACAGCCCGATAGCAATTTACTGGTCGAGAGCTCGGAATATCTGTTTTCACAAGAGGATAAAAAGGACAGATTAAAGAAAATAATATATGAACAGGTACCCTCAGACTGGGTAGTCGAGCTTGATGATAATCTTAAGAAAGAGTTTGTCTACCGTATTGAACTTAAGCCAACTATTGCCGTCAACCGGACAGACAGGATCAACTGGTTTGAATATCAGGTTACCTATCAGTATCAGGATTTGACGTTTACCCATGAAGAACTCCGGAAATTCTTCCAGAGCAGAGAAAGATATATGAAGCTGTCTGATGAAAGATTAGTCTATTTCAGTGGGAAGGATAATTTTGATCAGATAGACAGTCTTATAGATTATACCAGGAAACAACTGAAGCCAGGCGAGGAGAGAAGAGCAGACATCCTGACAAATTACAATCTGTCCTATTTATATATTGTAGCAAAAGAGAACGAGAACATCAAGCTGAAAGGTGAGAAATATTTAGAAAAGATGTATTCTGATCTGATCCGACGGAGAGGAGAAGATGAGGTAAGCGTTCCACTCTCACTGATTAACGTTATGAGAAGTTACCAGAAGATTGGGTTTTTCTGGATGAAGATGCTAAGAAAACACCATTTAGGTGGCCTTTTAGCTGATGATATGGGTCTGGGAAAGACCTTGCAGTCTTTAGCAATACTGTCAGACTATCATGAACAACATAGCAAGGAAAAGAAGCTTTCACTCGTAGTATGTCCTAAGACACTCCTCTTCAACTGGGCAATGGAAATAGAGAAATTTCATCCCAATCTTACCTATCTCATCTATGAAGGGAATAAATCCCAGAGGACAAAACTCCTGGAAGAAATACAGTCTGATGTCATTATAGTCTCATATTCACTTATACAGATGGATATTAATAATTTCTTGCGCCACAGTTATGCTTACATTATTCTCGATGAAGCGCAGCATATAAAGAACCCTCTGACATTAAGAAGCAAAGCAGTAAAAAGACTTGAGACAGAATACAAATTAGCTCTCACCGGAACACCGGTGGAAAACAATCTGGTTGATCTCTGGTCGATTTTTGATTTCCTCATGCCGGGATATCTCCATTCCCTGAAAGCTTTTCGTAAGGAGTATACTGAAGAGGATGACGAAGCTGAGGAAAAGAAACAGATTCTCTCCAGGATAGTATCTCCTTTCATATTGAGAAGAAAAAAGAGTGAGGTCCTGTTAGAACTTCCCGACAAGCAGGAACAATACCTGTTCAACAAAATGACGCCACAACAGGAACGTATATATCTTAAGATACTAGCAATGGCTCAGGAAAAAATACTCTCTTCCTCTGGTCAAATTGTTGATGACTCTGGTTTAATTGATTATTCTCCAGGTGAGATTAATCGTAACTACATCAATATTTTGACTGCCCTGGTAAGATTACGACAGATCTGCAATCACCCCGGGATTGTAGATACCGATCTGGCAAGTAAGGCTAATATCTCCGGTAAAATGGAATTATTAATGGAATTGATTCAGGATGCTGTTGAAAATCGGAGAAAGATTCTGGTATTCAGCCAATTTGTATCGATGTTGAAGCTCATTGCTCAGAACCTGGAAGAGAAGGGATTCTTGTACGAATATATGGATGGCAAAACTCCGAACAGACAGGAGAGAGTCGAGCATTTCACCAGTAATGACAACATCAGGATTTTTCTCTTAACACTCAAGGTTGGAGGGCTTGGCTTAAATCTTACTGCGGCCGATACGGTTATAATAGTCGATCCCTGGTGGAATCCAATGAGCGAAAATCAGTCTATTGATCGTGTATATCGCATCGGCCAGACAAAGAAGGTTTTAGTTTACAAAATAATCACCAAAGGTACAGTAGAAGAAAAGATACTCCAACTACAGAGTCAGAAGAAGCATGTTTTCGCCAGTGTAGTTGAAGGTAGTCAATCCCTGATAAGTAAGATGTCCCCAGAAGATATTCGTAATCTTTTTGAATATAATCAGGTCTAAACTTACCTTAATCAATTCCTTCTTTGCTATACACTTATATCAGAATCTCCAGATAAGGCCTGCTTTAAAGCTCAACGGCTCTTCTGGAATCTGGTTTTTATAGGGACTCGGTGGTATTGCTATTAACGATTCATAGAGTTCGTATTTCCTGTAGGGCTCTCTTAAAATATTGTAGATTCCAGCTTCAACTGATAAATTACTGATGATCTGTCTTCTGGTAGAGAGAGAGAGAAGAAAGACTTCGTCCATATTTTCTTCTATCAAATCCGTCCTTTCCGCGATATATTCCAGCTCGCACCAAATCTGTGAGTTTTCACCATACCAGCCTAAGGTTGTTTTATTATTCCATTCTGGTATGAAGGGAATCTTTTTTTCCTGTATCAGATAATTGAGGGTGTTACTCAATTGCAGGTCACGATAACGATAGGCCAGTGAAAAAGAAATTTCCTGTTCTAACAGATCGGTGTTGTACTGGGCAAAAAGCCATTGCATCTCGCTAAAACCGTAGAAGAGATAGTCTTTGTTCCATCTGATAGAATACGATAACGATAAAGGTATTGCCCTATCGTTTTCCAGTATTAATGAAGCGTTCAGAGGAGTTTTGACCAGTCTTTTATTCATATTGATGTTTTGGTCTGGATTATCTAACAGGAAAACACTTCTTGTTCTGGAGTCTATATCCGGTTCATTAACCAGGATAAGTCGGAGGTAACTGTTAACATCGAGTTTGGAGTGGAGGGCAACAGAAGGGACGATACCATAACTGTCTGCTATAATATTGAGTCCAAGATAATCGAACATTGCAAGATTATCTTTCCGCAGGCCGATATTTATTCCGAATGTATTCTTCTTAAGTAATACTATCTCTAATGGTATGGATAATCCACCCTGATCAGTGTCATCTTTATGCAGGGAAAAGAAGCTGAAAGGTCTGGTCAACGGGATTGTCATACTGCCGTGGATATCGATATCGTTAATCTCCTCTTCGACAATATTCGTATCTTCATTAAAAGTTTCCTGCTGATAATTATTGAACGCAGCTTCGATGAAGATATCTTTGACAGGTAGCGGGAGATCAGCTGAATCTTCCCGAAGAAAAGACAATGAAACAGTATAATGAGCCAGATCATTTATCACTGTATTAGTATTTTCAAGCCATTCCATCTCATCGGAAAACATTCGATAGGAAGCGTTTAAGGCAAAATCACTCTGATGGTAAGATGGTAACCAGCCTGCTCGGAAAAGACGATCAGGCCTGCCGGTCACTACTTCTCTATTCTTGAAAGATGAATAGAAGGTTAAAAGATCCGTTCTGGGAGATTGATACATGACATCGAAATCCATAAAGTACCTGTTTCCGCCAAAAATAGATAGATAACCGTTTCTCTCTTCAACAAATTCCTCGTAATCCTCAGGAGCTTCAGGGTTCAGAGCTGGTCTGTATTCGAACTCTCTTAAAGAATCCAGATTCCAGTAGGGACGCAGTCGTTGCTCCAGTGAGATCGTATCGATCAGCTTCTCTGTTTCTCCCAGGATAATAATATCTGGCAATTCTATTTCATCTTCGGGTATCTGACTCCAGAGGCCATTCAATAAAAGAGGTATCAATACGATTGTTGCTAGCAGGTATCTCATTACTTAGCCCTCCACTATTCCTTTTAACTCTTCTCGTTTCTCAGGTTCCAGACTATTCTTGATAGCATCAAAGAGTTTTACAGCATTCTCTCTGTCATTGATCTCAATATAACCCTTGATAGCCAGCATTTCGGCTTCGAGCCTTACATCTTCGATTCTTGGATAGAGATATCTCACACGAAGTAACTCTGGAATTGCCTCTCTTATGTTGCCGGTCTCGTAGAGATGAACACCCTTAAAATACTGTGCTTTTGCTCTGATCGGCTCGTAACTGCTATCGAGTAAAATGTTTATTGTTCTCAGGGCTTCGCTGTAATTTTCATTTTGCAGATTCCATTCAGCGAGTAGCAGCATTGCCTGTTCCCGTTCTGAATTTTTTGCAAAAGACATAAACTGATCGTAATCTCTTCTGAATTGTTCACTGTTGAGTTCAACTGATAGCCTGAGCATATCAATCCAGATTCTGCTTTCAGCAGTCAAGCGTGCAGCCTGTTGCATTCTACTCAGAGCAGACTGCTTATCCTGTTCGGCGAGATCGAGTTGTGCCCAGGCATGGAGAACAGCTGCATCATGTTTCTCTCTGTGTAGAGCCTGGAATACTCGTTCAGCATCTCTATACTGCCCGAGATTAGTATAAGATATCGCCATCTTTCGTCTGTAATCATATAAGGCAGGTGAATCTGGAGCTATCTGTTCAACGAAACGAACTGTGTTAATAACCTCGTTCCATTTTCTTTGAGAGTGGTAAAAATTGATCTTTCTGTCATAGAGTACCAAAATAAAATTCTGAGGACTATCCTCTCGAATCACTTCATTGAGAAGGCCTGTAAAATCGATCTCTTTATCTTGCAGTGCAGACCACTCCAGGCCATTGAGGCTGTTATGTAATATCGTTCTGTCAATATCTGGTCTGAGAAGCTCCTGATAACCAAGAGCTGCATTCTTATAGTCACCGAGATTATAGTATGAATCAGCGATATGCAATTTTGCCTGGTAATATTGCTCCCCGTAAGGGTGGGTATCAATATATTGTCTGTAATATTGAATAGCTCCGCGGTAATCCTCAGCAGTAAAGGCTGCAGTCGCAGCCATCAAGAGATATTGTTCATCAGGAGACCTTTGATACAGTCGTTGATAGAGATTGGTAGCTTCTCTGTATTCTTTAAGTTGATATAGTGTCCTCGCCTGACGAAGAATAGCATCTTCCCACTGTTCGTCTGTTGTACTTACCCTTGTAGCGGTATCGAAACTCCTCAATGCCTGGAGATAGTTACCCCGTGCAAAGTGAATATTACCGGTAATGATTGATTTCTCGAACAAAAAATCTTCTGTATCGGGTACATTATTCAGGTCAAGTAGTGATCTGTCGTAATTTCCCTGCAGAAAATTGACCTGAGCAATTCTCAACCATAACAGGTTGCTCTCTTCGAAACCTGGCAAGGCTGCCTGATATTTGTCGAGTGTTATGTCATACTGCTTACTGTCTGCAAAGATTTCACCCTGATAAAAAAGGGTCATACTCAACCGGTTAGAATCAGGAAACTCATTTACTATCCTGTCGAATTTTACCAGGGCGTTGGGGTAATCGTCCTGTTCATAATAGTGTAGGCCAATTTTAAAGAGGGTTTCATCAACGAACCTTCCCTGAGGATACTGTTCAAGGTAGTTCTCGAATCCCTGTAACGCCTGTTGTCTCTGTCTTAACTGGAATCTCGATTCGGCAGTCAAATAGAGTGCTCTTTCTCTAAACTCATTCGATATACCAAGCTGTAAAGCGTTATCAAACTCATTGATGGCATCATTGAAGCTGTTTTGCCGGAAGTGATTTAAGCCAATCTGGTAGTGTGCCGCTCCGATATAGGGGTGCTGAGGATTTTCTCTAACAAACTGTTCCAGCATTCGAGTAGCTTCACTGATATCTGTCCGGCCTTTCATACTGGCTAAGAAGAAATAACTGTTGGAACGGATTTCAATACTGGCAGCCTCCTGACTAAGCTCGGTAAACAACAGCTCTGCCTGTTCGTGGTTATTGAGGTTCATCTGAGAAAGGGCCACAAAGTATTTACTTCTTTCAGATTCTAATCGCAGCATATTCAGTCTCTCCAGTGCCCTGCTGTAGTTTCCCAGTTCATATTCAGCCTCTGCTAATATGAGCAGATAATCGTCATAGTAGGAGGAGGAATCCGGTATATATTCATACGCATAATTGAGGACACCTTCGTAATTCTGTTGTTCAAGCAGATAGTTCAGGTATAGAACGATCATCTGATAGAGATATTCATTTTTTGTCTGTTCTCTTATCTCTTCATTGAGCATACTGGCAACAGGTTCTGGATTGTCAATTGCCAGAAGGGTTTCTACTCTGGCAACTCTGATCTGCCAATCTGAAGATAGTCTCTCAGCTTTATCCAGATTATCCAGTGATTGCTGATAATTACCCTTCTGGTACTCTATCCTGCCCAGGAAATAGTATGCTTTCCAGGCTGATCTGTGCTGGCCAAATTCTCTGACAAATCTGGCAAGTATATCATAAGCTTCACTTATCTCATTAGTGAAGAAATAGCATTGTGCTAAACCGAGATAGATATCGGGTCTTATTACCGGATCAGTGGCTGTAGCATATAGTTGTTCAAAGATAGTTCCTGCCCGGTCGTAATCTTTCTCATGTAAATACACACTGGCCAGCAAAAATCTGACATTATCGAGATAATCACTCTCTGGATAGTTATTCAAGAATTTCTGCAATTCGCTTCTTGCCAGAGAATAATTCTGATCCCGATACAATCCGACAGCAAAACGGAAGTCATCGATCTCGCCAGCGTAGACTACCAATAGCCCTGAGACCAGAATGACAATTAACAATAGTTTTTTCATAGATTCCTCATATCTTATCATTGATTGGTTAATATCTTTTACTTCTAACTACTTTCTCAAACGCTTATCCCTGAATTTAGTTCCAGATTTCTTATCAATCTGCCGGATCAGATCTTCTGGATAAAATCGATTATTCGATTCTGAGTAGTTCTCATACTACAAAACAGTACTTTTCCCCCCAAAGAGAGATGTTGTAGAAGGTTATAGAACTCTCTATTATCTGTTAGAACTGATTTAGCAGTTGAACAAAACTTCAGAATTTCATACAAGTTATAAGTCTTTGTTAATTCATCAGCCATTTGGGAATCATATCTAACCGACCTTAACTTTGTCCTCTTCTGTGGTTTGCTTGATTTCAACAGCAGATATTCGTAAGGAGGTGCCAGTTTTTTGATCGATCCTGAAATTCTTAAGAGGTTATAAGGTGAATTGAGATCGAAAACAAATCTACGACTCGATTCCTCCTTCTTACGTTGTCCTCTCGTGATTGCAAAAACATCCCTAATATACTCTTTTTCTCTCAATGCTTTATCATCCATAACGGTTGAAGGAATTTTTAACAGTTCAGCAATCTTTCTACAGAGTTCCAATGGATCTTCTGTCGGAGGTTTCAGACGGATATTAACTTTATTGCCAAAACCCCAGACTGCCTGGGTATCATCGGTGTGAATCTTCTTTTGTATTTGCCTGTTAGACGAGAAGACTAACAGAAGACTATGTTCCGGGATAGGAATCTGTTCATCAATTGATGCTATTGAAATCTCTGGTCTGATGCTTAGTCTGGCAAACAGTTCTTTCTGATATTCAGGAAAGAGCAACCGAATGGATTTAAAGTAGTCAGCCCAGACAACAACTTCCCGGAAGATTTGTAAATTCTTATCTACATTAACGGTGAAATAAATCACAAGGTTCTTCTTATCAGAAAAAATACGGGAGAAGGAGATACCTCTTCTAACTCCAGTTTTTGATAACGCTTTATCTGGAGATGAGGAGTTCAGGTTCTTAGTGATTATGCTGCTCATTTATTTTTTCTTTGTAGTCTCATCGCTTGTATTGCTGAAGGGAATCATAATAAAAACAGTTGTTCCCTCTTCTTCTTTGCTTTTTATTGTTATCTTGCCGTGATGAAGTTCGGCAATCTTCTTAGCAGTAGCCAGACCGAGACCCAGTCCTCCAGACTTATATTCAATTGTCCCAGAATGATGTGACAGGAGATCACTCAGTTCGTGAAAGGGAATGAATATATTCTCCAGTTCATGTTCAGGTATACCCATACCATTATCCTGTATGTAGATTACCATGGCCTCTTTATCATCAATCTCTTCATTCTGAAAAGAAGATCTTCTAGCTCCCATTTTGATAGTACCAAAGTCTTTAGTATAACGAATTGCGTTCAGTACGATCTGATATATCATCAGATAAAATGCTTCCCAGTTGGCTTCGATCTCCGGCAACTCTTCTTTCATCTCAAAAGTGAAGATCATATTCCGGTCTTTAGCCAGCATCTCGGCTTCCTGCAAGACAATCTGTAGCAGGCTCTTTACATTAACCCTGTCCTTTTGAATAGATGAGAGTATACTGTATTTGGTAAAGCTGAAAATATCATTCAGTTTATCTACTATTCTCTTGAGAAACTCATCCGATTTATCTATGATCTCAGCTCGTTCTCCTTTTCCGGTATACTCGTCACGTTTGAGTCGGCTGATATATCCCTGCAGAATCTTCAAAGGAGTACTGAGTTCATGTGATATCAACCCCATGAATTCTGTCTTGGCCAGATCAAGTGAGTAGAGTTCCATATTCTGTTTCATCAGTGCTTTGTATTGTTCAGCATTTTTCAGGGCTACTGAGTATTGCAGGAAGAGGATATTCATCATATCTTCGCTGACAATCAGTTCCTGTTCCTGCTTGTCGTAATTATCCAAATAAAGCAGGCTATGGACTTTTTCATCAATAATCAGTGGAGCACAGTAAATGGCATTGAGTTGATAATCTTGAACACTGATTGAATTCTTAAATGTGTTATCTTCTGCTGCATTGAGGGTGAAAATCGGTCTTTGAGTGTTATAAACATCGCTCAGGACTGTTTTACTGATATAGGCATGATCGTGTATTATATTATGCTCACTATCCATGGCAATCTTGTAAACGAAATTACCGTAGGTGTCCTTTTTAATCAGAAATGCTCTACTGCAATGCACAAAATCTACACAGAATGATACTATTTCTTGTTCTATCTTATCGACATCTTTCAGGGAGAATATCTCGTTCGAAGCAGTCATTAGCTGTTTCATCTGATTTATATTTTTGTTGATAGCTGTTATATCCCGGATTCTTATCAGGAGTGAAGTGAGATGTAGTCTGAGTTCTCGCGCTGCTCTCATCTCCTGTCGGGTATAGGGTAACTCTCCGTTATCGCCAATGATCAGACAACCAACGATAATGCTTTTAAACCTTAAAGGGATATAGAGTAGATGGGCATCATCGATCTCTTCTTGAAGAATTTCGTTTATACGGATACTCTCCCGTAACAGTCTGTCATTTTCTGACGAGAAGAGTCTCTTTTCATTGAAGTTATGATTCAGAAATGGGCGCTGTCCTTTATTGTATTCCTCCAGTAGAACAAGAGAGTATGAATAAGGAGCAAACAGTTTATTGAGCATCCTGCCGATAAAGAATTTAAATCTTTCGACCTCGTCCAGTTTCAGTAATTCGTATAGTTGTTCCTGCCATGGTTCGAGCAGATATCTGCTCCTTTTGGCAACCGCGACCTTTTCCAATTCATCGATGTTATCAAGGTCGATCTGTGATTTCTTCTTAAACTCCAGCTGATATTTGCGTGGTAGTCCCTCAACAGATTGTTTTACCGTTGTTGAGTAAAAGCGGAAATATTTTCTGGCCAGACGCCTGGAACCCAATTCCCAGTAAACCATAGCTAAAAGACGATAAATGATGATCTCTATGTGAAATAGCTGTTCTTTTTGAACTTTCTCAAGCACCTCAAAAAGAGTTCTTAAAACTATTCTCAGATTGATATTTTCGTCCTGGAGGTCAATCTGAGCACTCAGTACTTTCAATATCAACTGCCAGTAAGAGTAGTTGTATGATTTTGTCAGTTTAAGAGCTTTATCATAGAGTTCTCTCGCTTTGGGGACATTTCTCATAGCGAGGTGACATTCGATCATTTTGGTATACAAAATACTCTGGGCATAATAACTCCGGTTTCTCACAGCGTAATCAAAAGATGTATGGAAATGTTCCAGAGCTTCATTGTAATCTTTTTTATGAAAGCTCAGCAGCCCTAAAGCATGATAATAGAATTCCTCTTCCTGACTGCCGAGATAGTCGAGTTTTGTATTCTTGATCAGTATATCAGAAACAATCTCGTACTGGCCTAAATCGAGCAGAAAATGAATATATGTCTTGATTAAGGGATTGATCTCGATGATCTCATTCTTTAGCAAATCGGGCCTGTGTTCTTTGATAAAGTGATAGTAGTTTCTAAAACTTTCAACCTTGCCTTTGACAATTGCCAGATTATGAATAATAGTAGAGAGAAGGGATTTATCACGGCATTTACCAATACGCATTTTTGCTTTCAAAAGGTAGTTCTCTGCTTCTTCATAACGGCCAAGCTTTATATAAGCTTCTCCGAAGTTCAGGTATGTCAATATCTCACATCTGATGTGTTCAATTGTGTAACAGATATTCAGTGCTTTTTGAAAATTATCGAGTGCTTCATTAGTGTTGCCCTGCCGTAGAGCCAGATCGCCAATATTATTATACACCATCCCGAGTAATCTGATATAACTGATCTGTTCCCACATCTTCTTAGCCATATTGAAATGCTGGAGAGCCTCATCAAAAGCCTTCTCTCTGACATAGAAGAAAGCAAGATTATTGTAAAAACTCCCCAGTTTAGCATAATATCCGGGAGACTCTATCGGCTGGAGTTTTGTTTTAAAATCCTCCAGTAACTGAATTGCTTCCTTAATTCTCCCGATCCTATGGTAATAGAGGGCTTTTCTGTCAATAAAAGCAACCTCGAGATCGTGAGACATCTTCAACTTATCCAGCTCCTGCACAAAATGTTCTGCCTTCTCGATGTTATCAATAATCAGATAAGTACGGATAAGATTGATCTTAACACTAATCTGTTGGCGGCCGGTTATTGCGAGTTTCAATGCCCGCTCGAAATCTTTTATCCCTTCATGATAATCTTCGCAGGCATTCTTCAATATACCGCGGATATAATACTTCTCGAAAATTTCCGG
>CAZBDV010000025.1:0-31033 GCA_964490765.1 uncultured Candidatus Cloacimonadota bacterium | reverse complement strand
ACGGTGGAACGGGAACTACCGGCAACAATCGGTTTGACAATATCCGTGTTGAAGGTTTCGAGATGGAAGAGGAGCCACCGCTACCAGTAGAGCTGGCCTCCTTCACAGCCAGTGTTACAGCCAATAACTTCGTCGAACTGGAATGGGTATCCGAAACAGAGACCAATCTGCTCGGGTATCACATCTACCGCAGTAACACAGAACAGCTCGATGATGCACAGATGGCCAATATGCAGATCATTCCGGCAACCAACACCTCGGAGACTACAGTCTATACTTACCTTGACGAGAATGTTGAACCCGGGACCTATCACTACTGGCTGGAATATGTCGATCTCGACCTGAGCAGCGGCTTCCACGGACCGGTAACCATTACCCTGGAAGAGGAGCCTGTCCTGCCGCCGGAAGTATATGTCACCAAACTGCAACAGAACTTCCCGAATCCGTTCAACCCCGAAACAACGATCAAATACAGCCTGGAGAACGATGTCGAGAATATGAACATCAAGATCTACAACGTAATCGGCCAGGAAGTACGAACGTTGAAGAGCGGCCCGCACGCCAAGGGTGAGTATACGGTAGTCTGGGATGGTAAAGACAACTCCGGTAGAATTGCTACCTCAGGTATCTATTTCTATCGTATGTCAACCCCGACATATAACAAAGTACACAAGATGATGCTGCTGAAATAATATCGGCCGTGTTATCATAAACATAAAGAGCCCGGTATTTTCCCGGGCTCTTTTTTTATCACCCCATCACCTTGTCACCTTGTTACTTTGTCACCTTGTCAC
The DNA here is from genome assembly GCA_964490765.1 of uncultured Candidatus Cloacimonadota bacterium. Taxonomy (GTDB): domain Bacteria; phylum Cloacimonadota; class Cloacimonadia; order Cloacimonadales; family JAJBBL01; genus CAZBDV01. The sequence continues at coordinate 30,239 of CAZBDV010000025.1, read as the reverse complement.
CCCGTTACCCCGTCACTCCATCACCCCATCACCCCGTCACTTCGTCTCTCCCTCTCTCAGTCTCTCAGTCTCTCAGTCTCTCAGTCTCTCAGTCTCTCAGTCTCTCAGTCCCCTGATCTCCCCGCTTACCCTGTGTAATTGTTTTTTTCTACTACATCAGGGTCACCCCGCCTGCCCTGTGTATTGGTTTTTTCTATTACATCAGGGTCACTCCATCACTTCGTCTCTTCGTTACCCCGTTACCCCGTCACCCCGTCACCCCGTTACCCCATTACTCCATATCACCCCCACCAGCCACATCAAAGAAACCGTAACAAATTCCTTGACATAAAGATAAGCAATCCTTCATATAGAAAAGTTGAAGTATCCTGAAAGTTATGACTATTGGTGACGTAAGGAAAAACAACAATTGGCTTCATACTTTAACGGATTAAATATAAAAAAGAGAGGTTTGTTATGGAGAAGAGGGTTTTGATTGTAATAATGACTATTACAGTGTTCTTAGCTGCGTTTAATCTTTATGGTCAATCAAGGGTAACAGCTCAAGAGTTGTATGATTATGGCGGATTCTATCCAGAAAATGTTGTTTATCCACCTGATGATGGTTCTGTCTATTTCCTTGCCTGGATACCAGAGATTGGAGATCAATGGGTTCAGGATAGTAGAATTCATGGTAATATTGGAGCTTTGGCAAATATCGAGCAAGGACGTTTCTTGTGCAGGTTCAATCTGGGAAATTTTACTTCAATTGGAGCACCGAGGAATTGGTTGCAATATGATACAGTAATAATGGAAATTTATCAGGAAGGGACAGATAGATGGGCAAGAAGAGAATTTATTATAGATCCTGATGTATATCCTCCCGGTCCAATAATATTCTTCGATGAAGATGCTCTCGCATTACAGGAACCTCCGGCAGTGGCATTTGATTCAAGGCCACCAGTACTCGATACGATAACAACTTCAGCTACTGTAATGACCGGATATCCCGATGAGGGTGTGTACAGGGCCAATAACTGGGAGTTGAATGATTACTGGGAGATTTCCTTTTCCACTGAAGGTATGGAGAATCTGGAATTAAGCTCTCAGCTAAGAAGACAGATGGATTCAGATTTTTTCATCTTTGGCCCCAGGGATTTCAGAACATTTTACAGCATTGACAGTGGTTTGAATTGGATACAATTTCCTATATCTGACTGGACTCTACCTAATAGTGAAGATTGGTTAAACATTGAATACGAATTACCAGAAGAATGTAATGATCAAGAATTAGTAATGATTAGATGGTCTTTATATAGTATAGCAGGAATGATGAATGATGGTTGGAGTGAGATAAAGGATGTAGTAGTCAGTGGCGAATGGTCTGTAGGCCCCAACCCAACTGTAGCAACTCAACCTCAGCCGTCTAACGGAGCAGAAAATATAGCGGTAAATCTGGAGCAACTGGCCTGGTCTTATTTCTCACAACCGCTCTATACTGACCCGGTTGGATTCAGGGTCTATTTTGACGAAACCGATGTTTTTAACGAAGAGGATTTTGTCTGGGTAGAGTATATCGATGGGCAGAACAATTATACAACAGGGGAAATTCTGCCTGATATATTGGATTATGATACGACATACTACTGGAAGGTAGTTCCAACTACTATTGATCCCAATGAACCTCTGAGATTAACACGTGGCGATGCTGAGAACGTACCGGTCTGGTCTTTCTCGACAGCTGTTCCGTTAACCGAGTTTTTTCAAGATTTCGATGGAGTAACAACACCGAACCTCCCGGCAGGGTGGTCAGCGATAGTGGAATCGGAGTCGACATCAGCCTATGTCAGGACCTGGTCGGAAGGATCTGGTGCCAACAGTCCGATCTCTCCACCCAATCAGATACAGATGGCAACCGGGCCCGATTATCTGCTCGATCTGCTGCTAAGTGCCCCACCAGTAACCAATTTTGATCAGAACTACCTGAAATTCTGGGCTAAGATCAGCCTGGCCGGAAGATCAGGTGACCTGATCGTCGGAGTTATGACCGATCCGGGAGATGCTGATACATTTGTACCCGTTGAAACAATCAGTATAAGCGAGAACTCTGTGTATACTCAATATGGAGTTCTGTTCGATCCGGCCACACCGACACAGAATATTGCCTTTAAATTCGAAGCCAATGATGAGTTTACTACTCTCCTGATGGATAATGTCGGCTGGCAGATAGTACCTGAGATCAATCCACCGCAGGATCTGGTTGCCGCTGCCGGTATGGGGGAGGTTTTACTCACCTGGACAGCACCTGATACCGGTGACGTTCGTTCAACAGGTAACCGGGAGCAGGCAAGAACTCTCTCAGGTTATAATATCTATCGAGACGGTGTAATGATCAATACAGAAACTATTCTGGAAACCGAATATCTGGATACAGATGTCACAAACTTTGATACCTATCAGTATTACGTCACTGCCCTCTATCTCTATGGTGAATCAGAACCCTCCAACATAGTAGAGGTTATGCCTTTCGATCTTCTTACACCACAAAATCTGACGGTTTCTACCGAAGGTTTGCTGGTTATGCTCGACTGGGATGAACCTGCTCTGCCGACTGTCAGAACTACGAGAGCTGGTGTTAGTGGCAGCGAAAGCAGGAGAGATATACAATCCGGTCAGCGAAATACCCGTTTCGAGTTAGAGGGATATAACGTTTATCGTGATGATGTAATGATCAATACCGAACTGGTACTTGCTACAGAATATGAGGATGCAGATGTCGAAAGTGGTGTAACCTATGAATATTATGTAACAGCTGTATATGACGAAGGAGAGTCTGAAGCTTCCAACGTTGTGGAAGCAACACCTTATATATTACACCCACCACTTAATCTGACCGCTCTATCCGGTGATGAGATCGTCTGGCTGGAATGGGATGAACCCGTCCTACCGCCGGCAACGCGAACCGTAAGCCTGGATACACGAGCCGGGATGACAAGAGAGACCCGCCTGGAACTGCTGGGTTATAATCTCTATCGTGATGACGTAATGATCAACACAAACCTCTTAACAGATACGGAATATGAAGATACGGATGTAGAGAATGATGTAACCTATGTATATTATGTTACTGCCGTCTATGACGAAGGTGAATCCGATCCGTCCAATATGGTGGGAGCTACACCTTACGCTCCGATCTATATGCCACCTGCTAATCTGACTGCTGAAGTGGTAGATGATGATAACGTCCAGCTGGAATGGGAAGCACCGGAACCGGAAGCCTGGATACACTGGGATGATGGAGTTAATTATACAGGTGTTGGAACCGGAGCAGCGCTGGTATTCAAAGCAGCTATTCGTTTCTCACCCGATCATCTGGCTGATATGAACGTGATCGGTAAATTCCTCCGTAAGGTCAGTTTCTATCCACGACAGGCAAATGCAACCTACACGATCAATGTCTGGACCGGTGGAACGGAAACAGAACCGGGGACATTGGTCACAGAGCAACCTGTAACCAATCCGGAGATCAATGCCTGGAATATAGTAGACCTCTTATATCCAGTGTATATAGAAGCCGAAGAATTATGGATCGGAATTCATATCAATACTCAGACCGGGTATCCTGCAGGAGCTGATGAAGGCCCGGCAATCGACGGGCTGGGTAATATGATGTATCTGAACAATGAATGGACCACCCTGCTCGAGGTAGCCCCAACACAGAATTACAACTGGAATATTCAGGGATATGTATCTTATGTTCCGGGCAGAGAGACCGTAGTGCTCGAGGAAATAAGGCCGGTTAATGATCAACGCTATGGTTATGTCGATCCTTCTACTATTCACGCCGATAATTATACAGGTTTCGATCCGGTTTCCCAGAGAGAGTTACGTATGGATCCTACCGGCTACGTTGTCTATCGCGATGGGGTTGAAATCGCCCAGTTAGCTGCCGATGTGCTGGCCTACTTAGATGAAGATCTGGGAGAGGGTGAATATGAATATTATGTAACAGCTCTCTATGATGATGTGGAATCAGAACCGTCTAATACGGTAGAGGTCACTATTGAGATGGAGATCCTGCCACCTGTCAATCTTACTGCTGAGGTAATTGACCTTGTTAATGTTCAGCTTGATTGGGATGAACCTGGAACAGCGACTGGTGAAATCGAAGAGCTGATCTATGACAACGATGGTAATTACACAGGCGCTTACAGCTATACCGGTTATACAATGGCAACACAGATGTCGCCCGCTGAACCGTGTCAGATACTGACACTCAGATTCTTTACTTCCGATACTGGTGATTTCAATGCTGAGGTTTATAACTGGGCAGGCACCCAGCCGGGTGATGACCTGTTATTCACTCAGTCCTCGGCAGCCATTGATGAGGATTGGGTAGATGTTGACGTATCAGGAGAAGACCTCTGGATTGATGGAGATTTCATGGTTGGGTTCGGATCATTAGCCCAGACACCGTATGTTGGTTATGATGGAAATCTGGACAATGGGCGATCCTGGGATCGTGATAATACATCAGGAGCCTGGGATCCGTGGAATGAGGCTTATCTGATCAGAGCTGTAGTGCTCTATCCCGATGGTAGGATCGCGGAACTGGCACCTGTAGTTAATCAGAGCATACCCAATCCGGTAGTTCAGGGTGAGAGAATGTCTGTCGCTGTCAGCGGTCAGAACAATACACCGGCTTACCGTGCTAATAGAGAACTAACAGGATACAGGGTCTATCGTGACGGCGCAGAGATAGCTGAGACTTCCGAGACGGAAACAACTTATTATGACGAAAATCTCGATGCCGGCCTGTATACCTATTACGTAACAGCTCTTTACGGTGAGGAAGAGTCCGATCCATCTAATGAGGTTGAGGTCGAGATCGTAGATAGTGCTGACGATGTTACTACGGTTCCGTTAGTTACCGCTCTGCGTGGTAACTATCCCAATCCATTCAATCCGGATACTACCATCGAGTTCAGCCTGCAACAGTCGGATATGGTAACTATCGGTATATATAACTCGAAAGGTCAGAGAGTTAAGACTCTTCTGAATGAGTTCAGGGAATCTGGTGAATACTCAGTCATCTGGAACGGCCGGGATAATCAGAACCGCGAAGTTGCTTCCGGTGTCTATTTCTATCGTATGAAGAGTGGTAGATATACCTCGACGAAAAAGATGCTGATGATGAAGTAAGATCAAAAACAGAAACTAATAAAACAAAAGCCCGGGTATGTAATCCCGGGCTTTTTTGTTTGGGGATTTGAGCCACCGAAAGGCACCGAAGACGCAGAAAGGTTTAAGCCCCGGCTGAAGCATAGCCTGGGGGGTTGAGTAAGCAGTATAAAACATTCATTCCCTTTAAAAAAAACTAAATTGCTTGTTAGCCTTTGATAGTAAAGAACCGGGTGATTTTGGAAGAAATTCTCGAAATTTTTGTGAAGCATATATATATAGAGGGGGAAAAAGATGATTGGAGTTGTCGAGATTCAGAATTTCAAAGTGACTGAGGAGAGAGACGTAACGAGAAGAATAGAATAACCGGGGTTAGAAAGTCGATAGCTAAATTTGAGGGAGAAGAAAAAAGATGATCATTGCAATTAATGGCGAAAGGTTTAATCGGAAGAAGGAGATGCAGGAGAAAAGAAATGAATGGGCGTTATTGATTTGTTACAGCATATCTGGTTTATTGCAGATTGCTCTTTACATACTATTGCTCTGCTGCTGGTTCCCTTTAAGGAAGTGTGATGGGGATAAGAAGATGAAAATCCTTGACAGATTAACTGTAATCAACAAAAAACATTCGATGATGAAACATAATATAGTCTACAATGCTTCGAAGGAAAACGGGTCAGGATTTAACAGGAGAGCCTGTAGTGAATCCTACTCGGGCAATATTGTTGAAAAGGATATTGAATCCCGTATCTTAGAGCTGAGACATCCCTCTGCTTTTCTATTATCACTATCACTAAAATCGTTATTGTTGAAGAACAAATCAGGAATCTTTACCAAACAACTTTAACGTCGTTAATATGAGAACTATTAAACACGACACAAACCCCCAAAGGAGATGAAGATGAAACGAAATCTAATCCTCACACTATTCCTGACAATTACGTTGGGAATTTTTGCGTCCACTCCCTTGCTGGCTGATTTCATTGAGATCGGGACAGGAACAGAGACAAATAATTATGTTCCTTTCTACGGATTCTATGATTACGGCTGGTCAAGGGTGATTTACCTGCAATCGGAAATCGGGCAGGATGTTGAGATCACAGAGATATCATATCATGTTGGCAATACGCCAACAAATTACCAGACTATCGATCAGATGATCTACATGAAGCATACAACTGATGCAGTTTATGCTACTGGTGATTATGTCGATACTACAGATTATACCCTGGTATTTGATGGCAGTCTTACCTGGGATGGAACCGGGTGGCATACGATCACACTCGATACCCCTTTCATCTATAATGGAATCGATAATCTGGAAATCTATTATCAAAATCATGACGGGGCATATGCAACCGGTTATCCCTCATTTACCTACACAGCACAAACGGATCGTGCTGTTTACAATTATGCGGATAATACATTCCCGACAGATGCAGGGAATACGGGTAGCTATGCAGTCAATATCAGATTGCATTATGAAGTGGCTGGTGCTCCGGGAGCACCCGCTAATCCTATGCCTGAAGATGGTGCTGATCAGATAGCTGTCGATACCGGTATAAGCTGGACTAATGGTGAATTGACCGAAGATGTCCAGGTGCTGGTCGACACTGTTAATCCACCGGTAGCACAGGTCTATAACGGCTCTGCAGTAACAAGCTTGACCAATATCGATATTGGTGGCCCGCTTGATGAATGGACTACCTATTACTGGCAGGTAATCGCCAGTAATGACGATTTTACAACCGAAGGTCCAGTCTGGCAGTTCGAAACAGTGTTACCTCCCGGTCTGGTAGAGATCGGAACCGATACAACTTCTAACTCTACGACAGGGCACCCCACACCCTACGGAACATATTACAAGAATCACAGAGTCCAATATCTTGTTCTGGCGAGTGAATTAACCGACTTTCCGGGCTTTATCAACAATGTTGCTTTCAATGTTGAAGCTCTTAACAACTGTTCACCAATGCCCAATTATCGCATCAGGATGAAGCATACAGATCAGACTGAATTAACCACAACATTCGAAGTTGGTGATTATGACCAGGTATGGCAGGATGATCTATTCATGCCCGAAGCTGGTTGGAATCAACATATATTCACCAATCCTTTTGAATGGGATGGGGAGTCTAATGTGCTGATCGATGTCGTATTCGACCTGGTTGATGATTATACACAGAATGCTTCTGTTTATTATACGGCTACAACAGGCTGGAATACATCGCTCTATTATCGTAGCGACTCACAACCGGCAGATCAGGCAACTACCGGCACAACTTCGATCAACAGAGCTAATATGTTGCTGGAGATTCAGCCTTATGTCGCTGAATACGATAATGATATGGCAGCGACTGATATCTCCGGACCTGAGGTAGTTAATATGGGCTCACCGGCTACTTATACCATTACTGTCCGTAACTGGGGTGAGTTTATGCAGAACGACTACACCGTGAAATTGATGAAAGAGGGTGGAGTTGAACTGGCTTCTACTCAGGTTACTGTACCTCTGGAATTTCTGGAGACGACTTCAGTAGATCTGGAATGGACACCCGCTATCCTGGAAGAAACTTATGTTTACGGTCAGGTAGTACTTACCGGTGATGAAAATCCTGCCAATGATGAGACCACACCTCTTGATGTTATAGTAGTAGGTGATGCACTGAGCGGAACATATACAATCAACTGGGATGGAACCGGAGACTATGATGAACTATCCTCTGCAGTAGACGATCTAATCCTCGTGGGTATAGATGGATCTGTCATATTCGAGATTGCACCAGGAACTTACATAGAGCAGCTTTATATACCAGAGATCAACGGTGCTTCGGAGTTCAATACCATAACTTTTACCGGTATGGGCCTTACTCCCGATGCGGTTGAGCTATCCTATGAACCTACAGAGAGTGCTGACCGCCATGTTGTTAGATTGGAAGGTGCTAAACACATCCGATTCGATAACATGAGCATAACAGCAGGTGACAATAGTGATTATGGTTGGCCTGTACATATTATGAGTAACTCTCAGGATATAGAAATCACTGACTGTGAAATCATCACAGTTGATACATCCACTTCCAGCAACTATCTCGGAATCGTTGTATCTGGTAGTAATACAAGTTATACCAGTGGAGCATCCAATGTCAGTGATATACTGATAGAGAATTGTACAGTTGTCGGAGGCTACTATAACGTAACTTTCAGAGGTTCCGGTTCTGATGATGCCGTTACAGGAATTCAGGCTCTCAATAATGAACTCCTCAACGCTTATTATGGTGGTTACTATGTCTACCACACCTCAAACCCGATTATTAAGTATAACTTGATGGATCTGCGCCTCGAGGGCTCATCTTCCTCACGTGGTGCATATATATATTATGTACACGATGGTATGGAATTTGCCTATAATACTATAATTAATGCTGCTCAGTACGGGATTTATGGTCTTTACTGGAATGGAACAGAAACTACCCCTAACTGGGTTTATAATAATCAGTTCGGTGGTGGTTTCAGCAATACTGGCAGCCTAGTTCGTGGTATCTACCTGGGTAGCAGTACCTCATATGTAAACCTTTATTATAATAGTTTCTACGTGGATAGTGGAACTGGTGCAGCTTTTTATGCTACTACCGGTTTATCCGAGCTGAGATCGGTCAACAATTCATTTGTTTATGATGGTCCCGGAGACGGTCATGCACTCTATTTATCATCGACTGACAGCGTCCTGGAACAAGATCATAATAACTATTATGCAGGCGGAAGTGCAAACTTTGTATACTACGGTACAGATGTAGCCGATCTCGCTGCTCTACAGGCAGTTAATATACCGGTAGGAAATGATCAGAATTCACTGCAGGGTGATCCGATGTATACAGGAACAACGAATCTTCTACCTTTCGGGCCACAGCTCAATGCAGCCGGAACCCCGATAGTCGGTATTGATGATGATATCGTCGGGACATTACGTGATGATCTGGAACCATGTATAGGTGCTTACGAATTTGAAGTTTCTGATGAACCTCAATTTTCGATCACTCCAGACCAGCATGATTTCGGAATTGTTCTCGTAGGAACAACTACACCCCAGGAATTCACGATAATGAATACCGGTGGCGGTGTCTTATCCCTGTCACCTGCAGATATATGGATTGGTGATGATGTTAACTTCAACCTGACCAATATCACAGAGGCTGTCAACCTGGCCAGTGGAGAATCTACTACGATCGAAGTTAGTTTCTCCCCATCTGACGAGTTGATATACACAACGACTCTGTTCATAGACGATGGTTTGACAGATACCAGAGTAGTAAATGAAATCCCCCTTTCCGGTGAAGGATTCGATGCTACAGTAACCGAATTCCCCTGGGATGAAGGTTTCGAAGATGATTTCCCACCGATTGGCTGGACTGTGGTCAATGGTATTGATGGTTCCTACTGGGAACAGAGCTCTGTTTCCAGTAATACCGGGTCTTATGCTGCCCGCTCCTATAACGGATCAGGCTCAAGCTATCTGGCAGACGAATGGATGATATCTCCTCCGATCGTTATGGATGATGGTGTAGAACTGTCATTCTACGGATATTCGAGTCAGGCACCTAATGGAGACAAGGAAAAGATGAGGATTATGATCCTTGATCAACCTTATTTCAATACAACCGACCTTCATGCAAATGCTACTCTTCTGACGGAAGAGTACTTCACTCAAACCTGGTCGGAATACACTGTCAGTCTCGGTGCCCACACAGGAACAAAGCATATAGCCTTTAATTACTACATAACAGAGAATGTTGGTTTCAACTGGATATACGTTGATGACGTCAATGTTGACCTATTACCGACCGATGCTATTCTTGGTGTAACTCCTGAAGAGGCTAACTTTACAGCTACTCTCGGTGGAACTTCTCTGCCAGTAACCTTTACATTATCAAATGTCGGAACTGGTACACTGTCAATAACCGACGGTGATATCATCATTACCGGTGATGATGCTGCTGAATTCTCGATGGAGGATGTAGTCTATCCAATCGAGTTGGCTGCTGGTGAAAGCAGTGATATTGAAATCGTTTTCGAACCGCTTACTGAGGGTGAGAAGACTGCGAATATCCAGATCACTCATACAGGTATTAATTCCCCAACCGATATCCCACTCTCGGGTTTTGCTTATCCGGAAAGTACGGTTATTTTCGGTGTTGGTGAGGAAGTGAACGGTACTACAACTGCAGCTCCGATCAATATATTCTATCGCAGCTTACGTGGTCAGATGGTCTACCATGCTTCTGAACTCCTAGCTGCTGGTATAGAGGCGGGTGATGCCCTGACTCACTTCGGATTCTATGTCGTTGAACCACCGCTTCATGATCTGCCTGACTTCCGAATCAGAATGATACATACAACAGCTGACGACAGTTCGGAACATATCGAGGTAACAGCAGTAAATAATGTCTACTTCAATACTGCTTATATGCCTGTAGAAGGTGACTGGGATCTGCTGGAGCTCGATGAACCATTTGTATGGAATGGTGTCGATAATATCTTAGTTGATACTGCATTTGCACAGGTACCTTCCTATAATTCATCCGGTCAACAACGAATCTATGATGTTCCTAACGGATTCAGATTCGTACGCTCTGACGGCTCTGATCAGTCGGAAAATACCACAACCACAACTTCGAGTAACAAACCTCAGGCTATAATGGTCTTTGGTGAAGTAATTCCTCCCGAATTTCCACCACCAACAAACCTGGTTGCAATACCTGGTGACGGTGTTGTTAATCTGGAATGGGATGAACCAGTTTTCCCAGACAGCAGAGCAACAAGAAGAGTGGAGACAAGAGCAGAAGAAAGCAGAGACAGAGAATTCCAGGGCTATAATGTCTATCGTGATGATGTTATGATTAATACTGCTCTGGTAACTCTGACAGAATATGAAGATACAGATGTGGTCAATGGAGTTACTTACGAATATTATGTAACTGCAGTCTATGATACAGGTGAATCAGATCCATCGAATTGGGTTCTGGCAACTCCGCTTACTACAATCAGCGAATTTCCTTATTTCCAGGATTTCGAAGACGGTCCACAGAGCTGGACTACCGGTGCAGTTTCCGGTAATGATCAATGGGAATTAGGAACACCTGCTCAGACCAATATCAATTCTGCCTATAGTGGAGTTAATGCCTATATGACAGGATTAACCGAAAATTATGAAAACAGTTCAAATTGCTGGTTGATGGCACCTGCTTTCGACTTCAGCGAGCTTGATAGCCCGATGTTCTCTGTCTGGCTCAATCTCTGGACTGAAAACAACTTTGACGGAATGATCCTGGAATATTCAATCGATGGTGGTAACACCTGGGTACACTTCATTGGAGATGATGGCTTCTACAATAATGATAGTACTTATGGTCCGATACCACCACCGAAATGGTCAGGACAGGTTGGAGAATGGGTTCTTCACTCTACCAGCCTCACAGGACTGGAAAACCAGTCTTCGGTTATGTTGAGATTCCGTTTCGGTTCAGACGGATCTGTTCAGTATGAAGGTATCGCTGTAGATGATGTAACCATCTGGGATGCCGGTGCTGTAGTACTCAATCCTCCACAAAACCTGACAGCAGAAGCTGGAGATGGTGTAGTCAACCTGGAATGGGATGCACCAGCAACTCGAACTCTGGAAACAGACACCAGAAGAGTTACAACAAGGTTCGAGAGTACACGTCGCTTACGTCAGGAACTGTTAGGCTACAACGTTTATCGTGATGATGTATTAGTAAATGCCGCTCTGGTAACAGAGACAGAATACGAAGATACAAACGTGGTAAACGGTGTTACTTATACTTACTATGTTACTGCTGTATATGACCTTGGTGAGTCTGAGCCCTCTAACGAGGTCGAAGCTACACCGGAAGGTGTAATCGAATTGAATCCACCAGAAAATCTCGCTTATGAGATAGTAGATAACGTTAATGTCCTGTTAACCTGGGAAGCACCCTCAGGCCAAACATTACATGAATTCCGTTATGATGATGGTGTTCAGGATGGCCAGCTTGGCTTCCAGGGCGGAACTAATAACGGCGTTATGGGTTCTGTTCATAGTAATGATGCCGAAATACACGAAGTTCACTGGTTCACTACAGACGAAGGTGGTCCTCATGCAGCGGTCAATCTCTTTATCTTTGGCCTGAACGCTCAGGGCTTGCCGAACGGTAGTGACATTCTGTTCCAGCAGATGAGTATTCCCAATGTCGATATGCAGTGGAACGAATTCGTATTACCGGATCCTGTCAGTGCACCGAACGGTTTCATGCTCGCTATGAGCTACACCGGATTTCTTGGCCTGGGAACAGACGACGGTATAGGGGCACCCTGGGAATTCCAACCGAATACACATTACTTCTCAGCTGATTATACCGGGAACCAGTGGTCAACTGTCGAGAGTGCCGGCTTTGAAGCCAACTTCATGCTTAGAGCTTATGGCCACGATAACGGAGAACTGAGATTCAGCCGTGACCAGCTGGCAGGTAACACTGTTCAGGAAGGAATGATGCTGACTAACAGTGCAGGCAGGTCATATAGTTCAACCCCGATTAGTGCTGTTACTGATGAAACAAATACCATCAGAACCAACACCAGAGAACTTCTTGGATATAATGTTTATCGTGATGGTGTTATGATCAATACCGATCTGGTTGAAGAACTGGAATATCTCGATGAAGATCTGGAAGATGGAACATATACCTATCATGTGACTGCAGTCTATGATGAAGGTGAATCCGAAGCTTCCAATAGCGTCGAGGTAGTAATCGAAGATATCGATCTCGATCCCCCAGTCAATCTGACTGCAGAGGTAGTAGCCGATGTCAACGTCGATCTCGATTGGGATGCACCCGGAACAGCAACAGGTGAGATCGAAGAGCTGATCTATGACAACGATGGTAATTACACAGGTGCTTACAGCTATACCGGCTACACAATGGCAACACAGATGTCACCTGCTGAACCGTGTCAGATCCTGACACTCAGATTCTTTACTTCCGATTCTGGTGATTTCAATGCCGAGGTTTATAACTGGGCAGGCACCCAGCCGGGTGATGACCTGTTATTCACACAGTCCACGGCAGCCATTGATGAACAATGGGTCGATGTTGATGTATCAGGAGAAGACCTCTGGATTGATGGAGATTTCATGGTTGGGTTCGGATCATTAGCCCAGACACCGTATGTTGGTTATGATGGAAATCTGGACAATGGGCGATCCTGGGATCGTGATAATACATCAGGAGCCTGGGCTCCATGGAATGAGGCTTATCTCATCAGAGCTGTAGTGCTCTATCCCGATGGTAGAATTGCAGAATTATCTCCAACTGTGGTACAGACAATACCCAACCCGATTACACCTGGAGAAAGAACTAATCTATCTATAAGTGGTAAAGCAGAATCAACACCTGTTCGCGGTAACAGAGACCTGCTTGGTTACAAAGTGTATCGTGACGGAGTAGAAATTGCCGAGACTGGTGCTACTGTAACTACATATTATGATCAGAATCTGGATTCAGGTGAATATACTTATTGGGTCACTGCTCTCTATACAGAAGGAGAATCAGAACCATCCAATGAGGTAGTTGTCGAAATCGAGTCTAGTACTGATGATACTACAACTGCTCCAATGGTAACCAGATTGAACAGCAACTATCCTAATCCCTTCAATCCGGAGACAACAATCAGCTTCAGCCTGCAACAGGCCGGACCTGTCACTATCGAGATCTTCAATATCAGAGGACAGAAAGTGACAACACTGGTTGATGCACATCTGGATGCCGGTGAACATCGAATCGTTTGGGATAGCAGATCAGATCGTAACAGAGAATCAGGTAGTGGTATCTACTTCTACCGTATGCAGAGTGGAGAATACACAGCAACTAAGAAGATGATTCTCATGAAATAAACTCATATCAAAGTTAATCAAGAGGCCCGGATCAATCATATCCGGGCCTTTTTTTGTCTGGACATATTGATATTCTAATGAGCAGATGCCGGATGTCACGAAGGTGACAGGTTATCAGCAAAATCGATTGACATCTAAACTGACTGAGATAATCTTCAGCAGTAAATAAACACCAAAGGGGTGATAGATGGAAGAATACAAGACTTTAAAGACCTTTAACGATTCGGTCGAAGCGAACTTGGCGAAAAATTATCTCCTTGATAACGGTATTGAAGCTATACTGACAGACGAATATGCCGGAGAAATCTTCAGTACTGTAGTAAGAGGGATAAAGCTGAAAACACTCGAGCAAGATTATACCCGTGCTTCGGAACTGTTGCAACAACTGAAGGATCAGTATGACAAGCAGGACGAAAATGGAGTGGATGAAGAGGTGATCGAGATCCTCGAAGATTGTGATGCTCTGCTCGACGGTCATTTTCAACTGACATCCGGCCTGCATAGCGGCAGATATATCGAAAAAATAAGAGTCATACAACAGCCTGAGAACGTCGTTAGACTGGCCGAAAAATTGGTAGAAAAACTAGAAGACACGAATCCGGATATCATAATAGGAATGGCAATGGGGGGAATAGTTCTTGGATATGAAGTAGCAAAGGAATTAGGTAAGGAATTCATCTTTGTACAGAGGAAAGATGGTAAAATGACTGTCCGTAGCGGTTTTAAACTTTTTAAAGGGATGAAGGCAATTATTATTGAAGATATTGTCACTACCGGTGGTAGCGTCAATGAGGTAATCGAGCTACTGCACTCCCTCGGAATAAAAGTTCTGGCTGTTGGACTGCTTGTCGATAGAAGCGGGGGAGAGGTCGATTTTGGTGTTCGAACTGAATCACTGCTAAAGCTGAATATCAGAAGCTATAAACCGGAAGAATGCCCCCTCTGCAATAAAGAGGTTCCTCTATCGGTACCCGGTTCATCTGACAAGAAAACTTGAAGTCGATCTGAGACAAGATTGAATTGTTGTATAAGTATGATATCATTGATTCCCTAATCAGAGAGAGTAAG
This sequence comes from uncultured Candidatus Cloacimonadota bacterium, assembly GCA_964490765.1. GTDB lineage: Bacteria > Cloacimonadota > Cloacimonadia > Cloacimonadales > JAJBBL01 > CAZBDV01. The sequence goes on along the minus strand of CAZBDV010000025.1, from coordinate 15,064 downwards.
GTAATGTACAAGGAATCTCCAGGATTTAGAGCTTTCTGAATTATTTGTTTGTAAGGAGGATGTTCAGAATGAAAAAAATAGCAATTACAACCGGTGATCCTGCTGGTATCGGTCCGGAAGTAGTGAAAAAGTGTTTTAGCCAGTATTATTTACAGGACAATGTGGCTTATATCATCTATGGAGATGACTTTCTGCCTCCTGGTTTTTCCTTTATCAGGCACAACAAAGCTCCCGGCTCCAGGCAGGCAGGGAAGAAGGAGATAATGATCATAGATAATCCGGGTCAGATTGACGGCTCCTGTCAGCTCTATGCAGTTATGTTCAAAGCTCAGGACGTTACTCCGGGCAAACCGAATAGGAATTCCGGTAAGATATCTTATGATATCCTGAAAAGAGTCGTTGCTGACATTAAAAAATATGATATAGATGCCCTGGTTACCTCTCCGGTATCCAAGACTGCAATACGAGAATTTGAACCGGATTTTATCGGGCATACGGAATTCCTGGCACGGGAATTCGGTTATGAGAGATTTGTTATGAACTTTGTCTCTCACGAGATAGATATTGCTCTCTTAACAACCCATACAGCCCTGAAAAAAGTGACTGAACAGATCAGAGAAGAGTTAATAATACCCAAAATGAGACTCATCTATGAGTTTGCGCTCAGAAGAAGGAATAATCCCAAAATAGCACTGCTGGGACTCAATCCTCACTGTGGAGAAGATGCAGCTTTCGGTGAAGAGGAGAATATACTACAGAACGCGCTTGATAAGTTAAGAGAAGAGGGAATTCTGATAGACGGGCCATTCCCCGCTGATTCCTTTTTCCGCTATAGATTAAGGGACTATCATCAGGTCATTGCCTGTTATCACGATCAGGGGTTGATACCCTTCAAACTAATAGCAGGAGAAAGAGGGGTTAATGTCACTATCGGTTTACCCTTCCTGAGAACATCGGTGGACCATGGTACAGCATACGATATTGCAGGGAAGTTTATCGCCTCTCCCTATAGTATGCTTAGTGCTCTGAAACTGGCCGATGATTACATCGTGAAAGGAGATTAAAGAGTATGTCCCTTCTCTATCAGCATGAACTTAATGATTTTCCCAACTTTCGCTTCGTAGCGGGAGTCGACGAAGCTGGACGTGGTCCTCTGGCCGGGCCCCTGGTGACTGCCTCCTGTATCCTCGATAAGAATAGAATTCTTGCTATTATTAATGATTCCAAGAAACTGACCGAGAAAGTAAGGGAGGAGTTATATGAAGAGATCCTGGAGAATGCTATCGCCTGCCAGGTTGCTGTCGTGCCCGTTTCTGATATTGACAATCTGAATATTCTGAGAGCAACAATGCAAGGGATGGAGCAAGTAGTGAAGAATCTATCTGTGAAACCGGACCTGGTCTTGATAGATGGAAACTCTAAACCTGCTGGAGTACCGGAAGCTCTGACGGTAGTGAAGGGCGATTCTCTTTATGTTTCGATAGCAGCAGCGTCCATTCTGGCAAAAGTTACTCGAGATCGAATTATGAGAGAAATTCATAAAGACTATCCGGAGTATAATTTCCTGAAGAATAAGGGATATCCAACCAGAGAACATATGAAAGCTCTTGCAGAATATGGTATAACAGAACACCACAGAAGATCATATCATCCGGTTAAATCTCTTCTGATGCAAGAGAAAGCGATAATATATACAAAGTTACCTTTCCAGAACAGGGGATAGATTCTCAGTAATCTTAACTTGACTGTCAGCAGTTATAGTGATTTAGAAGTGGAAATTCATACATAAGGGAATCATTGAAGGAGTATATCGATGGAGAAGAAGTTATTGGCAAAACCCTTAATCAAAGTTATATATGCTGAATTGAAAGAGAAGATTGCCGCATTGGATGCTGAACCTCAACTAACTGTATTATTACTGGGTCAGGATCCTGCAGCCGAGTTCTACGTGGCAAACATCGAGAAGCGTGGGATTAAGATCGGTATCAGAACTGATGTAAGAAGATTATCTGCTACGATCAAAGAAGAGGAGTTAGTCACTACGATAAGAGAACTCAATAATGAATCTGAAGTTAATGCTATTATGGTGCAAAAACCATTGCCAGACCATATCGATGATAATTTGATAGCAGAGATCATCATACCCGAAAAGGATGTAGATGGTTTCAATCCGGTTAATCTGGGAAAGATGTTGCTGGAAACGGAATGCCTTCTTCCTTCAACTCCAGCTGCTGTTATGGAGATGATCAAGTATTATGGAATAGAACTATCCGGTAAGCATACAGTGCTCTGTGGCCGAAGTCATATTGTTGGTAAACCACTGATGAATCTACTGATCAATAAACAGAAACCGGGAAATGCTACTGTTACAGTTTGCCATAGTAGAACGTCCAATCTCTCAGATTATACCCGACAGGCAGATATCCTTATTACTGCGCTCGGAAAGGCTCGATTTATAAAGGAAGATATGATCAGAGAGGGGGTTATTATACTTGATGTAGGGACAAACGAAATTGTAGAAGGGGAGAAGAAAACCTATGTCGGTGATGTTGATTTTGATAGCTGTTATCATAAGGCTGCTGCTATAACCCCGGTACCTGGCGGGGTTGGTAGTGTTACCACTGCCATGCTTCTGATGAATGTCTGGAAAGCCTGCTCTATGCAAAAACGAGATCTATAATCAGCAAAAGAGTTTCTACTATGTAATACCTTCAACTGATATCGTTATCTATACTCTAAAATTCAAGCTCCTCAAGTTCATAGTCCAGCGATCCAAGCCCGATCCTGTCACTGTGAACCAACTGATGAAGAGGATCGACATCTTTAAAGAGATTACCGAAGGGGTCCCCTTCTTTTCCCTCTATGACAGAGTTCTGAGTCTTGCGTGCTCTACTGACTAAATCGAAACTTGCTTTATCTATGGCAACTGGATCTATTGATGCAAGTATGCCAATGTCTTCAGCAATAGCGTTATCTGATATACTAAAGCAATCACAATGAGGGGTGATATTGATCAGAAAGTTGAAGTAGAAGAGTTTTTTGTCCAGGAAATTAACCGCTCCAAGTGCGGTTTCAGCAAGTTTTTCAGACATATTATCTGGTGTCTCGTTCCAGAGTATCTTCAATGCACCTGTGGGGCAGGAAGTGATGCATTCAGCACACCCGATACAGAGGTCCAGGTCTATTTCAAAAACTGAGTTTTCCCAGCTGATAGCATTGACGGGACAGACCTTCTGGCATATACGGCAGCTGATACACTTATCTTCCCTGTATTGAGGTTTTACATCAGCGTGCATTAATTGTTTCTGTTTACGGGTTGCAAGCCCCATGGCCAGATTCTTGATGGCTCCACCAAAGCCTACTGCCGGGTGTCCTTTAAAATGGGAAGTTACGATCATACCGTCGAGTTCTCCCATTGTACCTGCGAGTGAAATCTCTCTGAAATGCCGACCATTAATATCGATAGATCTGCGGTAATTACTCTTTAAGCCGTCCAGGATACATAAGGGAGCCTGAACGACAGAGTAAACAAAACCGTGCTCGATGGCGAGTTGCAGATGAGTAGCTCCCTGTTGTCTCCTACCGGAATAGAGTGTGTTTGTATCTCCGATGACTGGATAGGTATTTTTCTCACGGAGAAAATCTACTACCTTTCTGATGTATAGGGGTGAGATAAAAGTTGTATTGCCATCCTCTCCGAAATGAGTCTTGATACAGATTGTCTGATTCTCTGCCAGCCAATCAATGTTGCAGTGGTGTATGAGTTTGATGAATTTATACATCAACCCTTTATTATCTTTAGCTCTTGATGATATATAGTATACTTTACTCATTTTAAATCCATCCAATCTCAATCTCAACAGTTCTGGTTTAATATGGGTTACAGTTTCTTTCTGAGCCTTTTAATCTCTGTAGCTCGGCCTGTATGCTCGTCGAGTGTTATGAAAACACCATTGAATTGCTTTCCATCTTCTGCTACCTCGTATTTGGAGGGCATTCCAGTCAGGGTTTTCTCAAAGATAATCTCTTTTCTTATCCCGATAACTGAGTCGTGAGGACCAGTCATTCCAGCATCCGTAATATATGCAGTTCCGCCCGGTAGTATCTCTTCATCCGCAGTCTGTATATGAGTATGTGTACCAATTACAGCATTTACCTTACCATCGAAATAGAGACCAAAAGCCCTTTTCTCGGCTGTTGCTTCGGCATGGAAATCGACGAAGATATAATCTGACAGCTGGCTCAACTCCGGTAACATCTCTTCCAATACCAGGAAGGGGGAGTTGGCAGGTCCCATAAATGCCTGGCCACAGAGAGTAAGTATGGCTAATTTTTGTCTATTGGGTAGAGTTTTAACAAAATAATGGTTACCTAGTGCTCTGGGAGGATAGTTTGCCGGTTTCAGGATTCTCTTTTCTATCGTTAGGTATTGTAGAACCTCTTTCTTGTCCCAGAGATGGTTACCACCGGTCAAAACATCAACACCAGCATTGAATAGTTCGTCAGCTGTTTTCTCTGTAACACCTAAACCGGCTGCACTGTTTTCACAATTGGCAATACATACATCTACAGCAAGCTCTGATAACAAGCCCGGTAGAATACTCTTAACTATCTGTCTCCCTGGCCTGCCGAATATGTCTGCGATAAAGAGAATATTCATCTATTTAGCAATTTCCTGGAACCTGGTTTCTCTGATCACTGTAACTTTTATCTGGCCGGGATACTGCATCTCCTGCTCAATTTTTCGGGCTATGTCGGTTGCAATATAGACTGATTTACTATCATCCACAGACACCGGATCTACTATTATACGGAGCTCTCTTCCCGCTTGAATTGCATAGCATTTGTTAACACCTTCAAGTGAGTTGGCAATCTCTTCGAGTTTTTCCAGACGTTGCATATAGGATTCCAGCACCTCTCTTCTTGCACCCGGTCTGGCTCCTGAAATAGCATCTGCAGCCTGAACAAGAGGTGCATAACAAGATTCTGCCTGTACCTCCTCGTGATGTGCTTCGATTGCATTGATAATCAGAGGAGTTTCTCCGTTCTTACGGGCAAAACTGGCACCCAGATGAGCATGTGAGCCGTCAAACTCGTGATCGATTGCCTTACCTATATCGTGCAGAAAACCTGCCCTTCTGGCTATCTCCTGGTTCAAGCCCAATTCGGCTGCTAATATACCACAGATCCAGGCTGCCTCCTTACTGTGTTGTAAGACATTCTGTCCGTAGCTGGTCCGGTAGTTCAATCTACCAATGAGTTTTATTATATTGTTGGATACATTATGTATATTCAGGTCTAAACAGGCCTTCTCGCCTATCTCAACCAGCTGTTTATCCATTTCCTTACGAGTTTTTTCTATTACATCCTCTATTCGGCCCGGGTGAATACGTCCGTCCATAATGAGTCTTTCCAGTGAAATACGGGCAATCTCACGTCTTACAGGATCGAAACAGGAAAGGACTACAGCTTCCGGAGTATCGTCAATAATCAGATCAACCCCTGATGCCTTTTCAAATGTGCGGATATTACGTCCTTCTCTACCAATTATTCGTCCTTTCATCTCCTCAGAAGGTATTGATACTACTGAAACAGTACTCTCTGCTACGAAATCTACAGACATTCTCTGGATTGCAGTTGCAAGATAATCTGAAGAGATCTTATTGGCGTCGAGTTTTATCTTCTCGATTGTCTGTTTAACATCTTTGGCAGCAAAATCTCGGGCTTCCTGGATTAGCTGGCTTTTTAGCATTTGCAGTGCTTCTTCCCGGCTTAACTGAGCTATACTGCTCAATTTTTCCTGTTGCTTGTTTATCAGGTTGTTCAGCTCATTCTTCCTGGTTTCCAGTTCAGCTTCCCGAACTTTGTTACGATTTTCCAGTTCATTCAACCGGTTCTCTTTCTTGTCCAGCCCTTCAAAACGCTTGTCAAGACCAGCCAGCCGTTCATTAAATTTCTTCTCGAGCGAACGGAGTTCTTTCTTTCTTTGATTGATCTCCTCTTCGTGACTACGTTTGGTTTTATACCATTCATCTTTAACTTCAATCAGTGCTGCTTTCTTTTCTAACAGAGCCTTCTGCCTGTTTTCTTCTATCAGGCGGGATGCTTCCTTCTTCGCATCTGATATGATCGATAAAGCCCGTCGCTTCAAGAAAAACATGACAACTGCAACCACGATTAAGGATATAACTATCCCAATTAAGATATATATGATTTTTTCCATTAATTACCTCACTTTTAGAAATTTATATTATACCTGCGGTACCGTGTAGTTTGTAAATCTTGAACCTGAATTCAAGATGGGCATCTACCAGAGTTGCTTTTTACGTCCCGGTCACTATGCCGGGCATGTAAGCCACAACAGGATCGATTCCCTCGATATATATTGGCTCAAATACAAATCTATATCACGAATACCGCAGGAGTTTTACTTCTTAACGTTATCCTGGATAAAGGAAGAAATTTTGCTATGTAATTTGTCAATTTCTTTTTTCAGTTGTGTGCTATCTTCACTCAGGTGGAATAACTGCTCTGTAAGAATCATACCAGCTAAAGTGAGGGTATCCTTCGCATCAACAAGGCCGTATTTGGCAGCTATATCATCGAGAGTGGAATTAAGGTAACTGGCGTATTCCCGAAGCTTATCAGGATTATCAGTACGTAAGCGGTAAGTTTTACCCAGTATACAGACTTCGACAGTTTGCATTTCTTTCCGCCATGATTACGTTATCATAACTGATTGAGTTGCATTAGAAGATCATCTATTTTTGAAGAAGCAGTCTTGGTTACATCCTCATATTTAGTGAGTTTATCTTCGAGTATGGCATTTTTTTTCTCTGCAGTTTCCAGGGCAGAAGTTTTTGCTGCCAGTTCTTTCTCCAGTTCCAGTAGCTTTTTCTGCAGAGTCTCTATCGTTTCTGCATTGTTATTGTTCTGTTTCTTTAGCCTGGCATGTTCATCGGACAGTTCGGTGTACTTCTTTTTCAGTGACTGATAGTTATCAATAAGTAATTGAATCTTATCGTCCAGTTGAGTTAATGTCTGTTTATCCATAACTTACCTCATCTCTATTCTGAATTGATCTTTCAGTCTATCTTTGATTCTATTCAGAAGATTACTGATTGTCTCATCAGTCAATGTCCCTTCTGAAGAACTGATGTGGAGATTATATGTCAGGCTTTTTTGATCTTCGGGAACATTCTTTCCTCTATATTCATCAATCAACTGAACATTTCTGATCATTGATCTTTCTGTCTCACGTATTACTTTTACTATCTCCTGATGCCTGTATGATTCAGGAATCAAGAAAGAGATGTCTCTTGTTACAGTGGGATACTTACTTATCTCTCGATACTCCTTACTTCTAACTTTACCGAGCTTAATAAGGGTTGAAACATCAATATCAAAAACAAATATCTCCTCTTCGATCTCCAGGCTGCGTGCCAACATTGGATCGATCTTGCCAAGATTGCCGATAGGTTGTTCTGCAATGAGAATTTCTATCCCGGAACCTTTCTGTAAGAAACCAATATTATAGGGTTTAAACTCGATAGGATTATCGACCAGTTTAGCTAACAATCCCTCTATATAACCTTTAACGGTAAATATACTCGAATCTTCAGTCTTGTACTTCCAGTGTAACTGACGAATGGTTCCGCAGACAATTCCCGTTAAGTAGTAGCGCTCTTCAGGCTGGTCATTCACTTTCAAAAAAACCTTACCGAGTTCGAATAGCTTGATATCATTCTGACCGTTATGTAAATTGAACTGAACATTTTTTAACAGTCCTGGAATCAAGGTAGTACGCATCATAGAGAAGCTTGCACCCAGGGGATTAATCAATTGGAAATAGTCAGACCTGAAATCATCCTCTGAAAGTTCGAAATGTTTAAGAATTCCCGGTTCAGAAAATGAGGAGTTGATAGCTTCATAAAAACCCTGATGAACAAGATAGTCGGCGATATAACGTTTCATATCTAACCAGTATAGGTCAGTAATTGATTCCCGTTCTTCGACCTCTGCAATGTTGTTATATCCGTGTATACGTATTACTTCCTCTATCAGATCGATCTCTCGGGTTAAATCTTTTCTATATGGTGGGATCGCAAAAGTTAACTCATCTCTCTCTTCGAGCTCTTTGCTAGTATCTTTATTTACTGGAACCAGGCCCAGAGGCTTTAAATAGCGGGAGATATCATCAGATGACAGGTCAGTAGTCAGGAGTTTATTTGTCCGGGATACTCTCAGATTAATTGTAAGCCTGTCATGCGGTTCGGGGAATGAATCAATCAGATTTATCTCTTCACCACCACAAATGTCACAAATCAGATCTGTTGCTCTCTTGCTTATAAGCTCGGCAGTTTCATCGGAGAGATTACGTTCGAATCGATACGAAGAATCGGTCCCTATCTTCAACCTGTTTGCAGTTCTTCTGATTGAGAGATTATTAAAATTAGCTGCTTCGAGCACAATGGTTTTTGTTACTTGAGTTATAGAGGTATCCATTCCACCTATAATTCCAGCTAAAGCGACAGGTTTACTGCCATCAGCAATGACCAGATCAGTTTCGATCAGACTGTATTCCCTGTGGTCCAGAGCTACGATCTTTTCGCCTTTCTGTGCTCTTCTTATTACGATTTCGTGATTGCCTAACAGATCATAGTCAAAAGCATGCAGAGGATGGCCAAACTCCATCATAACGAAATTGGTAATATCGACCAGATTATTGATCGGTGTGATTCCAATTGTCAGCAATCTTTGCTTCAACCACGCTGGTGATTCTTTGACAGTGACTCCTTTGATTACACGGGCTACATAGCGGGGACAGAGATCCGTGGCTCTGTTAGTCAAATCGAATGGTAAATTTGAAGATGATCGCTGGTCTACAGCATTAAGAGGGTAGTTGAAGCCATCTGTCGGGAAATCTTCAGGTAGCTCAAGACTCTTTTCGGTTAAAGCAGCAACGTCACGGACTATACCTAAAATGCCAAGTAAATCAGGACGATTTGGAGTAATCTCGACTTCATAGACGGTATCTGAAAGCTTAAGATAACTTTCCAGATCTGAGCCGACAGGTGCATCTTCAGGTAGTGACATAATCCCACTATGGTCGTCCGAGATCCCCAAATCCTTTTCAGAGCAGAGCATACCTTCTGATTCGACTCCCCTGATGCTGATTCTTTTTATCTCATTTCCTGCTAAGTTAATTCCTGCAGGTGCATAAGAAGTTATCAAACCAGCACGGCAGTTAGGTGCACCACATACAACCTGTTTGGTTGAGTTTTTCGTATCTATCAAGCAGACAGAGAGCCTGTCAGCATCTGGATGTCTCTTGACTTCTTTTATCTCTACGATCTGTATCTTAGACAAATTCTCGCCATATTGGCTGATTTGCTCAACTTCGATACCACCGAATGTCATAATTTCGGCTAACTTTTCCGGTTCAGGGAGTTCAATATATTCGTTGAGCCAGTTATAACTGAAAATCATTAGTTTCCCTCAAGTCTTATACTTTAACAGATTTGCGATTAGATTTTTGTTTATCTGAATTGCTGCAACATTCGCAGATCATTTTCGAATAAAAGGCGAATATCAGGCAGACGGTACTTCAGGAGAGTAATCCTGTCTATACCAAGTCCGAAAGCATATCCGCTATACCTCTCCGAATCGATTCCGAGCATAGAGAAGACGTTGGGATCTACCATCCCGGCTCCCCCAATTTCCAACCAGCCACTCTGCTTACAGATGTTACAACCTGTGCCATGACAATTGAAACATATCAGGTCAAATTCAGCACTAGGTTCAGTAAAGGGAAAGAAATGTGGCCGGAATCTCGACTTAATACCCTCACCGAACATTTTTTTGGCGAAACTGTTCAATATATTTCTTAAGTCGGCAAAGGTAATACCTCTATCTATAGCTAATCCTTCCATCTGGTGAAAGAAAGGTGAATGTGAGGCGTCTGGTTTATCATTACGATAACACCTGCCGATAGAGACAATTTTCAGTGGGGGTTTATGCTTCTCCATCGTGCGAACCTGGACGGTAGAGGTCTGGCTCCTTAACAGAAGCCTGTTATCTGTTCTGATCCCCTCTCTCTGTTTCAGATAAAAAGTGTCCATCTCATTTCTTGCCGGATGGTCTGCTGGGGTATTCAGGGCATCAAAATTATGGAACTCGTCGTCTATATCAGGTCCTTCAACAATATCAAACCCTAAACTTATAAATATGTCTTCCAATTGTCTACCAATTTGAGTCAATGGATGAAGGCTTCCAGTTTCAGGGATAAGCCCCGGCATGGTCAAATCATAAGCCTCTTTTCGTATCGTCTGCTGATACTGTTGTTGTAATATCTCTTCCGCTCTAGCTGCCAGCAATCTCTCGATCTCTTTTTTGAAATCATTGATCACCTTGCCGTAAACTGGCTTCTCTTCGCGTGGCAGAGAAGCCAGTCTTTTCATCATTTCTGTGACCAGGCTCTTCTTACCTAAAGTGCGCGATTTGAGAATGTTCAAATCGTATTCATTCTGAGCTCTAGTCAGGTCTTCTTTAAACTTCTGTAGTATTTTGGTTAGTTCTCTTTCCAAGATAACACCTTCAATTTGTAGCTTTGCTTGCTTGTCACTATTATGGATAGTAGATAGGGCTATGTTAGATTAATTCATGTTCTCCTTGGCCAGGTCACAGAGTTTACCAAAAGCTTCCGGATCATTCATCGCCAGATGGGCAAGTGCTTTTCGGTCTACATCAACATTAGCCTTTGTCAGCCCATTTATGAATCCACTGTAGGTCAAACCCTGCATTCGAGCTGCTGCATTGATTCTGATGATCCATAGTTTACGAAATTCTCGCTTCTTCGCCTTTCTGTCACGATAAGCATATAACCAACCCTTTTCTACTGCCTGTCTGGCAGCTCTATATTGGCGGCTTCTGGCACCAAAGTATCCTTTTGCCGCTTTCAAATACTTCTTTCTTCGATTTTTTGCTGCTACATTGTTAGTCGCTCTTGACATAATTATCTCCTTTTTTAATACCTGATTATGAACTTATCATCTTGCGGACTCTCGGCACGTCTGCTGGTGCTACATATCCGGCCTGTCGTAATTGTCGTTTTCTTTTCCGTGTCTTCTTAGTTAAAATATGCCCTAAATAAGCATGCTTGCGCTTTATCTTTCCGGTTGCAGACAGCTTGAAACGCTTCGCTGCTCCTTTTCTCGTTTTCATTTTAGGCATTCCAATTCCTCCTTATTCATATCTCTGATTTATAGCCCTGTTATTCGGAAGATTTTTCTATATCAGGTTTGAGATCCTTTCTAGCCACCATAATCATTGATATGGTCCTAGCCTCTTCAGTTGGTTTCTGATCTATCTCTGCATAATCTTCCAGGTCCTTTTCTAATCGCTCCAACAGTTTGTAACCGATATCTTTATGAGCAAGTTGCCGTCCTTTGAAACGGATGGTAAATTTCACCTTATTGTGCTGTTTCAAGAACTTTATTGCATTTCGTTTCTTAAACTCATAATCGTGTTCTTCTGTATTGGGGCCCATCTTGATTTCTTTCAGCTGAACTGTATGTTGGCGCTTCTTTGCCTCTCGGGCTGACTTCTCTTTGTTGTAATAGTATTTGTCAAAGCGCATGATCTTGCACACTGGCGGGTCTGCTGCCGGTGCAATCTCTACTAAGTCAAGTTCGGCATCATCGGCAATTTGCAAAGCTCTATCAATATCAACAATACCAACCTGCTTTCCTTCAGCGTCTATCAGTCTGACATTCCGAGCTGTTATCTGTTGATTAATCCTTTCCTTTGGCACTTCAAGCTTTGTCTTTGCCTTTCCTCTTCTTATCCGTATTATAAATACCTCCTTTTGTGCTTATTCCCATGAAAAAAAGCGGGTGAACAAGGTCCACCCGCTTTTCTGATAAATAAGCACTATTCATATTTTTTCTTTCTGCAACCTTAGCGAATATATCACTTCGTAAGGTAGAAGCGGGTAGCTTCATTTCTTCAACATACTTATCTACTACAGGTTTCAGAAACAGAGGTTATTTAGTCAAGAACTATTTTTGTTTGGAGTATATCTCGGGACTATATTGATGAATCTACCACTCGTTCAGTATAATTATTGGAACCCTGAATTTCAAGAAGAGGGATTCTTCAACTCCAGAAACGAAATTGCTAATAAGAAAAACCTTATTATATTAATAACAACCTAAAATGATGACGGAGTTGTTATGAGTAGTAAGATAAATAGTGTTATAAGGATTGAAGGGATGTCCTGTGTTAGTTGTGCTGCCACGATAGAAAAGAAGATACAGCAGATGCCTGGAGTTGAGAAGATCTCTGTGAATTTTGCTACAGGTAAGGGTTATATCACTTACTGGTCAGGGGAGATTACAAAAGAAGAGATTATAACTCAGATTTCCAGGTTGGGATATAAAGTTGTTATAACTGACAATGAGGATAGCGATAAGGTTACTCTACATTTAACAGGCATGAATTGTGCAGGATGTGCAGCAACAATTGAGAAGCAGTTAAAGCAGACCCACGGCATAATCGATGCTCAGATCAATTATGCAAATGAAAAAGCAGTAGTGACATACAGCAGGCCTGCTATCAGGTTATCAGAGATTATAGATAAAATATCGAGTCTGGGCTATAACGCAGAATTACAAGATGACAGACAGTTAACTGAGGGGAATGATACTACCGGAATTGCCTACAGGAAGATGTTGTACTCTTCAATTATTGCTGGATTAGTAATGGCTTTGATGATTCTGAAGATGACCGGGTTAGAAATACCGGCGTATCATTTCATTACAAGCCTTTTGGGATTTCCGGTTGTCTTTGTCCTGGGTAGCAGTGTCCATCGTTCCAGCTGGTTGTCCTTAAAAAATAGAACAGCTAATATGGATGTTCTCGTAAGTCTCGGTTCATTACCACCATATATTATCGGACTTGGAGGATTCTTCTGGGATGTACAGACCTTTATAGAAATGGCAACTGCTATTATGACCTTTCATCTTGTAGGAAAATTTCTGGAAACTAAGGCTAAGGGAAAGACATCAGAAGCTATAAAAAGGCTTATCAAGCTCGGAGCTAAAACTGCCAGAGTCGAAAGGAATGAAAGAGAGATCGAAGTGTCGGTTCAGGAACTTGAAATTGGTGACTTAATCGTAATAAAGCCCGGAGAAAAAATTCCTATTGATGCAGTGATAATTGAAGGCAGCAGTAGTATTGACGAATCAATGGTAACGGGAGAGTCAATGCCAGTTTACCGTGAAGTTGGTGATGAGGTTATCGGAGCTACGATAAACAGACAGGGTTATTTCAAAGCTAGAGTCAGTAAAACCGGCAAGGATACATTTCTAGCTCAGGTTATCAGTCTGGTTGAACAATGTCAAGGTTCGAAAGTTCCAATTCAAGATTTTGCCGATAAGGTGACTGGTTATTTTGTACCGATCATCATACTACTGACATTTTTTACCTTCCTTTCCTACAATATCTTTCCAGAATTCCACCGTCAAATCATTAGCTGGGGTGCTACTTTTCTCCCCTGGGTTAATCCAGACCTATCTAACCTTACTCTGGCTTTCATTACAGCAACTGCCGTTCTGGTTATAGCCTGTCCCTGTGCTCTCGGTCTGGGCACGCCAACCGCTTTGATGGTTGGCAGTGGCCTGGGTGCCGAAAATGGTATCCTTATCAGGAACGGAGAAGCGGTTCAGACATTGAGAGAAGTGAAGGCAATTGCTTTCGATAAAACCGGAACCATAACAATCGGTAAACCGGAAGTAACAGATGTTGTTACCTACAACAATACTACTCAACCCGAATTATTACTATACGCTGCTTCCCTGGAGGATAAATCAGAACACCCGCTGGCTCAGGCTATAGTAGAAAAGGGAGAAAGAATGAATCTGACTCCGAATAAAGTCAGAAATTTTATAGCTGTTACAGGTAAAGGTATTAGAGGAAGCATTGATGATGTCGAGGTACTAGCAGGTAATAGAAAATTAATGAACGATATGAACATCGATTACACTCTAGCCGAAACAGATATGACAAGGTTAGAGAGTGAAGCAAAAACCCTGTTGATTGTTGCAATAGACGGAGTTTTAGCCGGTCTAATAGCCGTAGCAGATAAAATCAAGGAAGATTCCCGAAAGGCGATCAGAATGCTGAATGATATGGGTATAGCTACCATTATGATTACCGGAGATAATGCAAAAACAGCTGAGGCAATCGCTCACAAGGCTGGTATTAGTAAAATTGCTGCAGAAATACTTCCTGAAGGTAAAGTGAACGAGATCATCAAACTTCAGAATGAGTATGGTATAGTTGCTATGGTAGGTGATGGTATTAATGATGCACCAGCTTTGAAACAGGCAAATATTGGCATAGCGTTAGGAAGCGGAACCGATATTGCCATTGAAGCAGCAGATGTTACTCTTGTCAGGGGAGAACTTCTGAATGTAGTCCGTGCGATAAAGTTATCTAAAGCCATTTTTCGGAAAATTAAGGAAAATTTCTTCTGGGCCTGGTTTTATAACCTGGTGGCAATTCCTGTTGCTATGATGGGATTATTACACCCGATGATAGGTGCTGCTGCAATGTCATTCAGTTCTTTGAATGTAGTCTACAATTCCTTGAGATTGAAGAGAGTCAATCTACACAAAGATAATTATAAAATTACTTGACTGCTTATAGAACAATAAGCATAATTATTGATATATAGAGCTGATTCGTATGTAATAAGAGAACTGATGGAATAGATATTGCTTTAATAAAAAGAGCATAGATGCGAGAATTTCTATGTTAAGACAAAAAATACAATGAATATATAAAGAGAGGTTAACGATGTTATACTGGAAGAAGATGTCTATTTTGATGTGTGTGCTATTTGCACTTTTGACGACCAGCTATGCTTTACATGACAGCATAGAACTGGGTAATAACGAAACTATGATAGAGGTTGTATCCGGATCCAGGTCGGATCTCACCCTCTATTATCAATTTGACCGATTGAATTATTTCACGGTAAATACTGAAGAGGGAGATTTCA
>CAZBDV010000024.1:0-33831 GCA_964490765.1 uncultured Candidatus Cloacimonadota bacterium | reverse complement strand
GATTACCTGTCCTGTCATCGGTGGTGAACCGGGATACCAGAAAATCGTGTCTACTTCCGTATAACCAACATCATAGAAAAGATTCATCAACCATTTGGAGAAGAGAACAGGAGTTACCGGTATCGGGAGTGTAGATGCGTAATTACCGGCTGCAACCAGTGTTCTGTTCATCCAGTCACTATCTTCCAGATAAGGTTCTCTCTCATATTTAATTGTCTTATTTACAACTGTAGCCAACTCATAGCTGTTATTGATCGAGAAACGACCTACCAATATTTCCGGAAAATAATCATCACCATTGATCAAGCCATAAGGAAGATCGGTAGCATCATTATCTGGTCCCGTATAGAAAGTGGGGAGGTGAAGTGTTGCACCGGTTCTGGCATTACCCACCAGTTGCAAATAATCAGGCTTGTTCTCTGCATTATTATAGAAATCGGCTACAAAGTTCTTAATCATTGTATTGGTGGGATTAGTCCCGATATCTTCCAGATTAACTACAGTCACATCGAAACCTCGTGCTCTTTTCCAGCGTGCAAAATCATTTGTTGGTAGTTCTGTAGCACCAGCATGGCTGATGATCAGTAAAGCTGGTTGTTTATAGGGGAGGTTAACCAGATATGAAGTTCTAAAATTAACCGCTAGAGCTTCATAAAGTGGCAAGAATGTTTCCGATACCTTTTCAGGCATCGCCCTGGTCCCCTGTCCGATAACATCATAATTCAACTCTTCAATAATAGTCTTCTGGCCATTATCTTCACTGATTAATTCCACGGCAAATGTAAAACCATACATCTCTCTGAAAGTGAATTTATTTGTCAATCTGACCCTGGAATAATCAAGCTCACTTCTTCTTTCTACCAGTTCTCCATTTTGATCGTATACAGCTAAGACCATATCATTAATCTGAACATCAACTCCATCAGCCAGTAGAGCAAAGGTCTGAGAGATTACCTCATCTGTGTCCTGCTCCGGGGTAATTGATAGCTGAACATTAACCACATCGGATGATAATGGTGTGATCTCCTGCTGAAAAGAATAGATCGATACAATAAAGAGAACAGATAACAATACCAGTATATATTTCTTCATGATTCCTCCATAAAAGTTTATATTCTATTACACATCTATTTTATCAAAACTGCTTTCTTGATATCATTGTGCTTCCCATCAACTGTCAGTCTATAAAGATAAACTCCACTGGCGTTATCACTTGCATCCCATACTACTGACCCCTGATTGATATGTTCTTCGTCCAGAGTGATCTTTTGAATCAGGGCACCTTTGATGTTATAAATGCTGATTTCGGCAGATTCTATCTCCGCTCTTTCTATAGTGAAAGAGATTGTGGTCTGGGGATTGAAGGGGTTGGGATAATTCTGATGCAGTGTGATTTCCGGTATCACTATATCCTGATCGTCTGATTCAATCTGGGATATCTGAGCACTTCCAGCTACTACTTTGATATCATCAATAGTCCATCCCGGATCTACCAATCTACTATCGGGAGAATCTGAAGTTAGCCTGAATCGGATATAATACTCATCCCCTACAAGAGATCCCAGAGAAACATAGACTGGATGCCAGTAGTCGAACTTTCCGGAATTCTTATAGAGCGTAATCCAATCATCCGGATCTGCTTCTAAATCTGTTGAAGCCTGCACATAGACAAAATCATAATCCCACTCTGTATAGAGATGTTGCCAGAATATCAGATACGGAGCCTGGAATTGAGGTGGAGTGTAAGAGATAAGATTGATAGGGAATTCGGTAGTAATATGAACATCTGTATTCGGAGCATAAAAGTTCTTGCCACCGTCCCAGCTATCTGTAATTGCCTCTCCTGACATTGAATTTTCGCTGATAGTCTGCCACGGACCATCTACTATCCAACAGGGGCAACCCGAATCCCAATCTTCACTAAATATCAGATGCTCTTCACTGAGATTGATCTCTATCTGATGAGTTCCAGGCTGAAGATAGACAGAACCAATATAGGGATAAGCATTATCGGCTACAACCCTTATGTCTTTATTCCCTGCATAGGTCGAGAAGCTGAATTGTCCATTTTCTACGAAAATAAGATCATCCTCGATATCCGAGAGGATAATCTCAGCATCTACGGGGCTATTCTCAAGCAGAACTGTTCCAGTAAATTCTGTCTCGGGAAGTTTTTGCAGGTCAAAATCAAGTGTCCTCCAACCTGAATTATTAACTGCAACATTCTCCACTGTCTGTGTCTCATATCCCTTTTTCCTTACTGTTACTGTATAAAGTCCAGCAAGTAGAGGACGCCAATATCTACCGTATTCTGCATCGCTCATTCTTGGGGTAAAGAAACGACCATGATGCTCTTCAACAATAACTTCAGCCTGTAATGGTTCATTCATGGCTGCATCTCTTATATGACCTGTGAGCATAGGGCTCTCAGGCAAATTACCGTTTCGTGCTCGATTGAACAGCCATGACTGTCCTTTCTTAGTTTCCGTTACGATAGCCTCCATATGTGCTTGGTCCTGGGGTTGAAGATTGGAAGTACCGCATTCGATCATTATCTGGATTGTACCATATTCTTTATAGAACCAGTCGTGTGCATTACCTGTTCTTGAGAGTGATGGCAGGTATTCATAGTATTGAGAACTGTTGTATTTTCTAATATTTCCCGCAATACCCTGAGCTATTGATTGAGCAAGATCGAGATCAGGTGAGGGTCTATGATTATACCAATTGAAAGAGTAATAGACCTTCTCTGAAAAGAGTCCTGACCTGGAAGAGTGCCAGATAATAGCATAAACGAAATGTTGTTGTTCGAGTAGATTTGTCAGAGCTTGTATCTCCGACTCTGACATTGGATTAGGTCCACGATAGTAGTCAAAAGGCTCATTTCCGCCGGGATGATAGAGTGTATCTCCATGAACCCAGTTAAAATCAAAATTTCTGTTCAGATCAACACCATCAATATCCTGTCCCATACCTGGAATGTATTCAAATACTCCGTTTTCGTTATTATCTCGCTTATTCTTTCTGTAAGTTACATCCCAGTTGTCCATAACTACCTGTAATCCTTCTGGATTAAGGTTCGGAATAAACCAGAGTTCGAGATTGGCTAACCAGGAATTATGTGGTGGAGCAAAGGGTAAAGAAAGTATATCTTCCATATGAGACATAACTATTTCGTTACCCAGAATCTCTTCGGCATGAAGACTTCCAACCACCAGTATTGCCGGTTTATCTTCATTTTCTTGAACATTATTTGATATCTTCACAGCATAGATCGGAATCCCATCTTGTTGTGAAAAGCCAATTTGTTGAACCATCACCAGATCGGGATACTCGTTTTCCCAGAACAAGATCTGATCAATCATATCGTCGTAACGATGATAGAAATCAGGGATGGGTAAGAGTTGGGCAAACATTGTAGTAGCTACTATTGATAAAGCAGCGATGAAAAATAATATGCGCACTACATCTCTCCTTCCGCTCAAGGGTAATAATCACCCTTTACGGTATCATTTTTATCTTTTTCTTCAAAACCGTGTTCATTTAATCACTCTTATATTCTTACCATTTGAACTGCCCATTCCCGGTTTCAACCGGGAATGGGCTTCACAATTCATTGTACTATTTCAAAAGGAGCATCTTCATGATCTGTTCGGCATTTTCACCCTGAAGTCTGTAGAAATAAACTCCACTTCCAACTTTTCTATCGTTGTTATCCAAACCGTTCCAGACCTGCTGATGTCTGCCACTTTCCAGATATTCGCCATCTATCAAAGTCCGCACTAATTGTCCTCGGACATTGTACACATTCAGAGAAACACGATCATTACGGGTCAGGTCAAAGGCGATGGTAGTTTCTGGATTAAAGGGATTAGGATAGTTGGGATGCAGAGACAGGTGTCTGGCGGGTATAACAGAGGGGTCATCAGCGTGTGTACCGAAAGTAGCATCTATTTTTTGAGCATAAATACCTTTGATCTCCTCTTTACCACTTGACCTGCCATCTGACCAGGCAGAAAATGCATACATATTATCGAAGGAAACTAATCTGGCAAGGACCTGTCTCTTCTCTGCAGCCACTAATACTTCACCTTCTGAACTCCAGGCTGTATTACCATTATCTCCTGTTATCAACTGAACATGGACATCAGCCCCTATATCACTGTAATCGTTTTCCCAGGCAACGAGGATATTCTCACCGACCTTGACCATTGTTGGATTGTCTTGAATAATATCATTACTAACAACAAATGGTGCTGGTTCTGGCCAAACAGGTTCTCCATTCATATCGAACTTCTGAATTGCAACATCCTGAGCCCCGGGATCGATACGGGCATCACGCCAGGTAAGATAAAAGTAGTCATTATCATATTGCATAGTGATGATGGATTGATCGTTTTCGTAATCAATCAATAGTTTTCCGTTCTCTTCCCACTGTATCTCACCATTTTCGTTAATCAACTGACCGTAAATATCAGAAGCACCGTCTCTCTTATCTTCCCAGACAATCAATAAACCCTCATCAGTAATAACAGATCTGGTTGATGTCCTGTTTCCATTAGCAGAACAAATCAGGTTTCCGTAATCATCCCATCCGTCAGCAACCTCACCATCTTCATCGAGCAATTTGGCATAGATGTCTGTCTGATCCGAACGGAACCAGACAAAATATCTTTCAATAACATTCTCAAGGAAATGGTCTACCTGGCTGCCTCCAGTTTGATAGGCGATTTGAACACCTTCTTCATCCCATACTCGTTCACCATTCACTATTCTCTGAGCTTTGATATCTCTCTCCCAGGTAGAAGACTGGTTAGTTTCATCCCAGGCGACAATATATCCATCTTCTCCATCATAAGAGATCTTTGGATTGGCCTGAGCATACCAGTAGTCAAGGGTTGATGTCCTAATCCCCATATCACCCCAGAGAGGATCACCATTCTCATCAATCGCCTGTGCATAGATAAGAACAAATGCGTCTGGCTGTTCTGTCCAGGTCATTGCCAATCCCCCCTGATGATGTGGAACTGCCTGTAAACTCTCCTGATGTCTACCCGAGTGTTCTGTGATAACAGAAATACCATTTTCTATGAACTGTAAATCTCCATCGATATTGATCTTCTGAACCTTTATCTGATCACCAAAATTTGCATAGCGTGTATCCTGCCAGGCTACATATACATCGTCTCCATTCTTGACAACCCTGTGGTTAACAGCATCTCCACTCAGTCCCCAATAGATCTCGATTCCATTATCGACAAAGATATTCTCTCCCAACAGATCGTAAGCTTGATAGTAAATACCGATAGAACCTGTACGCATGTCACCCCAGCAGACATAAATATTATCACCAGCTGGTTTGATTAGTGGAGCATAAGTTTCTCCCGGAATCTGGGTTACAGCTCGCCCGTTTGCTTCCCAGGCTAACGTTCCATCAGATTCCACATGCTGCATATATATATCAATGTCAGGATGTCCACCTGCTCTGGCGTCATCCCAGACCACATAACAACCACCGTCACCATCTCCTTCCATTCTCGGGTTTCTCTGATTAAAAGTATCAACGACGAGAGCTATACCATCCTGACCCCAGAGAAAATTACCGTCTATATCTAGTTTCTGAACGTAAAGATCGTATGAGCCTGTTCTTAAATCCTCCCAGACTACGATAAAATTACCGTCTGCAGCTGATGAAACACGAGGGTTCAATTGCTCGGCATTTGAGGGATATATAACTACCGGTTCATCCCAGAGAAAATTACCGTCTATATCAACTACATTAACGTGAATATTACGGCTGCCGGTAACCTGATCCGTATAAGCAAAACCAAATGCATTATCTCCGAAAGGGGACATCCTTACTGTCCTCTGTTCTTGTGGCCCTTCAGCCAAAGGTTGAGCCCAGTCTATTTCTCCATTATATAGTATTCTCATCACATTGATGTTTTCGGTACCGTCATATTCGTTGACGTATGCAAGGATCGCTCCACCCTGTCCATCTTCCCAGAAGGTGTGTGATTGCTGATTTCCTGCTCCAGATGCTAAGGCCAGCCCATCTTCAGGCCATCCAGGAAAGTTATTGCCATCAGAATCAATATGAACTCCGTAAATACCTACCGGTCCTTCTCGATGATCCTGCCAGATAATGTAAGCACCACCATCATTGTCGGGAACTATGTTAAGTGTTATCTGTACACCATCAGCTGTACATAGAGCTACAGAATCATCCCAGAGTAACTCACCTGTTGGACTTATCTTCTGGGCATATACCCCTCCATTGACTGTGTCATCATAGAAGTCTATCCAGGCAATAATTGCATTCCCGTCACTCGTGGCAATGATTACAGGGTCTTCCTGGCGGTCATCCTTTCCATCGACGAGTACACCGGAAGATCCCCAGAGAACACCAGTCTCATCAACAGCCTGAGCCCACAGGTCACGACCTCCATAGCGCGTGTCTGACCAAACATATACTACAGTATCGTTATTCAGTATTGCTGAAGCACGAGACCATTCAATATTAACACCCTGACGGACTGGTATACCGTCTTCTTCCCACATAAAGGGATTTGTTGCAAAAATTGAGCTTAGTGTAAATAATGTTAACAATATTATCAACTCGAGTTTCATTTTCATTGGACTATATCCTCCATCTTTTCCTTATATTTTACTCACAAATCATCTTGTATATACCTGTTATATCAATTTAAACCATTGTATCGGACTGTCAGGAATAAGAGGCAAAAAGCCTGCTAGTTTAATGATTCCTTCCCTTCGTACGACACAAAACCTCTCTGTAAAATATTATGTATTCCGTCTGAACAATACTCAGTTCGTTTCTTACTATCCACTTCTTATTTAGCTCAATTATTAAATACTTATCCTCGTTCACCCAGAATTATCCTAAATCTTTCTGAAAGCGTTCGATAACAAAATGAACCTCTCTCTTCCTTCAACAGGGAAATTTTCCATAGAATATCCCTCTCAGGTATTTTAGCCTATTGTGTTACTAGATTACCTGATTATTGAGCAATCTTGTTTTGGACAATCTATCTTAGATATGAAGCAATATTATTGCCAAACAGCGTACTAAATTGAGCCAATGGTACTAAGAATGAGAGAAGTCTCGCTAACTCAGAATTTCGATTTAGCCTCTTTAAAGCCTTTAACGAGTTCTTTCCAGGAGTTGTTCAGCCCCTTTTTAAGCTCTTTCCATACCTCTTCACTAGCGTCCTGAATCTCTGCTAATTTGCTTTTAATACCGTTAGCTTTTGTGCGAAGGTCGTTCAATTTTTCATTATACTTGCCTTTAGAATCATCATTTGCCTTTTTCACCTTCTCTTCGAGTTTGTCGATCTCCCTGTTCAGCTTATCGAGCCTGGTTTTTAGTTTCTCTACATATGCATCTCTCTTACCCATAACATCCTCCTGTACGTGATATTACGCCAACATCATCGTAAAGTTTATTTGTTAAATAATTTAATATGGACTAAAAATTACGCAAGCCTTATTTTTCATCCACTATCAGATTTAATCAACACATCAGCAAAACTTCTGATTCTTCAACTGAATTTGTTCGCTATTCTAACCGAAACACCGGTTACGGATAAAACTTGACACCAGGAGTGAGAAAATAATTTAGTCTTTTATTAGGAATCTGATTCAGGGGTGCCTGACAAAGGCTGAGAAAACACCCTCGAACCTGATCCGGGTAATGCCGGCGTAGGAAGAAGAAGATAATCACATTACCTTCCAGGCATTACCTCCAGAAGATAACAAGTATTGGAGGTGTAATGGAACAACAAATATCTCAGGGAATAATCGAATCCTATTTTCGCAAACTCACTGCTCATCTTGATAACGATGTAGTCATTGCTGGGGGTGGTCCTTCGGGATTAGTTGCAGCAAGGTCTCTTGCTCAGAAAGGGTATCGGGTAGCACTCTTCGAAAAGAAGCTCGCTCCAGGTGGAGGTATGTGGGGCGGTGCTATGATGTTCAATGAAATTATAATTCAGGAGTCTGCTGTTCATATTCTTGATGAATCTGGCATAAGATACCGTAAACATTGTGAAGGGCTCTACACGTTTGACTCGATAGAATCGACAGCTGCCCTGATATATCGGGCTGTCAATGCTGGGGTAAAGATATTTAACTGTGTTGCAGTCGAGGATCTTATCGTAAAAAAAGATCGGGTAGCTGGGCTGGTAATTAACTGGTCTCCGGTATCTCATCTGCATTTACATATCGATCCCCTTATGATATCATCTAAAGTCACCCTCGATAGTACCGGCCACCCTTCGGAACTTGTAGGATATCTAACCAATAAGAACGGTATTGTATTACAGACAGGAACAGGTTCGATAATCGGAGAAAAGTCCCTCGATGTAGAAACTGGAGAACAGGCAACGGTTGCAAATACTGGGCCAGTCTATCCCGGCCTCTATGTCTCGGGAATGTCTGCCAACAATGTGCATGGTAAGAGTCGAATGGGCCCTATCTTTGGTGGTATGCTTCTATCCGGGTTGAAGGCAGCAGAACTGATAGCAAAAGAACTTGAGCTCTGAATAATGACTGATTTCGGACTCTATATAATAATCTCCCGACCTCTTCTCCCATATCGAAAAATAGTGGAGACCTGTGTTGAAGAGGGTGTAAGGATTATTCAATTGCGAGAGAAACACCTCTCTGATAGCGAGATAATCAGAATTGGCAGAGAGATCCAACAGATTGTCAGAGGAACAACAACAAGTCTGGTCTTAAATGACCGGTCCGATCTGGCAGCAATAATAGGTGCAGCTGGATATCATTTAGGGCAGGACGACATCCCCTTAAAACTGAGCGAGCGATTCTATCCGGAAGCATCATTGAGAGGATTATCAACACATAACCTAAAGCAGGTAGAGCTGTCACTTAAGGAGAATCCTGATTATATAGGGTTCGGGCCTGTCTATCCTACTCCTACAAAAGAGAAACCGGATCCTCCTGTTGGAACCGCTCTCCTATCAAAAGCTATCTCGAAGGCCGATATACCGGTAGTGGCAATTGGTGGTATCGATGAAACGAATATAGAAGCGGTATTGAAGGCAGGGGCTAGGAATGTCGCATTAGTAAGATATTTTATGCAACACAGGGATATACGGGAAAGAATCAAAATCATTAAAACGATATGCAAACAATACTGGAGGTAAATTATGACACAAAAGCAACTCGCCAGGAAGAAAGAAATCACTACCGAAATGATACAGGCTGCAGATTACGATAATGTAACACCTGAACATATAATGAATGGCCTGAGAGAGGGAACGATAGTCATTCCAAAAAACAGAAATCACCGATTTTCTGCCGTGGCCATAGGTAAAGGGTTGAAGACCAAAATCAATGCTAATATCGGCACATCGGAAATCAGATGTAACCTCGAAGAGGAGTTACAGAAGCTGGAACTCGCAATCAAGTATGGAGCTGAAAGTATTATGGACCTTTCTACAGGGGGAAACCTGGACAGAATACGAAAAACCTTAATCTCCAAATCTTCCATTATGTTCGGCACTGTTCCGATATATTCTGTAATCTGTGAACTCCTCCGTGAAGGAAAAGATATAGGTGAGATGACAACAGACATGCTCTTCAATGAAATAGAGAAACAGGCAATAGCCGGTGTCGATTTCATAACTGTGCACTGCGGTGTTACAAGGGAATCGATCCGTCATCTGGAAGATTCTGAAAGAGTAATTGGAGTTGTAAGCAGGGGTGGTTCACTGCTAAAGAGATGGATTGAAGAGACGGGAAGGGAGAATCCTTTATACGAGGACTTTGACCGTCTGCTCTCTATCGCCGAAGAATATGATGTGACACTCAGCCTCGGCGATGGCTTCAGGCCGGGTGCGGGAGCTGATGCCAGCGATCCTGGCCAGATCTCGGAACTTCTTGTTCTCGGAGAGCTGGTAAAATTAGCGGATCATAGAGGGGTTCAGGTTATGGTTGAAGGGCCGGGCCATCTCCCTCTCGATGAGATCGAAATGAATGTTCAATTAGAGAAAAAACTCTGCCATAATGCTCCATTTTACGTTTTGGGACCATTAACAACCGATATTGCACCAGGATATGACCATATTACCGGAGCTATAGGTGGTGCAATCGCTGCTGCTAATGGCGCCGATTTTCTCTGTTATGTAACACCTGCAGAACACCTCTGTCTTCCCAATCTGGAAGATGTCAAACTGGGTGTTATATCAGCAAAGATAGCTGCTCATACTGGAGATTTAGTAAAACGGAAAGAAGAGAGTAGTAAGATTGACAGAGAAATATCCAGGGCAAGACATCAACTCGATTGGGAAAGAATATTTCAATATGCTATTGATCCCGATTTCGCCAGGGAGAGAAAGAAAGACTCATCACAAACCGATTCTAACTATTGCTCCATGTGTGGTGAACTCTGTGCTATCAAGATCGATGGAAGAAAAAAAACGCAGAAGGACACAAAGTGAAGAATATCAGGGATAGTGAGGACTTTTTCCTCACTATAGCAGCTACCGACCCAACTGGTGAAGCAGGAGTTGTTAAAGACTGCAAAATTGCCGATCATTTTGGCTATAATTCATTGTTGGTTATAACCGCAATAACCGTTCAGAATGACAGTAAAGTTAAAGATATCTATCCTGTTACCGACGATGTATTACGAGAACAGCTGGAAATCTGTTCAGAATATCCTGTTAATTGCATAAAGATAGGGGCTCTGGGCAATAGTCGTCAGGCCAGAATAATTGCTGACTCGCTCGCTCTCTTTCCAGAAGCTGTTATTGTCTGGGATCCTGTCTTTTCTCCCACAGAGGGTAAACCGTTTGTCGGTACCAATGAAATCGGACAGGTTTGCAGTATATTTCTGCCTGTAGTAGATGTTATTACACCCAATTTTGATGAGTTGAAATTAATTCTAGCAAACAGGAGATACGAGCTTCACGAAAGCTCTGCTGTTCAAATGGTCGATGATACATCGTCATATTCATTTTCAACTGATTCAAAAACCTGGCAAGCAGTACAAAAAATCTGTCAGAAAGTTAACTCTACATTCTACATTACCGGGGGCCATAGCCGGTCCGATGATAACACGATACGAGAGTTTCTGATCGATAGATACAGAATCAGACCTTTCGAATACAGGAAGATATCTTTCCGTTATCGGCACGGGACAGGTTGTTCATTTTCTACTGCTTTAGCTTGCTTGCTGAAAATTTCTTCCACTATCGATGATGCTTGCAGAATGAGTGTCAGATTCGTTACAGATATCTATAATCAGAACATTAAATAGATATGACAATATTCAGGGATACATATGCAGAACAAAAAGCAAGAGGAGAAGCACTCGCTGATAATCTCTTGACATAATGCAACACTGTTGATTTTTTTAAGGTTCAGGAGTTATAGTGATGAGTTTGAAAAGGAAGCTGTCAAGAAGCTTATCCTCACTAAACACTATTTTCAAGAAAGCGAGGATGAGCTTTTATGATAGCAATATCGATTTTTTAACTTTAACAGTAGAGGAACTGACAAAATTGCTTTCTGCCGGTTTCGATCCTAATGAGAAAGATAAACTCGGCCGAACACCTCTCATGTATCTGGCAAGCGGCAACATTGATCCGGAAGTCATCAAGGCTATCATCAGGGCAGGAGCAAGGGTTGATGATGTTGATCAAGACAATAAGACTGCCCTTATCATGGCAGCGAGATACAATAGCAACCCAGAGATTCTAGAGAATCTTATTGATGCAGGTGCTGATGTCAATCATACCTCGAAAAAAAAGCGAACCCCTTTGATTTATGCAGCACTCTCAAACTGTAATCCGGAAGTTATTCAGACTCTTTTAGCCAGAGGTGCAGACGGTTCAAGAAAGGATATCAGACGTCTCACAGCTTTTGATCATCTAAAAAAAGGGTATAATAGAACACTCCGGCAATCTGTAGCCTTTATACTGTTAAAAGAGGCGTCCAATAAGCAAATTTCCCACAAGGGTTATTGAGAGTAGGATGCAAGGAATATATATTACTCACATCGATCGGTTTGCTAGTTCTTGTCTGATGTTATCAGTCTATGTTCTACTTAATTAAGCAAAGCAAAAATTTCTTGAGATAGTTTGATGAAAAAAGATATCAGCCTCCTGGCACTCTTTGTAACCTCCGCTATCTGGGGATTTGCTTTCGTTGCTCAACGCCAGGGTATGGAATTTCTTGATCCCTTTATCTTCAACGGTATCCGTTTTAGCCTGGGTGCGGTTTTTGTAGGATTTTTCGGGTACAGAACAATAGCAAGACATAAAAAGATCCCCTGGCTCCTCGGAATAGTTCTATTTCTTGGAGCTACTTTGCAGCAGACCGGTTTGATATGGTCAACAGCAGGAAATGCTGGTTTCATTACTGGCCTCTATGTGCTCTTTGTTCCCCTGCTTGGTATTTTCCGCAAACAGCAACTTCAACGTCAGACGATCTACGCTATAATTCTGGCTGTTACAGGACTATACCTGATTAATGATAATACAGATATTCAGGTAACCTTCAGCAATTCTCTTATCCTGCTCGGTGCTGTCTGCTGGGCATTGCATATGCAATTGATTGATAAATTAACCAGAAAATACGATACTCTCTATCTGGCCTTTGCCCAATTCGCTATATGTGCAGTTTTAAGCCTTGTGACAGGCCTGATCTATAATCTGTCTATTCGCCCTGTCGAGTACTTTCACCAGGAAATTTTCGTGAATATCGGTGTGACAGGAATTGCCCTGATCTACAGTGGTCTTATATCTGTTGGTATCGCTTACACACTCCAGATATTTGCTCAAAAAAAGGTAGATCCAACAAGATCGGCTATTATATTATGCCTCGAAAGTGTCTTTGCACTTATCGGTGGCTGGCTTATCTTGAAAGAAGAACTGACTGCTTCTATTCTTGCAGGTGCTCTCTTGATACTACTTGCAATGATTATCAGTATCAGGGTAAAGACCATAGTGATCAGTAAATAACAGGGCTTTCTTCTCTCCCCGATGACTCAGGATTTCCTCTATCAAAATTAACAGGTAAAGTAATAATCTGAGGCATTATTTATAGAGTGAAAACATTAGGGACGACACGAGCCGGAACGTGCCGACTCCCATGATACTCAATGATAAAACTGAGGTTATATATAAAGACTCGTCGGTAATCAACAATTAAGCTCCAGGAGTTCACAATAGAGCAAGAATAGAAGGCTTGTCCCCTGATTCTATGGAAATTTAAGAGTTGACAGTTTTGCTCTCCAATGGATTTTCTCGATGAGTTGTTAAATAAAAGATAAGGAGTTAGTTATGCCAAGAATGACAGTGGATCCTTATTATTGCAAAGGCTGTGGTCTCTGTATAGTAGCCTGCCCCAAGAAAATCATCCGTTTTTCGGAAAGTATCAACGACAAGGGGTATCACTATGCAGAGTGTTTTGATCAGGAAGCGTGCATCGCTTGTAAGTTATGTTATACAACCTGCCCTGACGTAGCAATAACCATAGAGAAATAATAAGGAGGAAAAATGTCTCAAAAGGTATTGATGAAAGGTAATGAAGCAGTAGCAGAAGCGGCTATCAGAGCTGGATGTCGTTTGTATTTTGCTTATCCTATTACCCCTCAAAGTGAATTGATAGAGTATATGGCTCGTATGATGCCCAAGGTTGATGGTACTTTTATTCAGGCCGAGAGTGAAGTTGCAGCCATCAATATGGTCTATGGTGCAGCTGGATGTGGCAAAAGAGTCATGACCTCCTCCTCATCACCCGGTATATCACTCAAACAGGAAGGTATCTCCTATATTGCCGGTGCTGAATTACCGGCCGTTATAGTAAATGTGCAACGTGGTGGACCCGGCCTGGGAGATATACAGCCTGCACAGGGTGACTATTTTCAGGCAACGAAGGGTGGTGGACACGGAGATTACAAGTTGATTGTTCTGGCACCCAACAGTGTTCAGGAATTTGCGGATATGGCTTCTGATGCATTCGATCTTGCCGAGAAATATCGTAACCCAGTCATGATCCTCTCAGATGGCCTTCTGGGCCAGATGATGGAACCAGTGAGTTTCAAAGAGGCCAAAACCGATGAAGTGGTAGCCAGACAACATGAAAAACAATACGATTGGTGTATGCATCCCAATGTTGATGGTCCTGAAAGACATCATCACGAGATAAATTCTCTGGAGATCGATCCCAATGTCCTGGAAAAACATGTTCTGAAACTCGGTGAAAAGTACAAGAAAATTGAAGCCAATGAAATTCGTTACGATTCCTTCAATCTGAATTCGGACAATGAGGTCCTCTGTGTTGCTTTCGGTACTGCATCTCGTATAGTTAAATCGGCAATAAGTGAACTGGAGAAGAAGGGACATAGTATAGGACTGATTCGTCCACAAACTGTATGGCCTTATCCTTACAAAGCAATATCCGACGCAATAACCGCTAAGGTGAAGAAGGTTATCGTTTTCGAACTGAATCTTGGACAGATGGTCGAAGATGTAAAACTGGCTGTTAACGGAAAGGTACCAGTTGAATTCCTTGGCAAAGTTGGTGGATTAGTGTTCACTCCGGAAGAAGTAATGGCCAAGATCGAAGAGAATTTATAAGGAGGAGAAATGGAAGTTATAGCCCAAAGACCAAAATCATTGACAGATGTCCAATTTCATTATTGTCCCGGGTGTTTACACGGAGTTGCTCACAGATTGATTGCCGAGGCGATGGATGAGCTCGATATGCGTAATAAAACTATGGGGGTTGCTCCCGTCGGGTGCTCGGTCTTCGCTTATAAATTCTTCGATTGTGATATGGCAGAGGCTGCTCATGGCAGAGCACCTGCAGTCGCTACCGGTATGAAGAGAGCACGGCCCGACATGTATGTCTTCTCTTATCAGGGGGACGGCGACCTGGCAGCAATCGGAACTGCCGAGATCGTACATGCTGCTAACAGAGGAGAGAAGATCACTGTTTTCTTCGTGAATAACGCTATCTATGGAATGACTGGTGGCCAGATGGCCCCTACTACTCTGCCTGGAATGAAAACCTCAACCTCACCTTACGGTCGTGACGAAAAAGATATCGGTTACCCAATCAGAGCATGTGAATTGCTGAATACACTTGAAGCCCCTTATTATATCGAAAGAGTATCACTCCTCTCACCACAGGAAATCATCAAAGCTAAGAAAGCTGTCACAAATGCTATGAGATTTAACAAAGAAGGCAGAGGATTTACTTTCATCGAATTTATTTCAACCTGCCCCACAAACTGGGGCCTGGACCCGATGAAAGCACGCGATTGGGCACGAGAAAATATGTTGCCGTTCTTTAAAATCGACTGCTTCCGTGATAGATCAAAAGAAGAGGGGGTATAAAAGATGAAGACAGAAATGATATGCTCCGGATTCGGTGGTCAGGGTGCCCTGACAATAGGGAAATTCCTGGCTCAAGCTGGTATGGAAGAGGGAAAAAATGTTTCCTGGCTGCCCTCATACGGCCCGGAAATGCGTGGTGGAACTGCTAACGTTTCAGTAGTTATCTCCGATGATGAGATTGCTTCACCACTCGTTACTCATCCTGATATCTTAGTGGCACTCAATCAGCCCTCTCTCGATAAATTCGGGCCATTAACCCGAAAAGAGGGTATCATCATAGTCAATGAGGATATGTGTCCTCACAAACTGGATCGAGATGACGTCGAATTTCTTTATGCTCCGATGTCAATGATAGCCAAAGAGATAGGTACCCAGAAAGTCCTTAATATGATTGCCATAGGATTAATAATCGGCAAAACTAAGCTGGTCAGTTATGAGACGCTGGAAGCCGCTTTGAAAGACTTTATGGCCAACAGGAGTGCTGATCTGCTAAAGGCCAATCTTGAAGCTATAAAGAGAGGTATAGAACTGGTTAAATAGTCTTTTTTTCAGTTAGACTTAATCAGTCAGATAATAGTTGAAAGTAGAAATGTAATAATTTAGTGAAATATTGGGGTAGCCTTCGAGGTTACCCCAATATAGAAGGAGGATTCTGTATGAAAAGACTTTCCAGTATTACGATTATCCTATTGATTGCTATTATTGTTATGGTCGGTTGTGCTCCGCGCAAAACCGTTACCCGTATATCAACCGATGAGGCAATAGACCTGAGCGGAAGATGGAATGACACAGATTCCCGACTCGTAGCAGAACAGATGATTAATGATGTACTCGCCAGGCCCTGGCTCGTAAATTTTATAGAACGAAATGATTCTCAACCGACTGTTATTGTTGGAACGGTTCGAAATCTCAGTTCTGAGCATATCGATACCGGAACCTTCATCCGCAATATGGAACGAGAACTGATCAACAGTGGCAAAGTTCGTTTCGTTGCAGCCTCAGAAGCCCGACAGGAGATCAGAGAGGAACGACTCGACCAGCAGATTCATGCATCTGAGGAGACAGCAGCTCGTCTGGCAGCAGAAACCGGAGCTAATTTCATGTTACAGGGCACAATAAGTTCTATTGTAGATACGGAAGGGAAAGAACAGGTTAAATACTATCAGGTTGATCTGGAACTGGTTAACATCGAAAATAATGAAAAGGCCTGGATAGGCAACAAAGAAATCCGTAAATACATAACACGCTCCCGGACTTCCTGGTAACAGCAATATTTATCCACTCTATTGTCCACAGCAAATATTACAGAGAGAAGTACATCGGATAAAAAATCGGATGATTCTTCTCGAAAGAAGATAATCATCTCTATATCAAACTTCTTTAAATATCATCGAATCAGGGAGTGAGGCAGTTTGAGAGTTGAAAAAGAGATATTTACGCTATTTATTCTGATTGTAGCGGTTATTCTCTTTCTAAACAGCTGCTCCTCATTAGCCACACAAACTGCGCATTTTCGGGCGATTGAAGAAAAGATCCAGGAACAGAATTTTGCTTCTGCAGCAGATCAACTCGCTTCCTATAAAAACAGACACTATAAAACTAAAGACAGGGTGCTTTTCTATCTTGATCTGGGAATGCTTCACCATTATAACCACGATTACGAAAAGAGTAATGAATATCTGACCGAGGCTGAAGATGCCATTGACTATCTCTTTACAAGAAGTATCTCCCGTGCTACTGCTTCGATACTACTCAATGATAATGTCCTGGAATATTCCGGAGAGGATTATGAAGATATCTACATCAATATCTTTAAAGCAATCAACTTCATCAAATTGGATGAGTTCGATAAGGCGTTCGTAGAAATCCGCCGCGTAAATGAAAAACTCAATGTTCTGGAGGACAAATACAGAGACTTTGCCAAATCTCTACAGCAGGCTGATGAAGTGGAGATCGATTTCGAACCTGGTTCTTCACGATTTCATAATTCGATTCTGGGCCGCTATCTCAGTATGTTGATCTATAGAACAGAAGGACAACTCGATGATGCCAGAATCGATTATAATTACATAAATGATGGCTGGCAACAGCAGAGACAGATATACAACTTCCCTAAACCTGACCTCTCATCCCATCTCAAGATTGGAGATAAGGCGAAGGTAAACTTCATCAGTTTTGCCGGCAGGGCACCTGAAAAGAAGGGGGTTGAGAGAAGGATTACTACATTCGATAATTATCTGATTGTCTCTGGTAATGAGCCGGAGGCTTTTGCTCAAACTATATTCTGGCCGGGACTCGATAAGGATTACCATTTTAAGTTTTCTCTCCCGATAATGCAGAAGAGAAGCAGTCAGGTATCACGGGTCAGAGTCTTTGTAGATGATTCGCTGGTGACTGAATTAGAAAAGATCGAAGATATCTCAAATATTGCTGTAGAGACCTTCAATGTCAAAGCTCCCCTGATCTATCTCAAAGCTATAACTCGGTCTGTCGTTAAAGGTCTTATCGCTGAAAAGGCAAAAGCAGATATGGATGATAAAACTGGTGATATTGGAAGCCTTATTTTTAGAATTGCCACCGATATTGCAGTCGACCTCTCGGAAAACGCTGATCTCAGAATTGCCCGATTCTTTCCAGGCAAAGCTCTGGTAGGTGAAATCGAATTAGAGCCCGGTGTCTATGATGTAAGAATAGAGTACCTAAATCGATATGGCTCGGTTGTTTTTGTTGACAGATATGATAGTTATAATGTAATAAAGAATCATCTGAACCTGATTAATAGTTTTTACCTTAATTAGACGATAGTTAAGCGATTACTATAATATAGAGGTGTATAATGAAAAGATATACAACTTTGATGTTGTTGTTACTTATTGTCACGACCTGTTATATCTCAGCGCTTTCCGCCCGGAGAGATGCCAGCGAAGATAACAGACCTGAATGGCTAATCAATCCACAGTCCAGATACCCCGAGGGGATGTATCTCGTTGCCATCGGAGAGGGTGACAGCCGCAGCCAGGCAGAATCGGCGGCAGCTGCTAATCTAGCGCATATATTCGAAACCAGAATCGAAGCAGAACAACTTTTTCAAGAACGCTATAGAGAACTCGTATCTGAAGAATCTCAACAGAGTGAAATGATCACAGACATTGATCGATCGGTTTCCACTACAGCAGCACAGACTCTATACAATATTCAGTATGCTGACAGTTATACAGATAACCTGGGTAGAGTTCACGTCCTGGCTTATATAGATCGTCATAAGACAGCTGATATTTATATGGCTAAAATAGACAAACACAATGAACAAATCAAGCTCTTACTCAATAGTATTGAAAATACAAGTAGTCCACTGGAGAGATACTCCTATGCAAGTGCCGCTCTGGTGATCAGCATAGCAAATGAGAATCTTCTCGATCAGTTGCAGATAATTGCTCCTGACTACAAGGCAATGATTCAACTCGATTACAACCATAATGAATTACAATTAGAGACAAGAGAGATGGCCAATAATCTCAAATTCATGGTATCATTAGATAATGACAGCGATGGAAGGATTGAAAAAGTTCTGACAGATATTCTGAATGAACAGGGATTTTTGGTTACCGATCATGGAACTATCGAGATCACGGGAGAGATTCTTATCGAAGAAGTAGATCTTCAGAGACCGGAGAAATTTGTTCGCTGGCATCTTAATCTTGATATGAAGGATACCGGTAGTCAGAGTGTCGTAAGTCACTCACAACGTGGTAGAGAGGGACATATTAACCATCAGGAAGCTGTTGCCAGAGCTTACAGATCAATAGAACGAGATATCCGACAGGAATTTACCAGAAAATTGTTTGCATATTTCGATAATCTCGTAAAGATGGAGGAGTAGTTCTGAATATGAAGTCCTATCGCAAAGAACTCACATTTCATACACCTACTCGTCGAGCACTAATCAATATAACTCCTGATCTGGATAAGGCACTCAGGGAGAGTGAAATCAAAGAGGGGTTGCTCCTATGTAACTCTATGCATATCACTTCCAGCGTCTTCATCAATGATGATGAACCTGGCCTGCATCATGATTTTCTGGTCTGGCTTGAAAGACTCGCTCCCGAAAAACCTCATTCCCAATACAGACATAATGGATACGAAGACAATGCTGATGCCCATCTTAAAAGAAGTATTATGGGTAGAGAAGTTGTTATTGCCGTTACAGATGGGAAAATGGATCTGGGAACATGGGAACAGATCTTCTATGGTGAATTTGATGGTAAAAGAAACAAAAGGATATTAATCAAGATTATTGGAGAATAGTCTAAATTGACCTATTTGATAAATAGGCAGGAGGGTAGTTATGAATCGTAAAGTCATTGTCCTGATAATACTGGCCATCATATTTGTAATTCTTATAGTCCAGAATTCCATCCCTATAGAGGTGGAGATTTTCTTCTGGACCATTTATATGTCACAGATTATCATCTTTCTGGTGATATTTCTACTCGGTTTTCTCAGCGGTTATATAGTATCAAAACTCGAGAGGCGAAAGAGAGAGTAATACCTGGAAAGCACTGACAAGACAACCCCTCAGAAAGAAAGCATTTATTACAGGCAGTATTATTACTGCTTGTAAATACTAGATCTACGCGGAGGTTATGAATGTCTCACAATAAGCAGTTTTGTTTGATTGTGTTTTTACTGTTTGTAATGCTAGTGTCAACTGCTCTGTCTGGCAGTATCGACGAACGTAGTGAAGAATATCTCCACCAGAGAAGAGCAGAAAAAAGAGAGATCGTACAGGGTGGTAGCAAAGCGTTATTGAAGTTGTTGAATCCACCGTCAAGAGAACTGGTAATTACAGAAAGGGTTTTTCAATATCTGGAATGGGATTCAGAAATCTGGATCAATTGGGATAGAGAGCTCTTCTATTATGATAATAACGCTAAACTTACCAATGTTCCACTCTATTACTGGGATGAGTTTTCCGAACAATGGTATGATTCTTTTTACAGGACATATATAACCTGGAATAATGATCTTATAGACGAGATAAAGCTTAGATATGAAGAAGACTCCCTGGAATACGACTCTATGATCATCACTCAGACCTTCAATAACAGTGGCCAGGTTACTGAGATCATCTGGGAAGAGTATGATGATTATTTTCAGGAATTGGTGTATGAAATGATTTATCAGTTTCTCTATGATGATGATGACCGGATAGAAGCTATAGTTATGACAGAGAATACTCCGGATGGCTCCTTCTGGATGAATATCTACTTATTTTATGATGATAATGGCCGTATGCTGGAATTGATCGATGAAGTATCTCTCGGTGGTGAAGACTGGATGCTGAATGAACGAACTCTCATAGAGTATCATCCAGATGACCAGAGTGGTTATACGGAAGTTCAGAGTTTTTTCAACTTTCTTGGGTTAAATATCGCTCTCGATAATGTTACCTGGCTGCCGGCTCCCATGTTTGATGCCCAGTATTTCTACATATGGTCTGCTTCCTCCTGGATACTTAAGGAGAGAGAAGCATATACATATTATCAAGACAATAACATCGAAACCATAGCTCTGGAAAGTTATGTGACTGATAACCAGTGGGAACCAATGGATCGTTATCTATATCTCTACAATACTCAGGGATTTCTCGAGGAATTACTCCATCAGTATTATTATTATGGTGGATGGGATGATCAATACAGAGTTTTATTATATATGGACGAGCATACTGATGTAGAAGATGAGATACTGCAACCATCAAGTATAGATATCACAAATTATCCCAACCCCTTCAATCCTGAAACAACCATTCAATTTCAACTCAACTACAGCGAACCGATCAATCTGTCTATCATCAATATTAAAGGTCAGAGAGTAAGAACTCTCATCAATGAATATAGAGCAGCCGGAGAACATAGATACAACTGGGATGGGAAAGACGATGTAGGTGAGCCCCTTCCTTCCGGTATCTATTTTTATCATCTGTCAGGTAAAACCTTTTCTATTTCCGGCAAGATGTTACTTCTGAAATAGGTAATATAAGCTACTGATATAGAGCATCTTACTACCTGGGATTTAAAAAGGAGTTGGTTTTTAATGAACTGGCAAACTAGACGTCATGCTGAAAATAAAACTACCTGCCGCTTTTCTCTTGACTTTTTAGCTGTGAATCTTTATTATGAATGTGACTTAAATGAATAAGGAGGTCTATTTCATGAGTTCAAAAAAAATCCCTTTCGTCATAATCTTAGGTATCATCATAATCAGCTGCACATCTTTGGTTGCTGACATTGATACGCATATTCAAGATCATTTGAGAGATATTTCAACCAGGTTAAGAGAGAGATTCAGTTCAAGCACTTTTATATTAAACAATCCAGTCTCTCGTAACATGGAAACTGTTATATATGAGAGAATTTTTCAAGAATTGGATCCCGATACAAGAGAATGGATAAATTATTCAAAAGAGAGATTCAATTATGACGATCATGGGAGACTGACTGCCATCGACCATTATATGTGGCTTGATATGAACCGGGAATGGTACGAACTACCAATCAGGATGGAGTTTACCTGGAATGATTATGACCTGCTCGAGCAGATGAAGATGAGACTTATAGAAGAGCCTATAGAATTGGATCTTATGGTTATCAATCAGACCTTCAATGAAAATCATCAATTAGTTGAAGCTCTTGGTTACGAATACGATGAAAACGAAGATGAGATGTTTCTTATGATGGGCATTGACTGCTACTACGATGAAAATGATCTGATCGATAATCTTATGTTCTCATCTTATGATGAAGATTACTATGAAATGATTGATGTCACTCTTGATGAAAATTTGAGACGTTCCGAGGCTACAATTGAAGGTTCCTATGACGGAGAGGAATGGTTCTTGTTCGAACTTGAAGAATGGTATTATCACCCAGAAGATCAGAGTGGATATTCAGAAATGCAAGACTTTCTCAATCTTCTGATTCTCGAATTTACCCTAGAACAGCCTACCTGGCTACCGCAGCCGATGATAGAAGAAGAATATGGATATGAATGGGATGATGAGTGGACACCAAGCAGCAGATACTTTTACACTTATCATTCTGATAACCAGTTAGCAACGATTACCAGAGAGTACTACCACGATTTTCTCGAACCACCCTGGGATCAGTGGGAAAGAGTTAACTACTCTTACGATAACAATGGTTATTTAGAAGAGATCCTGTATCAATATCATTATTCTGATGATTCTGGTTGGGAAGATGAACGAAGAATACTGGTATCGACAACCGAAATCTCGAACATAGATGAAGAAAACTTACACCCACTGGAACAGTTGATCTATAATTACCCCAATCCTTTCAATCCTGAAACTACTATCAGCTTCGATCTACCAAATGAACAGCATATAAATCTCTCGATCATGAACATCAAAGGCCAGAGAGTTACAAATTTGATAGATGAAGAGAGAACTGCCGGAAACCATAGAATCGTATGGGACGGCAAAGATGAGAGAGGGATTACAGTTCCATCAGGCATTTATTTCTACCTGCTGAAAGGAGAGGAAACAGAAGCTACAGGCAAGATGCTTCTTCTGAAATAAAGTCAAAATTATACTTGTAAGAAAGGGCAGAATTACTTCTGCCCTTTTTTCTCTAAATTTTCTGAAAACTCAACGCTGGATAATCCTGACCACTTCATCTACTGGTACCGGAGGACAATAATGTCCCAATCGTCCCTTCACCCCATTTGAATAGAATATTGCGTTCAACACTGCCTCTTCAGTAGCTTCTATAACCGCTTCGTAGAGTGGATTGATATGAGCATCATTGATAAATCTTATACTCTGATGTTTGGATTTGTCTCTCCCTTTACGAATCAACTTGTTCCCGACAGAGAAGGATATAATTATCTCTCCACTGGTTGATGCGGCATAAGAACCGACCCTGCCCAGACCGAGAGCTGCTCTTTTTGATAACCTATTCAACTGGCTGTTTAATAGAGGTGCATCGGTAGCCACCACTACTATTACAGAACCGTAACTGTACTCTCTGCGGCCTTCCTGAGGATAAATGAGATCAAGCTCACGGCCTACCACTGCTCCATCAATCGTTAAATTACGCATTTTACCAAAATTCGAGAGAACCAACACTCCGATTGTATATCCACCTTCATCCTTTGGCAGTACACGGGAAGAACTCCCTATCCCTCCAGCAAAATCGAAAGTAGTCATTCCTGTTCCAGCACCGACAGAACCCTGTTTTACATATCCACTCTTTGCTGTGCTAAAAGCCTGGATTACATCATCTTCACTTATCCGGCTTATTCTAACATCATTAAGAAAAGAGTCATCAGTTTCGCCAATTACCGGTATTATTACATCAGAATCCCTCCCTATGCCGGGATACTTGGCTATGAGATGTGAAATAACCCCACTATGAACCTGACCGATGGACATCGTGTTGGTCAGTAGAATTGGTGTTTCCAGCCATCCCCATTCCATAACCTGCGTGAAACCTGTCATCTCACCAATACCATTAAGAATGAATCCTCCTGCTACAAAGAGCCTGTCTAATAAGGAATCATAGGCTGGTAAAACTACTGTTACACCGGTACGTACCGAACTGAGTTCAGTAGTACCCGGTACCCTGACATGATCTTCTGTTATCGTAGTGTGTCCTACTCTCACTCCATAAACGTCGGTTATCGCATTGTATTTACCGGTCTTGAATCTTCCAATTGTTAAACCGAATTCTCTAAGACTCTTCCTCTTATCTGCTGTTTTGGTCATATTTACCTCATTACCGATTGTCAGGTTTTATTCTCTCTCTGGCAGATTCTATGATTCTGTAAATCAACTCCTCATAACTGATTCCAAAAAAGCTGCAAATTATGGGAAGATCAGAGTGTGATGGATGCAAACCGGCAAGAGGATTTATCTCCAGGAACTGTAACTCTCCCCGCTCATCCTCTTTAAAATCTACCCGGGACGAATCGCGGCAATTAATCCCTTTGTGAACGATCAAAGCGAGCTCTTTTGCCCTTTCTGCCCTGGCTCCTCTGGCCGGGACATAATCGACTAACTGCTCACATAGTTCTTTGGCCTTAAACCCGTAAACTTCAGTATCAGAACTACCTTTTATCACAACCTCGATTACCCCCACAGCTTCAGATCTATTTCCCGTTCCGATTATCCCTACTGTATACTCTCTACCTGGAAGATATCTCTCTACCAGAACTGGCTGTTTATATATCCTCAACAGCTCAAGACAAACCGTTTCAAGTTCTTTCTTGTTGGTGATTATCGAACGATCTGTCACTCCTCGTCCTGTCCCTTCAGCTACCGGCTTGGCAAACAGTGGGAAGGGAAGATTTATCTGTGCTATACTCTCTTCAGTACGAACAGAGAAGAAATCAGGTGTCGGAACTTCCAGATCGCTGACTATCCTTTTTGTAAGTGCTTTCTGCAAAGCTACAGACAGAACGATAGTATCAGAGAAAGTATAGGGAATACGGTAAGCATCCAATACTGCAGGAACTTGGGCTTCCCTCCCCATACCATATACACCCTCTGATATATTAAATACTAGATCCCACCTCTCCCCTGTTGCCAGTTTCGAAATCAACTTTTTGATGTTTCCCAGTCTCTCGACTTCATAACCAAGATTGGTTATCGCTTCTTCCAGGGATTCAATAGTCGAGATACTATCCATCTCGGCAGTCTCTTCCTCTGTAAACCCCTCCAGTAAGTAATCATCCCTTAAATCGTATGTGAGGCCTACTTTCATAACTCAACCCTGACTGGAGTTTTATGAAACCTGTTATACGTAAAAGAGAAAACTATTTTGTGGAATAATCGGTACAACCGCATAAACATCCTGAATGAACCAGGAAATCTGACTCCACTGATAATCATTTGCCCTCCTCAGTCGGGTTTATATCCTATTTCTTTTACAGTAAACTAATAAAATGTCAACGAAATATTTACTATCCCAGCAGCTCTAATTTCTTGAGTTTAATCTGGAGGAATAAACCTGTCACAGGGGTATCGCTAAATTATTACTCTGAATCTGCTTTGTGCCTGTTAGATAGGAACAGAAATCTTACTCCCCGGAATGAGATCCTGACAGTTACTGGATCCTTAAACTTCTTCTTGACGGAAT
The DNA here is from genome assembly GCA_964490765.1 of uncultured Candidatus Cloacimonadota bacterium. GTDB lineage: Bacteria > Cloacimonadota > Cloacimonadia > Cloacimonadales > JAJBBL01 > CAZBDV01. Next base: position 8,279 of record CAZBDV010000024.1, on the reverse strand, counting down.
TACTCTTCTTGGCATTAAATATAGTGGAACTTAAGGAGAGATACGAGAGATGAAAAGAAATGAAAAGGATATCAAAACTGACTCCAGTATCAAGTCAATATATAGATATGATGGGAAAAAGAAGATTCTTCGTCCCCTTATTGGTATGAAGATACCTGCCGGCTTCCCATCACCGGCACAGGAATACATTGAAGATTCACTCGATCTCAATGAATACCTTATTCCCCACCCAGCATCAACATATTTTGTCAGAGTTGAAGGTGAATCAATGATTAATTCGGGAATATACCCGGATGATATAATTATTGTAGACCGCTCTCTTGAACCAACGAATAACAGAATTGTTATAGCTAATCTGAACGGGGAATTGACAGTGAAACGGCTGAAGATCATGAATGATAAATACCACCTGGTTCCGGATAACAAAGACTATCCTCCTCTGGTTATCGAGGATTGGATGGATATGACAATCTGGGGTGTTGCAACCTATGTCATCCATAAACTTTAAGAAGAAGAGCAATGAATCATTCGCTCTGATAGATTGTAACCACTTCTATGTCTCCTGTGAAAGAGCATTCAAGCCAGAGCTTTACGGTAAGCCGGTTGGAATCCTCTCGAATAATGACGGCTGTATTGTCGCTCTTTCGCCTGAACTGAAAGCACTGGGGATTGAGAGAGGAACACCCTATTTCAAGATTAAACCTCTGGTAAAAAGAAAAAGGATCACTATCTTCTCTTCCAATTATGCACTATATGGAGATATGTCTTTCAGGGTTATGTCCATACTTGCCAGCTTCAGTCCTGAGATCGAAATCTATTCTATCGATGAAGCATTCCTCTCTCTCACCGGGATGTATCTTGAAGATGTTAGAGAGTACGGACATGAGATAAGAAATAGGATACGACAATGCACGGGGATACCGGTCTCGGTTGGAATTGCTCCGACAAAGACTCTTACAAAAATTGCGAATAAGATAGCCAAGAAAACAAAAGAAACCGGAGGCGTCTTCTCCCTGTTTGAACCTGAATTAAGAGAGAGGGTTCTGAAAAGTACGAAAGTAGAAGATATCTGGGGTATAGGGTATCGTTATAGTAAAATGTTGAAAAAAAACGGTATCGAAACAGCCTGGGAGTTGATGCAGAAACCTGATGACTGGATCAGAGCAAAGATGACTATCGTCGGGCTTAAGACAGTAGAGGAGCTAAGAGGTAACTCCTGCCTCGATATGGAACTCGTCAATGAACCGAAAAAGGGTATCATCTCCTCCAAATCTTTTGGTAAACCCGTAATGAAGTATGAAGAGATTCGGGAAGCAGCAGCATCCTACTGTATCACTGCAGTAAACAAATTGCAGCAACAGAGATCTTTAGCCCGCAGAATCCTGCTCTTCATTACAACTAATCCATTTAAAAATGAACCTCAATATGCCAATTACCGCGAGATAAAGCTCTCCGGGTATTCAGCTTATACTCCCGATTTCATTAAAACAGCAGCAACTATCCTGAAAGAGATATATCGTAATGGTTACAGATACAAAAAGGTTGGAATAATGCTGACCGATATCATACCGGAAGAAGAGGCACCTTTGGATCTATTTGAGACCTCCTATCCGGAAGACAGAAGAGCTCAGATAATGCACTGCATTGAGAGAATCAACCGGAAATGGGGTCCTGATGCTATCACGTTCAGTGCTGCCGGAATTAAACAGGAGTGGCAGATGAGAAGAGAGATGTTATCACCCCGTTATACAACTTCCTGGAATGAACTTTTACGGGTCAAAGCTTAGGAGAGACGTATAATGTGTGGAAGATTTGCCCTCTTTTCCAATATCGAAGTTATAATGAAGTATGCAAACCTGATAGATAGCAATATAAGCTGGTCACCCCATTACAATATTGCTCCGAGCATGGAGATGCCGGTCATAATCAACAAAGAGGGTAGCCCTGTTGTTACTTCTCAGAAATGGGGATTTATTCCTGATTTTGTTTATAAATCGAAATCTCAAGTTAAAGCATTTGCTCCAATTAATGTAAAATCGGAAACTATCGACCAGAAACCGATCTTTCGCAACTCCTTTCGGAAAAGGAGATGTTTGATCCCGGTCAATGGCTTTTATGAATGGCGCAAAGCTGATCGACAACCATTCTTTATCTACGTCAAAGACCTTCCACTCTTCTTCTTTGCCGGTATCTGGAATAGTAACAGAGATGAGAAATCCTCCGAACCGGCTAATTTCGCGATTATTACTACAGAAGCTAATGAGAAAATACTCCCGATCCATAACAGAATGCCAGTAATCATTGACCCGGAAAAGATGAACGAGTGGTTATCTTCGGAAGGACAGGATGAGTTAAAGAATTTACTGATACCCTACCCGGATGACTATATAGAATTATACCCCGTATCTAAAGCTGTTAACTACAACAAGAATAATTTTGAAGGCTTGATAAAAGCTTTCAACCACTTGAAATAGCTTCTCAGTAAGAAGACCAACTATCTGCAGAATACAAAATAATGATGAAATATATCGGCATTGACCTTGGGTCCAAGACACTTAAAATTATCATCGGTAATAATGATGAAATTGAGAAGAGTATTGTTCGTGAACATTTCTCAGCTCCTCTCCAGACCATTGAAGAGATTGATAATAATCAAGCATCAATAAGAAACACTGCTGCACGTGGAATCATTACCGGTTGTTATCAGCATATACTTGCCAATTGTAAGGAATTCATCCCGATAGACTGGACAATTCCTGTTGTGAAATATTGTGCAGAGTATTTTCCGGAAATACAATTCATTATCGATATTGGTGCCACTTCACTCTCTCTGCTGGAAATCAAAGAGGGAAAATTCCATCGTTTTCAGACTAATTCTCTTTGCGCCTCAGGAACAGGTTCTTTCCTCGACCAACAGATGAAGAGAATGAACCTGACCCACTCTGACGTGGAAAGAATCCAGCCAACCAGACGAATTCCATCAATAGCCAGCAGATGTGCTGTCTTCGCCAAGAGTGATCTCATCCACCGTCAGCAAGAAGGATATACAAGAGAAGAGCTCTGGAACGGCCTTGTAAGGGGAATGGCAGAATCATGTTATGCCACGCTTCTGAGAGGAACCCCTATATCCGGTAAGGCTTTAATCATTGGTGGCCTTGTTAGAAACCCACTGTTCTGCCTCTACTTCTCAAATCTATTTAAAAATGATCAGGTTATAATCCCTGAAGAACCGGAAACATTCATAGCCCGCTGCAGTTTTTACTACCTGCAATCAGTTCAATATTCTGTAAACGATTCTATTACCCTCTCTAACAGAAAAGATATATCGCTGGAAAAGAGATTGAGCTTCCTTCCCAACACCAATAAACTCGATAATGTCAAGCAGCACTATGACCGTTACGATAATGAGATAAATATCGATAAATCAGTTAAGAATAGTCATCTGAACGTAAATTTTGGAGTTGATGTAGGATCTACCAGCACCAAAGCAGCAGTTAGAGATGCTGAAAGTGGCGATCTTCTCTTCAATATCTACCGTAAGACTGCAGGTAACCCTATCCACGCATACCAGCAACTATTGAAAGGTATCAGAGAATACTGTAAAACAGAAAAACTCGAGCTATCGGTGCAGGGAATGGGCACTACTGGTAGTGGCAGAAAGATAGTGGCTGCTTTTGCCGGAGCAGATATTGTTATCAATGAGATAACTGCCCATCTGGAGGGGGTATTAAGAGAACATCCTGAAGTAAAAACGGTCTTCGAGATTGGCGGTCAGGATTCAAAATACATTCGAGTAGAGGATGGATGGATGCAGGATGCGAGTATGAACTATATATGTGCAGCAGGTACCGGTTCATTTCTCGAAGAACAGGCTCAAGAACTGGATATTGACCTGGAGGATTTCGAAAGATTGAGTTCTGGTGTTGCAGCACCAAAAATGAATGATCGATGTACCGTATTTATGGAACTTGATGCACGTAAATTGTTAGTGGATGGATACTCCAAATCGGAAGTAGTAACTTCACTACTCCACGCCGTCTGCCGCAATTATCTTCATCGAGTCGTTCAAAATCGTCCGATAGAAGAACCGATACTCTTCCTGGGTGCAACAGCCAGAAACCGTGGTCTGGTCGAGAGTTTTCAGAATATTTTGAGAAAGAAAATACATACTTCGAAACATAGTCATATCATGGGAGCTTTAGGAGTTACAGAAATCCTGCTGAGAGAAAAACCCGAATCGGTCTCTTCATTTAAAGGCTGGAATCTTGATAATTGTACATTCAAGGTCCAGGAGAGATACTGCGACAAATGTCACAATCGTTGCAGGATAATCTACATCCAATCAGGAAACTCAACTGTATCATGGGGGCAGATGTGCGGAAAGGAGAGTGGAGTAGAAACATCGGGAAATGATTCTCTGCAGTATTTCTATCCTCCGAATTTTAATCCTATCAAAACCGATTCTTCTATCAATTCTAATGCGAAAACACAAAAGAGGAAACAGGGTTCGATCTTTATCCCACAGTGTCTATTTCACTTTTCTCACGGCCAGATTTGGAAGCAGTTTTTTTCCGAACTGGGAATCAGAGTGCTGACCTCACCTGCTTCAAATCGAGAAATAATTGAGCTTGGAGTTAAATACAGCCCCAATGAGCTTTGTTATCCAATGAAGTTAGCTATCGGCCATATAATTTATCTCATAAAACAGAAGAAGACTCCAGTATTTCTCCCCTATATGATAATGGACACTGCTAATCCTAATGCGACAAACTCCTATTTTTGCATCATAACCCAGGCTATTCCCGCTATAGTAAGAAACATCCTGAGTTATAACGATACAGAGACATATGACCTTTTTACTCCGGTGATCAATCTATCAGAGAAAGATAAGTACAACGTCAACCAACTTTCTAAATGCCTGTCTGAAAGATATCACCTCTCAGAACAGAGTATTGATAGAGCATTTAAGAAGGGAATGGATTCTTTCGAAACTCAGCTTCAGAAACAGTTACTACTGACCAATGAGCTGGAAACCAGTTGTATGAATAGTGATAGACCTCTTCTATTGTTTATGGGTAGGGCTTATAATCTATATGATGAAGCTTTAAACCATAAACTAATCAAGGATACTGCCAGGTATGGTTTTGCAGTTCTTCCCTGTGATCTGTTTCCTGCAAGCAGAGAGGATATCATCCCCGAACAGAAAAATATGTACTGGAGTTATGGCCAGAAGTTCCTTGCTATTGCCGATAAGTTGAAAGAATATCCCAACATCTTTCCTGTTTTTCTCACTAACTTCAATTGTGGCCCTGATTCCTTTCTGCTCTCAATGCTGGAAGACATCTGGGAAAACAAGCCATATCTGATACTTGAATTAGACGAACATAGCGGTAATGCAGGCTATTTAACACGAATAGAAGCCTTTCTCGACCGGATCACAAAATACCGATCTCATACGAATGTTCAACAAGTTAAAAAATGTTCTGTAAATTCTGCAGAATATCAATTGAAAAACAAAAAGTTGTTATTCCCACCAATGCACCCTGTAGGTTCGAAATTACTTGCTGCTGCCTTTCGTGGTCATGGATACGATGCCGTTGCTATCGAAAAGGAGGACCGGGAAACTTTTCAAACAGGGAAAGCATGCCTGAGAGGTTCGGAGTGCCTTCCGGTAGCATCAACTCTTGGTGCTTATCTCAGATATCATAAAGAACAGAGCGATACTGAGGAAAAGTCATGGGCACTTTTTATGCCCTGTGCCTCCGGACCTTGCAGGTTTGGCCAGTACAGAACAACGCAGAAAATGGTTCTGCAGCGTCTCGGTATCAATACAGAGATCTTTTCACTCAATTCAGAGGATAACTATAAAGGGGTATCGGGCAGTCTGAGACTTCTGATAATGAAATCGATAATCATAACAGATCTGCTTATCAAACTCGGGTGTAGGCTGAGACCTTACCTCAGTAACCCTGATGAGCTTGACAGCCTTTTATTCGCTGTCGAAGAAAATATTATAGAATCTTTAGAGTCAGGTAAAGATCCTATTTGTCACTTATTTTATCTATCGAACCAACTTGATAATATGCGGATTGATCTGTCTCAGAGCAGACCGTTGGTAGGAATTGTAGGAGAAATCTATGTTCGAAGTTCACCCTTCTCCAACGATTTCCTGATAGATAAGATTGAACGGCACAGAACCGAAGCATGGGTAGCACCATTTATGGAGTGGTTTCATTATACCAGCTGGTTAAAAAGAGATAGGCAGAACCCTTTAAAAGACAGGATTCACGAACTCTTTATGGGATCAATTGTAGCTCACAATGAGAAGAGGTACTATTCGATTTTTCAGGATGTTTTAACCGCCCGGCAGGAGCCTGGAACTGATAAGATAATAAAATTGGCAGAACCTTATATTTCTTCTTCGATTAAAGGGGAGGCTGTTCTTACTATTGGGAGAACCATCGCATTTATAGAACAGGGTGCTAAACTGATTATTAATGTAGCTCCATTCAGTTGTATGCCGGGTACTATCGGGAGCATAATCCTGAAACGGATAGCTCAAGATTATTCAGTCCCGATAATATCCCTCTATTTTGATGGTTTTACCAGCTTTGAAGTAGAACTGGACCACTATCTAAATAATATTAGTCTTTGATGTATTCGCTCAAATACTTCTCGATCAGATAAATCGCGTCAAACTTAATTGATTTATTAACCCATCATCTGCTGAAGTTGTTCGGTGAGATTCTCCAGACGATGCATTTTCTCTTCTGTTTCGGGATCGATTTCGATCATTTTTTCCATTAAGAGATCTTCCAGGGACATCTGTCGTTCTTGAACCTCTGCATCTTCAAAAATTGTCTGGATGTGAGGTTGAAGCTGACGGCTTATCTCCTGATATCTCGGTTGCAGTTCTCTTTCAGTCTCCTGGTTGCCCTCTTCTCTGGCTGATTCAATTTCCCCTATTACATCATTCCGCTCGTCTACCATATCCGATACTTCATCACCTAATGCTTTAAGTTTGTTATCAATATAGGCAGAGAATTCGTCCGACTCTCTTATTATATCAGGATCCTGCATTGCTTCCTGTTGCACCATCTGCAATTCCTGATTAATGGTCATATATTCCTGATAAAGCTCCTGGAACTCTTCCGATGGTTCCTGAGAGGTTAGTGTCCCGGCTGATAACACCAGGAGTGTAACTACCAGACTTCCGAATAGTTTTTTACAGTTCATAACTATACTCCTTTTTGTTATTGATTGGCAAACGGGTGACTTTTTATCAATATCCCTGGTAACCAATCTTTTCTCTATCTCTGCAAATATCAGAGAAATATCATCCAATCTGTGAGAATATACGTGATAAGTGATACTCATACTCTTTCTGTTTCTGGAGGATAAGCTACAATCATCATTATTCTCAATTTCGTAAACTTTGTATTTGCTAACTACTTGTCAAGCAATATAATTCTCCTGCTTATAATATGTCTTCTGGACCTGACTTTATTTTTGTAACGAGAGAATATGACTATCGTTTCCTTCTGCTACTGATATCTGCATGGAATTAGTAAGAATAGAACAATGATAGCTTGACTGAAACAATAACCGTCATTTTCATTATAAGATAAATATAGGAGAGAAAATCATGCAAGACAGTGACCTTAACAGGATAGATGAGAATCGTTGGGAGATACCCTGCAGCGGGGATATGAGAGTTCCCGGAAGAATCTTTGCCAACTCCAGATTGGCAGCCCTGCTTGCTAAAGACCGATCTATTAATCAGGTTAAAAATGTTGCTACCCTTCCTGGAATAGTAGGTTATTCGATTGCCATGCCCGATATACATGAAGGATATGGCTTCCCTATTGGTGGAGTAGCTGCAATGGATTATAACTCGGGTATTATATCACCAGGAGGTGTAGGATACGATATAAACTGTGGAGTAAGGTTGATCAGAACCAATCTAGTCTATCGGGAGATCAAAGACCGTCTTAAAGTGATTATCGACAGATTGTATAATTCCATTCCTACCGGTGTTGGTTCCAGGGGAGCAATACGTAAACTATCATCAAAAGAACTAGATCAGATCATGATTAGAGGAGCAAGATGGGCGATAGAGAATGGTTATGGCGACGAAACAAGCCTGATATATATGGAAGAACAGGGCATGATGCCGGGAGCCAACCCTGATGCTGTAAGTACAAAGGCTCGAAGCCGTGGTTTAGATCAGATGGGTACACTTGGATCAGGGAATCATTTCATAGAACTGGGTATTGTTG
>CAZBDV010000023.1:0-34266 GCA_964490765.1 uncultured Candidatus Cloacimonadota bacterium | reverse complement strand
TATGGCTTGAGATATGCCGAATTTGTCGTTCCGCTGGTCAAGGCAGTGCAGGAACTGAGTGAGATAAATCGAAAACAGGACGATCGGATTAAAAATCTCGAGAATGAAATCGAACATTTAAAAGCTCTTTTAGGACAATAAGTGCCCTATTAACAGCTTAAAAGTTGTATGAAAGGAGAATGAAATGGAAAGATTTATAATGATAATACTTATACTGACAAATAGTATGATCCTATTAGGTCAATTTTCTGCCCTGGAAGTTAGCAGGACGGGTGATATCCCCGACCTGATCTCCTTTCAGGGGAGATTGACTGATAGTATGGGAAATCCTCTGAATAGTAACATTGATGTAATCTTTAAGATCTATGAAGCAGAAACAGGTGGCACAGCAATATGGATGGAAGATCGAACTGTTTCCGTAACAGACGGATTATTCCAGCTAAATCTGGGTGAAGATCTGCCTCTCAACGAATCTTACTTTGCTGCCGAAACAAGGTGGCTGGGAGTGACTGTTGCTGCAGATCCCGAAATGATTCCGAGGATTAGGATTGCCAGTTCACCTTATGCCTTACAGGCGTTGGAGTCAGATCCCACCTGGAGTGGTGATGTCGATACCACTGGAGATATCGGTAGAACAGGTAATGTCGGTATTGGATTAGCTACCCCCTTAGAGAAATTCCACGTTAATGGCGGTAACTTCGTCACGATCGGTTCATATGGGTCAAGTCCTTCATTATCGATTACAGGGCTAGGAACCAGGATGTTCTTCTATCCTCGTAAGGGGGCTACCAGAGCAGGCAGAGTGCCGGGAGATGAGTGGGATGATATTAATATTGGTAACTATTCAACAGCGTTCGGATATCAGAATATGGCCAGTGGAGGATTCTCTACCGCTTTAGGAAGAAGCTCCCGAGCAGTTGGTGATTACTCTTTTGCTGTTCATCTCAGGAATACAGTGGGTCCCGAGGTGCCAGCTTACACCTTTCAGATATCAGGTGCTACTAATACAATAATCAGCGAAGGTAATGTCGGGATCGGAACTGCATCTCCGGGTACGAAACTCCATGTCGATGGAGGTATTTTAATGACTACGGGAGCTTTTAATTCAGAGCCTGAATTACCGGAACAGGATAACTCACCAAGGATGTTTTTCTATCCTCGTAAGGCTGCCTTCAGAGCCGGAAATGCTACAGGAGAACAATGGAATGATGTTAATGTCGGGAATTATTCTATTGCTATGGGATACAATGCAGAGGCAAGCGGGTTATATTCAACCGCAATAGGTGGTTCTGTGAAAGCTCAGGGGGAGTATTCTACATCTTTTGGTGCAGCATCTGAAGCCATCGGTAACAGATCTACGGCTATGGGCAATACCTCGAAAGCAAACGGGCTCTTTTCTACGGCGATTGGTGACAGAACCACAGCAACCGGACAGGCTTCTACAGCACTTGGCAGTCAATCCAGAGCTCTGGGGAATTATTCTTTTGCTGTAAATTTGTCCAGCGTTGAGGGTCCGGAAGTGCAAGCCAACACACTACAGATATCAAATGCTACTAAGACAATTATCAGTGAAGGTAATGTTGGTATCGGCACAGATAGTCCAATTGAAAGATTACATATAGATGAAGGAATATTTCTGACCAAAGGTACTTTTAATTGGGGACCCCAACTAACTGTTGGGGGTTCCGGTAGTAGAATGTTCTTCTATCCTCGCAAAGCAGCATTCAGGGCTGGCTGTGTAGATGGCGAACTTTGGGACAATGACAATATTGGACTTTATTCCAATGCATTGGGAAGGAATGTAATAGCCAGCGGAGAGTTATCCAACGCTATAGGGTATGTTTCAACAGCGAGCGGAGCTTGTTCCACTGTAATAGGAGTTAGTAACACAGCGAGCGGTGGATTTTCTACTGCTCTTGGTGCTTATACAACAGCCAGCGAATTTCATTCCACTGCAATGGGCAGGGAAACAACAGCGAGTGGAGCTTATTCAACAGCAATGGGCATGGAAACAACAGCGAGTGGGTTTTATTCAACAGCAATGGGATTTGATACAGCAGCCGAAGGAAATGCCTCCACCGCTATGGGAGAGCTTACAACAGCTGAAGGATATGCCTCCACCGCTATGGGTCAGGAGACAACAGCGATCGGTTCTTATTCCACCGCAATGGGTAGGGGAACAACAGCCAGCGGTAATTACTCTATAGCAATGGGGTTTAATACAACAGCCAGCGGAACTCTTTCCACCGCTATGGGGGAGATTTCAGTAGCCAGTGGATATCGTTCCACTGCAATGGGATATAATACGATTGCCGGGGGGACCTCCTCTACTGCAATGGGCAGACAGGCCCAGGCAACGGGTGATTTCTCTTTTGGTATTAACTTAAGCGAAACATGGGGACCTCAAGTTGCAGCTAATACTTTCCGCATCTCCGGAGCAGCACAGATAGGAGGGAACGTAGCCTGGACAAATTATTCCGACAGACGGTTGAAGAAAGAGATCGAAAGTCTGCAGGAAGAGGACAATCTGGCTAAAATTCTCCGGCTGAACGGGATCCGTTTCCGCTGGAACGATTATGACAAGGATCTTAATCTCGGTTTCATAGCTCAGGATGTAGAAAATATAGTCCCCGAATCTGTCCGCTATGATGAGATCAACGATATCTATTCCATGGAATACACGGCTCTGATCCCGGTACTGGTAGAAGCGATCAAAGATCAGCAGCAGCAGATCGAAGAGTTGTTGCAGAGAATCAGTATTTTAGAAAACGCTAAGCCTTAAAGGAGAAAAGAAATGAAAAAGATAATCAAAACCATATTAACGCTTGGAGCAGTATTACTGTTCTCTATACCTCTACTGGCAGATAATCCCTCCAGTGATAACTATATCCTGAAGGCTCACACCCTGTCCACCGGGACATCGATCAGCAACGCCTCCTCCTCTTCCAGTTACATCCTGCAGGGGAGCGTCTTCGGGATCATTAGCGGTCAAGAGGCAATCAGTACTAATTATAATCTGCTTCCCGGATATTATCTGGGAATAGATGAAACTGGTGAACTGTTACCGCCGACAAATGTAATGATCTGGATCACTGGCGGTAATCTCTATCTGGAATGGGATGAAGTAACGGGAGCTAATTCTTACAAGATCTATGCCACCGATGACCCCTATCTGGAAGATTGGGGAACAGAGGTTGCTGTTGTAGGTATACCGGAATATGACGAACCGGTCAGCCAGATGCGGAAGTTTTACCGGATAGTCTCCTCAACAGAGACGCCACCGGTTTTTAGAAGATTACATGAGGTGAGAAGGAGCCTGACAGATTGATTGTCATTTATGAACTGGCCTCTAAATATGTCTCAGAAAATGGGTTGATTTGCGATTTTATCTCTTAAATATCTTTAAGAGGGATGAGAGCCGCCACGGGCCGGCTCTCATCCCTCCCCTATGGTTCCCGTGAGTTAAGGAGTTCACCCGGGTGAACGTAACGAATCTCACTGGCGAACTGGAGAGAAAGGAAACGCCTGGTCCTCTATAATGGTGTATCCCTACCGGAAGCGGATGTTATATTTTTTATAAAAAGAATCACCACTTTCCTGAATTCTCCTGCATCCTTATCTTGACAAGCCTGTAGTGGCAAAAATAATATGTCCCAACCTGTAGCACAGCAATTCTATGATACTTGATACAAAGGGTTAGTTGCAAATTCACGGAGGATTTTGCTCATGTTCCGAAAGCCGATGTTCTGGATTATACTATGTATTTTGAACATCTTTGCCATATATTTCATCTACCATAATCTTCCATCAGCACTATCTTTGATAGATATCGATACGAAGATGAGCCGTAACGGCTCGCTCGAAGCGGCAGACAGCCTGCATACCTATCTCGGGATCGATCTTCACGGTTACCGACAGGCGACTACCTTTACCTCTGCACCGATGTTGCAGAACTATGTCGAGTTGAAGGGTGGAGGTAAAGAAGTTTTCCGGGATGTCATTGCCGGTGACGATTTCCATCCTTACTACTGGATGGTGAGGCATTTTCGGGAAGGTGAACCCCGTGAATTCAACGCCTATTTTACTCCGGCAGGTAATGTCTGGGGCTTCAGTGAACGAGTGCCCGAGAGTGAAGAGGGGCCAGCTTTGAGCAGGGAACTGGCACAGAGTATTGCCGAACATCTGGCTCGGGAGAGATGGTCTGTCGATCTCGACAGCTATGTTCTGATCGAGGCAGCTCAGGAGGAGAAGCCGAACGGGCGAATCGACCATAGCTTTACCTATGAGCGGCAGGATATCCGGCTCACAGATGCCTATTATCGTCTCCAGCTGCAGATCAGTGGAGACAGGTTGACCACCCTGCGCCGTCTGGTGAAGATTCCCGACAGTTTCCTGAAAGAGTTCACCGAGATGCGTTCTTTCAATAACACCCTGGCTATGGTTGCCTCGGCTCTGGCAGCAGTACTTTACGGGACTGCCATGCTCGTCTGGTTCGTTGTCCTGCTGCGCAAGAAACAGCTGATAATTAAACCGGCACTCTTCTGGACAGTATTCATCGCGATACTCTATTTTGCCGCCAATATTAACTATATATCACTCTACTGGTTCGGATACAACACATCGACTCCTGAGAGCAGTTTCTTCTTCCAGATATTGCTGCAACTGGCGATCTCCACACTTTTTCTGGGAGCACTCAATCTGGTTACCATCGTTATTGCTGAGGGTGCCACCCGTCATGCTTATCCACATAAGGTGCAATTCTGGCGGCTTGCCGACAGGGATGTCGCCTCCACCCGCTCGGTACTCGGGTACGTGGTGGGAAGTTACCTGACCGTTCCACTCTTCATGGCCATCACGGTCGGGTTCTATATAATTTCAGCTTCGAAATGGGGGTGGTGGATTCCCTCGAGTACTCTTGCCAATCCTGATATACTCGGGGCAATCTCCCCGGCAATCAGTGCCATAGGGGTCAGTCTTTGGGCTGGCTTCTGGGAAGAATCTCTATTCAGGGCCGTTCCGCTCGCTACAATGGCCTATATAGGTGCCCGTTACAACAAGAGAGTATTCTTTCTCACTATCGGTATGATAATTCAGGTTTTCATCTTCTCTGCTGCTCACGCTAACTATTCGCAGCAGCCGTTCTATGCACGGCTCGTCGAACTGATCATACCCTCATTGATGTTCGCCTTTCTCTATCTAAGGGTTGGATTACTCCCTGCCATACTCGTCCATTTCTTCTACAATGCAATATGGAGTAGCCTCGGCTTCTTTACGATGCAGGCTCCCGGGCTCTGGCTCGACAGGACGATAATGATCGCGGTGTTTTTCTTTCCGCTCGTCTATGTCCTCATCCTTCGAATCCTGAGCAGAGATTGGCGGGTAGAGGAGAAGACGAGTATCTGGAATGCTATCTACAGGTTCTTTTTCTACAGCAGGAGAGATCTCCCTCTGGAGAAGCTCAATCTCGCTTATACCCTGCACGAGGAGTCGGTGAAGATAGTCGTGAAAGCAGAACTGGATGCTATGATCAATGCGGTAGAAAACAGGGTTGAAGAGAAGAAAGAACCGACAGAGAAACGAGGGAGATGCCTCTCTTTGCCGGTGGCACTCTTTGTCACCCTCCTGATCGTCCTCGTCGGCTTCCTGCTCTTCTCGGCTAACGGGCGGCCCGCGGAACTGCCACAACCGCGACTGGAGATATCGTCTTTCGAGGCGGTTGATATAGCAGACAGAGCGCTGGCAGAGTGGCTCGATGCTGAGATCCCCGAATCGTTCACACCCTACCCGTTTACCTTCACTACCGATCAGAATACACGTTATTTCGTCAGCGACAGGAATGGTATTGATGCCTATGCAGCACTCCGTAACAGGTATATATTCGAAGACGGCTGGAGAATCGTCTATAAGAGATTCGAGGGAACTCTCCAGGAGAGGGCTGAGCAGTATACTGTCCTCCTGGCTTCTAACGGTGAGGTGATCGATATCAGGCATCAGATAGCCGAAGAGATACCGGGTGCCAATCTGAATGAGAGAGAAGCACGGCAACTTGCTGTCTCGGCTCTTACCGGATTGTATGACTATGAACAGCTCGGTATCAGGGAGATATCGGCCTCTCCACAGAGACAACCGGAACGGACAGACTGGCAGTTCACTTTCAGCGATACTCTCGCCTTCGATTTAACGGAGGGAGAGGCCAGAATATCGGTCAACCTGATAGGAGATGAGGTCGCTGCTGTCAGGCGTTACATCTTCATTCCGGAAGAAGAGAATCGCTCGATCTATGCCGCGCTGCAGAAAGCGGCTAACTATAAGATGATAGCCATCCCGCTGATGTTACTCTTTATCATAATGGCCCTTGGTTTCGCCTTTGTCAGATGGAACAATCAGGAACTCGATACATCAATCTTCCGTAACGTCTTTATTATATTACTCTTCCTCTATCTGCTCGATACTCTTAATTCCTGGAACCTGCAGATCGGTTGGTTTAATACCATAGAGCCGTTCAAAAACCAGCTCACCGGTATGATCATAGGGAACGTCCTCGAGGCTCTGTTCTTCTCAGCATTTATTGCCCTGCTCGTTGCCTTCTGCCGCTCCTGGCAGAACAGTCGCAGTTATTACCGGCCCGGGAGATTACCTCTCATCCCGCTCATCATCGCCTGGATAGTGAGCCTCGTAGCTATCCGCTATCTGATCGGTGAAGATATGATAGTAGCCAATATTCTCAGGTTACCGAACTATGAACATACGCTCAAGATTACCCCAATTGTATCGCTCCTGCTGGCCATGGCCAGAACATATCTCATCCTCTTCGGACTGATCTCTTTCCTCTTCTATGTTTTGGAAAACCTCTTTGCTAAAGGGGTCTTCCTTAAAATTATCGGTGTGCTCATTCTGATACTGTTCGGTATGGTCGGTTCTGTTGTCTATCGCTTTGAATACTATGCCGAACCTTTCATCACCGCGATTCTGCTTCGAGGCCTGGTCTTTACTCTTCTTCTCTATATACTCTATGTGGTGATGGTCAGGCTGAAAGCGTCTCACTGGATCATTATCTCGCTATTACTCTTCGCTATCGTCCCCCTCGTGGGGATAATACAGGAGCCTTTTAGCATGGCCCGGCCAACCTATCTTGTGGCCTATCTGCTCATTGTGTTAAGCTTTGCCCGCATCAGGTCAAAAAAGCAGAAGAAGAAATGACCCGGTAGGATCCTGTGGGAATGTCAGGCCATACTCTCCTGTAACGCTACTTCAATTTAAGGAGATTTAAATGAAAGATATCTGGAGAATAGCTGTCTCTATCCTCTTCATATTACTCATATTCATTGCTACGCCAATATTCTACACTCTTTTCTCTCTGATCCCGCACCTTGGGAAATTTCTGGCCAACAATCCCTCTATCTTGCAACATTTCGTAATGATCCTCGTGTCTTGTCTTTTGATGACCTGGATCGCTAAGGGGAATAGAAAAGATTACGGCCTTACATTGAGCTGGAAATTTCCAGTCCTCAGAGTTGTGTCCTTCAGTATCGCTCTCGGACTGATCGCTACTCTGATTATCATCCTGCTCGATTTCTCCACCGGCAGCATGCCGGCAGAGGGGATGTCAATGCTTCAGCGCATACTCTTTGTCTGGCTTCTCGCCAGTATTGCGGAAGAGACTCTCTTCAGAGGGCTCATTCAGGGCTATCTGGCACCACTGAAAATTATCAGTCTGAAGATTGGTAATGTGAAGCTGACACTCCCCGTTATCGTGGCCGCTCTCTTCTTTGCTCTCGTCCATCTAATGCTCTTGATTATGGGTGTCTATCCCGGTGTGGTATTGCTCATCGTTATCTTCGGCTTCATTCTCGGACTGCTGGCCGGTTACTATAAAGAGGCAACAGGAAGTTTGCTTCCCGCTTTTATCGTCCACGCCTGCTTCAATATCGGCGGGTCATTGCCTGGCCTCTTCTTCTGACCTCTTCACAGAAACTCACCTGCCAGGTCATTAAACAGGTAGTATACCAGGCTCCTTGCTTGGCTACCGAGAATTTGCTCCCTTCCCTCTGGCTTATCCTTCATAAAATGACTACCATCCACCCAATGACACTCACAAAAACCCTACGGACGAAGTATAAGGTAATATTTTGCTGGCTATATCTTGCAGAAATTGAGGATGTGGCTAGAACAGAGATACTTGACAATAGTATAATCGATTGGGATATTGCATCCAGCACCTGCTGTATATTTTATACATATTGCTTCCTGGAAGATATGTTGATGGATCGACGGTTTGGGGATCTAAAGCTTAATGAAAACTAAGAGAGTATTGCTATGAAAGAAAAGGATTGGGTAAGAACAATAATCAAAGATATTGAATGGGCACTTAATCAAAACAATGAAAATCAAAACATAAGGGTAGAAGATAGCAAAAAACTACCATATTCCAGTGAAATCCTATCCTATTCAGGCGAAGAACCTGCGGGACATAATGATATAAGATACGAAACAGATATACTGATTTATGAAAAGAATGATCAAGATGTCTGGGTTCCAAGAGTTATTATCGAAGTAAAGATTGGTAAGATTAATACTCACGATGCAATTACCTATAGTCAGAAGGCAAGAACACACAAGAATGTCCATCCCTACCTGCGATATGGTATTTTGATCTCCAACCGTCAGCATTATCCTCTACCTGGAAGATTATTCCGGCATGGTCAGCATTTCGATTTCATGCTCTCCTGGAAAGAACTTCAGGCGGCCGATAATGAATGGAAACAATTGATTACTATTCTCAATGATGAAATAATAGCGAGCAGAACCCTGGAAGAGATGATATACAGATCCAGATCAAAGAACCGAATGCATTATACATCTCTTCATAAACCGTTGAGGATGCGATAGAAGGACAATAATGATTTGCTCTCAGCAAAAAAATAATCATCTTATCGAAGTAGAAATCAAGAGAAGAATCATTATCAGTAATTGGATTATCAAATTGGATAGCCGGGATTGATAATTGTACTCTATCAATTCTATATTTATATCGAAATGTCAGAAGAAACTCAAGAAAAATGATTTCTACTTAAGACGGGCTGATCTGATCAATCAAGAAAGAAGAAAATATAGATTGGAGATGATATAGTTCAAACCTGAGACCAGGGTAATGTTTAAGACTTTTTCCGTTTAGCTCCTATGGTCTTTAAGTGTGAGATTGAACAATTAGTTGTAATTTTACACCAACATCTAGGACTTGACTATATTAAGATTATTAGTTAATAAGTATGAAAGGAGGTTAATATGAGAAAATACTCTACACTTATCAATATACTTGATCGGATCAGGTCAGAGGCTCCAAAGGAGTTCAAGAGATACCGACCCAAAGCAAGTGATATCGAAAAAATTAATAATGCTCGCTCCAGAGCATTCATCCACCTATACCTTAAAGTGTCTTTTGGCATCTTGGATTTTATTTCGCGCGAGGAATTAATTACTGATGGAACACAAGATGGGGGAATAGATGCATATTATATAGATAAAGAAAGTAAAAAAATCATTCTCTTACAGTCTAAATTTAGAAGCAAACCAGATAACTATGAAAACAAGGAAATAGAATTATCAGAGCTATTAAAAATGGACGCTTGTCGTATATTAGATGGTGAAACAAAAGACGAATACGGTATTGATTATAATGGGAAAATACAGAAACTTTTGTGTGACTTATCAGGGATACACGACATTGGTAAATATTCAAACGAAGTAGTAATCCTTGCTAATTTAAGGGGAACAAAGCAAAGTGATTTAAGAAAACTTACAGGTGGGTTTCCTGCAACTATATTCGACTTTGAGAAAACATATAATGAATTAGTGTTTCCGATTGTAACAGGTACTTACTACAACTATTCAGAGCTATACATTAGACTGAATCTATTAAATAAATCGTCATCAAATGCTCGGATTGGCTACAATGTAGAAACCGAATACACAGATTGCGATATTACTGTTGTATTTATACCTACTATGGAAATCGGCAGGATATTATATAAATACAAGAATTCAATTTTGAGGTTTAACCCACGCTGTTTTCTTGAACTCAAAAATAACGAAGTGAACAAAGAAATACATAAAACAATATGTGACAAAACAACTAACGAATTTGCTTTGTTTAACAACGGGATAACGATGCTGTCTGACGAAACTGCATTTAATGATAAAATCGGTCGAAAAGGTATGGCACAGATTATAATTACAAATCCACAAATAATCAACGGAGGTCAAACAGCATATACTCTTAGCAGGATTTATGAGGACATTGAGGAAGGTAAAAGGAGTGGAGATATTTTCAAAAACAAAGAAGTACTACTTAAGATTATCACATTCAGCGAGTCTGCGAGTAAAAATGAAGAACAGAAATTGAGATTAATCGAGGAGATTTCGAAGGCCACGAATAATCAAAGCGAAGTATCGGATTCTGATAGACGTTCAAATGATAAAATTCAAATTGTTCTCCAAAATGAACTATTTAACAAATTTGGTGTATACTATGAACGTAAAAAAGGAGAGTATGCAGATGGCGTGCGAGATAAATATATAAGTAAAGATCAAATTATAGATAGAGAATTGTTATTGCGGCTATCTATGGCATGTGATGGTTTTGCTGCAGAAGCTAGACGTAATAGCGAAAGAGTAATCTTTCGAGAGGCCAACTTTATAAAATTTTTAAAAAATTCGGATCGAGTCCCTGAATACTATTATGCCTATAAGTGTCATCAAACTTTGGTTCAAATCGAGAAAAAATTATCTGATGACAAAAAAGATTCTTATGGTACAATTAATTACGGTCAAGCCCTTAGATATGGAAAGTATGCGGTAACCAGTATTGTTGTCGCCAAGTTTTACAAGAACATCGAATCCATTGAAATGGTGGAAGAGCATGTAGATGATATCATTGATAAATGGCTTGATTTCGAAGAATATGCATCAAAAAAAGCAGAAAATAGTCGTTATTTTAATATGCACGCAAAAGAAGATACTGAGGAAATAATAAGAGTGTACAATTATGATGGATACTACAAGGGGAGAACATTAAATTCAGATCTTGCTGCATATTTCAACATAAGTCGCAATTGAAAAGCTTGTTAAAGAGTCGAAAATCCAATACCTTGATTGTAAACGGTATTTTAATATGGACCTAATTTTACTGATTATTGTACCCATTCCAGGTATTATAAATGCAATTCATTTTTATAACTTCTGTCGGTGGTACAGAAAAGTGTACAATGTCGGAACCAAAAAAACGCTATCTTAATACTTAAATTAGTCCACTGTTATATAAACGACTTTCTTTGCTTTTCAAGTTAAAGGGGAGCTTTAGAGCGAGCGAAGAGGTGGCTCAAGAAACTCCGCACAGGTGGCTCGATTTGACCGTAGTATTCATGAGTTTGAATTTTTCCAGACGGGACTGATACTAAACTATTCATTAACCCCCAAAAAACAGATTTGATGAAGAGGCATCTTGTTTTTATCTTCATCGGTAAGGTTATTGTAAAACTCTTTCCATAACTGGATGAAGTCATCAATATCGATCAACTTTACATGTATGTGTGATTCTCTTGAAGATTTAAGGGATTCATTGGTAAATGTTCCTGAAGTGACAAAGAGTCCGATTTCTCCTGACTTATTTAACAGACCTAACAGCCCTCTTATATCCGAAACAGGAATAGTACTGTTTGGCCTATGTTTTACCTGGACTTTTATGCGTGGATCTGTTGCTCCGAGGGGATCCCGATAAGCAATGATATCTATTCCCCCGTCTCTCCCTTTCGGTGATACAAAGGGAGTATGATAATCCATAGCTCTCAACAATGCTGCTACAAGATCCTGAAAATCATATGGATTCATCTGATAAATGTATTCTTTAATACCCTCTATTGCCTGCTCTTCTATCTTATCCAACTTTGCTCGTTGCAACTGAGTTGAATCATTTGAGTCGATATCATCTTCCGAATCATTTTGATTATTAGCTACTTCTTTATCTTTTTTTGCCTTCCATTTTCTGTATAACATTCGAGCTGTTTCAAAGAGTTTCTCAGGACCTAATTTCAGAGCTTTTTCACCCTCTTTAGTAAGATACCAAATCCCTTTGTTTTTACGTAAATATCCGGCTTTAACACAATCAATCGTAAAGAAATGTAACAATGATTCCCATCGAACATATCCGGTTTTCTCATAAATACTTGTTTCCCATTCGTTGAAATCCAGCCTTTCCCTTAACTTGTCAATAACCACCTTACCCGGTAATTCACCATTGTGCTCTTTCAGTACTTTAAGAGCCTCGAAAATAACCTTTACCCCGGTTTTTGTTGTCTTTGAAGGTTGTTTTAATTCGTTTACCATTTGGGCCTCCAAGATCTTAATTTGACCTAGTCAACTAATAGCAGCTTCTTCATTATGATGTCAAATCATTTGCATTCCGAATCAAAAAATCAATCGACTATTGATTATAGATCTTTATCATCATTTACTTTTACACTCATAAGCTCTGTTAGGCTGACAACAAAAGGTAGAGGTGATCCTCTGTATGATGTATATTGACCAATGCTATTTATATTCCACTTAGCATAATTAAATTCTTTTTCTACTGGATTTTGGATTTCAAATACTAGGTAAAAATCCTGTGTAGGTTTAGAAGGATATTGCCTATTGTTGAGATCTGTCTTGCTCCATATACGTGGTCCTTTTTCTGATAAGCGATAAATTCTTCCCGTAACTGTCTCCTTAGGTCCATGAAGTAGGATGAACTTTGCGCTTGATAACTTAGCGGAAACATTGATTGAGCCTCTAACATCACCAACTCTTGCATTGTAATAATTGTTAGAATGAATCCAATTTAAGTGTTCATAGTTTTTATACCAAGCTATTAGAATCATTGTTTCGTCAGGTATCAAATCTCTATTGATACCTATTAGCTCAGGCAAATAATCATAGACAGAATTTTCAGGAAGCTGTTTATATATTTGATAAGATCTAAATGAAATCTTCTCTCTTTGAGTCGCTCTATCTAACAGATGTTCAACAACCTTTAGTAAAAATGATCTAATTTCTTCACAGTCATAATCACTACGGCCAGGATTTAGTGAGAATGCTCCTAATCCTGGTATAACTTCATGAAAACCTTTGAAGTACCTTTGTTCATTACCAGGATAAATAATATAAGCTCCACCAGTTCGCCTAATAGCATCTCTATAGGCATGCATTTTGATGAAATCATTTTGCTTTGGGTTCCGGTTAATATCAATTGGTGATTCTGGATTATCTTCAAACACGCCAGAGAGTTCTTCTATACGATATTTAGCATCGAAATGTATATGAACAATCAATTCCTCTTTTTCTGCGGTGATGCAATCAATTCCATATGGCCATATACTAAGTGTATAGTCAGGCCGGAAGCTATTTGTCCAACTACCGGCTTTGGGATAATCAGCGCTTCCAGTGAAAGTTCGATTAAAACTAAGTTCAACGTTCAATAATCTGTTTGGATTGACAAAGACTCCCTTAATAGGTAAGTACTTTCCTTGCTTTAAACGAATTCCTAAGCCATTCTCGGTTTCTTCAACTAATTGGTCTAGATTCTTTGGATCAATATTGAAATTTCTTTGAACCAGTCTCAATAAACGGAAGAATACCCAATATTCATATAGTAACGCAACATCTCTCTTTCCTCCTGTATATATTTCATTTCCACCTTCCCATGTAAGTTTTGATGCTAAATCAAACATTAGCCAGATTCTTAAAATCTCTCTATAACCTTCTTTTCTTTGTAGAATCGGACTATTTAATGGTAGGATATCAGGATTAGATATTTCTTTGAAGATCGCTTGATTTAGATAATGTTCTAATTTCTCAATCAATATCTGTGATTCATTCTGTAACCTGATGTTACTTAGAGATCTCGCGTTAATTTCAGTACAGAGTGATAAAAAAGTATTTAGAGCGTGCTTGATAAATCGATTTTCAGGAGTATCAATACTTCTAGTCTTTTCGTGAATGTTCAAAAAGACAGGTACAGTTGGAAGAATATTATGTAAAGTGTTGTTAATAGGGGTAACTCTTCGATGCTGGCAGGAAACAATTTGTTTAAGAATACTTTTAGATATTCTCTTTACATTTCTAATGTCTCGAGAACATTCTTCTTCAGACCATACTGAAACCGGAGAAGATAATATTTTCTGAATTCCGTCATCGAATTCCCTTGAGTCAAGAATTGACTTAATGAAAGCGAATCTCTGATATAGTGTTTCAGCATTACCGGAAAAAAATGATTCGTATTTCTGAATCAATGGCGATTTTGATTGCATGACTAATTCAGTACTATACTCCGCGATCTCTTCTAGCATTTTTCTATAATGCTCGCGGTAATCCATTTTAGTAGATTGGACCTCTAGCTTAATTTGTCCTACGATATCTTTGTTGTTATTAACAACATCTATTGAAATAGTACCTACATAATTTTTCGGTGATATTCTTCCTGCAGATGGTGCAACCCTTGATCTCTCGATTATACCAAAATCATCAGAGAGATTGTATTTATTGAGTTTATACTCATATTTACAACCCTCTTTTAGTTGTAAGGCTGCCTCACTATTTTGAACTGCTTCAGCTGCATCAATCAATCTTAGAGAATTATCTTTTTCAGGATGTAACTCTAACGTTACTGACTCATCATTAGGCAACAAAATATTATATAGAATGTAATAATCAGTGTTTATTTTATGCTTCTGCATAGCTTGTAAATCCATTTTGAATCATTCCCTGGTACATTCTTAGAATTTTTTCTAGTGAAATAGGATACTTGATGTCATGATTAATCGTTTCTGAAGATAATTTCCCGGTTAATAAATCATCAATAGTATCTGGATTTCTTATGCATTGTGAAGCGATAGTTCTCAATACATTTTCAAGTTTACGTCTTGATCCATGAACCTTGGGTAAAAGTTTCTGTATTATAGATACATCTATTATCCATTCATCATTCTTCCAAGGGAATAAAAACTTAACAACAGAATAGAACTTATATATTTCACCAGCGCTCCGGTAACCAAATTCAGCTCCGATTTGCTTCAATTCAACGAAAAAAGATAGTAAAGTTTGATGGATCGTTGAAACATTGTCATCTAAGAAATTAATCTCTTGGATCAATAGTTTCGCAAATTTCGATCCTTTAGCATCAACTCGATTCAAATCAAGCATTGAAGACGACAGTAAATAAGTATTCATCTCTTCTTGGGTTATTCTAAATTCTATTACATTTGCACGATCCAGTACTTTTGGACTAAACATATATGTTGTTTCATCAACATTAACTGTTCCAATGATAAAAAGATTCGCTGGTATTACAATTTTCTGCGGTACTCCATCAAGTTCATCTTTTGATGAATGAAGATGTATTGGTTCTCCTGATTCTAACGCACTTAAAAAGTCAGCAAAGTAACGTTCAACATGACTTAGGTTCATTTCATCGAGAATCAAAAAGAAGGGTTTATCTGGTTTATCTATAGCACATAGTATCAAATCGAGAAGTCCATTGTCTGGCTTGACATATTTTGTAGATTCAAGGGAATTAGGATATCCTAGCAAAGGTTCACGATTAGTCCAATCAGCAGCAACAGGAATAATCCTATATTCTCTATCATCTTGGCAAATCCATCGAGCAAATGCTTGTGCTAATTTTGTCTTACCAGACCCGGATAAACCCGTCAAAATAACGAACGGTTTAGTGAGAAGAGAAGCAATAAAACGGATAACAAAATCATTTTGAATGAATAGACCGGCGTCTTGTGCATCTTCTAAGAACATAGAAACGATAGAGTTATCAACATCTTTCTCAATCTCTTCGTTAGTATCTATTTTTTCATTGTCCGATGATCCGGAGTCTAGATTCTCAAACTGTTTTTCGAAAAATGATAGCAAATTGTTTAGATCTTGGATAGCCTGTACTTCATCCAGTCCAAAATTCTCCTTATTATGATCGACTTGATATGTTTCATATACGTAAGAATTTTGATACCTTGCAACGGTGCCTAAACCATTATTGTGAAAATATTCTTGAACGGTTTCTGGACTACTTTCATTGAAATCCCAATCTCTTGCAGGCTCTTCTGTTGCACTAACTCCGTAAGCAAGAATAAGGAGGTTTTTACTTTTGTAATAAAGATAGACAGGGTAAATGCCTTTCGTTACTTTTTGATTGAATTTTAAAAAAGCAATCCAAGGAACTCTGGCAGGAGTACCTTGACCAAATCCTATTTTAACTTTGAAATCATGATATTTGTCAGGGTAAGAACTCTTTGTCAAGCCACCTTGATTGGCTTGTTTAATGAAACGAATCAAGGAATTAAAATCGAACTCATGCATAATTATCTCCTATATGTGCTATATATTTGGAAAATAGATTTAAATATATTACATGTCAATAATAACACAATTGAGTCAAGTCATTAATAATGGCAAGGATAGTTTCTCAAACGTTGAAGCAATTTTTGGAAGCTCAGATCGAATAAATTGATTGAGTTCAAACTATCCATTGTTGTTGATAGCCCTGAAAAGCTTCAAAAAGGAGCAAATCATAGTTCAATCAAAGAAGAGAGTAATGGGTATCGAAGAACCGTCAAATCACTTTATTGCGTTGATTAGTCTTAAGAAAGAAAACCGCAAAGTTGTTTCTAATAAAACAGAAGCATTATTGATCATCAATGCGCAATCTTTACCTACGATTCGGAGGTGTTATGTATTTTGTGAAGTATATTTTACAGGTGGTTGTAATCTGGTAGTGAAGGTAGAATGATAGCAAAAAAAAGAGCTGCGGGTGAACCGCAGCTCTTACAACAGGAGGTGTTCTATGAAAAGAGTTAAGTTTATTTCAGGTTATCTCAGGAGAAGCATCTTGTTGGCTGTTGTTTCTGTTGGTGTAGTGAGCCTGTAGTAATAGACGCCGCTCGGCATATTCGTTCCCCGGTCGTTCTGTCCGCTCCAGACGGGGGAATAGCTGACTTTTCGGCAATAGGTCCGTGTCCATACCGAGAACAGCGTGTATCGTGAGTAGAATGCGAAAAGCAGAAGGCTCCCGGTACATGGTGAATTAGAATAAAACTTCCAATTCTTCTTTGCTCAAGATACTTCTGCTTTTCATCAACTCCCTCAAATATGAGAGGAGCAAATCGATAATCTATCAGATAAGGTTATAATTTCAAAGAAATACCAAATTTTCCTCCAGAGAAAACATTACCACCTCCGAATTCAAGATTGATACCGAATTTATCGGTAAAGTAGTAACGTCCACCAATTTGAGCACCGAATCCCATACCGGAAGCATGTGATCCAGGATAATCATCGGGAGAATTCCAGATGTAAAAACCGAGGTGTGGACCAATATAAAAATCCCAGTCCAATGGTATATTCAAGATATGATTAAAGTGATAATTAGCATTACCGGAGATTCCGATGACGCTATGGTTATATCTATCTTGTTGATAATTATCGCGATATGAGACGAAAGATAACTCACCACCTAAGGTAATATCTTTATGTATTCCGTAATCTAAACCAATGTAGACGGGAACACTACTGTTAGCAAAGCCTAAACCTGCATTGAATTGAGTCTGACCTACTGCAACAGGGTTCTGCGCGAAGATAGCCCCACAAGAGACGAGTAAAGCGACCATAAATAACATCTTTTTCATTATAAACTCCTTTGGTAAAAATTGGCAAAAAATCTATTTCGGTAAAGCTCTGGTAACAAAACTTTATTGCTGAAATAGAATAAAGAATTTCGCTTTACCAGTCAAATCACCTGCGAAGATAATATTTCTCAAATGATCAGGCGAGTGGTTTTCTTCCGGAAATCAACCTGATCAGGATAACAATTATTGCAATCACCAGTAGTACGTGCACGAATCCACCTATAGTATAGGAAGTGACAAGTCCAAGCAACCAGAGAATCACTAAAACGATAGCTATTGTCCATAACATGTTATACTCCTTTAACATTTTTTAAATCATTGACGCAATATACGGTTTGTATTCGAGAATTGATACATCGAAAAGAAGGGGTTTTATGGAATACGAAGTCCATATTCAATGGAGACGTTAAACCATCTACTTTTTCTGTTTTATACATTATTCAACCATGAATTCGACACGGCGGTTTAGAGCGCGACCTTCTGCAGTTTCGTTTGTTGCAGTAGGTTCTGTTTCGCCTTTGCCAACAACTTTCATTCTGGAGGCGCTGATGTTATTTCTAACAAGCCAGTCCTTGACTGCCTGTGCACGTTCCAGTGATAAACCAAGGTTATAATCTGCGTTGCCGACACTGTCGGTATGACCCGTTATAATTACATTTATCTCCGGATTTGCTGCCATAGTTTCACGAACTATCTCTAAGATAGCTAATGATTCCGGTCTGATCTGCGCTTTGTTGGTTTCGAAAGTAATACCATGCAGTACTATACTTTTTCCCCTTTCTTTCAAAGCTTCTGCCACAGCATCCGCTACAAGCTGTTCTGCTTCACTCCTGGTCAATCGAGGGTCATCCACCTTTTCCTCGACTATTACCTTTTCGACAACAACTGTTTTGGGAGGCTCGGTAATTGTTTTGGGAGGAACAATAACTCTTTCCACAGGTTCCACAGGTTTACTTTTTTTAGTAGTTCCGTAAGATAGTCCTACCATGATCTCAAAAAAACCATCGTGTTTCCCATTTGTGAATCGATTGAGATTTGAGTCGGTGCGTGCAACTCCATCCAGATCATCTGAGAGCACTAGATTATAACCACCGCTGATCTGGACCATTAGGTTATCTCCAAGTGGTGTTTGCGCCCCGATACCAACAGGTATTATCGGCATGAAATTGGAATCGCTCGTATGCATATTTTTTGCTACACCCACTCCAGCATAGACAAACGGAATCATCTGCTCCAATTTGATCACTCTATACTGAAATCTGACATCACCCGCAAGTGTTTTAGTTTTTTCGTATCCCGAACCACCGTAAAGGGTGGTATAGCTCAATCCAATTTGAGTAGAAAGAGGATCAGCGATCTTAAAAAGGTAATTAGCTTTAATACGGGGAGACCAGCTTTCGTCATCTCCGTGGTTGTCGCCATAGGCACCACCAATTTCAAGGCCGTAGCCTCTATTTTGTCCTTCAAACTGAGCATTTACTGCACTGAAAGCGAAAAGAATCAATGCTATAACGGTAAAGCGTAAGAATGAGTTCATCATAAACCTCCTGTTCATTTAAAACTCTTGTTTATAAGAGCGTTGTGTCATCAAAGCAACGGTCTCTCAATCATTTAAAAAGCACTTTACTGTTTGATGAGTACAGTAAAAAGGAATCACTACATAATTATGGAATCCATTCCATCCCGAACTAATACTTGCATATTCACTCAATACATTTCAATCGACTTATTCAATTGACTATGTCTAGTGATAGGATAGTGTTTTTTGATGAGATAGCAAAATATATTTTTCACTGTGAAATATTGAGTCTTGTTTTTTGGGGGGGAATAACCTGTAGAAACCTGATATGAGCTCAAACCAGCGTAGTAAGAAAAAAAATTCGTTTATTCTTGATACTCAATTAGATTATAGCAAAGAGAGTATCATTTGACTAAATCGATTGACAAAAACATAAGACTAAGTCATAAAAATAGATCAAATTTCAAGGAGCTAATTACTATGAAAACTGATATGAGCAAGTACACTTCTTTTACTCCAGAAGAGCAACAGGAGAATTATTCTAACCTTATTCCACTAAAGTCATTTACAAGTCCCATACCTACCCCTCCGGACCCAGACACACCAAAAGGGAAGATTTTTATTGCAGCCACCAGATTATTTTCAGAATATGGATATCAAGGAACCAGTACGAGGGCTATTGCAAATGCTGCTGGAGTGAAGCAGGTAATGATTCATTATCATTATTCCAGCAAAGAGCATCTTTACGAATCTGTTCTCAAGTACGAAGGAATGTGTATGCTGGCAGTAATCTTCGGTCCGAATCCTGAAGAAAAGTCTCCTGAAGAAATGTTGATAGACTCACCGATCCGGCTAATGACCGTGTTGCATGACAACCCCCAATGGGCATCTTTACTACGTCGCGAGATTGCCGACGGAGCAGTTCACCTCAGGAATGCACTACGTGACGTTTCTGAACATGGTCCACTGGGCGCTAACCTGCATTTTCATAATGCTTATCTGGAGGCAGTACGAAGGGGCAAAGCAGTAAGTCTGCCTATCGAAGCTGTTCGTGAATGCCTTCTGGCAATTGGCTATAGTGCTATCTATCTTGCTCCGCTGATTTCCATGATCAATGAAAGAGACTTTAACGATGAAACCGTATGGGAAGAGTGGAAACTCACACTGAGTACTATTCTCAAAAGAGGATTACTGATCCCCCAATCCAAAGAATAGTAATTCCGAGTTTTACTGCTTTGGACGCGTGTTGATCAATTTTATATTATACAGACTATTTACTAATCTTCTATGGAAGTTATGTTTAAGCCTTATGTCCACTTATTTTTTAATGTCTTGAATCCTTCAAGGTTCATTACCCGCATATATTCTCTGAGTTAGGCTTGTATTAAGTGCCGGTGGACATATTTGACCTTCTGCCTGATGCGAGAAGAGGATAACCGGTTCTTGCGATACGTAGCTGTTATGTCTTGTGTGAAGTATATATTTCAGGGAGGAGTAATATGATAGTGAAAGCAGGATGGGAGTAAAAAAAGAGCTGCGGTTCACCCGCAGCTCTTACAACAGGAGGTGTTCTATGAAAAGAGTTAAGTTTACTTCAGGAGGAGCATCTTGTTGGCTGTTGTTTCTGACGGTGTGGTGAGCCTGTAGTAATAGACGCCGCTCGGCATATTCGATCCCCGGTCGTTCTGTCCGTTCCAGACGAAGGAGTGGTGTGTATTTCCAGCAATGCCATCGAATAGGGTTTTGATCTTCTGTCCTCTGATATTGAAGATCTCGAGCCTGATATTCTTTCCGACTGTATCGGGTGTCAGAGTAAGCTCTATAGTAGTTTCGGGGTTGAAGGGATTGGGGTAATTGGCTAATATCGTGGCTTGAGGTGGAGTTAAATAATCTTCATCTGTATCGAGGGTCAGGTTCCTGAGATAGGGATAACCGGCATTAAAGGCGAAATCGGGATCTCCTGCCCATAGAGTAACGAAATCCCAATCCATATAGGTGTCAGTGCTATAGGGATAAACCATATCTTCCGAGGTTTTCCCCTCCCCACCGGCGGAAGCGATCAATCCGCTCGTCTCGGTATTCCAGTAGCTGGAAGATGTTTCTCCGTTCAGGGAAAGCCCTACCAGGCCGCCAATATCAGCAGAACCGGCAACCGATCCTATACTGTAGGAGTTGTTGATCTCGGCATTGTAGTTCCAGCCTACAAGTCCGCCGATATTGCTTGCACCTGTTACATCACTGAGGGAGAAGCAGTCATTGATCTCCGAGAAATAGTTCCAGCCGGTAAGTCCTCCAACAGTAACATTACCACTGACATCCGCGGAAGCGTAACTTTTTTCGAGGAGAGCATCACGGTTGAACCCTGTCAGGCCACCGACAAAGTTTCCCGCTCCAGTAACCTCTCCAGTGCTGTAACTCCCGGAGATGGATGACTCTCTATTCAGGCCGGCCAGACCGCCGATATAACTACCGGTTCCATTGACACTTCCGGAAACCTGACAGTTGGTTATCTCGGTTTCATAGATGCTACCGGCCAGGCCACCGACATAATTAAAACCGGTAATCTCGCAATTGTTGATAGTCAGATTCATTATGGTAGCACTGTTCAGTGAGCCGAAAAGGCCGATGTCACTAGTCTGAGGTTTATGGAGATGCAGGTTGTCGATACTGTATCCCTGACCGTCGTATACACCGGAGAAGTGAACAGAACTGCTGCCTATAGAAGGCCACCCGGCTCCTTCGAACCAGTTAACAGTATCTGAGAGGTCGATATCCTCTGTCTGAACATAGTGCTGATTCCAGCTGCTGCTGTTCATGAAGATCCAGAAGAGATTTTCTATTGAGGAGATCTCATAGGGATCATTGATACTACCGGTACCCATAACTGGTGGTTCAGCGATGGAGGGGATAGTGGTAACCTGGTTGGAACCCCTCGATTCACCGTTGGGATAGACAGCAGTGATGTAGTATTGATAGGGGACATTATTCTCTACTTCATGATCAACATACTGGGTATCGAGAACGAGGAGGTCATTGATTGCCAGCCCGTCGCGATACACGTTGAATCCCTGATAATTTCTTCCCGCGTCTCGGGTAGAAAATGGTTCATTCCAGGAAAGAGAGATTTGACCGTTACCCGGGGTTGCTGTCAGGTTAGATGGGGGGAAGCTGTAATTTCCGGCAGGGTAGAGATTGATGATCGCTCCTTGTCCCAGCGAGAAATCGGAACCGCCCGGATTGAGCAGGGTGGTATGGAAATATCCGTTCATACTGCCACCCCAGCCCCAGTTGAAATGGAACCGGTCATCAGCATCATAGCCGTCGCAGTTAAAAGCGTGGCCAGCTGAATCTCCGTAACCGTTATAATATAGAGGTTGCAACGAATTCAACTGGTTTTTCAGCAGGTTGATCCAGCCAGTGTTACTGTAATTATCTTTTCCTACAAGCTGGGCTGATGAATTATAACCGAAATACTGAATAAGGGCATCGCGGGCATCTGACGAGTTGGCACCAGAGCCGTTGGGGCTGTACCACATCTCGACCGAAACCCCTAAATGAAAGAGAAGCTCAGCGGTTGACAGGGTAGCCGAGACGTTCGGGATATCGTCCCAATTATAGGTTGTAGCGCCGAAATCTGCCGAGAGCCAGCCATAATTATAATGATAGTAAGAATTGGATCCGGTTCCCTGTGTGGGATGTTCCCAGTACTTCATCGCCTGGCCCATAGCCACGGCGACGCATCCTGCATAGACGTGTCCACCTGGCCCACTGGGATGAGCGGGGCAGAGCTGGTTCCAGGGATCATCCTGATTCCATCTTGTATCGAGCAGAGGTTCAAGCATATCAATATCGCGAGGAACGGGAATCGTGTTCGTCTCGATAGCTTTCCATTCCTGTCTCGTATCTCTGTTGGAAAGCCTGTTATTCTTAACTTCCAGTATCCCCTGTTCGTACATCTGCAGGAAGGGGGTGAAATTAGTGGGGAAATCACCCAAACTGCCCTCACCTTTTACGCTGTAGCCAAGGATCGGTACAGATGCATCATCTGCAGCGACGAGGACAAAACCTTCAGGGTCGAAATTATATACGTAGAATATTATCTGTCCATCTGCTTCGTGGACATAAGAATCAGAAATAGTTATATCGGCCGTGATGTTCCGAAGTGTGTACTGATGGTTGAGCCAGTTTTCAGCCACTCTCAAGGCCAGGTCCTGGCTTACCGGTTCTGCGGTAAGTCCCAGGAACAATAACAGGATAGTCAACAGCAGTCCTGTTCTTTTCATTTTATCCTCCCGTAAGCAATATATACCATTAAACGAGTAATCTGCTCATTTATTATAATCAATCTACTCAAAGAGGCTAATCTGTCAATTATTTATACATGATTAGAGACGCATCTCAGTCAGTGAAAGACAGTTATTGATTCTGTTCTACAAAAACCTGAATACTAACGGCAATATACCGTTATCAGCAATTATTATGTGACAATAATCGGATAAAGAAAGCAGTGGTAGAGTGGGCTACAAACCTTACTAATAGTGTGCAATATTTTGCTTTTTTTTTTGATTTAGTTCCTTTATTACCATTCTTTCTTGACTATCCAGCTCTGTTATTATATTTGCCTATTATATCAAAAATTCACATCCTGGAGGTCTTTGATGAAACGGAACTTCTCAATCCTGTTATTGGTTCTTCTCTGTTCGATACTGTCTGCCCAAACAGCAACAGCACCGGCAGTGGGAGATGGAAGTGCAGACAACCCTTATGAGATTAACAGTCTGGAAAATCTTTACTGGATTACGGCAGATAATGATATAGTACCCGATCCGGAACAGTCGGAGCGGCTGGGATATCATTATGTACAAACTGCCGATATAGATGCATCGGAGACAGCAGACTGGTTCGAGGGAGCGGGGTGGCTCCCGATCGGTGATAACAGTACTGGCAATTCCGCCTCCAGGTTCAGAGGCAGTTATGACGGAGATTATCATACCATAAGCAACCTTTTCATCAATCGACCTGTGGAAGATATGATTGGATTGTTCGGGTTTGCGACTCAGCCTTTAATAACCAACCTGGGTCTGACAGATGTCGATATTACAGGGAATGACCAGGTAGGTGGCCTGGTTGGTGTGTTACATCATATCACTGGAGTGGTCGAAGACTGTTTTACCACCGGCTCGGTCAGTGGTAACTTTGAGACAGGTGGCCTGACAGGGAAGATCAGTGCCGGTACGGTAAGCAACTCATACAGTGAAGCGGGAGTCAACGGCGGAGATTCAACCGGAGGCCTGGCCGGGAGACTGGGATCTCAGGGAAGTATCGAGAATAGTTATGCGACAAATATCGTTGAGGGTGAGAATTTAGTCGGCGGTATAGTTGGAAGCATGGAAAATAGTGAGATCCTTTACTGCTATAGTTCGGGAAGTGTCAGTGGCCTGGAGAGAATCGGAGGTCTGACGGGTAAGAGTCTTGAATCTTTACTGCAGTATTCCTACAACCTGGGTGAGATCAATGGTAATTGGTATGTTGGTGGCCTAGCAGGAGTGCTTAGAATGACGTCGGTGATCGATCATTGTTACAGCACCGGCACGGTGAACGGCAATTCTTCGACAGGTGGGCTGGTCGGCGAATTCTGGTATCAATCGGAGATCAATAATTCCTACAGCCTGAGTAACATCAACACGACAGAATCTTATTTCAACCCCTGCGGGCTGATAGGTTACATGTACGAATCAACTGTGTATAACAGTTATTACAATTATGAAACCGTTTTCATAGATGGTGAGAATCTCATCACGATCGGGGCACTGGATGATGAGATGTTCAATGACTGGCTCGATAATGACCTCTATCTCGAAATAGATGATTATCTTGTTTCTGACGGGGAGGCATATCTGGTCGAATCTGTGGAAGACCTGCGGAAACTGCTCTCTTTCGGACAGTTTGAGGATCTAAAATTTTTGCTCACCGACGATCTTGACCTAATAGGGAATCCGGGTTTCTATATCCCCTACTTCAGGGGCGAATTCGACGGAAACGGCCATGAAATCCTGAATTTCTCCGTCGATATGAATAATTATTTCTATTTAGGGTTGTTCGGATATGTTGACAATGGTACGATCAGGAATCTCGGCCTGAGAGATCTATATCTCAGAGGACGCCATTATATCGGCGGCTTGGCCGGATATATGCTTTTCGAGAGCGAGGTAGATAACTGCTACACCTCAGGCGGGATTGAGGCTTCTGACTATGTCGGGGGATTGGCGGGACTTTTGACCGCTTCGGTTATCACCGGGAGCTCGAGCTCTGTCAATATCAACGGGAGTAACGATTCGGGCGGCCTGATAGGAGCGATATTAGAAAATACAGAAGTGAGAAAGTGTTTCAGTACCGGTAATGTAGAGGGATACTTTAGCGCAGGCGGGTTGATAGGTAGTAAGTGGGGTGGCTCCCTGGTAGAGAACTCTTTTGCCCGGGGTAATGTTACAGGACAGGATAAAGTTGGCGGTCTTGTCGGCAATATGTGGGACGGGGAGATCCTGAGGTCTTTCAGTACGGGAGAGGTCACTTTTAATGAAGAAGGGGGTGGTTTGCTCGGAAATCCCGGCAGTACAGGCATCGTGGAGGCGAGTTACTGGGACATGGAATCCTCCGGCCAGACGGAGAGTCATGCAGGCGAGGGGAGAACTACGGAAGAAATGACCTGGCCTCATGCCCTGAATACTTATGTGGACTGGGATTTCGACGAGATCTGGATCGCTGATGAAGAACATACCGTTAATCACGGTTATCCCTATCTGCTGGCGACGGAACATCAGGTCTCTGTTGAAGAGGAATATTATGTCGAAGCTAACTTCATATCCCTGAACAATTACCCTAACCCTTTCAACCCCGAAACAACCATCAATTTTAACCTGACAGAGGATGTAGAATCACTGGAGTTGAGGATATACAATATCAGGGGACAGATGGTAAGAGAGCTTATTCCGGCAGCACCGCATAAGAGAGGTGAATTTCATATCAGATGGGACGGCAGAGATCAGCTCGGTAGAGAGGCAGGATCCGGCATCTATTTCTGCAGGCTGGTTACGCCGGAAATAAAGAGAGTCGATAAAATGCTTCTATTGAAATAGGAAGAGGATTATGCCTGCTTGAAAAGGGGGAATTGACACCTGAGATTCCAGAGGATATTTTCTGCCACTACGACCGGTAATAAGTTAGAGAGTGGACGGAAAAAAAACTTGACTTTTATTGGTGGTACGAGAGACAAAGTTTATCATTATAACCGGCTAAAGAGAAATATGGACACTAAATTATATCACACAACTCTAAAATGGATGCAATATCTAGTACCCCTTGTTGCGCTAATCTCCCTGATTCCAGTGACTATCACCGCTATATCCGTTTCCGAGGTTCACTCCTCTGCAATCTGCATGTCAGGACTGATATCGCTTGAGCAACTCAACAGGGAAGGAGAGGGCACTAACGAGAGCATAGAGAGTAGGATTACCACGACTATCAGATATGGTGCTGATTACGACTACTTTCCTTATGAGGGGGTTGACGAACGGGGCAATCCTGCTGGACTTAATCCGGAACTGATAGAGGCTATAGCGAATCATATCGATTTCGAGATCGAGTATCAACTCGATGTCTGGTCAGAGGTGGTAAATAACCTGTTAACCGGTGATATAGATGTGGTTGCAATGTTCAAGACTCCTGAACGTGAAGAGTTTTTCGACTTTTCGGAACCTTTTACACTCGTCTATCATTCGATATTCATCCGGGATAACAGCCCTCCGATACGTTATATGTCGGATCTGATCGGTAAAAGGGTCATCATTCAGGAATCTGCAGCGACTCATTATTATTTCCAGCAGTTTGAAGAGCATTATGACCTTATCCTGGTCGAGTCGGAGCCGGAAGCAATATCATTACTCGCAGCTGGTGAATACGATTGTGCCGTGCTCAGTGCAAACGGAGGACATCAAGCAATCAAATCGCGCGGTATGGATAATATCATCTCCACAGGACCTCCGGTGATACCCAATGAGTACTGTTTTGCTGTCAGGAAGGGTAATACCGAATTACTGGAGTTGATCAGCGATGGGCTGGCAGAGGTAAAAGCTTCAGGCGAGTTTGATCAGATCAGAGACAGGTGGTTAACGGTAGTCACGGTTGAGAAACCCGATTTGATCCTGGCTGCACGGTATGCGATCTGGATACTGCTCCCCCTGGCTCTGATAGCCGGGCTTTTTTTACTCTGGACACTGGCTCTGCGCAGGGCTGTGCAGGACAAGACCAGAGCTCTTAGAAGGGAACTCTATGACAGAATAGTGATCGAAGAGCATTTAAAACGTCTTAATATGCTCTACGATCTCTTGAGCCATATAAATCATACTCTGGTCAGGGTGGAGCACAGGGAAGAGCTTTTTGATGAGATCTGCAGGATGGCAGTTAAGCAGCAGGCATTTTCGGTTGTAATGATTGCAACTATTGATAAAGAGAAGCGCGTATTAACCCCCCTAGCAGTCGAAGGGTCAGATATAGCAGAGATCAAAGATACAGATTTTCGGACTTATGTGAAGAAAATTGCAGCCTTCGGTATCGATAACCCTGAGAACAGGGATATGTGCTTCTTTGTAAATAATATCAAGACGAAGCATTCTGGAATCATCCAGCCAGAATTCGAGAAAAAGCATCAGATAAGATCTCTGGCTGCCCTGCCACTCTATCAGAATAGAGAGTTTTTCGGCATTTTCAGCCTCTTCTCAACGGTAACGAGCTTTTTTGACGAGGATGAGATACGGGTTCTGATCGAGATAGCACACGATGTCTCCTACGCCCTGACGATAATCGACAATGAAGAACAGAAACGGCTTCTGGAGGAGGAGCTGGTCATAGCGCAGAAGATGGAGAGCTTTGGCCAGCTTGCCAGTGGTATCTCGCACGATTTTAACAATGTCCTCTCGATTATTTTAGGCAGTATAACAATTATATTAGAAAAAACCGATGATCCGGTTATCAAAAATTATCTGGAAATAATCGAAGGGGCGGCTAAAAGGGGATCGGACCTGTCCCGCCGGATACTCTCCTTTGTCAGGAAGAAGGTATCTGTAAAGAGTGTTTACAATATAAATGAACTGCTGGAAGGTGTATATAAAACACTTCAACAGACGATTGGTGAAGATATCGATTTAAATTTGAAAAAAGATACGGCTCAATACTACTCTTCAGGAAACAGCAGCGAGCTGTTTCAGGTATTGCTCAATCTCTGTATCAATGCCAAAGATGCCCTGCTCGACCCGAAAAACGAGAAAGCAGAAAAGACTATTACGATAAGCTTCTCAGAAGCTGTTAAAAGTGAGATGGTGAAATACTTTCCTAAGGTGCCGGGAGAAGATTACGTTAAGATAACGGTCAGTAATAACGGTCCCAGTATTCCGCCTGAGATAAGGCAGAAGATCTTCGACCCCTTCTTTACAACGAAAGAGGAGGGGAAAGGCACGGGATTAGGATTGTCAATGGCCTATCGAATTGTTAATGCACACGAGGGATTCATCAATTTCGAGAGCGAACCGGGCAGGGATACGTCTTTCCATGTCTATCTGCCCACGGTGGAGAAACCGAAAGAAGTGGAGCAGGAAGAAGATTTATCCACTGTCGGAACGTGCGAAAATACGATTCTTGTGGTCGAGGATGAGATCGTCCTGCAGGAGTTGATGAGTGAAATTCTCGAAAGGGGGGGATTCCGGGTATTGCAGGCCAGCGATGGTCAGGAAGCTCTGGAAATTTTCCAGGTCAACCGGGAGGAGATAACGGTTGTAATAATTGACCTCGGTTTGCCGAAGATTTCGGGAGACGATCTCTATCACAGGATCATTGAGATAGAGCCGGAGATAAATATCATTGTAACCAGCGGTTATCTTGAGCAGGGTCTGGAAGAAGAGTTGGGGAGACGATCGAGAAGCCGATACCTTATGAAACCGTTCAAGATAACAATGCTACAGGAGATTATCGCTGAACTGACAGGTAAATAAACAGGCTTTAGAGTATTCTGAAAGGGTGGTAAACTCTGTAAAAATACCCATATTGAAAAAAAGAGAGCTGTGATCGGATGCACAGCTCTCTTTGATAAATCTCCTGCTGCGATGATATTATTTCAGAAGCAGCATCTTGTCCGTTATGACAGCTTCATCGGTTATCAATCTGTAATAATAGACTCCACTCGGCATTGTATTCCCCTGTTCATTATCTCCATTCCAGTTAAGTTGGTATTCACCCGGCTCTGCCTGGCCATCATAGAGTGTCCTGATAAGCTGGCCTTTTGTATTATAAATAGCCAGCCGGACCGGGCCAGATATATTCGTAGAGAATTCGATAGTCGTCTGAGGATTGAAGGGGTTGGGATAGGCTTTCATCCGCAGAGGGGTGAGTATATCCGGGTCGTCAACCGAAAGCTCGATCTCGTAAAATGCTTCTGCTATCTCGCTCGGTAACCAGCCCTCTTTGTAGGCACGAGCCCTCACCGTTACGTCATAATCGATCCATACTGGTTCGGTATAGAGGAGAGATTCCTCGGTCGGCTCACTCTCATCAAGGGTATAATATATCTCGGCATCTTCGGTTTCAGAGATTATTTCCAGTTCGATATAATCTACGTAACTGCCCGATTCGGGAATGAATTCAGGTGTTGCTACTGTCTCCATAACCTGTCCGGGGCGAACATATACACCCGAATGCTGAATATCGCAACCATCGATGATCATATAAGCAAGATCCTCGTTAAATTCGACTTCGGTACCCCAGAGATAGAGTTCAACCAGCCAGGAGGTAAAACCGGTTGCTGCACCGGCCATATCTAAATTGCCGTCATTGTTGAAATCTCCGAATACCGGAGTGCTCTGCATGGTGACCGAAGACCAGTCTGTCCCGCAGGGGAGTGGCCAGCCGGCGGTTTGTGTTCCGTCGTGGTTATAGCAATCGTAACCGTAAGCAAATAGATTGGAAGTTATAACCAGATTAACATTCTCATCACCGGTGATGTCAGCTATTCCGATCTGTGTATAGATGGCATCGGTAGGGCCGGCAGGGAAACCAGTCAGCTGATTACCATCCATGTCCCAGGCATATATATGATTGGATGGTTCAGCAGCACTGACCTGGTCACCGACTACGATATCGAGTTCTCCATCACCATTGATATCACCGATCGCAACGGTGGCAAAAACCCAGTGATCGGTCAACTGTGGCCAACCAGTCCTGTAAGAACCATCAGCATTGACGACAAACACCGATCCTGCCTGGTCACTGCAGCCAGCATATACTATCTGGACCTCTCCATTACCTTCGAGATCGACCAGGATCGGTGAGGAATAGGAGTAAGTGATACCCGGTGCCTGAACAGGAAAACCGTCGAGGACATTACCCTGATTATCGAAGACGTAGAGTGATTCATAAGAGAGGGCAACTATCTCGTTGCTACCGTCTCCTGTAATATCACCGGAAGAAATGCCGGCACCGGGAAAGGTATCGAGTTGCTGCGGCCAGCCGTCAACCACCGCCCCAGTTCCGTCATAGACATAGGCCCAGCCGTCAGGATGGTTTCTGACGTTAACCAGGATCTCCATTACTCCATCACCTGTGATATCAGCCAGGCAGGCATTCATCGTTCCGCCACCGGACTGGGTTACCGG
Source organism: uncultured Candidatus Cloacimonadota bacterium (assembly GCA_964490765.1). Taxonomy (GTDB): domain Bacteria; phylum Cloacimonadota; class Cloacimonadia; order Cloacimonadales; family JAJBBL01; genus CAZBDV01. The sequence goes on along the minus strand of CAZBDV010000023.1, from coordinate 3,325 downwards.
AAAGCCGTCTACCGGAGTACCATCGAGATGAAAGGCATAAAGAGCACCTGTATTACCATTGGTGTTGTTTCTGCTAGTGGCTACTATCTCGGGAATCCCGTCACCTGTAATATCTCCCGCTGCAGGAGAACCCCAGATATAAAATCCGAGATTGACCGGCCAGCCGGGAACTGGTGTTCCATCGACTTTCAAAGCGGAAATCTTCGTGCCGACACCCGTTATTATCTCCAGTTCGTCGTCATCGTCCATGTTGAGATAAATCGGCCCATTATAAGTGTTGGAATTGGTATAAGAAACAGGCCAGCCGGGAAAGATCTCCGGTAATGTCCTGGATTGAGGATTCCCTTTCAGAAGATCAACATCACTTTCCGAAACAAGGACATAACCATTCATATCGGGAATCAGAGCCCGGTTAAGATTTTCCGGAGATATTTCTGATATATGCATCTTTACTCCGGTAGCAAAACAGAGTGTTATGGATGTAAGCAAGAGCAGTAAGAAAACATTTTTTTTCATTGGTTCCTCCATGTATAATTTATTTTAGTATAGATAATGAGAGCTGGTTGTCAATTTTAATCTATCAACCTCCCGATGATTGAACCGACAGATATGTGGGCAAAAAAAATCTGATCTCAATTAAACACCCTTCCTGAAAGGGTTCTAGACAATAATTTCAGATGGAGCTGATTTTTTGTGATGCATAATAATATAGAGGGGATGAAAAATGAGTATGATTTGTTTGCAGGCTGTAAAGCAGGGAAAAAGAGGTTAGAGACTGTATCACTCACTTCTTGTGTACAGGCCTCTGAATTAAGGTTCTTGACAAGAGTATCAAGGGAGAAGAAAAAATGCTGATAAAAGAAAAAAGAGGAGATCTGATAGGTAGATCGAATGTGAACAGAATGATGAAGTACAGGACAGGAATGAAGAGTTCTGATTTGATAATAGAAGCAATCAGGGCGGTTCCTTATGGCAGAGTGGCAAGTTATGCCGAAATCGCTGACCGGGCTGGAATACCTGGTGGCGCAAGGCTGGTTGCCTGGATACTCCACTCCTGCTCGGAGAAGTACACGCTACCCTGGTGGCGGATTGTTCGCTCAAACGGTGAGATAGCTATAAGCGATGAGACGGGTAGGATGGCGCAAAAGGAACTATTACTGAAAGAAGGGGTGTCCTTTCGAAGTGAGTGGAAGGTAGAAAAAAGTGCTCTGCTGCGCAGAGATATGATAGATGATAACAGGGGGGAGAACAATGAGTGAAAAAAACACGAGAGAGAAGTTAAGTGCAGAGTTGAGAGAAATGCTGGAAACGAATCCGGAGATCGTTGCCGCCTGGGAAGGTGGAGCTGCAGCTACAGGTTTTCTCGACCGGTATTCCGACCTGGATTTGAGTATTGTCATCAACGGGAGTAACCCGAATGAAATATTTACCCTCCTTGATGAATTCTTCAATTCCCGATACAGGATCTTAAATCGTCTGAGAATGCCGGAACCGACATGGCACGGGTTCTCGCAGTGCTTCTACCAGCTTGAAGGGTTTCACCCTCTATTTTACTGTGATATCGTTGTTATGCCAGCCAATATTACACATAAATTCACCGAACCCGACAGGCACGGACATAGTGTGATCTGGTTCGATAAAGCTGGAATTCATTCGGCTGAAGAGACTCCAGTCAGGGAGAGGGAGAAAATGGTCAGCCAGGCCTTCCGTAATGTAGTGGAACTGGAATGGCTCTATCTCCTGGAATTAAGGAAGGCACTCGCCAGAAAGAACTGGCTGGCTGCACATAGATGTTACTTGCAATTTATTAACAGGCAACTCGTGCCGTTGCTTAATATCAAATACCGTCCGGCAAAGGTCGATTTCGGGATACGATATGCCGAACGGGAATATCCACCCGAGATTGTCAACTTGCTGGCCGGCCTCTTGATAATTACGTCGGTTGAGGATATAGAAGAGAAAATGCCGTCGGTATTGGAGAAGATCGAGAGCCTGAAGCTGGAACTGGCAGGGGTGCAAAAGGAGGCATAACTATGAATGGAGACATATTGAAGACAGACTGACAGTTGTTAAAGTTGACAATGGGTTTTCTGTTGTCTATTAAACTAGTAAGAATAATCGATTATAAATAGATAGGGGAGGTTTCAATGAAAACTTATATTGCTATTATGCTCTTACTGCTGCTTTTTGGCTGCCTGAATGCCTTTCAGGAAGGAACTTTCAACATCGGGGGCAATGTGGCCCTGACTGTATCAAAACTAAATGAAGATGCCGATTCTCTGACAAATTTCTCCTTAAATCCGCAATTCGGTTACTTTATTATGGAGAATCTGGCCGGTGACCTGTTCCTGAATATCAATCACCTGAAGCAGGGAGATAACAGTCAGACAGAACTACTGTTCGGCCTCGGTGCTCGTTATTTCCTCGATCAATTCTACCTGGGTGCCGCTTTTCTGCAGAGAGGCTATACTTTCAAGTTCAAGAGTACCACCGAACACGAAGAATCGGCTTCATATCTGGAAGCCAGAGGTGGATATCTCATTCCGATAGTTGATAAGATATTCGTTGACCTGGGGTTGAGTTACAGGTTCGGTATAGGAGAATACGGCGGAGATGGAGAGGGGATAGAAAATGACTATTCCCAGTTCCGATTCCTGACGGGATTGCAATTCTTCTTCTGAGATTATTCACAGCGAAATGTAATGTGATTGAGATATCAGAAAGCTTTCCAGCAGAATAAAGATCAATCAAAAGCAGTCACTCGGGAGAGAAGACAATTTTGCTAATTGCCCAATAGTCAACACATTAAGCGTCAGGCCGGGCAATAAATTTCTTGACATAATTATTGAGGGTAGCAGATACTTTGATCAAAGGCTTGAAAGAGAGCCGGGATAGTATTTTTATTTTGCTTTTATGGTTGGATTAGAGAAGAGTGTATCTGGACTTGCGGTCGAAATTTCGCTATCCTCAGGCCCTTGATGTAGTGAAGATACATCCTCTCAAACAGGAGTGATGAATGATAGACCGATGTTTTTTACTTTTCTTTCGAGTTGTTATGACAATTCACTGCTCTCCTTGCCAGCCCCGAAGAATGAGTTATTTCTAAGATTATAGAGGTGTATTATGAAGTTGAAAAGATTGTTAGCTTTTTTTATGACATTGCTGTTATCGGCTTCTTTCGGTTATTGTATGATTAATGCTATTGATCTCGATAACGATAGGAGTGAGCTTGAGGTTCTGACAACCCATATTTCGGGCCTGGCTCTTTTCTATCAATTTGACCGATTGAATTATTTCACGGTAAATACTGAAGAGGGAGATTTCA
>CAZBDV010000022.1:0-34511 GCA_964490765.1 uncultured Candidatus Cloacimonadota bacterium | reverse complement strand
CCCCGAGCCGATTCGAACGGCTGACCTTTTCCTTAGGAGGGAACTGCTCTATCCTGCTGAGCTACGGGGGCAGTGATAAACGTCAAGCCTCAGAGGTTTAAAAAATATGTGCATAGTGCACCTGTCAAGCAGAAATGAACTAAGTGGCTGCCATTAAGGCTGGCGGCAAGAAAGGGAGATAAGGAGATAAGATGCGGATCGGAATAGTGGGTGCTACCGGTGAGGTAGGACGGACGATGATGCAGGTTCTGGCAGAGCGGAGAATCGCTATCGAGAGGCTCGATCTCTATGCATCAGCAAGATCCGGGGGTATTATGCTCCCCTTCAGAGGTGAGAGGATCGAGGTAAAGGAGCTGACAATTCCGGCAATGGAGGAGTCTTACGACTATCTTCTTTTCTCTGCCGGTGGTAATGTCTCACGGCAATATGCACCGACAGCAGAGGAAGCGGGAAACACGGTCATAGATAACTCTTCAGCCTTCCGGAGAACTCATCCGCTGGTCGTGCCGGAGGTAAATGGAGAGGAACTCAAAGGGTATCGTGGTATCGTTGCCAATCCGAACTGCTCCACCATCCAGCTCGTACTGGCACTCTATCCCCTGCATCTCCGTTTCGGCCTGGAGGAGTTGATTGTCAGCACCTATCAGGCGGTATCGGGAGCGGGGCATAAGGGTATCGAAGCACTGAAGGGTGAACGAAGCGGCCGGAAGGTGTCAACCCCCTTTCCCGGGCAGATCGACCTGAACGTTATACCTGAGATAGGAGAGATTGACAGAGAGGGGCATTCTGAAGAGGAGCGGAAGATGCTCTATGAAATCGGAAGGATAATGGGGCTGAAAGATCTGAAGGTTGCAGTTACCACCGTCAGAGTACCGGTTCTCTACGGGCATGCGGAATCTGTCTTTGCCCGTTTCCGGCAAAGGGTAGAATTAGCAGAGATCGGAAAACTCTATCGGGAGTATCCGGTGATAAGCTACAGCCAGGAAGGGTATATCAGCCCGGTAGAGCTGGATGATTCGGACCAGAGTTATGTAGGGAGAATGCGGAGAGGTTTTGATGATCATTCGCTTCAGTTCTGGAATGTGGGGCATAACGTCCGGATAGGTGCGGCAACCAATGCGGTGAAGATCCTGGAGAAGCTGACAGCCCTGCGTAAAGAAGAGGGAAAGAGATGAGATTGAAAAACAATTGAGCAATCAGGAGATGATGAATGGAACATTTGTATGAGATACGAAAGGATTTACATAGAATACCGGAACTCGCCTTCCGGGAGAGAAAGACAACGGAATACATCCTGGCGAAGTTGAGGGAGATGGAGGGGTTGAAGATCCATACCTTCCCCTTTACCGGCCTGCTGGCAGAATATACGCAGGGTGAGGGTGATTATCTCCTCTTCCGGGCCGATATGGATGGCCTTCCCCTGGAGGAGAAGACAGAGTGTGACTTCAGATCCGAACATCCGGGCTTCATGCATGCCTGCGGACACGATATTCACGTTACAACCCTGATCGGGCTTATCGAGTATGTTATATCGAAAGGTCTGAAGCGCAATATACTCTTTCTCTTTCAACCGGCGGAAGAGGGGCTTGGTGGTGCCGAGAGAGTATTATCTACCGGTATACTCGACCGGTTTAACATCAGAGAAGCGTATGCCCTGCACGTCGATCCGGCTTACCCCTCGAATACGATCGCTTCCAGAGAGGGAGTATTGATGGGAATACCACAGGAATTCGACGTAATATTCAGAGGTAAGAGTGCACACGCTGCCCATCCCCAGGAGGGGAGGGATGCACTCGCTGCTGCCTGCTCTTTTAGCAGCCTGCTCTATCAGAGTATTGGCAAGCTACTCTCCCCGATAGAGAGCAGCCTCTGTCATATCGGTAAGATAGGTGGCGGAAATGCCAGGAACATAATTGCGGAGAACTGCTCTGTAGAGGGGACTCTGAGAGCACTCAGCAGAGAGAATATGAATAAGATAAAGGAGCAGACAGTGGAGGTGGCCAATATAGCAGCAGCACTTTACGGAGCAGAACCAGAGGTCAAGTTCCTCAATACCTGCGATCCGGTCGTTAATTCCGAAAACCTCTTCGAAAAACTACAGAAAACAATCGTTCCGGGTATCAGGCTCGAGCGGTGTGAACCATCACTCGGCGGTGAGGATTTCGGCTTCTTTACCACCCGTTATGAAGGGTTGTTATTCTGGGTCGGCGGTAATACACCGGGTATAGATCTCCATTCACCCTATTTCCTACCCGACGAGAAGGCAATAGATACCGGACTGAAGACTTTTATCGCTCTGCTGGAGAGTGATTATTGAGGAAACAGAGAAACAGAGATAAGGCCGAGAGGTTAAATAATTAGTTGACAGGGATTTGAAAATTGCGTGAAGTTAAGTTAAATGAAGGGAACTGTTTGTGAGGTTCGATTGAGATGATGAAGCAGCTTAATATCAGGATTACCGGCAGAGTGCAGGGTATAGGTTACAGGCACTTCGCAGTGAGAAGTGCACGAGAGTTCGATATCAGGGGCTCTGTGAGGAATATGCCCGACGGCTCGGTTCAGGTTATAGCCCTCGGTGAAGAGGACAACCTCGCTGGATTTATCGAGAAGCTGCGAAAAGGGCCGACATTCTCCCTCGTGCGTGACCTTCAGATAGAAGAGCTGGCTACAACGAAAGATTATGAGGATTTTCATGTCGAATACTAAAAGAGTGTTCCTCCCGATAATGCTTCTTCTTCTGCTGGGTACGGCCCTGCATCCTTTCAGAAGCAATCCCATATACATAACACAATCCGACAGCTATCATATAGTACAGCGTGGAGAGACACTTTACAGTATCAGCCGACGTCATTCCATACCTGTAGAGGATTTACGGCTCTACAACAATCTCGATTCCGACAGGATATTCGTTGGGCAGAAGATCTATCTCACCCCGAGCGTCCAGGCCAAGAATGAATACGTTACTATCAGGCCTATACCGGAAGAGGGTTTTCATACCGTGCAGCGCGGCGAAACGGTTTATCGGATCTCCAAGATGTATGACCTGCAGATTCTGGATATACTGGAATACAATCAACTGGAGACCTTCGATATCCAGGCCGGACAGAAGATCTGGCTCGTACCGGGGATGGTAGAAGGGAGCGAGATAGCAGAAGAGACGGTAGTGGCAGAAGGGCCGGTAGATCCGGAGGAGCAGGATATCCACGATCTGGATGAAGAGGTCGGAGAAGTGGCAGGCAGGCCGGTACCGGAGACTGGACAGGCCAGAACACCTGCGGGTGAGTATCATACCGTCCAGGCGGGTGAGAATCTCTACAGAATCTCACTCCGTTACGGAATGACAGTCGATGAGTTGAAGAAGATGAACAATCTCACCACTGACGAGATACACGTTGGGCAGCGACTGGCAATAGCTCCGGGTGCAGGCCCCGTTCCCAGGCCACCGGCTGAAAGGCCCGATCCACCGAGACATGTGATGCGGCGAAATGACCTCCATGTTCCGGTGAATGGAAGAGTAGTGTCGGAATTCGGGATACGGAACGGGATACGTCATAACGGCATAGACATTGCAGCACCACTGGGAGAGCCAATCCATGCCGTACTTTCGGGTAAAGTCGCATTTGCGGGGACACAACGTGGTTATGGAAACATCATCGTTCTGGAACACAAAGATTATGTAGCAACCGTATATGCCCATCTCGAGAGGTGTCTCGTCAGGCTGGGAGAAGAGGTCAGAAAGGGGCAGCCGATAGCTACTGTCGGGCAGTCGGGTAATGCATCCGGCCCGCATCTACATTTTGAATACAGGGTAAAGGGAACCGCTATCAATCCGAGAGAGGTCTTACCCGATTTTTGAGGAGATATTTTCCAGATATGAGAATATATGTGTGTGATAATACCGGTATGAGAAGTTCTGAGCAAGGCTATAACCGGTGTCGTCTGTTTAATTTTAAAGGGGTTTGATTTACGGTTTTGAGGTTAGGTAATGTCAGAGAATATTTATGAAGATGCCGGGTTGCAGAAATATCTGAAAGAGATATCCGATACACCGACTTTGAGTCGGGAAGAGGAGCGTAAACTCGCTATAAGAGCGAAGAAAGGCGACCAGAAGGCTATCCAGAAACTTATCGAATCGAACCTCAAGTTCGTTGTCTCTATCGCCGCCCGCTATCAGAATCGGGGACTCTCCTATGCCGAACTGATCAGTGAAGGAAATATGGGATTGATCAAGGCGATAGAAAAATTCGATCCTGACAGGGATATCAAGCTAATCTCTTATGCCGTATGGTGGATCAAGCAGCGGATTATGTTCGCCCTGGCAGAGAAGACGCACGTTATCCGCGTTCCTTTAGGGAAGTCCAATGCCATCTCCAAGTTGCGGAGCGCCCATCACAGACACAGGAACAGGACAGGTGAGGAGCCTACCCTGGAGGAACTGGAGAAAGAGACCAATATCAAGAAGAAGAGTATTAAAAAACTACAGGAGAAGAATGTCGATACCCTCTCTATAGATGACATCAACTATACCAGCCGGAACGATGAAGTGCAACTCTCCGACCTGATCAGCGATACGAGTGTAATGGATCCGCAGAAGAGATACTATCGTGATCGGACAGTGAAGAAGATAAACGAATCGATAGAGGGGCTCGATGAGCGGTCGGCAATGGTAATCAGGCACTATTTCGGGCTCGGTGGTGAGGAGCAGAAGAACTTCGCCGAAATCGCTGCCATGCTGAACCTGTCGCGGGAACGGATCAGGCAGATCCATAAAGAGGCGCTGCATAAGATATTGAAGGATATTCAGAGCGAAACGAACGTAGAGCTGGAACATCTACTTGTTAACAGTCATTAACAGAAAAAAATAGAAAGAGGGAGGAATTCAATGATAAGAGATTTTAATCAGTTATTAGCCAGAGTAAAAGAGGGGGATAACAAGAGAGTCGTTATTGCGGCCGCTCAATCTGCTTCTGCCCTGGAAGCTGCTGTCATGGCCAGGAAGGAGAATCTGGCCGATTCGATACTGACGGGGGATAAGGGGTATATCGTGGAGTTTCTGAAAAAGGAGCATCCCGATTATGCCGATGCCTTCGAGATTGTCGATACCGGCCAGGATCTCGACCTTGCCTGCCGTGAGGCGGTGAATCTGATTAAGAAAGGGAAAGGCCATCTCATATTGAAAGGGAAGGCCAGCACGGCTCAATTACTGAAAGGGGTACTCGATAAAGAGAATGGGCTGCGGACCGGTTCGGTTATGAGTGATGTACTCGCCTATGAACATCCGGATAAGCTGATGTTGATGAGTGACGGCGGGATCAATCTCTATCCCGAGATCAAGGAGATGATAGCGATTATCAATAATGCTGTCAAGGTAGCACATGCCCTGGAGAACGAGAAGCCGAGAGTGGCTGTACTCGCTGCCGTAGAGAGTGTAAACCCTAAAATGCCCTGCACCATAGATGCCTCACTCCTGGCCAAGATGAACGACAGAGGCCAGATATCAGGCTGCTATGTTGACGGGCCGCTCGCCTTCGATAATGCCGTCAGTGAAGAGGCGGCAAGAACTAAAGGTATAGAGTCAGAAGTTGCTGGAAAGGCAGATATCCTTATCTTTCCCAATATAGAGGCGGGTAATGTTTTCGGTAAGACACTGACCTACTACTGCCATTACCGGGTAGCACATGTCGTTATGGGTGCAAAGGTTCCGATACTGATAGCTTCCAGGGCCGATAATGCTGAAACGAAGATGCTCTCAATGGCACTCGGTATCCTCGCTGCAACCTGATCCAGCCGATGAAGATAACACTACTCTGTCTTGGCAGGAATAAAGAGAGCCATATCAGAGCTGCAACTGAAGAATACCTGAAGAGGATAAGCCCCTTTACCGATATCGAACCGGTATATCTTCCCGACAGGCCACTTTCGGGAACAAACAGCCAGGAACTCGTAATCCGGCAGGAGGGGGAGAGGATATGTAAGTATCTCGACGAGAAACAGAAATCTCATAACAGGCCACCTTTCATCATCGTACTCGATGCGGGTGGCAAGATGCTCAGCTCGGAAGAGCTGGCTGTTTTCCTGGAAGATAGGTTACAGCAGAGGGATCTGATACTGATCATCGGCGGGGTTTATGGCCTGGCCGCTGAAGTGAAGAAACGGGCAGATATGCAGCTCAGCCTCTCGAAGATGACCTTTACACATCAGATGGCGAGAGTGATAATCCTGGAGCAGATCTACCGGGCTTTTACGATCAATAGAGGGAAAAAATACCACTACTGAGGAGGTAGCAATGAAGAATGACGACCAGAAACTGATAGAGGCAGCAAGGAGTGCCAGCCGGAAGGCTTATGCCCCCTATTCCGGATACCGGGTAGGTGCTGCTCTCAAAAGCGTTAAAGGGAACATATATTCCGGTTGTAACATTGAGAATGCCGCCTACTCACTCACCGTCTGTGCCGAAAGAAATGCCCTGGCCCGGGCTGTTATTCACGGGGAACAGGAATTCGAAGCCATAGCGATATACGTGGATGCCGATATACTCTTTCCACCCTGCGGGGCCTGCCGGCAGGTATTGAGTGAGTTCTCACCCGGAATGAGGGTAATCTACGCTAACGGGAAAGAGACGAAAACCGCCCTGCTCAAAGAGCTCTTACCGGACAGTTTTCAACTGAAGGGTAAGAGATAAGTGTCAATCCATTCTGCCGGAGATATTCGAAACCCGCAACAGAGGGGAAAAGGGCAAAAAAAACTTGCAGGTTAAGGCCGACAGAATAGTTTGCCGATGATAAATTAAAACAAAAAGATAAAGGAGTAATGTATGCAGAAACTTCTGTTATTAGGCGATGAAGCTCTCGCTCAGGGAGCTCTTGATGCCGGACTTTCAGGCGTTTATGCTTATCCGGGAACACCATCAACCGAGATTACCGAATATATACAACGTAACCCGGAAGCTAAAGAAAGAAAGGTACACAGCGAATGGTCTGCCAATGAAAAGACAGCACTCGAGGCCAGTCTCGGGATGTCCTATGCAGGGAAGAGGACCATGGCCTGTATGAAGCATGTCGGGCTCAATGTCGCTGCCGACCCTTATGTGAATTCGGCACTGACAGGTGCTAACGGTGGAATTATCGTTGCCGTTGCTGATGACCCTTCAATGCATTCTTCCCAGAATGAACAGGATTCAAGATTTTACGGGAAGTTTGCCATGCTGCCGGTTATGGAACCGGGCAGCCAGCAGGAGGCTTATGATATGGCCTTCTACGCTTTTGAACTTTCAGAGAAGTATAAGGTTCCGGTAATGGTCAGGCTAACTACCAGGCTCGCTCATTCCCGCTCCGGAATCGAAAGAAAACCTGTCAAAGAAGAAAATGAGCTGAAACTGCCGGAGGATATTCACCAGTTCGTTCTGCTCCCCGCCATTGCCAGGCGTAAGTTCAAGAACCTGCTCGCGATGCAGAACGATTTCCTCAAAGAGTCGGAAGATTCAGCATTCAATAACTACACTGACGGGCCGGACAAGAAGATGGGTGTCATCGCCTGCGGCCTTGCCTATAACTATCTGATGGAGAACTTCCCCGAAGGGAAAGCACCATATCCGGTGCTGAAGATCGGACAGTATCCCATTCCCCGTTCACTCGTTATGAGAATGGCCGAAGAGTGCGAGACGATACTTGTTCTGGAAGAGGGTGCTCCAATTGTAGAAGAGATGTTACGCGGCTATATGGATAGACCTCTGAAAGTCAGAGGCAGGCTGGATGGTGCACTTCCCAGAGATGGTGAATTGAACCCCAATCTGGTAAGGATTGCCCTCGGTATGGAAGACCTTACCGGGAAACCAATCCCGGAAAATCTTGTGCCCAGGCCACCGATCCTCTGTGTCGGCTGTCCGCATACGGATAGTTACAAAGCACTGAAAGAGGTTATCGACGAATATGGAAGTGGCCATGTCTTCTCTGATATCGGCTGTTATACTCTCGGAGCACTACCACCTTTCAAAGTGATTAACAGCTGTGTCGATATGGGTGCTTCGCTTACTATGGCGATCGGTGCTGCCGATGCAGGGCTCTTCCCCTCAATTGCCGTTATCGGCGACTCGACATTCACCCATTCCGGAATTACCGGCCTGCTTGATGCGGTCAACTCCAGATCGAGTATCGTTGTGATGATACTCGATAATAATACAACCGCAATGACAGGAGGGCAGGACTCTCCGGGTGCAGGTAAGCTGGAAGAGATCTGTAAGGGTATCGGAGTAGAGGAAGAGCATATCAGAGTAGCAGTTCCTCTCACAAGAAATCATCAAGAGCTCGTTAAGATAATCAAAGAAGAGATAGCCTATGACGGTGTTTCTGTTATTATCCCGCGCCGGGAATGTATTCAAACACTATCCAAAAAGATGCGAAAGAAATAGGAGGTTAAGATGAAATCCGATATTATTCTCGCTGGTGTTGGTGGTCAGGGTATTCTGACAATTGCCACGATTATTGGCTATGCAGCTCTGGAATCGAATCTTAACCTTAAGCAGGCTGAAGTACACGGTATGAGCCAGAGAGGTGGTGATGTGCAGTCACATCTCCGTATCTCCGATAAGAAGATATTCTCCGACCTCATTCCACTCGGGACTGCTGACCTCATAGTTTCGGTCGAACCGATGGAATCTTTACGCTATCTTCCCTACCTCTCTCCCGAAGGATGGTTGATTACCAATACCACCCCGTTTATCAATACAGCTACCTATCCGGATAAAGAGGAGTTGATGACCGAGATAAAGAAGCAACCGAGACATATATTGATCGATGCAGATGCTATGGCCAAAGAGATGGGAGTTCCCAGAGCAATGAATATGATAATGCTCGGTGCTGTTACCGAGTTTATAGATATACCTTACGAAAAATTTCAGGAAGGGATCAAATTCATCTTCAGCAGAAAGGGTGAAGATATAGTAAATTCCAACTTGAAAGCACTCGATAAGGGTCTGGAAATAGCAAAGAAAAGATAGGATAAAATAAAGGCCGGGGCAGGATCTTCTTCTGTCCTGGCTGTTTATCAATTATTTGCTACATCAGTTTAGCACGTTTCAGGAGATACTGCAGAAGGATCTGGTCGTATGCGGTCTCTGTTGTTATCGGATTGTATTCTATCCTCGCCTCGAAACATCTCTTCTTCAGATATTCGATGTTGCTGTTGTATTCTTCCAGATAGTCCTTCTTTATCTGCCAGGGATTGACTGTTAACTTCTCTCCTGTTTCGGAATCTATGAATTCTGTCTCATGCTGGAAATCGAACTGGTACTCCTGTTTATCCTGGATATGAAAGACAACTACCTCATTCTTCTTGTGCCGGAAATGCTGTAACCCGCTCAGTATCTCGTCCGGTTCATCTATCAGATCGGAGATAAGGATAATTAATCCTCTCTTATGGATACGCTCGGCCAGTTGGTGTAAGACTTCTGCAGTGCGGGTTCTATCCTCTGCCTGAAGGTTGTAGATCTCGGTCAGCAGGATATTGAGATAAGATCTTACTGCACGAGGCGGAATATAAGAGGTGATTTTGTCGGTGAAGGAGAGCAGCCCGGAAGCATCCTGCTGGTTGATCATCAGATAAAAGAGAGAAGAGGCTAATGACTTGGCGTATTCGAGCTTCGTAGTGTTGCCGGAAGTATAGCCCATCGATTTGCTGTGATCTATCAGGATATAAGACTTCAGATTGGTCTCTTCCTCGTAGCGGCGGATATAATAACGGTTCGTCTTACCGAAAACCTTCCAGTCTACGTCCTTGATCGAATCTCCCGGATTATACTGCCTGTGATCAGAAAACTCGACACTGAAGCCGTGATATGGTGATTTATGCAGGCCGATCATAAACCCTTCGACAATGAGGCGGGCTTTCAGCTTGAATTTATCTATCTTCGCTATCAGCTCTTCGGAGAGGTATTGGTTGGTCATTTCTTAAGATCTTGCTCCTGTTCCGGTGGTTCCGGTGCTCTCATATCCTTTTTCGGCCTGCTTGCTATAGTACCGAGAAGAATAGCCAGGGGGAAGACGATAACATAGGCGATAATCAGCATGACCGGTGAGATAGTAATATCCCCTGTTGACATTATGATATAGGCTATCGTGATGATCATCACCCCGATCAAGAAGAGTATTAAATTTCCTTTACCAAAAATAAATCTCTTATTCATAGGCTTATTCCAACTCCCTTAATTTTGTTTCTGCCCTCTCCCGATAAGAGGTATCAGTATTCAATTCTACTGCCTGTTGCAGATAGTTTTTTGCATTATCCCGGTCGTCAAGCTTGTAATAGATCATACCGAGATGGTAGGCAACGGTGCTGTCGTCCGGGCCCCAGGCTATGATATCTTCCATATAGTCGAGAGCTTTTTGATAATCTTCCAGATTGTAATACAGCCAGGCTACACTATCCTGGATGTGATAGTTGTCAGGTTCGAGTGATATTGCCTTCAATAAATATTCCTCTGCCTCTGCATACCTTGTTGTATGCATTACGAGTGAATAGCCCAGCCAGTTGAGGATTAACGGGTCTTCAGGATGAAATTCAATAGCCTGTTCCATCACCTCCAGCTCTTTTTCGTGCATATTGTTTCTATTCAGCAGGTCGGCTAATGAGAGAAAGGTCTCATTAGAGGGATGATCCGAAGTCTGCAGAGCCTGCCAGAGATATTCCATTGCCAGGGAATCTCTTCCTGTCACATAATAGTAACTACCCAGATAGAAGTTGGGCTCGAATTCGGGGTCTTCTATATAGGAGAAAACTCTCAAAGCCTTTTCCGGTTCATTCTGGGTGAGAAACTGCGTACCGATCTTCTTGTTCAGCTCGTCGTCCTCTATCTTTCCTGTCAATCCCTCGAGAAGCAGAAGCCCCTCATCTTCCCGATCAGTTAACATATAGAGGGATGCAGTGAGATAGTCAATTCCAGGCTGGCTTAACCCTTTACGGCTCAGTATCTCGATCAGGAGATTGGCATCTACTCTGCTCTCTATCTCCTCGTCAACAGGCTGTTGTGTGAACTCATTTTCAGTATCTTCAGCGAAGGGTGCTTCTCTTATGTAATCTGTCAGAACTGCTGAGGCTATAAGATGCAGGTCATCAACGAGGAGAAGATAATCGGCAGCAGAATCATAATCTCCCAACAGGGCGTATAATTCGCCTATTGAGGCGAACATTACTTCCCGATTCTCTTCCGGGTAATCGGGGAGGTTGAGAATCTTTTCTGCTAAAGAGACAGCCTGCTCATATTCCTTTGCGTAGTAAGAGGAAAAGAAAAAGATCTCCTGTATACCGACATCCTGATAATCTTCATAATGCTCATAATTCTTAAGAATAGTGGAATAATCCTCATTGTAGTAGAGGAGTTCCAGATATATCTTTTTGCTCTCTTTCGTTACATGCCTGCCGGCAGAGAATTCATTACTGATATATTCTCTCAGGGCAGGCCAGTGGAAGAATCTAAGATAGAAACTGACAAGCCGGTCCTGAGACTCCTCATCTGCGAATCTCTCGGCAGCAGCCTCATAAATCTCTCTGCTCCGCTGAGGATTGTTATACTCATATATCTCTGCTATGGAATAGACCAGCTCAGGATCATTGCTACCCAGCTCCAGTGCTTTATCGAGATATGAGAAATCGTACTCACCAGCCAGTTGCATGTTGTAGAAGAAATATTCGTAGTAGGCGTAGGGATCTTTATCCATTTCCAGTGCCATCTCAAACGCCTTGAACCCCTTCTCTGTTCTTTCTGTATCGAAACAGGAAAGACCGTAATACCTTAACATATCAGCAGTATATAGCTCCCTGGCGATATAGTTCTCGACCCTTCTGATAATCTCTTCATTACGTTCTTCCTCTTCCCGGGCTATGATCCAGAGGGTTTCGATAATCCTCTCCTTGATAGAGATATTCTCCGGATCGTGTAGATCTGCCTGATTGAATAGGCCGTAAGCGGTAATCAAATCTCCCTGATTAAAAGCCACTTCACCCATTGTATAGAAATGAACCGAATCACGGGTCGGATTGCCTGCCGAGCTACGAGGATAGCCGGGAGCTTCTGCCCTGTCTGTGCCCTGAGAACAGCCAATAATAGCAATCCCAATGAGAACAGGAAGAGATATAAACATCAAAGTCTTATTAATTTTCATACTGAACTAGATCTGCTTTATATCGTTAAAATCTCATATTGTAGTTAATGATGATCGACCTGTCAGCACCAATAGTATTACGATTGTTTTCCAGCAGGTCATAAGCAGTGAATTTCACTGCCAGAAAATCGGTAAAGCGGAGATAGAGAGAGGCATTGAGATATCCATTTCCCTTTCTCTTAAGGAGGCTATCATTAGATGCACTCTCTGTCAGGCTCGGCTCTATATCGTTCAGAGCCATATCATAATCGATCATCAGGGTGAGTTCATCTCCAATAGACTTGTCGATTCCGGCAAAGAAATTGATGCTCTTCTCTCCATCATCATTTTCCAGACTGTAATTTGCTCCCATATGGATACCAAGATTACCTAGAAAGTAATAGTTGCGGCTTGCTGCAGCATAAAACCCCTTAGACTTGATATCGTATCTTTTGACTGAGCTATGGAAAACACCGTGACCCTGTGAGTCGAAACCGACAACTAATGCTGGCATAAGAGGACTCTCATCCAGAAGGCGGTATTTTGCATTGACCTCAACTCTTTCATGCCAGTTCGGTTTCTGATTTCCAACCAGGTTCTCACCCCCGTAACTGATGCCAAACATAAAACGGGAAAAGAGTCCGACAGAGCTACCTGCCAGTATACCGTTGTTTCGATACATCTTGGTCGTCATCAATACCTCACCATACTGGAGTATGCCGGCAGTAGGAGCATCGGCCAGATTCAACAATTCATAACCATGCAGAGCCGGTATGAATAAGAGAGCAGCCAGAAAAATAATAACCAGTTTCATTAAAAGACCTCCTTCATTATCCCTGTAACAATCTATCTATTATCTAAAGTCATTCATTATTGGCAAGCTCATCCTGCTGCCGTTCGGTGATTTCGATAGTGCGGCTAATTACCTCTAATTCTATCAGAGCAGGGAGTTTGAACCCTTCAGGATAGAATACCGAATTATCTATGAGATATGCTCTTTGATTCGATTCATCATAGAAGGCAAAGGATTGAAAAGCACCACCAATAGCATATTTGGCATTCTGCCAGCGGCCGGAAAGCTTGATAGTCTGCCGATTGCTGATCTCTGTCTGCTCTGACCTGGTCTCCTCTCTCTGGAATTCATCTTCATCATAATAATCCCAGACGAGCCGGGCTCTGGTCTCAATCAACCAGTCGAGAGTAACCCTGTTTTCTTCCATTTCTTCATAATAAACTGCCAGGTAACGGTCGGGTTGCTCCCGCCGGCGGGCAAGAAAAGAGGTGAAATTGTTACTGTCATCTCGCTTAAAGATAACATAGTTTTCCGGCAGCTTCACCGACCAGGGTAAATTGCTGAACATCACTTCTGGATGAATCTTCAGGCCGTAAACCTTCTTCTCGATTCTGGCAAAGAGTTTTGACCGGAACTGTTCGAAGATCTCATTGGCCTGTAAAATATTATACCTGAGTAGATTGGCTTCGGTATCACCAAGTAAGAAGATTACCAGCTGGTCATTAGCCCAGAGGTTGTGGCTGGTGAACATACCGATCCCCTCTTCCCTGACAGACTGGAGAACGGTTTCTGACAACCTCTCTTTTACATAGTTTGATACCTGCTGCTCTGAATCTAGATGGGCGAAAAATATGAGGTTTTTGAAGCGGTAGAATTGCTGTATGGCAGAGAAATCAGCCCTTTTAAGATCGAAATAGGTCTCATTCTCCGTGGTAAAGTAATAACGTTCGATACTTTCTCTTAAATAGGGTTCAGCATATTGCCAGACATTGCTGTCGGCGAAAACATATATAGTCTGCTCGTGTCCCCAGGCGAGCGGTTTACGATAGTCGGTATCCTGTCCTGCCGGGCGGTGTCGTCTTGACTCATTACTATCACCACACCCTGTCAATATCAGAACTGTCAGGAGTATAATCATACTGATTTTGAATTTCATGATAACCAGATTAATCCTCGGTACCTTTCTTTTTTGTCATAAATGGGAGATAGGTAATCCCCGATACTATCGTTATAACGACAACTAACCAGAAAAATATCTCTATCCCCTTGATAATAACTACTTCATTCGCTCGTAGCGATGGTATCCAAAACCTGCCGGCATGGAAGGCAAGGGCTGCAATGATACCAATCATCTGAAGCGTTGTTTTTAATTTACCCCAGATATTGGCAGCGACATAGATATCTTTTTTCTGATACCAGCTTCTGAGCAGGGTGACTGTCAACTCACGGAAGATAATGATGATAACAATGATGATGCTGATAAAGTGCATCGGGCTTATGGCAATGGTGATCAGGGCAACAGAGACAATGATCTTGTCAGCGAGAGGGTCGGCAATCTTACCGAAGTCAGAGATACTCTGGAACTTACGGGCCAGCATACCATCGAAATAATCGGTAATACCAGCTATAACGAATACGATAAGAGCCAGCAGTGAACCATTTGCACCACCAATCAAATAAAGGCACAGTAAATATACCGGAACGAGAACAATCCGAAAAAGAGTCAGGATATTGGGTATATGTCTTTTCATGTTATCACCATTATCTCCAGGCTTGAGGTTTAACAACGGACAGGATCAAATTGATACTATCGACTATGAAGGTATCCATATCTTGTTAGCCTGGATAATCTCTGCTGAAGATGGCAGGTTGAGAAGTTCACTACTTTTGGTATAGAAACAGAGTCCTCTGTAAGGGGTCAGATAATGAAACCCACTAGAGAGAAAACCAGCTTTTGCATAGACTACCAGAGGTTTATCACTCTTGTTCAAAATGGTAGCAAATGAAGAATTATTAACCCTAACTATAGTACCTGATGCCTTTGTTGCATTGATCATTGCCGCATGAGCTGCTGCTGCACCTCCTGCTGCTGCTCCTGAAGATGTGTAAGACATTATCCCCTTCCTCCTCTCAAACTATTGTCTAAAGCTCGATTATTTTTTCTAAGTGATAAACAGGTCTTTTAGTTGTCAATAACAAACGCATATAGATCATAATCTATGGTAATTATACCCCCTTTGAATCCCTTATACGCTTAACGGTTAGGATTCAGGCCTCTTCTCCCGCTATGACCTCTCTGTCAGGCACCAGGCGAGCAGGCCGGGTATGAATATGACGAGTCCAAAGAGTATCCAGTAACGGAGTTCAAATTCATAACTCATCTGCAGATAATAATCAACCAGATAGAAGATTATTGCGAGCAGGCTCAGAGACAGGATGGTCCCGAGCAGTAAGTTCAGCAGATAACTTCTAAATCTCTTTTTTGTGCCACCACTACGATAGTATATATGCCAGTAGTAATTACTCCTTCTGATAACCATAGCACCGGTAACGAAAGTAACGATTGAGAGTATAATGATGATACCGGCCAGGATTGCTTTCCGGGTGAGGAGAAGCATCTGTTTCAGTTCAAAGAGGTCAGATAATTCGATATCTTGCGAGATCAGGGTTATATCACTTCCCTCTCTCTCGAACCTCTCCTTTAGTTCACTGTATCCCTTCTCGGTTATCAATTCTCCCTCTAACCGGAATTCAAGCATATTGGGGAGGGAATCAATATCAAGGATCTGTTCTGCAGCCGGTAAATCATATTCTTTTATCATCTTATCCAGTATCTCGATATTCCTCTCGATCTCCAGTGAAGTTACAACAGGTTCGTCTTCCAGCTCATTCATCAGGTTATGGAGCAGGCTAAAATTACTGGAAAAGAGAATTACAGGGAGTGACTCGATACGGGTCACAAGATTTTCATACTGCTCCAGTAACAGGAAGTCAGCAAGGGAGAAGACGATCAAACAGATTAGAAGTATGAAGGTTAGAATCAGAGCGGGTTTCATATCTCGAATACCTCTTTACCTTTAATAGAAAAATTACGAGTAAAGAAGGGATTAGCGGATTTACAGGTAGCAATAATGATTGTCCCGTTCTTCCGGACAAGTGAGAACATTTCGAATATCCGGTCATGAAGGTTCTTATGATAACTGAGATCGAAATCGTCTATCAGTATCAGTTCCGGCAGGAGCAAAACCGCTCTGATCAGTTCGACGATCTTCATCTCAGAAAAGGATAGATTCCTGCCCGGGCTGAACTGTTTCATAGTTAGTCCGAATGTCCGGAGATAATCGATGAGTTTGTGTTTCAGCCTGATATTCATACCCTTCATCGGGAGGAGTATATTCTGATTGAGTGTCATCTCCGGTATTATCGCCGGTTGATATTCCAGAAGAATGGCTTCTCTGTTCCCCTTACTGTAGATTTTATCACGCCTGATATCCCAGAGGAATACATCTCCCTTCTCGATCAGCTTCTCTCTTCTTCTCCTGCTGTTCTGCAGGAACCTGTAAAGTCCGCGAAGAAAGAGAGTCTTTCCCTCCGGGTTTTCATTCTGAAGCAAGAGAGAATCTCCCTCTTCCAGGGTGAACCTCTGGATAGTTAGTACTTTCTCTTTACCACTATTGATTACTATCTTCGGTATCGTATGCATAATTTACCCTGTAATGTGCCTGAGAATCGATATCGTTCGCGTCCCGCTATCCTCTTCTGGAATTTCCCTTCTCCCTCTCTGGCTTGAATCTTCGCTATTGCTGACGATCTCCTGATGTATATCGAGCCCATGATACTCAACCTTACTCCGTAGATCGGGTAATCTGATAGCGGGATAGAGGATAAACGCCTCGCCGTCTGGAGTGAGGTTATCTTTTACCGCATTCAGCAGATCGTCCATATCAGCCAGAAGCTCATAACGGGAGATGGCCCTGGTGAGAGATGGGCTAATTCGGGTCGTTCCAGCAGGAAAGTAGGGTGGGTTTGCATAAATCAGATCGTAATGAGTACTATCACCAAACAGCTCGGTTTTTCGTAAATCGGCCAGAATTAGATTGATATTAACTCCTGACTTCTTGATGTTACGGCGGGCGAGCAGGAATTGAGAAATCTGGACTTCCATAGCTGTAATCTGCCAGGTGGAAGAGGCCAGGGCCAGCATGATAGATATGACCCCGTTACCAGAACCCAGTTCCAGCATCTTGAGATTCTTAGCATTGCGCCGGTCAGAATAGAATGATATTATCGTATTATATAGAAATTCACTATCCGAGCTTATCGCCTGACTCTTGATATCCTGCAGGATAGAGATACCCTCAAAGGGGAGAGCAACAGATCTCAGTTCCATAATTACGATACTGCCAGCATTCTTTCCAGAGATCTCAATGCTCTGTCGGCAATCTGCTGGTCTATTGTTATTTCATTACTCTCGTTCTGGAGAACTTCAAGCAGAAGCGGCAGGTTACTCTTCTTCATATTACGGCAAATAGCATCTCTGGAGAGAGGTACAATCTTCTTCTCCGGATATTTGGATCGTAACTGTTCGGTCATACCTACTTCAGTACCAAGAACTACTCTGTCGTT
This sequence comes from uncultured Candidatus Cloacimonadota bacterium, assembly GCA_964490765.1. Lineage (GTDB taxonomy): Bacteria > Cloacimonadota > Cloacimonadia > Cloacimonadales > JAJBBL01 > CAZBDV01. The sequence continues at coordinate 16,958 of CAZBDV010000022.1, read as the reverse complement.
TTCTGCTACGAAATCTGCCATACCTTTTGTTGAAGCTACCATATCAGCCTGATGAAAAACATCCGGATGACATTCGGGATGAACAATCAGTGTATAATCGGGATAATCTCTTCTGGCTCGCTCCACATCAGCCACGGAGATTCTAGCATGATGAACGGAACAGAATCCTTTCCAGACTACGATATCCCTCCCACTCTGCTCAGCAGCATAAGTTCCCAGGTTCTGATCGGGAACGAAGAGGATCTGTTTGTCGGAAGGGATAGAATTAACAACCTTGAGTGCATTGGATGAAGTGCAACAGATGTCACTCCCGGCCTTGACCTCTACTGAGGAGTTGACATAACAGACAACCTCCGAACCGGGATATTCTCCTCTGAAACGGTGTAACTGCTCGGCACTGATCATGTCAGCCATCGGACAACCTGCCCCGGGATGGGAGAGGAGTACCTTTGCCCGGGGATTGAGGAGTTTAGCTGTTTCGGCCATAAACCTCACTCCGGCCAGTACTATGATTCTGGCATCTGCTTTCGTGGCCTCTTTAGCCAATTCCAGTGAGTCACCAGCTATATCGGCGACACTATGTATCTCTAGCGGCTGATAGTTATGCACGAGGATGAGTGCTTCTTTTTCCTCTTTCAAATGTTCTATCTTACATATCAATTCAGTTAAAGGGGACTTATCTTCCATTATGTTACTCCGTGTTATATATCTTAGGTAATACTGTTCGAAGGGATTTTGTTATTTGAGTTCCGTATGGCCGAAACCGCCGCTACCACGTTCGGTTGTATCGAGTTCGTCAGCAAGCTGAAACTCAATGTCATAATACTTTGAGATTACCATTTGTGCTATGCGACTACCCGGTTCCAGCGTGAAAGAGGCTTCTCCAGCATTGAAGATGATTACTCTTATTTCGCCACGATAGTCAGAATCTATAGTGCCAGGAGAATTGAGAATACCTATACCATGTTTAATAGCCAGGCCGCTACGAGGCCGGACTTGAGCTTCATACCCCTCCGGGATGCTCATTGCTATACCGGTCGGGATCATTTTGATATCTCCCGGTTGCAGAAGGATAACCTCCTCGTTGGCCGAATAGAGATCGTATCCGGCAGCATGGCTGCTCATCTTCCGAGGGATGATGGCATGATCGACAAGCTTCTTGACAGCAATAGGAATCATAGAGTCAGAGTTTTCTTGAGACAATGAAGTTATTAAGCAGCTTCAGATGAAGGGCCTTCTCCCCGTAATGGTCTAATATCGTATTTGCTTCTTCGATCATTTCCGCTGCCTTATTCTTCGATTTTTCCAGTCCATAAACAGCTGGATAGGTCATCTTCTTCCTCTCTTCATCCTTTCCAATCGTCTTGCCGAGACTCTTCTCATCCCCTTCTATATCGAGTATATCATCGATAATCTGAAATACCATACCGAAGAGATATCCGTAGCGATCAAGACGTTCATAGTCATCAGACTTAGCATCAGCTATTAAACAGGCTATGCGGGTACAAAGCTGGAAGAGTTTGACTGTCTTATTGAGATGGATAAATTCCAGCATTTTGGGTGTTCCTTTTTTACCTTCATTGAGGATATCGGCCATCTGGCCAGCTATCAATCCCTGGTCTCCACAGAAGGTTAGAAATTCCCTGATTACCTTTAACTTGAGCAGATCATTCAGGTCGGTCATGCTCATCAACTCGACAGAATTGACCAGCAGGGCATCACCAGCTAAAAGTGCCAGATCTGAGCCATAAACAACGTGACAGGAGGGTTTACCCCGTCGTATATCGTCGTTGTCTATCTCAGGCAGATCATCGTGGATCAGGGTGTAGGTATGCATCAACTCCAGTGCTGCAGCAACCTCTATGATCTTGTCATTATCGTCAGAGAGAAGATTATAGGTTCTGATCATCAGATAGGGTCGGATTCTCTTGCCGCCTGCGAAGAGTGTATGCCGCATCGCTTTGTGTATTTGTTTCGGATATTCATCCTTTCGAGGTAAGAACCTGTCCAGGGCTATGTTTACCAGTTCGTTTTTCTCTTTCAGGTCTTTCTTAAAGATCATTCTTTCTTTCATTTTTACCCCTGCCTGTCGTAGCACTACGCTCATCTAGCTTTTTTGTTATTGTCTCTATCTTCGTTTCCACTTCATTTAACTTCTTATCACAGATATTGACCAGTTCGGAACCCTCTTCAAAAAGTCTTACAAGTACATCAAGGTCGTCAATATCATTTTCCAGTTCCTCAATTATTTCCTCTAAACGTTGAAGAGCTGCTTTGAATTTTATCTCTTCTTTCATGTTATATCCTCCGGAGTGCCTTCGATAATGGCTAAAAGTCTACCTTTCTCATAACATACATTGATTTCCCCGTCAATAAAAACGTTACTGATTCCTCTCGTGGAGTTTCGGTAAAGAATTTCATTCTTCAGAGGATACTCCAGCCCCTTCGTTACTACTCCGGTAACTCTCTCGGTTAGAGGGATGAGAGAGAGCTTGTTTCCAGCCTTACCACGGTAGTGCCATTTCTCGGGCACCAGCAGAACTGTCTCCTCATTGTTGCATATCACTGCTCTTATACTGTGTTCAGTAGCTCTGAAGAGGAGTGTCAAAACCCCTAGTGAATGTGCAAAAGATCCCTGGAGAGCATTGATGAAGAGTACTTCGTCTATAACCATATCTGCCTGATTTGACTCATTACACTCAATGCACCAGTTCAGGGCTAGTTCCGTATCAGTCGCTTCTTTTCTGGTGGGATATCTCTTTATCTCTGTCAGATTACGATAAAATTCCAGGGTCTCCGGCCTGATAGAATCCATATCCCCTATAATCATATCAGGTACGATCTCAAGATTATGAAGATAGTTGGCACCACCATCTACTGCTATGAGAATCGTTCTAATTTCTTCGAGCTGAGTTGTTGATTCTATATAGGAAGACTGTAGTGTAGAAGTCTTTTTCCGGAACTCTTTAAGGAGAGTGGGAATAAATCTGTTATTGTTGGATTGCTTGAGATGTTGTTGATTCAGGGGCTGGTGATCAGAGAATATGATAGCTCTGGTGGTAATTCTCTTCTGATGAGTTTCTCTCTGTTCTAACACCTATCACCTAGCACCCGCATTTTAGTTAGTAACCCTTATCAGAAAGGGTTATTGTTGAGTTACTATGATATCCTCTTCCAGCTTGTTCAGATGATGATAGGGGTTGAGATTACGCCCGTAACGACGCACCTCATAATGTAGATGAGTGCCTGTCGATCGGCCTGTATTACCCATCTCGGCTATGATTTCACCCTTAATCACCACTTCACCCTTCTTCACCAGTGCCTTATCGAGATGGGCATACATCGTCTCATAGCCAAATTTATGAGTAATAATCACGTAGCGGCCGTAATATCGGTTACTCCCTATCTCTTTCACGGTTCCGTTTGCTGATGCATAGATCGGAGAACCTTTGCGGTTGGCTATATCGATGCCTGAATGAAAATCACGTTGACGGGTTATGGGATGCGTCCGCCAGCCGTAGGCAGTTGTAATCCTGCCAAAAGTAGGATAGATCGAAGGTGTATAACGATACATCTCCATCTGCAGAGAGAGGTTATCTATCAAATCCTTTCGGAGTTCAAAAGCGTAACTGCTGATATTGTTCAACTCATCCATCTGATGATGAAGCTGGTTTAATTGCAGATTGGTTTCGTAATCCAGATTGCTGTAATCAGTTCTAACCTGGGGTAAACCACCTGTACCCATCTGTCTCAGGTCACGATTAATCAAACCTATGTTGCGTTCCAGACGGAGTTCATCTTCCCACTCTTCCATCTGTTTCAAACGCAGCATAACGGAATCGAGTTCGGTAACGATCCTGTCGAGTTCTTCACGGAGGATCTTGTTCTCAGCCTGTAACTGTTCAATCTGAGGGAAGTGAATACGGTAACGAACCAGAAAGGCTGCAGAAAGTAGCATTCCCAACAATAATATTCCGAAGCCTGCAAAGACCGCAATACCGGCAGTTTTATTGAGAGATACATTGAAGAGATTCCTGCCTTCGGTATGAGTCAATATTATATGCCACTTCTTCTTTAGCGCCATTCCCTGTACCTTGACTTCATATTCTTAATTGGTTTACTCCTTTCCATTTAACTTGAGGCAAGCTATTTTTTAAAATTAATCTTGTCAAGCTTTTAATTGCGAGATGACTTGCCTGCCCGGACTGCAGAACGATATGGACGGGATTATGTTACTTCAGTTGAAAGATATGTCAGCTTTAACGGTTACATCTAGAGAAGACTTTTGTTCCTGGAAGAGAGGATAGTGAGGAAAGGGGGGTCAATCTGATAAGTGGCTGCCTGATTACCGGTAGCAGGGGGATATTAACGGCAAGGTAGTACAGGCTGGTGTCTGAGATGCCGTTAAAGGTGAAAAAAATAGGTTTGGAGAGACAATTATTCCTTTACATATTATTTCACTGAGATTTTTTGCTTAACGAGATAAGATTACGTATTAGAGAGGATTAATGATGAGAAGAGTACTCTTAGTAGCCGTATTGTTGCTGCTAACAGCCTGTTTAACTGCTTCCGTTGACTGGGTAAGAATGACCGAAGAATGGTTGAAGCATAATCCAGAATCTCTTCCAATCTGGTTAACACCGGAGGAGATAAACAGGCTTGACGATATAGGCGGCAGGGTGAATCCGACAGACCCACCACCAGTTCCGGCCAGAAGTATAGCCGAGTTTGAGCCTATGGAGGGTGTCCTGGTCCGTTATCCTTTAGGGATACCGGTAGGGCTTGTTGTTGCCATGTCCCAGCATGTAACAGTAGTAACAATTGTCAATGGGGCGTACAATCAGAACCAGGCGATCAATGCTTATACCAGTGCCGGAGCAAATATGGACAATTGCGAGTTTATCGTTGCTCCAACAGATTCATACTGGACAAGGGACTACTCACCATTCTTCATATTCGACGGGAACAACGAGATGGGGGTGGTGGATTTTTCCTATAACAGACCGCGACCTAACGATGATAACATACCTGTGGTTTTTGCCAATCATTACGATCTTCCTCTTTACGGTATGAATATAGCACATACCGGAGGTAATTATATGTCTAACGGATACGGGGGAGCATCCTCTACTCAGATAGTCTACAGTGAAAACACACCTCTGACACCTCAACAGGTTGATGATTATATGGAGGATTTTCTTGGTATAACTGACTACATAGTAGTTCAGGATCCGACAGGAACTTACATTCACCATATAGATACCTGGGCAAAATTTCTTGCTCCTGACAAGATCCTGATCAGATCGGTCCATACGGGACACCCCCAGTATCAGCAGATAGAGAATACAGTTGACTACTATGCCAGCTTGACTTCACCCTACGGCACCCCTTACAGGATTTATCGTGTATATACTCCGAATAACCAGCCCTATACCAATTCTCTCATCCTCAACGATCGGGTCTATGTTCCACAGGTAAACAGCAGCTGGGATGTTGACGCTATAGCCTCCTACGAAGAGGCTATGCCAGGATATGAGATCATAGGCATATATTCCAGCGGCTGGCAATCCACTGATGCTCTGCATTGCAGAACAAAGGAGATTGCCGACAGGGGTATGCTCTATATCAGGCATTACCCGATTCTTAACGAGCAACCTTACGAACCGGCTTATGAGATAGATGCCTATATCTACCCTTACAGTGGCGAGAACCTTTATCCGGATTCTCTTATGGTCTATTACCGGATCAATTCTGAAGAGTTCCAGACTGTTCCGTTGAGCGGAATTGGTGATAATTTCTATACGACAAGCCTGACAGAGTTTGCAGCAGGAGATACCATATCCTATTATATCTATGCAGCCGACATGTCGGGCAGAAACGCCAGTCACCCCTTCATCGGTGCTCCTGATCCGCATGTATTCATCGTAACCGGAGAGGGTATTCCACCAGAGATAGAGCATGACCCACCAGTAGAGGTTTATCTCAATGATCTTCCACTATTGTTAGAAGCAGTTGTAACTGATTCCGAAGGGGTCGGTGTAGTTGAACTGGAATACCGGGTCAATGGAGTAGAATCTCAATACGAACAATTCGAAAATATAGAAGGTGATATTTATCAGTGTGAGTTTGGAACTGGTTTTGAAGTAGAAGATCTCGTAGAATACAGGATTATTGCTACCGATATGGAAGAACCGCCCAATACAGCGATAAGCCCTGCAGAAGGTTGGTATGGTTTCACTATAGATATCCGACAGGTAGCAACTCCCTGCTTCTCACCGGAAGCGGGAACCTATGAGGAAGAGATAGAGGTGGTTATTGAGGTGGATACTCCCGATGCCCTTATATATTATACCCTTGATGATAGTGAACCGGATGAAGAGAGCATCCTCTATACGGAACCTATATATCTCGACGATAGTACAACTGTAAAAGCTATTGCCTACTACGATTCCTTCCTGCCAAGTGAAGTAGCCATTGCTGAGTATGTTATCGAACTGACGTCTGTTGGTGATACTCCTTTACCCGAACCTGCAGGCCTTCATGCTGCCTATCCCAATCCATTTAATCCTACAGTTACGATCGGCTTTAACATTCCTGCAGATTGTCATGTAACTCTCGATATCTTCAATATCAAAGGAAAGAGGGTCAGGACACTTGTCGATACTTATCATCAGAGCGGAACATTCAGATACATCTGGAACGGGGTTGATGATAATAACAGAGAAGTCGCTGGTGGTGTGTATCTCTACAGATTACAAGCAGGAAGTTACAGAGAAACCAGGAAGATGATTCTTCTGAAATAGAGAACCGGTTAAGGTTGGAAGTCCTGGAGATATTTTCAAAAGAGATAACAGTTCGGAAAAATTGAGACAGGAGATTTATGCAGAGCCGTTATTTAGTGATCGATATAGGTAATACTAATATAGAGATCGGGATCTATACCGACAGAGGGTTTATTTGTTCCTGGCGTCTCGGATCCAATACCTCCCTGACAGAAGATGAATACTATGCTATTCTTCGTTCTCTGTCGGGAGAACATCAAATCAAACTGCAAGATATCGAGATTTGCTGTATCGCTTCGGTAGTTCCCGAACTGACCCGGATTTTCGAGCATCTATTCGAAAAGTATCTCTCATCTTCGTTGATCAAAGTTACTCCCTATACCCCTCTCGGTTTGACCTTTCCTGTTGATGATCCCGGTTTTATCGGAGCAGACCTGGTGGTCAATGCTTATGCCGCCTGGCAGAAATACGGGAGCAATTGCCTGGTCTGCGATTTCGGAACCGCTACAACAATTCAGCTCGTCGGGGCAGATGGCCATTTCTATGGAACGGTAATAGCTCCAGGTGTAATAATCAGTTCGACTAATCTCATTCAGAGAGCTTCACTTTTGACGAAGATACAGTTGGAGACCCCTCAACGTACTCTCGGCACTAATACTCGTGATGCTCTACTCTCCGGTATTATCAAAGGACATAGCTATATGGTTGACTCATTTATCAGGCAGTTGAAGAAAGAGTATGCTCACCTGAGAGAATTAAAAGTTATCCTGACTGGTGGCATAGCCCACCTGCTCAAGATGAATCTGGAAGAAGAGACAATTTTGGATAAGACCCTGACTATAGATGGTTTATATCGTATATGTTTACAGCACGTGAAACAAGTTAATGATTGAAAGGTTACTATTTAGAAGAACCCTGAACCGGATTTGTCCCTTGAAATTTTCTGATTGAGGTAATTCCGTTCACAAGCAGATATGCTATGATACATAAATTCTCTCTTGTCTCCATAGTCATTATCAGTCTGACAGTAATGTTAACTGCATCACCGAATCTGAGTAATTTGCCTTATGAAAATCCCGGGCATAGCTTTGATCCGGTTTTTTTTGTTATGACTGAAGGGGATGAAGATAACAATCATTTTCTCGACGAGTCTGTCGAATCTCTGGAAGATCTGGATGAGGGAATTCTTGAGACTTTTCTGGAGGTAGAAGAGACTGACCAGTGGACTTATGGAGAAGGGGAGAGTGCTTATCGGAGCTATATGCGGTTCTACCTGCCCGGACTTCCGGTAATCAGGGATAACTTTATCGATATTTACAGAATACCACCGGGATTATCAATCTATCGTGATTATGCCTATTTTCACGACGGTTTTCAAGTCAATATATCCCGTGAATTTGATGTCGAACAGAGAAGGATAATCCTGAAGCCACAATTTGGAACCGAGGTAGATATTTTCTATCCTGTCGGAATGAGTTTTGACCGCTATATTAACAATATGTTCCGCTCTGAATTCCGCTCTTCGATAGCACAGAAGATGCAGGAATTACTGGAAGATGAGGAGCGGGAAGCCGAAGCAGGACTGATACCCGATATTGTCATCGATCTACCAGCTCTGCCAAGATCTGTTCGCCGCTTTATCGGAGACCGGCCCAGCAGGTTAAGCCTCTCCGGAAGCCAGAAACTCACTATATCGGGTAGTTCGACGAAACGAGATAACGAAATTCAATATGAAACTGGTGGAGAATCTACTTTCAGCCTTGAGATGCGACAGGACCTCAATCTACAGTTGAGGGGAACTATAGGAGAGAAGATATTTGTCAATGTTCGACACACTTCGGCTACCGATACTCCTTTTGGTGATCCGAGCACAATCGAGATTGAATATCGGGGTGATGAAGATGAAATCGTGCAATCCGTCAAGGCAGGTAATATTTCTCTGGCTCTTACCGGTTCGGAATTCATTCGCTATTCTGCTTCTTCTACAGGGCTCTTCGGTGTCAGAGGTGATTTCCAGATCGGTGATCTCTCTATTACTGCGATAGCGAGTACAGAAGAATCAGAACGGCATAGTAGAAGATTCACAGGAACAGATGCAGCTGATTCCCTGCAATATCGGAGTCGTGATTTCGTTAACAGAACTCATTACTACATAGCCGATCCTTATGAGTTATTCGATCTTTATGACGAGAATGAAGGATACAACGGTTACGAGAATAATGCTATCAGAACAACTGCCGAAGGCGACTGGATAATTGCCAACCCGGGCTTGCTTCCTGATAAGACTTATCCCTTTCGGGTCTATCTGGATACCGGACAGGCAAATTATTCCGAAAATACTGTTCCGGGCTGGGAAATCGGCGAGGACCCCAGTATGATAGAGCCCTATGAGTTCGAAATCCTGGAGGAGATAACCGATTTCTATATAGATTACGATACCGGGATACTCAGAATGAACAGAAATATAGACAGACGTAACACGATAGGGATCGTCTACACCCAGATGGATGGGGTTCAGATTGGGAACCCTGATGAGACGCAATTGCAGGTCAAGATTATTCGACGCCAGAATCAGGGTGTCGAAGATACAGATACCTGGCCTCTGCAGGTGAGGAATATATATAATCTCAACAGGACAAATATCGAAAATGAGGGTTTCCGGTTGAATTTCTTTACAATAAATCCGGATGGAACGCTCAATTACTATGTTGATGAATCGATAGTACCTGCCGGTATAGAGATCAACGATTACCTCAGACTGGATACTACCGGCGAGGGAATTATTGATGGTAACGACCGAACTGTCAATCTCGCGACCGGTTTCATTATCATACCCTTTATTGAACCGTTCAGAGAGTTTTCCGATGGTATTATCTATGAACAGGAGACCTTCAGCTCTACTGACTGGGAACAGATTAGGATCTATATGTCTGTTGTCGGTAAAGTGGGTCGAGAAGTAATAGAACTGGGACAGATGAACCTGCTCCCTGGTTCTGTTAGAGTAGTGGTCGACAGGGAAACTCTCCAGGAGAATGTGCATTATCTCGTCGATTACGATTTCGGCACCGTGCGTTTCTTGTCCGGTTACAGCCCCGGACCAGATGCCAATATTGAAATAAACTATGAATACAGGCCTCTCTTTGCCGTGGAGTCAAAATCATTGATGGGCTTACGAGCTGACTGGCAGTTGAGTGACATAACCCAACTGGGTGGAACCTTTATCTATCATTCGGAGAAGACTTCAGATCGCAGACCTCGTATAGGGAGTGAGAATCGTAGCCTTATTATGGCCGATATAGACGGGCGGATAGAATTTGAACCACCCATCCTGACAAAGCTGGTTGATGCCATACCGCTGATCAGAACTGATGCTGATTCCCGGGTCAGGTTGTCAGGTGAGGTGGCAATGACCCTTCCCAACATCTACGGTCATAAGGATCAGCCTGACAGAAAAGAGGCGTATCTCGACGATATGGAGACCATTGTCGATTCCTATCCGCTTGGTTTGAGTAGACTTGGCTGGTCACCGGCCAGCGAACCGGTGAATGTCGGATCAAAAAGGGCTCGTCCTAACTGGTATAATCCTGATAATGTCTATGCCGAGGATGTTTTCAGCCCCGAATTTCTTACTGTCAAAGAGAGAAGGGAGAAGGTTCAGGTTTTGACCTTGAGGGGTGTTCCCCCTGAGATTTCCAATCCGAATATCACCGATCAATACTGGGCAGGGATTATGCGCTATCTCGGTAACGAGCTCGACTTTTCAGAGAGGAAGTATATTGAAGTACTGGCCAAGGTAGACCAGTATCCCTTTCAAAATCATGAACCTTCAGTGACTCTCCATATCGACCTTGGCGATATCAGTGAGGATTTCTATGTCTGGAACGGTGGCGAAGGGGTCCTGAATACGGAAGATGGGGCTGGAGAATTCGGTAAAGTCGATGGAGTACTCAATCCCGGCGAAGATATTGGACTGGATAGAATACCAGAAGGTGAACCCGGAGATGATCCCTGGGACAACTTCAATACAGATCAGAACGAATACGGAGACTATCCATTCATAAACGGTACTTCGGGGAACCAGTTGCTCGATACAGAAGATCTGAATGGCAATACCATGCTCGACACTCTCAACCGTTACTTCCAGTATTCGGTGAATCTGAACAGCTATGACTACGAGAGTGAATATAACGGCTGGCGTCTTTATCGAATACCGATTGATGACTTCATAGTAAAGACGGAGGTCGGAACTCAGCCGAATTTGCGCAGGATCAGTTTTGCTCGTATCTGGCTGGAGGTCGAGGAAGTTACCAGAGTTCAACTAGCCCGGCTGGAGATTATCGGCAACAAGTGGCAGGAAGGGGTTATCAAAGATATTACCAATGACAGAGTCATTACCCCCATCGAGCTGGAGAATAATAACGAATCAATGTCTGTAGGGGTTGTCGATAACCAGAATAACCGTGATCATTACGTTTCACCACCAGGAACGACGATTATCGAAGATGGAGTGCCTCTCCTGGAACAGTCCTTAACAGTTGACTACCGTAACCTGCAGGAGAACCACTATGCTCTCAATATACAGCGGTTCCGTGATGCTCAGAGTCTCCTCTCCTACGGTAAGATTAGATACTGGGTTTATCTGGAAAGAGAGCGTGGCGATGAGTTTACCTATCAGAAGGGTGATCAGGAAGTTATATTCCGTGTCGGGGCCGATTCTTTGAATTATTACGAAATGCGTTATCCTATAGAGGCAGTATCCTATAATGCCGACGGCAATAAGATGCATATAGATAACTGGTATGAGATTGAACTGGATTTCGGTGAACTCACCTCACTCAAGCAGTATCTCGAGTCGGTTAATGATGAATACGAAGCTTCTCTCCCTATAGTAGTGAATAACGAACCCGATTCACTCTATGTCAAAGTGAAAGGAAACCGTGTGACCTTAACTAACGTGCGGGAGATGGCTGTTGGTCTGGTCAATAGAGGGAGCCGAACCTTCAACGGAAGGGTTTATATAAATGAGATCAGGGTTGCTGAACCTTATGAAGATATAGGTTTTGCGGCGAGAACTACCCTGAATACAACTTTTGCTGATTTCTCGACTCTCAATGTCGGGCTCGTATGGCGGTCGGAAAATTTCAATACTAGTACTGCCAGGACGAGAACCCCACGTACTACGAGTGAAGAATCAGTCACTTTCGATATCACGAATCGTTACAATCTCCACAAGTTTTTACCCGCGGAATGGGGATTCAATTTGCCTCTGACCCTGATGAGAAACCAATCTTACGGTATTCCACGCTATAAATCCAATTCCGATATTCTCCGAGAAGATATAGTTGACCCTGTGGAGAAAGAGCGGGAGAAGAGAGAGACACTCACGCAGAGTGCTGAGATTTCGTTCAGCCAGACGACAACACCCCGCAGCAAATGGTTGCAGTATACGCTGCGGAACACTTCGTTGCGGGCTAACATCAGGCAGAATCAGAATTTAACCGCCACAACAGCTGATACGACAATGATCTATACCGGAAATGTAACCTATAATCTCTCGCTCCCGAAAGAGAGCCTTGGTGTCAGGCTCGGTTCTAATTATTCACTATATTTCTTCCCACATCAGTTCAATAATACGATCAATTATCGTTCAGAATCTCCACGAAGATGGCGATGGGATACCAATCTTCCCGATTCGTTAGATGTTAAATGGGCTCGGGACAGATATTCTATAGACAGAGAAGAACTCAATCTCTCAACAACTATAAACTATGACATTACAACCGATATCAAATCAACTCTTGGCTTTTCACAGAAACGTGACCTGACCAGATCGATGAGGCTCTGGGATTTTCTTCCTATTGGTACAGAAACAGAACGAGACCATAATCTGAGCCTGAATTACACACCAAACTACCTGCAGCAGATATTTAATGTCAATGCTACCGGTAGTGTCCGTTACAGCGAGAGACAGAGGCCATTGCAATCGGGTTATTACGGTCAACAGCCCGATGAGGAGAGTACTTACGAGTTCGAGGGTAATGTAAACCGTAATATCAGAGCTAATGTAACTCTGAAAAACAGGGATCTTCTGACCGGATTGATGAACCGTTATGGAATTAGAGTAAAAGAACTGCCCAGGAGTGAAGAATACCGTGAAGATCCTTTCCAGTATCCTGACGGGATAGAAGGATGGGACGACAGAGATGGATACAATCCCGACGGGGACGGCTTCTTTCCTCCCGGAGATAAAGATCCATTTGGCGGCAACCCGGGCCAGACCGAGGATGAAGAGAAGAGACGATTGGAAGAGGAGATAAAAAGGAGAGAAGAAGAGGAGAGAAGGCGAGCAGAGGAGTCAGGCAGATCGGAAGAGGATAAAGAGAGAGAAGAGGAGAAGAAGGAAGGAGCTAAGGATAGTGAGACAGTCGAGGAACAGAGGCTGTGGGCCAGAGTGCTCTCCTATATTGCCAGATTAGAGAATATAACTTTCTCTTACGATAATACTTTCGGGAGCAGATATTCCCGCTGGGATGAACGGCCACCCTTCCCCTACCAGTTAGGATTGCCTGGTTATATCGATAATGAGAGTGAAGAACTGGATATGAAAAATCTTCGTGATGCCTATACTCTATCCACAGGGTATCCATTGCTCTCCAATCTGACGACTACATGGAACTACTCTCTGACTATCGATCGTCGTTACTCAACCGCCAGTCAGAAAGAGGTTACTACTGTATTCCCCAATGTCAGGCTTACACTGACAGGCTTTGAGAGAATCATCAGAGGGGAGAGATTCCTCACAAGCTCCAGATTGAGCAGTAACTATACATTTACGGAAAGGGTGAGAGGTACTATTGACTGGGATCAACCCGATTGGGATAAACCTACTGCCAGGACAGAAACTCATAGCTTTTCCCCCCTTATCTCCTGGCACGCTAACTGGATAAACAATATCACCTCCTCTTTGAGTCTCAACTACTCACAATCAGAGACCACTACCCACAGGGAGACCTTCGATGCTATACAGAAAACTCAGAACAGTGCCCTGAACGCGAATCTTGCCTATTCTTTCCGTTCACCACAGGGAATCAAGCTTCCCTTCTTTTCACAGAGGATGCCGATTACTAACGAATTAACGGCAGAACTGGGTGGCAGCTGGGAAAGGTCGAAGAGCTCCAATAAGGGTATGCAGGATACACTTGTTGACCGCAATACAGAGAGATATACCGTAACACCACAACTAACCTATAATTTCAGTCGCAACATCAAAGGTGGAATGTTGAGCAGTTACGAGATCTCTAACGATAAGAGAAGAGATGATTCCTTGAGAATTTTTACTCTCAGTGTCTGGGTTGAAGTGCTATTCTAAGAGAGTGTTTTGAGATTGTTTGTATGATAGTTGAGGCTGTCAGGATCAAATCCGTATAACCACTGAGAACCGGTTTAGCACAGTTGTGAAGTAAAGAGATATGATATACGAAAACCTGAAACCATACCTGAACCGTTCCGAATTTCTCATGAAATTCGATAATTACATTGCAGCAGCAAAAGAAGGCCTCCTCTGCTATCAGCTAAATTTGAGTACGAAAGCTCTTCTCGCTGCCCGGGTATTCGAATCGATGAGACGGGAACTGTCGGTTCTGCTAGTCACAAGCGACGATAATAGAGCTGAAGAGTATCTTGATGATCTCAGCTTACTTGCCGGGAAAGAGAATGTTGTTTTCATACCCGATTTCGAAACCCTCCCCTATGAGGAGAGATCACCTCATTTCTCAATAAGAGCTCAACGGATCGAAGGGCTGGCCAGAATTCTACAGAGAGATAACAGGCTAATAGATTCCGGACAGAGACAGTTGATCGTAATTATCTCTATCAAGAATCTTTTACGTATTATGGTTGCTCCCGGGATATTCAGGGAGAATATTATCGAGATCAGACAGGGAGAAGATTACGATATAGATCAGCTATGCTCCAGGTTGATCAGTATAGGTTATAATCACGAGTCGGAAGTCTCTCAGGTTGGTGATCTGGCCCGACGAGGCGGGATAGTAGATATATACTCTCCTTCACTGGGAGATACACCGAAACTACCTGTCAGGCTGGAGTTTTTTGGTGACACCGTCGAGTCCTGCCGTTTCTTCGATCCAAGGACTCAACGCTCTACCGGTGATAAGAGAGAGTTCTTCTCTATACTACCTGTCAGAGAGGTGTTCCTCGATCATATCTCCACTCAGGATTCTCATCACTGGGAAAGGATACATAATATCGGGCTCTACGAAGGGATAGAACAGGATGTATCACTGTTGTACCCGGAGACTGCTACTCTCTACGACTATCTCCTGCCAGAACGGACATTTACTATCTATGACGAATATCACTACCTGAAAAGTATAGCCTCTGAGTTTCAGGAAGAGACGAGAGAGTTGTATAATAAGAAGTTACTGGAGAATAAGAGTAAAAAGAGATCAGATAGATCCAGATTACCGGAACCGGATCAGATGTTCTGCTCATTCGAATGGTTAGCTACCAGACAGAAGCAGCAGCGTCATCTCTTCCTCTCTGCCTATCTGCAGGAGGGGGACCTGATTAAAGAGAGCCTGATGACACCTTTTTCCTCTCAGAGCAGTATGAACGGGGAGTTGAACATTCTCCGGCGGATACTCGATACAAAACTTGCAGAAGGGTGGCATGTGATTATTCAGTCGGATAACAGGAGCCAGAGTAACAGAATGAAAGAACTTCTTGTGGAGTACGAGGAGAAACTCGAATTCTCTATTGGTGTACTGCACCGTGGTTTCAATCTGGAAGATGCCAAACTGGCTGTTTTTACTGACCATGAAATCTATAACCGCTATAAGCAGAAGAGATTTCAGGAGTATTTTACCAGTTCCGAGACTCTGATCGACTATGAAACTCTTACTCCGGGGGACTATATCGTCCATATTGATCACGGGATCGGTGTCTATGAAGGTTTGAAACTGATGACGGTCAGTGGGATAAACATCGAATGCCTCTCCATCCGCTATGCCGAGAATGCCAGAGTCTATTTCCCCACTTTCCAGTTGAAACTGGTCAACCGGTTTGTTGCTGATGAGGGTGTCAGGCCGGAGATCAATAAGCTGGGAAGCAAGAGGTGGGAAGCAGTCAAGAACCGGGCAAAAAAGCAAATCGAGATGATTGCAGACGACCTGGTCAAACTCTATGCTGAGAGATCGACCAGGGCAGGTATCGTTTTCGATAATGACTCAGTCTGGCAGCAGGATCTCGAAGAGTCATTCATATATGAAGATACACCTGACCAGAAGCGGGCTATAGAAGAGATAAAACGTGATATGGAACAACCCAGCCCAATGGAACGATTACTCTGTGGAGATGTAGGATTCGGCAAGACCGAGGTAGCGATAAGAGCAGCCTTCAAAGCAGTAACCAGTGGCTGGCAGGTGGCGGTACTTGTTCCTACCACACTTCTGGCCGAGCAGCACTATCTTGTCTTTCGTGAAAGGCTTGCCCAGTATCCGATCAATATAGCCATGTTCAGTAGGTTCAGAACGACGAAACAGCTCAAAGACGATGTCATAAAGATCGGCAAGGGTGAGATCGATATTGCTATCGGAACCCACAGGCTTCTCTCTCGAGATGTAAAGTTCCGAAGACTTGGACTCCTTATAATCGATGAAGAACACCGTTTCGGGGTTAGACACAAGGATAAGTTACGACAGTTGAAATCCAATGTCGATACACTTTATATGTCAGCAACACCCATTCCCCGAACATTGAGTATGGCCCTGGCAAGATTCAAGGAGATGTCTCTGATGCAGACCTCACCGAAGGCAAGATTACCCATCAGGACGATGATAATCCATTATGACCGGGAGATCATCAAGGATGCGATCCTTCGTGAACTGGAAAGGGGAGGGCAAATCCTCTTTCTACACAACCGGGTAGAGACGATCGAGACGGTAGCCGACGAACTGCGGGAGTTACTACCCAAAGCTAAGATAGCGGTGGGGCACGGCCAGATGCCGGAACGGTTGCTGGAAAAGATCATGCTAGATTTCTACGATAAGTCCTTCGATGTACTCGTCGCTACCACGATTATCGAGTCAGGTATCGATATACCAAATGCTAATACGATAATTATCAACCGGGCTGATATGTTCGGACTTGCCCAGCTCT
>CAZBDV010000021.1:0-37648 GCA_964490765.1 uncultured Candidatus Cloacimonadota bacterium | reverse complement strand
GGCTGGCAGATTTTCTCAAAAGGATGCATCAGGTAATGCACGATGATGATCCGGATTATAACCGGATACCCGAAACGAGAGATATGGTTGCGCAGTATCTACTACTTTACGAGATGTCCGGTGATCCGGATAATCTGGACAGCGTAATAGATTATGACTATAGGAATGCCAATCTCACCGTCAGGATGAAGAGTGACAGTTCTGCCAGGATGGAAGAGGTGATCGAGGATATCGAATCTTTCATTCCTGCATTCAGGGAACTGGGTATCAATATCAGCTATGCGGGAAGTGGTTATAAATCGCTGGTTTTTGCAACTCTGTTACTGGAAGGGCAGATATTGAGCCTCCTTCTTTCGTTCCTGATAGTAGCTATACTGCTGGCGATCGTCTTCAGGAACATATTGATCGGGATAGTGGGAACGATTCCTATAATGATAACAGCTGTGGTGAATTTCGGGACAATGGGCTTACTGGGTATCCCGCTCAGTTCGGCAACAGCTCTGATTTCTGCCATAGCGATCGGCATCGGAGTCGATTATGCTATTCACCTGATCGAAAGGTATAAAACCAATCTGGACCGAGGCCTCTCGAGTATGGAAGCTACTTTTGAAACCCTGTCCCATACTGGCCAGGCGATTATCTACAACACATTGGCGGTAATGGGTGGTTTTGCAGTCCTGTTGATCAGTGTCTTCCCGCCAAACCGCCAGGTCGGGGGACTGATAGCTCTTAATATGGCGGTCAGTGCTCTTGGCACTCTCACGATTCTGGTGATAATCTTGAAAGCGATGTTAAAACCAGAGGGAGCTAACAAAAGTAAAAAGGTTAACAGAAGCCCGGAAGCATCTTCCGGGAATGATGCAGAAGATAAAAAAGTAATAAAACCGAAGGAGGAGTAATATGTTTAGAAGAATCACCCTGGGGCTGTTAATTGGATTGATATTTGCCGGACTGCTTTTCAGTCAGGCCAATGATACACCTTCCGGCCGGGAGGTTATGGAGAATGTCTATTATCGTCCAACCGGAGATGAAATGACAGCCGATCTGAAAATGGTGCTGACAAATTCTCGCGGGGCAACAAGGGAAAGGAGTATCAAGCAGTTCAGCAAGAGTACCGATGATGTAGATAAGAAGATGATGTTCTTTCTCGATCCGGCAGATGTCAGGGATAGCAGTTTTATGAATTGGTCATATCATGACGGCAGGAGTGACGACCAGTGGATCTATCTCCCTGCCATACGCAAGATAAGGAGAATTTCTGCCGACAGTAAGAACGACTCTTTTATGGGTTCTGATTTCACCTATGACGATCTCGGAGAACGTCACCCTGATGAGGATAAGCATAAGATAATCGGAGAAGAGGAATACAATGGTGAACCGTGTTACATTGTCGAGAGTGTTCCTGTTGGCAGCGGTGATACATTCAGCAAGACAGTCAGCTGGATAATCAAGGATAAATGGATCGGTCTCAAACGGGAGTATTATGACGAGAATGGTCAAGTCTATAAGATTCTTCAGATAGATGATTACGAAAAGATCGACAACTATTGGGTCATAACTGATATGATAATACGGGACCTGGGCAGAAACCACAGTACACGTATAAGGATGGAAAATGTCAGATTCAACATAGGATTGAGAGACAATCAGTTTTCCGAGAGACAGATGATGCAGGGCCCGCGGCTCTGATACAGGGAAACAGAGGAATAACAACAGAAAAAACAGGAGAATGATATGTCCAATGCCAAGATGAAAATATATGCAAGGCTAATGCTTATAGCCGTATTGGTTTTAGTAGTCCAGACAACGCTCATAGCCAAAGATATCAGGTTTAGCGGAATGCTGCGGAGCTATGCCGGCGGCCGGATATCGGAAGGGGATATCCCCCTGACAGAACAGACACTCGATCTGGAATTGCAGGGTTGGGGAAACAGTACCCGCATCAATATCAATCCCTATGCCTATATCATGGGTGAGGGTGATATCGATTGGGGTGTAAGAGAAGCGTATATAGATATCCTGTTCAGAAATTTCGACTTCCGGATAGGAAAACAGGCTGTTGTCTGGGGAGAAGCTGAAGGGGTATTCATTACCGATATCGTCAGCCCGCAGGACCTGAGGTCTTTCATACTGGCCGATTTCAGAGAGATCCGGATCGGTGTACCGGCAATACGGGCAAATTACTATCGAGGTCCACTGACTTATGAAGTAGTATGGCTTCCGATCTTTGTGCCGACTTCTCAGCCGGGTCCGGAATCCATCTGGTATCGAGAATCAATGGCAAGTATTGCAGACTCAGAACTCCCGGAAAAGAAACTGAGTAACAGTGAAGTATTCGGCAAAATCAAGTATTTCAGCCGGACAATAACGGCTGAGATAATGGCCGGATATGCCTGGGATGACCTTCCAGTCCTCGAGGGCACTGTTAACTCTCCCGACCCTTTTCATGAGCGGTTTACGGTAGTCGGGGGGAGTTTCAGCACGACCCTCTCATCTATTATACTTAGATCAGAGCAGGCAGTCTATCTGAACAGGGCTTTCACGACAATGCCTTCACCCGGGATGTTCGGTACATCTGACCATCATCAACTCCATTCACTTACAGGGCTTGACTGGAGCCTTTTGGGAATCGATATGTCAGCACAGTATATCCTGCAGTATATCAACGACTATGAAGACAGCCTGCTCACCAGTGAGTATGAGCATACAGCCACATTCCGTCTGAGGGACTCATATTTTGCCGATACACTGACCCTGGAGCTGTTCGGATATGTAGGTATTGATCCAGCAGATATGCTACTCCGGCCATCACTGACCTATTCAATTGAAGACGGGGTAGAGATCAAGACAGGGATAGAGTTGTTCTTTGGCGATGAAGAGAGAAATTTTGGGCGGTATGATAAGAATTCACTGGCTTATGTTTCTCTCAGATGGTATTTTTAAACGGAGTAAGAATATAACTAATAATGGAGGATAAAATGATTATAACCCGTAAATTAAGTGACGTTCCAGTTATGGAGACAGCGCATAATGTTGATGCCAGGAATATTTACAATACGAAAGATGCAATGGTAACCGTGATTACACTGAAGCCCGGTCAGTCATTGAAGAAGCATATAACACCTGTTGATGTAGCCTTTTATGTTTTGCAGGGAGAGGGTGTAGTCCAGATAGGAGAAGAGAAACAGACAATATTGGCTGATACACTGGTAGAGAGTCCAAAGGATATCCTGCACGCCTGGTATAACGAGAGTGATTCCGATCTTGTTTTTATGGTTATAAAAGCACCGAGACCGGAGAAGAAGACGGTTTTCGTATCCTGATATTTTAGAGGGAAAAAATCACAATACGATTAGCAGGCCTGTGACCACTGGCCTGCTAAACAGGAGTATTATGCAAAAAGGTAGTTACAGGTTGTTGACAATATTGCGAGTTATTTCGGAAATATTGTTTATCATAGTGTTTGGCCTGCTTTTCCTGCAGGGGAGATATCAGACCTGGTTTCTCATCTTCATTGCTGGTGTTGTTATCTCGATCTTCTTCGGACGGTTTTTCTGTGGCTGGATTTGCCCGATGAATACTATTTTCCGTTCGATAGACTGGCTTTATGACCGGCTGAAGATAAGAAGAGTCCAGGTTAGCTCATTTTTGAGGTATAAGAGATTACGGTATATATTTCTGGGGATCTTTATTGTCGTTGTGGTTTTTACCAGAAAAATGGGGCTGAATATACCTATACTGGTCTTCCTGACTGGCCTGGCCTTTCTGGTAACTCTCCTGTTCGAAGAAACTCTCTGGCATAATATGATCTGTCCTTTTGGAGCGATACTCAATCTTACTTCTCGCCCGGCAAAGAAGGGTGTTAAGATCAATAAAGAGTTGTGTATTGCCTGCGGACTTTGTGAAAAAATCTGTCCGGCAGATGCAATCTATGTTCTGGAAAGTAATAAACGACAAATTGATAACTCTGCCTGTCTTGTTTGTTATTCCTGTCTAAAGAGCTGTCCAACCGGAGCGATCAGATATAGATAAAGGGAGTTGGCAGATTAGAGACAGAGACTCTTTCGGATACAAAAGAGCTTCCTTGTCATTCAGAAAGCTGATATTTCCGAACTAAATGACCGTTTAGTGAGCTCTCTCCCAGAAATTGCAACTCCAGCAGGCGGAGAGAGAAAGGGGTCTGTCTGTCAACCACCGGATGTTTCCAGTTGTATATAACAATCTCGCTTAGATCATTGAGATTACTGACGGGAGGAAGAAACTCTGATCGGGTAGAGATTTTTTTGGCATCTAAATAGATCTCTATCCGGGGAAAAGATGGTTCAGAGATCAGGACTGCAATACCATCTGAGGCGATGAGGAGTGCATATTCGGCATTGAGCTCATGAAGGGCCAGTATTTCCTTCAGGTTACCCGTCTGCTCCGAATAGAACTCAGAATCAATATTCCCGGAGAACCGGTAACCCTGAGGACTGCAGGCCACCAGACTCAGGAGAAAAAGAATGATAATTATCTTACCCATCTAAATATCCCGCTATCTTTCCAGACCGGTTCTGAAAACTCAATATCTATTCCTATCCTGCTACCATCTTCTGTATGAAGGTGTTCTGGAAGATTTTCCCATTCCAGTAACTGTCCGACCTCATCCAGGTCTCTGAATTGCTCACGAAAAATGATTGCTCGATCATAGCACTGGATATAAGCAATATCCTTGATCCACATACCGTAGGGAATATCACCACCCTGTAAGGTATAACCACCATCATCAGCAGCAACGAGGACGGCATTTTTCAGATACATCTGAAATTCTAGCTGGTGTGATACGCCATCTCTCCCTATGAGAAAGTATTCATCCTGCTGAAAAGGGTAAACAAGGCTGAGCATCTCTGCCAGGTAGTATCCCTGAACATTTCTGAAAGGTTCAGGCTCGAAAGCTACCTCCATCCCGGAGAGCAGATCTTCAGCAAAGAGGATATAGT
Source organism: uncultured Candidatus Cloacimonadota bacterium (assembly GCA_964490765.1). Classification (GTDB taxonomy): domain Bacteria; phylum Cloacimonadota; class Cloacimonadia; order Cloacimonadales; family JAJBBL01; genus CAZBDV01. The sequence goes on along the minus strand of CAZBDV010000021.1, from coordinate 32,669 downwards.
AGGGAGGAGTTGATTCTCTATAGTTCTCAGTTCTAATAATTTTGACTGCCTGCATCCAGAACATATCGCGCATCCCTGGTATAACCAGTCTCAGGTCATCCTCTTCATAGTTTTTTCCATCTCTTTGCAAAGCAATCAGAATCGGATATTCTTGATATTCCTCGACTTTTATTCTTACCTGATAACCATCGTATGAGTTGAATTTCAGGGGAGCCTGGTTATCTATGCCGTAATGGGTAAAGATCTCAGAGAGCAATACTCCCTGCCAGTTTTCTATTCTGACCCCCCTTTCATCTTCCCGTTCAGTTATGATCTCTATTTGTTCCAATTCCCGCAGTTCCTCTAATGATATCGATATCTCCCTTCCGTCATCTATTATCGTCAGTGAATGGAGAGCTGACCAGCAGGCCAGGATTAGAAAAGCAGTAAAATATCTCATATTGACCTCTTCAGTTGCTCGGAATTCTTCATTATGCTATATCATACCCTCAACTCGAGAGAGAAGAAGAGATTTCTTCCTCTGCCCGGGAAACCGAATCTCTCGTAGTAAAGAGTGTCAAATACATTATCGATGCCACAGGAGACGATTGCTGCCCTGAATTTGTAAGAGAGACTTATGTTATGAAGATTGTAGGAATCCAGCATCTGCTGGTTATCGGTGTTGTCCAGATCGTCTCTTTCAGAGTAAAATTCCGATTCCTGATTCAGGGATAAGTTATCGGTTAATTTGACTTCATTAGAAAAGACGAAGCTATGCCGTGGCATTCTGAGCAGGGAATAATCACTCTTCCTGCCGGAGAGTATTAGGGAGTAGGAGAGATTTGTAAGCCAGAAGTTCCAGGGGTTATGGGTTATGTCGATATCAGTTCCGTAGTTATCTGCCTTTTCGACGTTATGATAGAGTCGACTCCCATCTTCCGGATTAAATTTCGGTTCGATCAGGTTGAAGATATCGTTCCGAAACAAGGCAATGTGGAGATAAGCACCCCTGTTTCCCAGATTAAGCGGTATTCCTGCTGTGACTTCGAACTTATCTGCTTTTTCGGGAAGAAGGTCGGGATTTCCACTGCTGCTGCTGAAGAGTTCCTGCAGAATCGGATAGCGGTTGTTACGTGAATATGTAAGCGAGGTTCTGATATTGCTGGCAAAGCTGTAGAAAACACCTGCCGAGAGATCTACATTCTGTTTCCTGTCATTGACCTGAAAGGAGGAGAGATTGAAACCAGTAGTCAGGATAAGTGAGTCAGTGAGGTAAAGTTCCGGTTGCCCATACACCTGATGGGTAACTATAGAGCCCGAGTATCCGTCTTGATAGGTTACATTATCTTCTCGTGCAAATGAATTGTATTCGTAAATATATCCCTGATTGAAAACAAGCCTGTCGGAATAGTTCCAGCCCGTATCCCATTTCATTCCGTAGAGGTTGCTCTCCAGTTCGGACGTCAGGGTCGGATTCTGATAGGCGGAATCGGTATATTCTTCGTAAGTATCGGCATTATGATCGTAGTAGAGAGTGAAGTCACTATCAAGGTTGTAGGTGATCGGGACCCGGTGTCGGAGAGAGAGATTGTAATTCCGCCAGTCAGTATATCGCCGGAAATTGGCTTCATAGACTGGAGAGGGTATCTCCTTGTTATCCATATAGATATAATTTGCCTGAAAATCAAAGCTGTGGATAGAAGCGAGATATCCCTGCCAGCCAAAACCGCCACTGTATCTGGTGTAAGCACTTCTATTGCGCCGGCCACCATCTTCGAAGGTTGTCGGCTCGAAATCGTCTGAGAGGTAATATCCCGGGGAATTACTTCTGGCCAGATTGATCCGAAAGTCATGGTTCCTCGCTCCATAGGAAGCGATATAACTCAAATTGGTCGTCGAATTGCGATCGATTATGAAGCGGCTTATATTCTGCCAGCCAGATGGGATTTCTTTAGTCACGATGTCGATCGCACCTCCCATAGTATTAGCACCATACTGGGCCGAGATAGGTCCTTTGATGATGTTTATACGTTCGACATCAACAACAGGAAGGCTGTGTAGATCTACATTACCGAAATAGCCGGCATTTAGAGGTCTTCCGTTGATAAGAATCTTGATCTGTTTACCGAAAAATCCTCTCATCCTCAGATCACTGACCCCTTTACCACTAGTCGTGAGCCTTATACCGGGAACATCGACAATGAGGTCAGAGACATTGAGAGCACTCCCCTGGTCTTCTGGATTGATCTCTCTAGTCAGAGAATAGCCAAGGGTGCTGGAAGTAGCCTCCGCTCTAATTGTCAGGCCTTCCATATCATATACCTTTCTGACAACTTCAAGGCTATCAGGCTCGGCTGCAATGATGGAGATTGAGCTAAAGATAAGCAGTATCAGGATGATAAACTGTTTAATTCTCATAAAGCTCTATGGAGCGAAGCTGGCTGATAACCGGGTCGTTCGAAAGATTGGCCGTCTCGGTGGTTAAAAAGATGGTCAGATCAACTTCCGGTAAATAGTATCCTGCTCCTAATTCTTCCCAGAAGAAGTCGTACTGCTCAGTTTCCAGATCTGTCAGGCGGTAGGTATATGATTCAGGTGAAGTAGTTATATACTCTGAAATAAAAGTTGTAAGTGGAATTGCTTCTACTGGTTCGTTGTCATACATTAGAGATACTCTCTCCATTGCTTCCGTCTCAAACATTATCGGTAATTCCTCACCCAGAATCACATCGACCTTGCGGTAGAGGTTGATTACTTCGGGCCCTCTCACATTATAAGCACTCGTTAACCCGTCAAAATAAACACGGTCTATCGGATCAGGAAGATAATAACCTTCAGAGAAATCTGACCAGTGTATATCAGAAACTATATGTGATCTATCGCGCGGGTCGAAATCAGAAGCTGCGACATGATAGGCATAAAGTGGCCGAATATCAACAGGATCATCGAGGATTACTCCTGTTGTGAAATCATCCGGGATAAACTGTGCCAGCGGATAAGCCGTTACAACCTCTTCCTGATATTCGATATTTTCGGTATAATAGTTTTCAGGTGGAAAATCGTCCGGTATGTTGATCATCAGATCTGGTTCATAGGAAAAAGCAGGTGGTTGAGCCTCTTCTCCATTATCACCAGATGATGTCGGACCGTCACTCGAACAGGAAAACATGAAGATTCCTGCTGCCAAAAGCAATACAATGATTGGAAATCGCATAATATCCCTCCAGGTAGTTATTTTGGAGAGGAAGAGAGATACGATAGTATGATCCTCTCGCCTTTCCAAGCACGGGTGGCGTATCTGTTTCCGGATACACCAATCGGTAAACTCTCTTGCCTGCCGGTTTAGATCAGTTTACTCGGCGATCAATTTTCAGCGAAAATAACAGGGGGCTTGATGTCAAGAATTATTGCTTAATCTAACAGCATATAGCTACTGTTATTTTCTCATTAAATTATCAAATCTCTGCTTAACTGGTCCTTTCCGATTGGAGTTTCAATAACAACACTGAGAAGACAAATTGTTACAACCATTGTTACTTCATAAGAATCATCTTTCTTGTTGATGTATAATATCCAGCTTTCATACGATAGAAGAAAATTCCACTACTTACAATTATTCCGTTTTTATCTTTTCCATCCCAGTTAACCGTATACTCTCCCGGGTTCTGAATCTCCTCTGTCACCGTTCTTATATGTTGTCCACGAATATTAAAGATGTCTATTATGACTCTTTCTTTAGAACTAATTGAGTAAATAATCTTCGTCTCGGGATTAAATGGATTGGGGTAATTACCTTTTAAATTAGTAATATAAGATTCAGGTAGATCTGTCTGCAGTGGGATATCTACTTCTATAGCGAGCATATTAGTGCTTCCGTTCGTGTACAACCCAATGACAGTATATTCATAATCGCCTGTCGGCAACCCTTCATCCAGATAATGTAGTTCCAGTAAATCTTCGACTATTATTGTTCCATTACGAGTTATCTTGAATCCTATTAATTCTCTTCCTGATTTATCTGTTCTGTTATCGGAACCTTTATCAGAATCATCATCAGGTCTGTATCGGGTAGAATCGGCATACTCCCAGCTGAGTTCAACATTTTGTTCAATAACTTCAGCTTGAAGGTTAGCTATACTTGGTATAATCTCTTCATATGTGATTATGTTGGATATAGAGGGAGTAGATAAAACATTGCTTGAGTATACAGAACGTACCGCATAGCGATATTCACCGTTGAATAGTGCTTCCAGATTGTTATCTATATACGATGTATCGTTACCAAATATCGTAGCAAGTTCAGTCCATTGATCTGTTTCTTCGTCGTCTCCTGAAGCTAATCGGTAAATGACATAACCAATAACATCTCTATTATTTTTCTCCGAGAAGGTAAAAGATAAAGTATTATCACTCTCTACAGTAAGAAGATCTCGATCTGATCTTTGATTGAATGAGGCACTTGTTGGTATGTTCTTGACCTTGTTACTGGATATTGGACTGAACCTTTCAGTATAATAGCTATATCCTCTAACTTGTAAAAAGATATTATGCACCAACCCTATTGATTCAAGAGTCGCCCATGTACCTGATGAAGTATCTAATGTATAATAATAGGTTTCAGGTTGAAATGGATAAGGGCTGCCAGTACCGTCATCTCCAGCTAAACCAAGGGGACCATCAGCACTCAATCCGACAAAAAATCCATTACTATTTGTTATAACTTCAGGTAGTTCATAGTTTGTCCAGTGTTGATGTATATTTAGTACATTAGATTCGTAGTATAGAAGGTTTTCACTATCTGGTAACCCTTCATCATTCAGACTATATATATAAAGACTAACTGTATCGTAAGCAATATCTCCGGTAAGATACCACGAAACAGAAGTTAAGTTTATTGTAGTATTAAAAACCGTTCCAACTACTGTATCAGCACTGCTTTCAGGTACATCTATTGCCGTATAAATTTCTCCATCGTCATATCTTAAGTGTAAAATGTCGTATTCCAATGGTGATATCCATTCTAAGTATACTTCGTTTTCAGTCTCGAGTAATTCTGCTTCAACTTCAGATGGGGGATAGGAAAACTCCCTTACTATGATGTCTCCTAAATTAAGATCAGATGTCAATACATAAACCTGGTCCACGAAATAGGGGTGATCATCACTCTGAACTACTAAATTATAATTTCTGTCGGCAAAAACATTCGATAAAACAAATGTACCGTCATTATTACTTATTGTTTCATAATGACTATACCCTTCAAGGAAGAGGTAAGCACCCTCAAGTCCTATGTCAGGTTGACAACTGCTAACTATCCTTCCTGTTACATTCACTACCGGTAAGCTTGAAATATTCATACTGATATGTGTTGTCTCATACTCTTGAACGACAACATCTTCAATGACTGTACTATAATATCCAAACTTGGATGCGATCACCGTATGTGTCCCTTCGAACATACTCGGAAAAACAAAGAACCCCTCAGAGTTAGTAATTGCTGTGAGATTATTCCCCTCTACTGATACAACAGCTTCAGCAACTGGTTGATCTTCTTCATCATAAACATAACCAGCTAGAGAACCCATATCTACGGTAATTACCTGTATACCGGTATTGGGTGTTGAATCTGAGAGAGTTCCACTTGGTGGATTAGCAGGATTAAAATTTTCTGTATCGGAATATAAATACCTCGTACGATTTGGGAAATCAGGGGTACTGGTGTAAAAAAAGCGATCGGAAGAGGAGTAATACTGATTATCTAATGGGCGTTTCACCATTAGGACCAGATTATCTGTTCCATCGTAGGGATATTCTTCCTCCAACTCAATAATTATCTTGTTTTCTCCTGATGGGAAGTCTAGCAAGCCATCATAGACAAGCATAAGCTCTGTTGAGGGAATCCAGCCAGCAACAAGATCATTCTCTTCGGTTGTCCCCATCCAGATCTGAATCGGCTTATCATACACATCGGTCGTGAATGTGTTGTAATACAAAATACGGTTAACCATTTGCATTGGAACGGCATGAACATTGATTTCCTCAGCCATATAAATTGTCTGTGTAAGGCTACTTTTATACCAGAAATTTATGGGCAAGTAATATCCATTGGTTGTATCCTGTCCGATATTGATGATTTGATTAGGACCAGGACTAACAGAAATAGAAGCAGAAGGTTCAGATTCTGCTAAAGTATAAACAGCAGTTATATAATATTCGTAAGTCACATTATTGACTACTGTTGTATCATTATACGTAGTGTATTCGATCGGATCTGAATTGATCTGAACTCCATCACGATATATATTGTAGCCGACTAAAGCTCTATCTCCATAGGTGTGGGATCTTTTGTATAAATGATCTTCTTGAGATGATGATCGAACCGAATTAGTTTGTCTACTTTCTGTCAAATTAGGTGGATACCAGTTTAAACTGACTAAATTATTAGCAGTTATTGAACCCAGATTAACTGGTGCAAATGCCAATTCTTCCAACTCAATGTCAAAAAATTCGGGGGTATCTATGATAATGTTGGTCTGTACATAAGTAGAAAACCCTGGTAATTGTACTTCCAGATCATAATTACCCTGTAGAATATCAGAAAATGATGCTACTGAGGGGTAACTGCCAGTTGCTGTCGCAGAATATACAGGACTTTCTCCTGATGGGTCCTGATCCTGGTAGTTGAGAATTACAATTGCTCCCTCTGCACTATCTCCAACATTAGTAGTTATGTTGACCGATGCTTCTGTTGTCATGTTCTTGTCAATCCAATTTGAAAAAGCCGGATGAGAAATAACATTGTTTGTATATAAGCTTTTAACTGCATAGAAATAAAATCCATCCTGAACAGAATTCCAGGAAAAATCGGTGAAAGTAGTGTCTGTTACTGTAGCTAATTCAACCCAGTTATCTTCATCATCTTTATCTTCGGAGAGGAGACGATAAATGCTGTATGATTCTAGCTCTCTGGGTAGATTATCATTTCTATGTGTCATTATATCAACAGGGGTGCTGGGTAATCTGTCTCGTAAGATAAGATCGGGTAAATCTATTCCTATATAGACGTCATCAACAGCAATCCCTTCTCCGTTAACAGCTGCATCAGATCCGAAACGAAATCTGAGATAAACACTACTTTCACCTGCTATTTCAGGAATATACGCAGTTCTTTCCTCCCATATACCATTTATTCCCGGAGTAGAGCCTGACCATTTGGGAGGATCTATTGGGCCATGTGGGCTATTGTTATTATAAAAATTGAGTTCGGTATCATCTGAACGGACATGAAACCAGTTAACTCCGTTATCGATAGAATATTCCATAATCATTCCATCGTAATTCATCGGACACCAGATATTGAGATAGACAGAGAAATAGACAGTAAGCATATTTGTTAGATCTAATTCTGGAGACATTAGCCAGGAATTTACATTATTTCCATAATTATGTGATAACCCAGTCATCCAGGCAAGCATACCACTATGAGCTCCATTTATCTGAGATTGAGATGGGGTGCCTAACTGCCATTGATTATCACCCGAAATAGCACCTGTTGTCCAGCCTTGATTTCCATTCTCAAAATCAAAGAAATAATTGGTTATTGGTTCAGGCTCATTCCAAGTAAGATTGACATAGGTATCATTATCATCTGGAATTGCTAGAATATTGCTAGGGGGGAAAGCCATTTCATTAATGACAATAACGCCCAAGTCTAAATCGGTATTGCCAAGATAGAATTCATCATTGTATGGACTATATCCGTCTGCCATTATATTAATACTGTAGGTTTGGTCTCCCAATACGCCAGGAAAAGAGAAAAATCCATTGAAATCAGTTATAGTCTCATAGTTGTCAAAACCAGATAAGATTACAGATGCTCCCTCTATTCCTATAGTAGGAAGATCACTGCCAACAATCTCGCCAGAAACCATGACCTCAGTTCTTGGATTCACTGTTTGCTTTTCTATTTTATCATATATGTCGTTTGATGCATCTTCGCTATAACTATATAATATATCATGAGTAACAGTTCTTTCGGCGATTGCTAACAAATCTGTAATATCATATTGGTCTCTGCTATCTATTTTTTCGTTCATTTTTGACACTCTTAATAAATCGAAGGGAATACTCTCTTTTTCATCCCTTGACTGAGTGACTGCAAAGGAGTGTGATAAATTAGTTAAATAGTCAGGCGGTGTCATCGCATCTAAATTGTAACGTTCGTAATTGCCTGGTAGGATGAGCAGAACCAAAAACAATATCTGCCATGATATGCTTATCAACCGATTTCTCATATATTTCTCCTCAAAATAATTTTCGCTAATAATTGAGTATAAATAGGCTTACAATAATTCATCTAAATCATTCACTTAAGCCATATGTATATTATAATTCTATAAGTTCTACATAAATCTAACCAACGGAGGTGAAGAAAAGCCCGGACGATAGAATCCGGGCTTTTCAACGCTTAATGATAAGCTAAATCATTTTAGCATCATCATCTTATTGATTTCATTATAGGTTGAAGTTTTCATGTGGAAAAAATAGACACCGGATGTTACTGATTTCCCACCGTTATCTTTACCACTCCAGACTACGTTGTATTCACCTTTGGCATGAGGCCCACTATGCAGTGTACGTACTTCCTGACCCTTTACATTATAAATCTTCAATTCCATCATAGAAACATCTTCACTAAGGCTGTAACTGATGTTTGTCTCTGGATTGAAAGGATTGGGGTAATTCGCATTGAGTTTTGTCTCAAATACGATTGGAGGTAATTCCGGTTCATCTTCAATAGTTACTGCTATTGGTCCATGAAAGCCATTGGTTAAATCAAGGTCTGACACCTGTAACCAATAATAATATGTAGTACCTGCAGATACAGATTCATCGAGATAACTGTATTCAGTAATCGATGAAGTATTAGCAGCAGTGATAATTGAAGGATTTATTGCCTCTGCTTCATTGAGTATCTCTTCCGTATGACGTAAGACATTATAACCAAGAAGATTTGTCTCTGTTTCTGTAGTCCATTGAAGTTCTACAAATGAATTAACAGTAACGCTCGCTGTGAAAGAGGATAATTCGACGGGTAGAGTTACATCACAGGGTGGTACTATCATCTCCTGGCCTTCATCAGCCAGAATTATTGCATTAGTGCCGTCGGGAATAGTTATATCTTTGCTTCGTGTTTGATTGGTAGGAAGATATGTAACAATCAATTTGATCGTATCTCCTGCAGGCCAAACAAAAGGAAAAGCAGATTGATTGACTATTGCGGCAACAAAACCAGCGTCTACCTGATTGATGCGCAGATTCTCTACTGGTGTTTCACCTGATTCAGTACTTATCTCTGCACCACTCTCAATATGCAGAGCAGTTAAAACATAATCCTCACAGTGAGTATTCCCTGTATTGGTTACCAGATCCATAATATCACCGTCTTCAAGAATCAGTTTCTGTACCAATACCCTGGGGGGTGTCTGCGCAAAAGCAGAGACTGTCATCAGGGCACAAAGTAATACAAATATCGACAAAATATTAAAATATCGCATTATAATCCTCCTTAGTATCGGATATTAAAATTACGGTTTCGCGGTTGCAAAGAAGGGATCGCACCTCTGCTTGTTCCCGGCCAACTCATAGCTTGATCTGAATTTACTATAAGCGGTTGAGTTATGGTTACGGGGAAATCCCCTTCCCAGGACCCAAGAATGAGTGCTGCAGTAACAAATTGCTGATTATTACTATCCCAATAGGAGATCTGGTCTACTATCGAATCACCAAAGTCATCAGCTACTGAACTGGCCATGGTCAGATCTTCCCTGTCAGTCGGAACCATAATTGTGTTAAGCCCCGCTACTATAGGATAGATCGGATCAACTTCCGGAAGGTAACCAGCGCTGTAGAGATTAAACGGAGAAGTGGCATTTATCATCAGAACAGAATTGGTCGCAATAGGAAAATCACCTTCCCATGATCCAAGCAAATAAACAGCGGTGACAAATTGTTGAGCATTCTGATCCCAATAGGATATCTGATCTATCATTCCTGTATAGTAATCACCCAGATCGCTAGCCATGGCAAAATCTGTTTCCATTGGCAGGGCAACCATATTTAACCCGGCTACACATTCATAACGGGAGTAACCTACTACTTCACTCAATTCCGATTCTAACTCCCCAATATATGAAGCTACTCTATAATATCTTCGTGCGATAGTAGCTTCAGTATAGTTAGTTACGCTATAATCAGAAATAGTTGTAACGAGGTCCCAGGTTATTGCATCAGGATAATCAGAACCGTAGACAACGTATCCGTCACAGTCGGGAATCAAATTCCAATTTATACTGGCATCATCACCAATTATCTCCAGTGATACTGTAGGAATTTCGGGGATTATAGGCTCACCAGTCATCCAGATAAAGTAAGGATAACCATTGTTTATATCTCCATCCACATCTTCTTCCCAGATGATATTAAAATCCCAGCCTTCATAGGTATTAGTAGCGTACGGGTAGGTCATCTCTGAAGTTGTTCTACCTGCTCCACCCTGTGATGTTGTCTGTCCAGAAGTTTCTGTATTCCAGTAGCTGAATGAAACTGGGCCGGGATTGTTTTCTAGATAACCAACAAGTCCACCAGTATCATAATCTCCAGAGACATTACCTATCGCATAACTGTTAGATACGGTTGATCCTTGTGTGTGCTTGCCAAGCAAACCACCAACATATTCAGTACCTGAAACGTCACCAGTAGCAAAAGTGTTACTGATGATTGCACCTCCACCTGTAGCACCAACTAAACCACCAGCTTCGCCACCGAACCAAGCTGAAGTTGCGGTTATGTTACCAGTAGCATAAGAATTAGAGATTGATACTCCCGCATTGTTTAGAGCACCTACGAGACCTCCAACATAGTAACCAGCGCTGACATCTGCTGTAGAATAGCAATTTGTCATACTACTACCACCTTCAAATCTACCAATCAAGCCACCACCATAGGATCCAGCGGTTACTGTGCCTGTAGAATAACAATTGAATACGATAGTATTTGACAGAGCATAACCGGCCAGAGCTCCAGTATCCATACCACCAGAGATATCGACATTAACCAGACCGATATTTCTGAATATTGCTCCTATGGCATACCCAAAAAGACCAACTGTTGAACGAGCCTGAGACATTGTGAGGTTGTTTATAGTATAATCATTACCATCATAAGAGCCGGTAAATGAATGTTCTTCAATATAATACCCTTCTCCAATGGGTTCGAAACCTTCAGCACTATCCCATGGACCCGGTTCAAGATCAAAGTCGATATTTGCTATCTGAAGATAATGTTTATCCTTTTCATAACGAACGTTAAACAGATGTTCAGCTGTAGCTACGAGATAAGGATCACCTTCTGTTCCTGAACCTCCGGCATATCCAGAATATGCAGATGATGTAACAGTATTGGATGGCATGGATTCTCCTTCTGGATATACAGCAGTCAGATAATACTTATAGGTAGTCATGAAAGTAATATCATCATCTTCATAGAAAGTATCATTTATGACATTATCCAGATAACTGAAGTCTTCTCCAGAGTCCCGGTAGATATTATAGGATAAAGGATTACCAATAGCAGGAGGATCCCACATGAGAGTTATAGATTCTACTCCAGCTTGTATCTGTGCTGTCAGGTTAGCTGGTGGTAAGGGGGGGGGATAGTTGTAATCTTGAACACCACCCTGCCAGATATGGAAAGGATAACTTTCACTTTCGACAATCTCCCATGCTTCAGTGAAATCCCAATCGGTGTAAGTTGCCTGTTGTATCATCTGTGTAGTGATTAAACCTTCACCCAGATCACCGGCACTGGTCGTCTGTCCTGTAGTCTCAATATTCCAGTAGGTATTTATTACAGGAGTAGTACCAATTGCTTGTGCTATCAAACCGGCAAGATAATCGTCTGTAGGACCAGAGATAAATCCAACTGCATAACTATCTATAATGGTTCCATTATAGCATCGAGCTGCTAAGCCACCAGCATAATGACCAGTTACTGGTCCAGCATTATAACTTTCTGATAATATAGATCCCCAAAGGTTACCAACAACACCACCAACAAATGAGTTCGTCAATGTAGTTGCAGTGGTGTGTCCTAATACAAAACTTCGAGAAATATCACAACTGTCATCAAAATGTCCGGCTTGCCCAATTAAACCACCAGCAGGGAAATCACCAGCAACAGTTAAATCTGTATAACTGTTATCGATTGTAGAATCATATCTACCTAATCCTACTAAACCACCAGTATTGCCACCACCAGTTAGAGTACCACCGGCTGCTGAACAATGAATGACTGCACTGGCACCGATTAATTGACCAACCAAGCTACCAGTATTTGAACCACCCGTAACATCTACATCTACAAGTGCAATGTTATTCAAGACAGCACCATTAGCTGAATTGATCAATCCGACATTACTCTCTCCAGGTCTATCTATGAAGAGATTTGCTATAATGTAATCATTACCATCATAATTACCCGTAAAACTGGCAATAGGAACCCATCCAGAACCAGTATTATAAGGGTCGACATCTAAATCAATATCTGCTGTTTGTCGGAAATAAGAACTCGAGTAATCGCGAACATTGTTTAGATGATCTGCAGTTTGTACCAGAAAGGGATCTCCCTCTGTTCCTGTTCCACCAGCAAATTGTGCTGATAACGATGCCACAAGAGAGCAAATAAAAAACATCAATAAAAGTGTTCTACCTTTCAGTAAGTACTTCATCTTTTTTCTCCTTTTTAATAGATTTTAAATACAAAACAACATTAAACATAAAATTGTGACATGAAAATATCTAAATGATCATTATTAAACAACCATTCTGTCTGCCTGAACACCAATATGTCATTAGCCTGGCAGGGTTTGATTTTGAAATTTTCGGATCATACTTGCGTAAATGGTCATAGTTTTTTTGACAATGACCGACAATATCTATGTTACTTGTGTAGTTATAACCAGGATAACTTAAATACAAAAACACTCTATACCTCCATAATACTAAGTCATAATTCTTCTACAAATTAACCTTTCAACAAATTATCTGAACTGTATCACTTTTCGAATCTCAATTCTGGATTCTCAATCTCTACTTGCCAGTCTATGTGGCCTCGGACTTTTCCGTTTACCATGGCATTATTACCCCAATATATACTCATCATACCCTGAGATTTATGCTTTGATATACGATTAATTGGGCTTCTAATATCCAGTTCGCTATTAGTTCCGATACAGATGAGGGAAATTTTTCTACCATCTGGGCCACCACGTTCTATTGCTTTTTTAATTACATCTTCATTAGCTCCGGCTTTATAGCTAACAATTTCATTGTTTTCAATGAACAGGGTTATGTCTTCTATCGATTTTCCCAGCGCGAATCCATTTGGAGATTTAAGTATCCCTTTGATTGAATTTTCTTCAGGATCAATTAACACCTCACCTCCTGGAAGGTTGATTAGAGATGACTGGTCGGGATAATCACCAAAAGAGCCATATTCACAGGAGACATTATTAATTGAAAATGTTAGGTCAGTCTCACCTTGAGTTATGCGACATCTTTTATGTGAGAGGAATTTTGTGTATAATGAATAAGTATCTTTTTGTAGCTTGTCGTAATCTATATCGAGAGATCTCCAGAATTCCAATTCTGCCTGAAAGTTGTCCTCTGACAGGTTATCCTGTAAAAACCCTATCATTGTAGCAATTCTTAAACCGTTCTTCTTTTTGAAAAGTTCATTGATGCGAAGACGATGTCTCTGTTGTAGTTCGCGCTTCATCTTATCTTCAGGAGAGACAATATATCTGGTCTCTCCGTTAAGGATAAGTGCTACATCACTCTCTCTGTACAATCTAATAGCATAATCATACCAGTTACTGGCCTGTGTCAGAGAATAATCATTATAAAGTGCTTTATAAAAATCAATTCCCAGATAAAGGATATGAGTTTTAATACTTCTCTTAGCGGCCTCGATAATGAGTTTTTCAACCAATGGCATATTATAATTACCGGTAGTAATCAACAATCTCTCTCCAGGCTTAACTTTAAGACTCTGGTCGAGTAATTTTGCTGCAATATCTCTCAAGGACAGTTGATATTCATCTTCCAGAATGCTATTGAGAAGTTCTCTGCTATAGAGTTTCATATTGTTTGCATGTAATCCGAGTGAAAGATCAAGTATATAGTTCTTAGCTACGGCTTTATAATAGATCTCTTTATTGTTTACTGACGGGTCATTATCTATCTCGATTAGGGATTCATTTTGAAGTTGCATTAAGTTATAATGTACCTTCTGTTTAGAAACATTAAAGATCTCAGCAAGTTTCTGACAGGTTGAACTCCCTTTGACAAGTTCTCTCAGAATATTCAACCTCAATTCTGAGGATAGCGAATGGATCTGAGATTCTTTATGTAATATTGATATCATCTTTGCCATATCTTGTTAAACCTCTCTAAACAATCGATCTGAATTAAATTAATAAAAATTCTAAGAGAATTCCACATAATCAATCACCTCTTTGAACTAAAGATATTTCACTGCTCAATATTGTCAATATATTTTTGACTATTCTTCTTAATATTGCTCATCTATCTTAACAGGTTATAATCTCATCAATATCTGGACCGCTCATCTTATCTCAATGAAAGGACAATCAGTCCTTTCTTTTTGTTCTCTCTATTTTATCATAATTGCTTTTTTTATCTCAATCTTAGCTGGAGTCTTTAATCTTATTAGGTATAATCCATTAGACACTGTCTCTTCTGAATCGTTTCTACCGTTCCAGACAAAGTTATATTGCCCAGCAGGCAAATGAGAGCTGATTAGTGATTTTATTTTTCTACCCGAGATGTTGAATATTTCTATATCAACCAGTCCAGCCTTATCGAGGTATAAGGAGATCGTTACATCGGGATTGAATGGATTAGGATAGATCGTGAAACAATCAGATTCTGCCGGTTCTATTATTTCTTCTTCAATGACACTTTGTTCTATTACATATGTTGCTTCTTCAATTTCGCTATCAAACCAACCTGCTAATACCCCTTTAGCCTTTATTGTCGTAGTATCTTCGATAAATATGGGATCAATGAAGATCTCAGAGTTTATATCAGGATCAGATCCATCGATAGTATAAAATATAGTAGCTGTTGAGGGACAACAGTAAATGTTTACTTCAATCGGCTCCCAGTAGTCACCGGGGTCAGGAGTGAATTGTGGGTTGCAAACGACTCCCATAACATTTAGGCTTATAACATCGGTAGGTAGAGATTCTCCGATTTCATAGAGAGAAGTAACATAGTATTGATAGATACCCGTTGCAAGATTGTGGTCAACGAACTCTTCATTTGTTACTGGAGAAGGGTTTATGATCTCAAAATCATCTCCTTCAATTGATCTATATACATTATAACCAATAAACTCCCTGGAATTTATCCTCTTTAAGGACGATAAGCGATTTTCTTGTCTTTTTACTTGCTTACTGTTTTTTTCCGTTCTACTTAATCCGACTTTATTTAACTCCTCATTGTTCTTGGGAGTTCTCGAAGTTATGGGATAATCCCAACTAAGAAAGACTGTGCCAGGGCTGGTTTCTCCTTCTAAGTTATCTGGCGTTAGCAAAATATGATACTCTTCTTGAGCGATATTACTGGAATCCCATCCTGTTCTGAATGCTCGTGCTCTGACCAAGGTATATTCAGAGATAATGAATGGTTCATTAAATTGATATGATCCCATCGTGGGTTCGGTTCCATCTAAAGTATAGAAAATAACCGTTTCAGGAGTTGTACAGGATATATTTATAGATTGAGGGGAATAGTATGTTCCATATCTGGGGTTGATTGATGGTTTGGCCACCTTTGGTATCTGAGCACTTACCATAGCACTTAGATCAGATAAACCGTCAGTATATACTGATCTCATCTGGTAATAGTATGTCCCGGCAATCAGATTATCATCGTAATAAGTATTTTCGGATACAGGGAGTTCCACGAGAAATTCCAGATCATTTTCATCATTAAAGCCTCGATATAACAAAAAAGCAACTAATTCCTGTCGCGAATTACAAATCTCAGACCCTTTTAAATTACTTTCTCTTCTTTCTGGATAAATATCATTAACTTCTTCAGATCCTATAGAGTTTCTATAAAGATTAACCTTATCCGAGTAGATAGCATATGGAGATTGCCAGGTAATTGTTATATCATAACCAGATGCAGATGCAGAGATTTCCAGAGGTGGAGTTAAAATAGTATATTCAGCAGTAGAAATTTCGCTCGGTTCCCAACCTGTTGCAAAGGCCCTTGCTTTTAGAATAGCTGACTGCTGAAGTATAAAGCTACCTGTATAATAATAGCTATTTTCATCTGGTATAGACCCATCAAGAGTGTAGTAGATATTCCAGAGATCATCAGGTAAGGAAAGTGTAATTTCAATTGGTTGTGTATAAAGTCCTGAAGATGGTTCAATTACTGGTTCAGGGATCGTTTCTGTTATATAATAGATACTGCTGACAATATTGCTGGGTAACAGAGTATCACTGTATGCTCTTGCTTTGATTAATGTTTCTGTCCCTATTGCCAATTCAATAGGAGCGGTATATAAAGTAGTATTTTCATCTGGCTCACTACCGTCCATAGTAAAATAAATTTGTGCATTACCTGTCATGCAGGAGAGGCTGACTAGAAGGTTCTGGTTGTAATACCCAGCATTGGGATTGAAAACAGGATTTGCTGTTATATCACTCAACTCGACAACAACAATATTAGAGGTTGGGGACTCAATCGTGCCATACACCGCTGTAACGTGATAGTAATAAACCGATAAAGGAATGATATCATGATCCAGGTAACTTGTTTCCGTTAATAATTCATCGGTTAGACATATTCCATTGCGATATACTTTGTATCCATCCGGTTGTCGATTTGTTCGTATCGTATCTTTAAGAAGTTCATCTTGTGAAACAACGAAGGAGTTGGCATCAGATAGATTGCTTTCTTCGCTTGGAGAATCCCATTCAAGCTGGATAAAATCATTGAAGATCTGAGCAGTAAGGCTATCCGGTCTAATTATTTCGGAATTTGGTGAGATATAGAATTGGATCTGTGGTTTATAATGGGAAAGATTGGTCGTCGTCGCATTAGTTTGATTATGAGCATCTGATCGGGAATACCTGTAGCCACCAGGAGAGCTAAAGATCCTTACCTGGCCAGAGTTATGGAAATTCGTAGTCTGAGAAAAAGCCGTATCAATAAGAATATTATCTACTCCATTCCACTCGAAAGGTGTTGTAAGTGTCAACATATCCCAATCACCAACATTAGGCATATAATTGTCATTATTGTAGACCGTTATGTAGGGACCGAAATCATGATCTGTAGCGTCAGATGCTGCTGTATGTTTAATCCTGACAATAAAATCAGGCAGGGGATACTCTGGTGGAGAATCAATAAAGAAACCGATATGAGTTATTAAGAACCCTCCAATCAAGCCTAAACCTGCTTCCTGAAGTTCAGACGCAGTATATACCATCTGATCCCTCAGACTACGATAGAAAATATTGATTGGGCAAGCCTCTGTGTTATTATTTGTTTCCGGACCACCACCTATCTGACCAGAAAGACCTACTGCAACTGTGGAGATCTGGCCAATAAAAGAATAATTACCTGATTCCAGAATATAGTTAAAGGAAACGACAGTGCCGGGAGTTAGTTCTTCTCCTGCCATTAGATGTATTTCTGCATAGAAGAAACTTTCTGAATCGAGTTGATTGAACTGTGTCTCATTTATGTTATCTATTACTACGTAAGGATTGTCACAGGACAGATCGAAAAATATTGATGGTGAAGTTGCTGTGCCACTATTAAATATTGGTACGTATAGAATAATCTCTTCTCCTGGATCGAGCAGTCCGTTATTGTTACCATTTGAGTATGCATCATATATTATAGGAGCTTGGCATACCAGTTCAGGGGCATTTATTGGAACCTCTATTTCGTACAACCAGATATGATTATCAGCAGTAGTGACAGTTATTTCGAACACGATTTGATGCATATCGGGAATATTGTCAGCAATTTCGACAATAAAGGATTCTGAAGGGGTTATACTCTGTCCTGTCAATATTGTGCCGTAATTCAACTCATCAGCAATAATCGTGACATATTCATCTTCACTGTCCAATATTGCAGATACTTCAGAAGCAATATTACCCCCATTATTCTCAAGTGCCAGCTGGAAGTAAATGGTTTCATCGTATTCAGGGATGTTATTGTTGTTATCCGTAATAGAGACCTCCTCTATCTCAACCAGAGGAGCAGCAACAGTAAAAGAGAAAGGAAGTTCCCATGTAATACCTACTTCACTTTCGATGTTCAGAATCAGTGATGGAGTATATTGATGAGGAGTATCGTCTGATATCTGAAGACTAATAAAATCATCAGGGAGAGATACTTCACCAGAGGGTAAGTCTGGATAGGGTACAATGTTATCATCAATAATAACATAAGGATCTGTACTCGACAAAAGGCCGCTTAGATCAAATGCATCGGCGGCACCTGTGTTATTCAGTGTAATCTGTATGTATATTTCTTCACCATTTTGTGGAATGTTATTATTGTTATCGGATATCAATACTTCTTCAATATTGATTTGAGGAGCAGCAACATCAAAACTGAACATATTTACCCAGTTCATGTTGTCTGCGGATTGAATAACAAGCTGGAAGTTCACAGTATGCATGTTAGGTATGGAGTAATCAATCAGAACTGAAAAGGCATCCTGAACAATTATACTACTATTAGCGTCAATATCACCAAAATTCGCAGTGTCATTCAGGATTGTGATATAGGGATTTTCACTGGATATTATCCCTGTCAAACCTTCTGCCATCTGACCACCAATATTCGATAGGTTCAGAACGAAACTTATAGTCTCTCCATAATTAGGTATGTTTGTTTCATGAGCGTATAGTTCAAAACTATCAAGATTAACAAAGGTGTTAGATAAGTCAAGCCAGCTCGGAACAAATAGTATCGCTGATTCATCACATAAAGGCGTAGCAGTTGGAGGATACACGTTATTGTAAGTATATTCCAGGCCAATAGTAGAAGTATGATCAGCTATACCGATTGTTGAATAATTCCCCCACTCACCATTAGGAGAACCTGTACTATTGTTAACATTGTTAAAGACCTTGTATTGAATTTTAATCAATCCATCGCCTGTTTGGGTAATATGATGAACAGGGTCATAGAGAATAATCTGAAATGTCTCTTCAGCCATTTCATAAACATTTTGAGCATTTTGCCACTGTATTATAAAGGTATTTTCTACACTATCATAGAAGGTGTAAACACCACCTTGGGCTAGGGAGAGATTATCCCAGAAAGCTGCAATAATAGAAGCTGGAGCCAGTGGAGCTGGTAAGTGCCAGTTTCTTTGAGAAGCCTGTTCAGTAACACCAAAAGCCATCCAGCCATTAGCACAGATGCTGATTACATTATAATCTAAGCCGTAGAAACGGAAATTAAAAGGCAGGTCCATTGACATTACTTCCTGAATATTATCAAAATCTGCTTGTAGGTTTGTATCAACACCATTCCCACCCAATTGAGGACATATCTCTATCCAGTCATAGCTGGGCGCAAAGGCGTAAGTACTATCACCTTCATCATAAACCCAGTAACCGTAAGCATCAGGTCCAAGTGGATCATTTATTGTTGATTGGCCCACCTCAACAGTGAAAGAGGAAGTCTGAAAAAATCCAAGATTATTATAGAAATCGATTTCGATTATATAGCTCATTCCGGGTATTACGTTACCTATGGCCGACAGAGAAAAGCTATCTTCACTATTATCAACAATTCCTTCAGTGTTGATGTCACCAAAAAATGAAATACTGTCAACTATCGATAACCCATAGTCATAGACCCTTAAAGTAGAATAGATATCATCTAAATCTACTGTGCCATTATTAGTTACTTCGATCAACAATGAAGCCTGTTCGCCAGGATCTAGAATTCCATTATCACCATCATTAATTGACCAAGTTACTAAACTAACTATACCATTTTGGATGTTTAGCTGGAACAGTCCATTCCAAGCATTTGCAGAAGCATCTGAAATAGTCAAAAAAACTTCAATCTCATAATCAGCAGGGGTAGCTGGATCAATACTAACTATATAGGGGGTTAAACTCTCAGCAACTTCCCCAGCAAGAATATCGCCAAAACTGGCAGTATCATCAATGATTGTAATATAGTCGTCATCAGAACTAATGGTACCTGTTATTCCCTGGACATTATTGGTTTGGTAATTTTTGATCGAAATATTAAAGTCTACAGTGTTTCCGGCTACAAGGTCTTCAGTTAATAATAGTTCATGAAATGATAATGCTTCCGTTCCTTCAATTGTGAAAGATCCATGGTGGGGAATATAATCTGATTTGGTTGCTGTTAGCTTAATTTGGCCTTCAACTTCCGCATCAATAGCCAAGTACAATGATCCATTATCATCAGTAAAATCAGTATTGAAGAACTCATTATCTGCATCATCAACCTGTCGAACAGTAATCCATACATCATCCAGAGGCACTCCCTGTTCATCTGTTACACTTACAACGATATAGTTCGAACCAGGAGGGATTACAGTATCATAGGTAACATCCATTGGTTTGGGTGACTCGACCCATATATCTAATGAAGGATCACCAAATAGATTCGCCCAGCGAGAGAATAGAAAGGCGAAGGAAGTATAGCTGGATCCGTAGTGTTGCCATAAATTCAACTTTCCTCGTGCAAGGGCTTCTCCCATTGTTCTCCGTCCTTCAACGAAAATACTGTAAAAAATTCCCCCTCCAAGACAGTTGTTAAACGCTGTATGGGTAGAAGAAGTCGACATGCCAATTCCGGAAATAGAACCTTTGGCATTTATAGGAGTTCCAAGTGTTAAGAGATTACTTACAGTGCTGGAACCAATATAAGATAGAGTGCCGCAGGTCAGTATTACGCTGTTGCATAATTTATTAGTGTTATTGAGAATACCAGTGTCAGGAGACCATCCGGACATTCCTCCGAAACCCCGATAGTTGAAAAAAGCTGAGCCTTGATTAATTGCATTGTTAATCTGACTGGGGAATGGTGGAGAGTAGACTTCAGAAAAGGAATACCCATCATTATATCGGAGCATTAATTCTCGTATCCATCGGTTAGTAATCACTGTTGAGATGCCAGAAACTGTTGGATCGCCTACTAATAAGTTGTGCTCGTACCAATCGGTATTATCAAGGTTTGGAAAGATCTCATAATGTTGTATCTTATTCCATAAAGTAGCCAGTTGATAACTGTTTTCTGCCCAGATTCGGCCAACAAAAACATCCCATATATCGTCATTACCGGCCAGCAGACCATAAGGATGGTCACTATCTCCCTCTCCTGACCAGTAAGGAACAGCCAGTGTTCCTGTTCCTGATCCAATGATTACTATATATTCAGGGGGATTATCCCAGGTATCGTAGGCATTTTGTATGTAACTCTTAATCTGGACCGCGTTAGTCAGATTGGATGTATCTACTGAATGTACCTCAAATCCTTTATCACGTTTCCAATCCAGATATTCGTTAACGATAGAAGCAATTGAAGGATCGTGATGATAAATTACTAACAGGCTTGGCGATTGATAAGTTCTGTGGGTGCTTCTCATATGATTATAGTTTATCACACTGGAAGAAAGAAAATTATCAAATGTTCTGGAAATATTTGTTTGATCACCTGCTATTTCATTTTCACCGATCCTTTCTTGATTGAATCTGATTACAATTTCAAGCTCTTCCTTTACAGTAAGCTGCTTTGTTGAAGGATTATAGGCAAAAGGATTGATAGTGAGCGAAACCAGACGTTGATGCCTCATAATCATAGGTTGCGATAAAGAAGCGACAGCATCGGGATATACAGATCCCTTCTCGTAAAAACTAACGTTTTTGATCAGGCTGGAATCTACAGGATAGTCAATATCAAGATTCTGGGCTGGAAAGATTGTTATGTTGTCACGGTAATGTTCTCTTTCAATTTCACAGTTTTCTATCGTCACACTACCGGTAGAAGGAATTGCCAATAATACTGAGAAAGATGGTAACTCAGGTAATCCCTGCTCTATAATATATCCACTCTCAGGATGAGACAATCGATGATATATTTCTTGCTCAGTTTCAACTTGATCGATATTATAGTGATCCAGAATAAATGCCAGCTGGAGAGAATCAGTGTTACTATCCAGGATATGGAAGAGAGAACTAGAATATAGATAAGTATTGATTCCAAACAGAAGAAAGCTTAATACTGCAATGGGCGTATATTTTTTGATTGCAGTAATCGATAACGACAGCAGCGAAATACTGCCAGAAGACATAATATCCCTCCCCATACAAGGCCTGGCAAAACGTATGTTAAACAAAGTGTGATAAGTCCGGTAGTGTTTTTCAAGAGAGTACCGGTAATTACCGGTACTCTCTATATCTCAATATATTAAAGTAACTATTTCATCATAATCATTTTCTTGATGGAACTATAATCTTTACTGCTCATACGATAGAAATATACTCCACTACTAACTTGATTATTAGTATAATCCCGGCCATTCCAGACTACGGAATGTTTTCCGCTCTCCAGATAATCATCAATTAGAGTAACAACCTTCTGTCCACGGACATTGAAGACATCTATTGTAACGAAGTCAGCATTTGCGAGATTAAATTGAATTGTTGTATCAGGATTGAAAGGATTGGGATAATTACTAATCAATTCAGTTACCGAGGGTGTTTCATCCATACTATCAACCCTCAGTATAGTAACCTCAACAGAATTTGAAGGTTCGGATTCTCCCTCATAGTTTGTATCACTATAAAGAGCAGTAACATAATAATGATAGGTTCCAGCTGGAAGATTTGTCTCAGTAAAGGTTGTAATTTCAATAGGCTCATCGTTGATCAACATATTATCACGATAGACATTATATCCAACTATCTCAAGTTCTCGAGCATTTTCTCTATTGATTGTTAAAGGATCATCCTTAACGAAAGAGAGCTTCTCAACTGAACGGATGGGGCTATTGTTGTGTTCTTCATTACTCGACGGTGAAATTGTAGCTATTGTACCATCCTGATATAGCACTACTGCTCTGATTAAGTAAGTTTCATTCCATTGTGACCACGTGCTATTGGCATGATTAAGATCCCAGGAACGTCCATTATCATAACTTGCATCATATCCGAGCAGGGTTGTTACATTGATTGAGCCGAATCCAACCACAAAATCTTCATCCACAAAGAGGTTCTGATCGGAAACATCAATAACAGTCCATTGATTGTTCAAGGCACCACAAGTATCAGAGAACATTAAGTTAGTTCCTGGTTGACTACCTGACCAGTCGTATATTTCAACGTTGAAGTTCCCAGAACCACCAGTAAGAGAGGTATAATATTTCAATGATACAATCAGACATGGTTGATCGGGCGACATCTGGACTCCCATTGTATAACCATTATAACTGTAAAAATCAGTTACATCATTATTATCGTAGACCAATTCAACTGTATCAAACGGACTACTCCACTCAAGTGTGACATCATTATCTTCTACAAAATATGTTAAGTTAAGTGGAGGATAGATTTCAGGTTCTTCAGGGATAGCCTCAATCTCATTAGAGGCCTCTGATTCTCCTTCTACATATACTGCAGTTACGTAATAGCTATAGATAAGTCCATTAATTACATTATAATCTTCATATTCATTATCGGTTACTATTGCTGTATTGATTACAGCTCCATTACGATATATGTTGTATCCTAATAATTCCAACCGCTCTAATGTTCTTGGTGATTGGGTATGGTATACCGAATTATGGCTTAAGCCTGAACTATTTTCTGGGATATTGGGGCTGTCCCAGGTCAGGAATACAAACTCATTGCCGGTTTCTGCCATCAGATTTTCTGGTGGATAGAGATAAGGAGGTTCTGGAGTTATTGTAAATGAGTTAGATTGTCCTGATTCACCCTCATCATAGACAACCGTAACATAGTACGTATAGGTTATACCATATTCTACATCAGGATCGTGATATACTGTTTCTGTTAACAGTTCAGTATTTAGCTGCTCCTGATTGCGATAAACATTATATCCTTGTAATTCCAGTCTCAATTCGCTCCCAGCAGGGGAATAGGGTTCACTCCAACTTAGAATAACTTCCTCGTCGATGAATTCTCCACTAAGATCCGTAACAGGGAAGAGATAAGTTCCCAAAGACCATTGTAGTATAGCATATGTCTCATTTTCGAATATAGCCCATACTTCATCAAAATCCCAACCAATATAGGTTGCTATCTGAAGCATCTCTGCAGTAGTATGTCCCTCACCACCAGCAGAACTCTCCTGCCCGGAAGTTTCAGTATTCCAATAACTATTATTTACGACACTATCGTATTGTGCACCAACTAAACCGCCCAGATTTGATGAACCATTAACAACACCGATAGAATAACTATTGGACAGTGTTGCACTGCTATTATATCCAGTTAAACCACCTATATTAGAGTTTCCCGTACTAGAGCCAGTTGCATAAGAATTATCTACTTCACTGTTGGCATGATACCCTACTAATCCCCCAACAAAGTTACCGGTGGAATTTACTGAACCACTGGCAAAACATTGTGAGATAGAACTGTTACCTGCATTATATCCAACTAAACCACCAATGTTACTGGTTCCGCTGACATCACTTGTTGCAAAGCACTGGAAGACAGTGCTTTGATTATTGTTATACCCTACCAGGCCACCAGTATAATTACCACTATTGGAGACAGAACCTGAGGAACTGCTGTTTGAGGCCATACTATTCGATTGATAACCCACAATACCACCTACAGATTGAGTGCCTGTTACTTCGGCTAGATTCTGACATTCTGAGATGGTACTATCTTCCAGATTGTAGCCTGTGATGCCCCCTACAAACCAGGAGCCCGATATCGTTCCATCAACAAGACAGTGCTGAATGATGCTTGATCTGTTCTGACCTACAATGCCACCCGTTCTGTTCTGTCCTGCGATATCGACATTCTCCAGTATTATATTCTCCAGCAGAGCGTTCTCTGTTTCAGCAAAGAGTCCCTGGTAGGTACCGGTGGGTCTTGCAATGGTCAGGCCGCTTATTGTATAGTTGTCACCATCATAACTGCCGGTAAAACGATCGTTTGAGCTTCCGATAGGTTGCCAGCCATTTCCTGTATTCCAGGGATCAGTTCCCAGATTAATATTACTGATTTGACGGAAATGATATGGTAAAAAATCTCTGACATAATTCAGTTGATCGGCTGTCTCGACCAGATAGGGATCATCTACTGTTCCAGTACCACCAGCAAAGGGTATAAAAGGTTCCTCTTCTATAGTAAATGACCAGATTGGTACGTTTATCGCGTCACCTCTCGTTCCGGAACGATATATTCTGTTCCTGGTCGGTTCAATAGTAGTTGGAACGACTTTCCAGTAATACGTCGTCTCGAAGATCAGCTGAGCAGGTAAAATATCGGAATTCAGATAATCTTCCTGACCGGGTATATAAGCTATCCACTCAAAGGGGTCTTCAGGATCAAAAACCCCACTGGTATTCATATAGATGCGAAATCCGACAGGATCTGTAAAACCGGGATTGGAAATATAGGACCATCCGATTTCGGATAGATCGATAGAGATATCTGTAGCACCATTTTCCGGGATCGGATTAATTGCAACAGCAGGGTTGGGGCTGACAGTCCCTTCATAAGGTGGAACTATCATTACATCCTCGGGATCAGTCAAGATGATGGAAGATGTTCCCTCGGGAACTGTGATATCCTTCGTTGCCACCTCATCGGTTGGAATATAGGTTATTGTCAACCTTACCGTATTCCCGGCTGGCCAGACTGATGGAAATGCTGACTGGTTAACAATGGCAGCAACAAAACCGGCATCAACCTGATTGATGCGCAGATTCTCTACTGGTGTATCTCCTGTTGAAGTACTTATCTCTGCTCCCGTCTCTACATGCAATGCAGTCAATATGTAGTCCTGACAATGAGTATTGCCAGTATTTGTTACTATATCCATTATATCCCCATCTTCTGATTCCAATTTTTGAACAAGAATCCTGGGTGGTGTTTGAGCATAAATACTTGATAACCCTATCGTTAACAGTATTGTAGCTATCATTAAAACAGCGAAATGTCGCATCCTATTCCTCCTCGATTATTGATTTTGATAAAGCGGTAAGCATATTCAGGGTTAAATAATGACCTAACCATGAAAAACTTAATCTCTTTAGATCGGTCGCTAGAATTATAAGCATAACCATCATTTAGTAATGAACGATAAAATTTCATTCTCTATCCTGTACACTTCTAAGTATTTAAGTCCAAACAAGAACGACAACTGATATCAGTATGTCAATATCTTTTTGACTATTTTCTGATGCCTGCTCTGCCGAAGACTTATAAATGGTTTATCTGCAGTTACTTGGCAGCAGAAAATATTATCATGAAACACTCATCAAAGCTGGGCCAGTTAAATAGAGGATAGACATCATTCTGATTTTTTCTTCCTTTCATCATGAAGCATAACTCCTCTCGGGAATAAACAAAGATTATCCGATTAACGGTCTTTAAGGCATACTATCTGTTGAGGCAGTAACTTTATAGAATCTCTTGTTGTTAACCGGGTCAGTAAAACCGGGTTCTTCTACCTGAGCAATGGGATTTCCCCAGGTTTGGGGATAAGGCGTTTCAGAACTGTATATATAATAAGAATTAGCGTTAGTGACACTATCCCATTCCAGGATAATACTGTCTTCTTCTATTGTTATTGATACTATTGGGGAAGTCAACTCTGGGATATCTTCTAATAAAAGATAAGGATAGCCATCATTGATAATATGGTCATAATCTGCAGCCCATATATGAATAAAATCCCAGTCAACATACACATTATCATCATACGGATGTGTCATTTCTGGAGTTGTCTTACTCTCTCCTCCAGCTGAACTGGATTGTCCAGAAGTTCCAGAATCCCAGTAACTATTGTTTACCTGGCTATTATATTGTGAACCAACCAGACCACCGAGGCTGGATGAACCAGTTATAAGACCGGTAGAATAGCAATGACTTACAGAAGAAGAATTGTTATAACCAATCAGACCGCCAATAGCAGAATTTCCGTTTACAGCAGCCATTGCGAAACTATCATTGAGATAAGCATTATTATTCTGGCCGATCAAACCACCGCAGTAATTCCCTGAACCAGTAATCTGTCCAATAGCAAAACATTGTGAGATAGAACTGTTACCTGCATTGTATCCAACTAAACCACCAATGTTACTGGTTCCACTGACATCACTTGTTGCAAAGCACTGGAAGACAGTGCTTTGATTATTGTTATACCCTACCAGGCCACCAGTATAATTACCACTATTGGAGACAGAACCTGAGGAACTGCTGTTTGAGGCCATACTATTCGATTGATAACCCACAATACCACCTACAGATTGAGTGCCTGTTACTTCGGCTAGATTCTGACATTCTGAGATGGTACTATCTTCCAGATTGTAGCCTGTGATGCCCCCTACAAACCAGGAGCCCGATATCGTTCCATCAACAAGACAGTGCTGAATGATGCTTGATCTGTTCTGACCTACAATGCCACCCGTTCTGTTCTGTCCTGCGATATCGACATTCTCCAGTATTATATTCTCCAGCAGAGCGTTCTCTGTTTCAGCAAAGAGTCCCTGGTAGGTACCGGTGGGTCTTGCAATGGTCAGGCCGCTTATTGTATAGTTGTCACCATCATAACTGCCGGTAAAACGATCGTTTGAGCTTCCGATAGGTTGCCAGCCATTTCCTGTATTCCAGGGATCAGTTCCCAGATTAATATTACTGATTTGACGGAAATGATATGGTAAAAAATCTCTGACATAATTCAGTTGATCGGCTGTCTCGACCAGATAGGGATCATCTACTGTTCCAGTACCACCAGCAAAGGGTATAAAAGGTTCCTCTTCTATAGTAAATGACCAGATTGGTACGTTTATCGCGTCACCTCTCGTTCCGGAACGATATATTCTGTTCCTGGTCGGTTCAATAGTAGTTGGAACGACTTTCCAGTAATACGTCGTCTCGAAGATCAGCTGAGCAGGTAAAATATCGGAATTCAGATAATCTTCCTGACCGGGTATATAAGCTATCCACTCAAAGGGGTCTTCAGGATCAAAAACCCCACTGGTATTCATATAGATGCGAAATCCGACAGGATCTGTAAAACCGGGATTGGAAATATAGGACCATCCGATTTCGGATAGATCGATAGAGATATCTGTAGCACCATTTTCCGGGATCGGATTAATTGCAACAGCAGGGTTGGGGCTGACAGTCCCTTCATAAGGTGGAACTATCATTACATCCTCGGGATCAGTCAAGATGATGGAAGATGTTCCCTCGGGAACTGTGATATCCTTCGTTGCCACCTCATCGGTTGGAATATAGGTTATTGTCAACCTTACCGTATTCCCGGCTGGCCAGACTGATGGAAATGCTGACTGGTTAACAATGGCAGCAACAAAACCGGCATCAACCTGATTGATGCGCAGATTCTCTACTGGTGTATCTCCTGTTGAAGTACTTATCTCTGCTCCCGTCTCTACATGCAATGCAGTCAATATGTAGTCCTGACAATGAGTATTGCCAGTATTTGTTACTATATCCATTATATCCCCATCTTCCAACTCCAGTTTTTGAGCAAGAATCCTGGGTGGTGTTTGAGCGAGTATGGATGTTAACATGAAAACAGAAATTAAAAAGGTGAGTAAAAAAATGTTCATTAATCGCATAGCAAATCTCCTTTATCAACAAATATAGCTATAGTTTTACGGTGAAATACCACCTGCAAATCACCATTACTGCGATTCTGTCCCCTTACAAAAAAATCGGTTCTTCTTCGCAGTAAATGCCATTCATTCATACTTAATCAATTGACTCTTTTAATGTCAAGATATTTTTGACCATTTCTTATATCTCTAGCTCCACCCATCCTCGGACTATTGTTTAATTAGCATTCAGAGGGAGTAAAGATTGTTATGTATTTAGGGTCAACTTACAAGAATGAACAGAATAATAAACTATCACCTATTTGAGATGACAATATAATTAAGAAAATCCTTACTGTGGGGAATTTGCTTCCAATAGTATGAGCTTCTCTTCTTTTAGAAATGAGTATTGTTATTCAATATATGTTGACCTCAGAGTAGATAACATAATAGAAACTGAGGTAGAGATTATAAGGTAAGACCATAGTGGAGGATTACATTCTCTATTCTGCAGTGCTTAACAAGACATTTTATGAAGTTACCTTTCTTTTCTATATCATGAGCATGTTGGAAACAAAATGAGCCTGAATACAATACCGGTTTCAGGCTCTTAATTAACTCAGTTTTTAGGTCTATTTCAGCATCAACATTTTCTTTACATCTCTGAAGCTATTAGAAGTTTCCATCTTATAAAAGTAGATACCAGAGGCTGTTATATTCCCGTAACTATCTTTCCCATCCCAGCTGACAGTATGAACACCTTTATCACAGTATCTTTCAGTTACTAATGTCTGGATATGTTGACCAAGGTTATTGTAAATCTTGATTGTCACCTCAGAGGGTTTAACCAGAGAGAATTTAATCTCAACTGCTGGATTGAAAGGATTTGGATATGCACCGACTAACTCAGTTGTTAATGTTTCAGGTAATGTTTCTGTTTCTTCTTCGTATTCAACTAGTATTGAAATTGGACCAATAAAATTTGAAGTAAGATCCATATTCACTGCTTGTAACCAGTAATAATAAAGCTCTCCTTCTTCGACCTCTTCATCAATAAAATAATAATCCTTGATTATGGATGAGTTATTGCTCATAATCATGGAAGAATTTGTCTTAACGGATTCTGACAAGTAGTTATTATTTCCTTTATAAAGATTGTATCCAAGCATATTATTCTCGCTTTCAACGATCCAGGTGATACAAACTGACTTTGATTCTGTGACATCTGCGGTAAATGAGGAGAGTTCAATAGGTAGAGGACTATCCTCTTGAAAGTTGTTCGTTCCATATCCACCGAAAGTAAATTCTGAAAAACCTGTTATCGCTTCCCATCTAAAGAGAGGCATATTAACCTCATTGGCAACTCCAAAATCCTGCCACGGTAGAGGGTCTGATGAGTTATCTCTTTTCAATAGATGCAGGTTGTCTGGATCATTTACTCCAGATACACGGCCAGAAATATCAAATGTGATGTTATATGTTCCCGGTTCTTGATGGTTACTGCTAATACTCCAATACACTGGAGCAATATATTCTACCGGACTATAATCATCTTCGATGATATTACCTTCCGGTTCTTCATCGTAATACTCAACAGTTAAAACTTGGGCGGGATTGTTCCCCTCAAATTGAATTACTATCCCTACGGGAAAAATGATTGGACTCGCCCAGGCTTCCTGGACATGAATAATATTGCCTGGATATGGGGGAGTAGGCGATAATCCTAACTTGGCAACAAATATATCTTCTTCACCTATACTAAGCAATCCCGTATTACCAAAGAATGCAGAATCCCTGAAACTACCGGTAATATAGGCATTTGTATCGGTATCAAGAGCGATTCCGTATCCGTAATCATTCTCTATGATACTTCCGCCCTTTCTTGCCATGAGCCAGTTTCCGCTACCGTCTAATTTGGCAACAAAGGTATCAGATAATCCGTAAGAAGATAACTGTATACTATCAAAAATTGCATGATCAGAAAAATTGCCGGTTACAAAGATATTTCCCTGATCATCCAGAGCAATACCTCTGCCAACGATATCATTAACATCATTTACTCCTCCTGCTTGTTGTGCCCATAACCACGAGCCACTACTGTCCAGGGCAGCGACAAATATATCTCGTAAATTGGTGTGCAGATATATACCACTAAAATAAGTGTCTTCTGCGAAATCACCTGTTAAATGTATCTGACCCCAATCATCCACCGTAATACTTCTACCGTAATCATAACCATTCCCGGAAGAAACCTGTTCCCAAATCAGATTTCCATTGTTTGTCGTTAACTTACTGACATAAACATGTGAACTTTGATTAGGAATCTCATAATATCCTGTGATGTATAGATAGTCTCCAGGATGGTTTGTCTTATCGATAGCTACTGCATATCCCACTGATTGTTCTGGATAATTAGGACTCTTTGGTATTATTGCCCATTCCCAATTACCAGAGGGATCAATTTTAGCAGCAAAAGAGCTGAGCCCCGATGCATTATCACTTAGAGTAATTGAACTGAAAAATATTTCTTCAGAAAAAGAACCTGTAATGTAAGTATTAAGATGACCATCTACATCGATGCCGTATGCTGTACAATCCATTCCTCCTGCTTTTACTGCCCAGATCCAGTTGCCATTATCATCTAATTTTGCGACGAATACATTACTGTCACTTCCTTGATCGGATGTTAGTGTCGTGGGAGTTGGTGTATTAAAAGTAATACTACCCTGAAAATTACCCGTCACATATACTTGATGTTCAGAATCTGTGACAATTGCTCTACCAGCAGCCAAATTGCTACCTGCATTTACTACCCATAACCAATTTCCATCTCCGTCCAATTTTCCGACAAATAGGTCTTGATTCCCATTTGCAGAAAGAGTTAAGCTATCAAATATCGCATATTCATGAAAAAGCCCCGTAACATATATGTAATCATACTGGTCAGTTGTAACTGCCAATCCTTCTGCAGAGTAACTGCCACCAGCTCTTTCTGCCCAAATCCAATTTTCTGTTTGCGCTTCAATGATTTTAACTCCACCTACCATAATAACAATTAGAACGAACAACTTGATCACTTTCATTATCAACTCCTCTTACATTTAAATAGGGTTCAAGATTAGGGCACATTGACTTCCAGTTATACTGTGATAGAATAACAGGATAATCCTGATTTACTTTATAGTTTTTTTGTCCAACACCGAAGTAAAATACCATACTTTGATTTTAGCTTTTCCTTATAGATAATCACTTCTGTTGTGGTCATCACATATCATATTGATGTTATTATTATTCAATTAGATGATTATATATAATTAAACTCTAAACTATTGATATGATAACTGTCAAGCATTTTTGTAAATCCAGGCCATCCATCCCCATTATATACGGACTTTACAGATGGTCCAATGATGCTTATAGTCCTCAATAATAATGCCTTAGCGAATTATCCTAATCTTGATCGGGAGCTTGTCATGGTTATTACATTGAATTCAAAATCTCTTACACCAGAAATCAAATTAGGATGTGGTTGGTCGGTTATTATGTTTTGTATTTTAATCAATTGACCGGAGAGCTCATTTTTTGATATTGCCACTGATCAAATAATGTGTTCAGAAGATTCTTTATCATCATTCATTATATTCTATCATCGATTGCATAACAATAAGCAAGAGATATTATGAACAGCAATTCTGAATAAAAAAATGGTACATCCGTAGGGACTCGAACCCTAGACCCGCTGATTAAGAGTCAGC
>CAZBDV010000020.1:0-39200 GCA_964490765.1 uncultured Candidatus Cloacimonadota bacterium | reverse complement strand
AAAATGAGCTTGCAGTGATAGAAAAAGCAGGATCTGGTGAGGACCCTGCTTTTCTGAGGTGTTTGGTGAATCTTCGTTAGACGAAGAAAGACTGTTAATCGGAAAATCTCCGCATAAAAGCAGGAATTCCGATATCTTCTGTTTTACCTGTATCCTTGTTCTGGGAGAGGCGAGAATTAGCAGCACCAGGGTTGTCGATATCGAGGCTCTTGTTACTTCCTATTCTCTTAAAAATCTCAGTTAACTCTTCATTAGAATCGTCTTCATTTTTGTAATGGATAAGGTTGGGAATATTTTTTTCGTTACTGTTAGCAAGACCTGTAGCAAATATTGTAACACAAATCTTGCCGGTCATCTGCTCATCGATTACAAGTCCGGTAATTATATTTGCTGAAGGGCCTGTCTCATTGTTAACTACCGACATAATCTCCTCAAACTCTGTGAACTTCATGTCATTCCCGACAGTGATATTCATCAGTATCGCTTTACAACCACTGAGTGATATCTCGTCCAGTAAAGGATTGGATATGGCCATTTTAGCAGCATTTACTGCTCGATCTTCAGCTTCGCAGATACCGGTACCCATAAGAGCATAACCCATTTGACTGAGAACAGTCTTTACGTCGGCAAAATCGACATTGATATATCCACTTCGATTGATAATATCAGACATAGCTTTTGCTGCATCATATATAATACTGTCAGCCTTTTTGAAGACCTCAAATATTAGCATATCTGCACAGACATTGATCAATTTATCATTTGGGATAATGATATAACTGTCGATAAACTCTCTGATGTTACCAAGCCCGATCTCATAGTTTTGTTTCTTTCTCAGCCCTTCTTTCTCGAAGGGGCTGGTGAATATGCCAAGTGTTAAGATATCCATATCTTTTGCTATCTGGGCAATAACAGGGGCTGCACCGGTACCGGTTCCGCCACCGAATCCGGCCGCAATGAATAACATATCAGCACCATCAAGTGCTTTACGGATAGCATCTTCTGATTCCAGCGCAGATTCCTTGCCAATTTCGGGATTATTACCTGTTCCGTGCCCCTTGGTGATTTTCTGACCAAGTTGCACCTTAATCTTTGCTTTGGATTTTTTCAGATCCATAATGTCGGTGTTGGCTACTATAAACTCCACACCTTCAATACCATTTTCGATCATTGTATTGATGGCATTACCACCTGCACCACCAACACCGATAACCTTGATTGTAGTAGAAAAATAACCCGGGCTCTGGTCGAATTCTATCATTATTCCTCCCTTATATGTTTCTTAAATTATCTCTTAAAAGAAATCGGCAATGTTGTCATAAATCATCTTGATGACCTTCTTGATACTATCTATAATTTTACTGGTTTTAGGTATAACTTTCTTTTCGCTCTGTGGTTCAAATTTTGTTTCGGCTGCATAATATAACAATCCTATCGCAGTAGCATAGCGAGGGTCTTTCAGATGATTGGTAGGATTAGTTAAACGAGATAGGTCTGGACAACCAATTCTCACCTCCATATTGAATACCTCTCTGGCAAGGTACTCGATATTCGATAGAAGTGATGTACCACCAGTTAGAATCAGACCGGCTGCCATGTAATCGTTGTATTTCACACTAGTTATCGCACTGTAGGCTATTTCAAGAATCTCTCTAATCCTGCTCTCAATGATTTTTATGAAATACTTCATCTTCTGTGGTTTCCTCTCTCTACCACCCATGCCTTCCACTTCTATCATTTTCTCTTCTTCTATTTCACTGTCGATAACATCACCATACTGAATTTTTAAGCGTTCGGCAAACTTTTGGGTAGTTGTCAGACCCAGTGCTATATCGTTGGTAATATTGTTTCCTCCCAACGGTTTTACCAGGCTATAACGGATACTGTTCTTGTAAAATGCTGCTATGTCGGTCGTACCTCCTCCGATATCAATCAGGATGCAGCCCAGGTTCATCTCATCTTCTGTAAGGACAGCTAAACTGGAAGCAATGGGTTCCAGAATTATATCAGTAAGCTTATAACCGATCAATTGAAAGCATTTGGTTACATTCCTGAGAGCACTTACATCCGCCAATATTATATGGACATGAGCGGTGAGAATATAACCACTCATGTCGACAGGATCGATTACATTATCCTGATTATCGACTTCGAAATATTGTGGTATTGCATGAATTATCTTCTGGCTCTTATCCCCCTCCTGGGTAATAACGAGCTCTTCAGCATTTTTAATTACTTTCTCAATATCTTGAGAAGTAATCTCAACCGGCTCACCTCTTATTTGATCAGTTATTGATAATCTACTGATAGCATTTGTACTTTTGATATGTTCTCCGGCAATACCCACAAAAATATTTACTGCCTTGGTTTCAGCATTCTTTTCAGCGAGTTCTATTGCTTTTTTTATGGACTCGGAGGTCTTATGAATATCCTTTATTATACCATTTTCAAGTCCTGATGATATCCATTCACCCGAACCTTTGATCTCTATTTTGCCATCCTCCAACAGATCTGCTATTATAACGTAAACCTTTGTTGTTCCCAAATCCACTGCTGTTATGGTCTCTCTTCTCATCTTATGCCCTCCGATCGCATTACTACCTGATCTTTAAATCGTAGATCTACTCTCTGTTTGTTTTCAAATCCGAAATTTTCCCACACAAATGCGAGTTTCTCAATTTTCTCAGGGAATTTATCATTCCCAAAACAGATTTCGCTTCCTGTATTTAATTCTATAATATGCAAGTCATCATCCTCTATATAGTATTCGGAGATGAGGTTCTCGTCTATCTTGCTCTCTTTAAATAAGTTATGAACTTCAAAGATAAAAACAATCTTTTCGTCCTCTACCATCGTTCCGGGTGTAAAATCAGCTGAACGGTAGTTAGTATGAATTATCGGTAAGTCTTCCAGTAGGTAGCTGTTCTTTTTGTCGAGCACTGTATACTGCTCATCTATTGGTATTAGTGAACCATCTTCAGTCTTAAGATACATGTAGCTTTCTCGTTCTTGTATTATCAGCTTCAATCTATTGGGGAAGACTCTCCGGACATTCATTTTTTTAACTCTGGGCACTGTGTCATATTTACTCATTACTGTCTTGAGTGGAACACTATACAAATTTGTACCAATAAACTCGGTTGCTATCTCTTTGAGAAATTCTTCTTCCAGATTGATATTACCAGCTATAACTATTCTGCTGACGTTGAAGATGCTCATCTTCTGAATAATGTGATGAAACCCCCATAAAATGGATAAAGCCAGCAAGCAGATACCAATGAAGAGCAGAATGTATCTGCTGTTGCCACGTCTTTTTTTGCGCTGATTTGAAGACCTCCTGTTATTTTTATGCATTGTTATCTCCTTTCAGCCTGTTCAAGATTTTTTCTCCGTACGTATATATATTACCAGCCCCCATAGTGATTATCAGATCATTATCTTTAATCATCGTTTGGACTTGAGAAAGAATCTCCTCATTTTCAGGGATGTAGTTAGCATTTCTATGTCCCGCCCTAATAGCTGCATTAACAAGTAATTCTCCCGTAATTCCAGGAATGGCTTTTTCCCGGGCTGGATATATTGGTGTTACGATCAATACATCCGAATAAAAGAAAGAGCGGCCAAAATCTTCGCAAAAATCTCTAGTCCTGGAATATAGATGGGGTTGAAATACTACTACTATCCGTCTGTCGGTACTCTCCTTGATACCTTTTAGGGTGGAAATTATCTCTGTTGGATGATGGGCATAATCATCATAAAGCAAGATATCATCAACTTTTCCCTTAAACTCGAAACGTCTATATACTCCTGTGAAATCGGTTATTGCTTTTTTTATAGTTCTAAAGCTAATATCTAGTTCCAGAGCTATTGCTATGGCTTGTAGTGCATTTTGGATATTATGTTGACCTGGTAAATGCAACTGCACCTTGCCTAACTTCCGATTTCTATAGAAAACATCGAACTCAGAAACAAAATCTTGCATACGGATATTATCTGCCCGGACATCTGCCTGATTGGATAATCCGTAAGAGATGATTCTCTTGTTTAACAAGGGCATAACCGATTGTACACCTTTATCGTCTATGCAGGCAACTATACAACCGAAGAAGGGGACACTGTTGGCATATTGAATAAAGGCATTCTTTATATCATCGAGGTTTTCGTAGCAGTCGAGATGATCTGCCTCAATATTTGTAATACCAGCAATTATGGGTGTCAGTGAGAGGAACGACCTATCAAATTCATCTGCTTCCACGACTATGTATCTCCCGGAACCCATTACATTATTGGAGCCGAAGTTCTTTACTTTCCCCCCAACAATAACTGTTGGATCAAGGGCAGCTTCTTTAAGTATCATACCAACAATAGAGGTCGTAGTAGTTTTACCATGGGTTCCTGCAATGGCGATACCATAGCTCATCCGCATTAGTTCAGCCAGCATTTCAGCTCTTCTGATAACTGGCACTTTCTTAGCAAGGGCAACTGCCACTTCTGGATTATCATCACTGACCGCAGAGGACTTAACTACCACATCTGCATCATTGATTAATACTGGATCATGTCCTTCATTTATTGTTATACCCTTCTGGCTTAGGTGTTCGGTTATCTCAGTTCTCTGCAGGTCAGAACCGGTTACATCAAAACCCTGATTCTGCAGAAATTCAGCTATTCCACTCATTCCAATACCACCAATACCCACAAAATGTATTCTTTTGGTTCTCCCTAACATGTTCTATACCTCTTGATCTTTTGTTTCATAATCACTGATATCAGCAATAATACACTCCAGAATCTTCTTTGTCGCTATTATTTTCTCGCTTTTCTTTAACC
Source organism: uncultured Candidatus Cloacimonadota bacterium (assembly GCA_964490765.1). GTDB lineage: Bacteria > Cloacimonadota > Cloacimonadia > Cloacimonadales > JAJBBL01 > CAZBDV01. Next base: position 34,370 of record CAZBDV010000020.1, on the reverse strand, counting down.
TTATTCTGAAGAGGTCAAGATCATCTATTAGTTTTTTTATACTCTTTATCAGAGTAGCTGGAGTTAGCTCTGCTTGCTCGATAAGAACGGCAATATTCTTATTAACCTGCTCTCTCGCATTAAGAAGCTGGTGATTCCCTTCAGATTTGACTATCGGTATTATCACAGCGGGTATTTCCATCATTTCCAACTCTGTTAGAGAGAGTGCTCCAGCCCTGGTGATTGCTATATCCACTCGCTGATAAATCTCAGGCATATTCGTAGAGAACGGGAAGATATCTATATTCTTGCCTGAATCCGGGAAATTCCTTATCGATTCTTTTATTCTTTCATAATCTCTCTTTCCTGTTTGCCAGAGGATCTTTATCTCAAGCTCAATAATCTCAGAGAGAGACTGTAAAACAGCGTTGTTGATCGTTTCTGCGCCCTGGCTGCCTCCCATCACCAGAAGTGTTATTTCTTTTTTGTCCTTTTCTTGCCTCTGGTGGGTAATAGCCGAGTTGATAAATGATCTCTGGAGTGGATTGCCTGTATATATGCATTTTGATGAGGGTAGATGTTCTTTGGCTGATTCATTCCCGAGGAAAATCAATCTGGCATAACGGCTAGCCCATCTCGTCGTTAAACCAGGAAAGCTGTTCTGCTCCTGTAGATAGACGGGAACTTTATTGATTCCAGCATAAAAAATTACAGGACCACTGACAAAGCCACCAGTTCCTATACAGGCATCAGGCTGAAAAGCTCTTATAATTTTACTGCTCATAATATAACTTCTAATGAATTTATATGGAAAGAGCAAATGTTTAGGTGTTAGACTTCTGTATAGTTTCTGCACATCGATAGGTTCAAAGGGAAGATCTCTTTCCTGGCAAACTCGTTCTTCCATACTTTTGTCATTGCCGACATAAAGGACTTCTGCCCCTGAGGATATCAACTCTTCTGCTATAGCTATCGCAGGAAAGACATGCCCTCCAGTTCCGCCTGCAGTTACTATAACTCTTCTCAGCATATCCGCCTCTCAGCTGTTATGTTGAGTAAAAACCCGATACTGAGCGAATTAGCAATCAATGAAGTACCACCGTAGCTGATGAAAGGTAGAGTTACACCAGTTGACGGTAGAGCAGACATAGCAACTCCAATATTTACAAATGCATTGAAAAAGATATTTAATGTTAATCCGATTCCGGCAATCTTAAGGAAGAAATCTTTTAATGCCCAGGAAGCAAAAAGTCCCCTGAAGAATATAATGCAATAGAGAGCAAAGACCAACAGAGCACCTATGAAGCCATATTCCTCCCCAATAACACTGAAGACATAATCTGTCTTTGACTCGGGGAGATAATGATTTTTGGTCTGACCGAATACCGGTGAAGTTCCCCATAACTTCCCCTGCGACATACCAATCAAGCTCTCGCGTATCTGATAATCATCAGCTTTTATCTCTGATACGTCGATATTCATTATTCGGTGGAATAGTGAATACTTAGCATAAATTTCCATTCTTGATTTGCGGAAAGAAGAACCATAGTTAACTATACAGACACCTCCCACAAGTAATATCAAAATAATCGAACTTAAAGTAACCAGTTTGATTCTGGATACCCAGAGGATAGAGAATAGAGTAATCGATGAGATAACAATAGTACTGAAATGTTCCTGTTTAACTAGGATAACAAATGTGATAAGGGTAATTACAATCAAGGGTTTAAAGTGTTTAATAAATCCCTTTGGGAATGTTTCAGGAATCAGTTCCTTTTTCTTGTCGATGAAATGGGCAAAATAAAGAACAAGCATAATTCTTACAAAGAGACTAGGCTGGAAATTGATGCCGTATATAGTAATCCACCTCTTAGCTCCTCCAACCTGTTTTCCTATAAATAATACCAGTATGAGTAAGAAGATATTAATAAAAGTCAATACCGGGATGAAGCTTCGTAACTTTTTCATATCTATTACTGCAAATCCGTAGAGCATTACCAAAAGCGAAAGGCAGGTCCAGATCAACTGTTTCATAAAGGTAGTCATATTGGATTCAGTAACCGAACTGATATTGAGGTTCATGTAGAGACCAAGCAGGCATAGTAGCAAGTATGCTATCAGAATGATAGAATCGAAATTTACTATCTTGTAACGGATCTTTCCTTTAGTGTAATCTGTTCTCATTTTTCTCTAATTCCCTAACTATTGTTCGAAACGCTTCTCCACGCTGCTCAAAATTTTTATACATATCATAACTGGCGCAGGCTGGGGAGAGAAGGACAACTTCTTCTCTTCTGGCATTCTTGTATGCACTGTTTACAGCTTCAAATAGAGATTTATGACTCGAGATCTTCTCACTTAATGACTGAAAAGCGAGCTCCATTCTTTTTTTAGCATTGCCAATCAGATAGATATGACTAACCCGATCTTTAAGGAATGGTAAAAGAGCTGTGTAATCTTCACCTTTATCATACCCGCCTAGAATCAAATGCACCGGTTTATTGAATGAAGTAAGAGCCTGTTTAACAGAGTCTGTATTGGTTGCTTTAGAATCATTAATAAAAGTGATACTATGTATCTCTGATATTTTTTCTAATCTATGAGGCAGTGGCAAGAAAGAATCGAGAGAATTTTGAATCAGATTCTTGTCTGAGATTTCTTTACTTACAGCGAGAATGGAAGCCATCATATTCTGCCTGTTATGTAATCCCAGAAGATGTGATCTATCAGTGTCGAAGACGAACTCATCAGGACTGTTGCTAGTATAGTTATTCCAGATTATCTTGTTATCAGTGAGATAGGACGACTCAACTGCATGCTGTGGGATAGAATCTGCTCTGTTAGCAAAGTAGGCCTTTTGTGAACCTATTTCACAACGATGTGTCATTATTGTCCTGTCATCGGCATTTAGAACAGCCTTATGACTGTTATTCTGATTCATAAATATCTTTAATTTGGTCTTCAGGTAGTTTGCCATTGTCTGATGCCGATCTAAATGATCTGGTGTAAGATTAAGGAAGATCGCAATGTCAGGTAGAAAGTCGTGTATCAACTCCAGCTGGAAACTGCTCAACTCCAGAACCAGATAGTCAAGACCAGGCTTATCTATCGGATAGGCAGTAATGGGGCTTCCGATATTACCAGCCAGAATAACTTTGAACCCAGCATTCTGTAAAATGTGATAGATCAGGCTTACAGTCGTACTTTTGCCGTTTGATCCGGTAACAGCAATGATCTTGCTCGATTTATCTTTGATAAGATAACCGAGTTCTATTTCACTTATGAGTTTGATATTTTTTACTGCTGCTTTTTGCAAGATGATATGATTGGTCGATATTCCAGGACTGACAATGATAGTATCACATTCAAGTAGTTTATCGCTATGTTGCCCGAATTCACTATAGCAGCTGAGATTCTGCCAGGTCTCCAGTCCGAAGCTGGTGATAATATTTTCACGAATTTCATTCTCAGTTTTGATTTCGCTTATAAAAGGAATCCCACCATACTCAAGAATCTTCAGAGCAGTAGAGATTCCACTTCTTGCGAAACCCATGATACCGAATTTTTGCCCTTTTATATCCATGAATCTTAATGCCTCATATACCAGTTAACGAAGTTTAATCGTTGCAAGTCCGAGAGCTGCAAAAAGAGTTGCAATAATCCAGAAGCGGACAACTATCTTCTCTTCCGGAATACCTTTTTTCTCGAAATGATGATGTAACGGAGCACAAAGAAAAACTCTCTTTCCCGTTCCGGTTTTAATACGAGTAATCTTGAAATAATAACGTTGTATAATTGTTGAGAGAGTTTCGAGAACGAATACACCACTAATAATAGCGAAAAATATCTCTTCTTTGAGAAGTAATGCCAGAGTTGCCATCAAACCACCAAGGGTCAGTGACCCGATATCACCCATAAAGATCTGTGCCGGTTTGGAGTTGAACCAGAGGAAACCTAATAGAGTTCCAATTATTGCAGCTATGAAGACAGTTAGTTCTCCTGCTTCCTGAATGAAAGATAGCTGCAGATAATCTGCGTGATTAATGTTGCCCTTGAGGTAAGCCATAGCACCCATAGCTAATGCTGCTATAGCCAGAGTACCTCCTGCAAGGCCATCGAGTCCGTCGGTTAAATTCACTGCATTGGAAGTCCCTACAATCATTACTATTACAAAAGGAAAATAAAGGAGCCCTAGTGGCAACATAAAATCTTTGAAAAAAGGAACACCAATAGTCGTAAATGCCTGTTTATCAGATGTTCCGAAGTAGATTGCCAGTACAACAATAATAGACAGGGATATCTGACCGATTAGTTTGTAACGTGCAATGAGGCCTTTTTTATAATTTAGCATGTTTTTCAGATAATCATCAATAAAACCTATACTACCAAGCCAGAATGCGACCAATAACATAATAAGGACATAGTTGTTAGTTAGATTATTCCATAAAAGAGCAGAAAGAAGGAGTGCCGACAGGATAATTAATCCCCCCATAGTCGGTGTTCCTTTCTTAGTTTTATGAGTCTCAGGCACATATTCATTAATCGTTTCAACAACATGACTTTTCTTCAACATTCTGATCATCTTCGGACCGATGAATAGTGAGAAGAGTAGAGCGGTAACAAAAGCTGCTATAGCACGGAAAGTTACATATCGGAATACGTTAAAAATAATCGATGCTTCAACCAGGGGAGAAAAGAGATGATAGAACATTATAACCTGCCTTTAATCTTTTCTAGATGAATACTATGCGATCCCTTGAGAAGTATGATCGCTTTGTCTGGTATAGATTTAAGAATATCAGAATTTATGAGCTCATCGACGGTGTCAAAAGATTGATGGTTATCCTTATTAGGTAGATAATGCTTTGCTTGTTTACCCACGGCAATGATCCTGGGATAGAAGCCTGTTTCAGTGCTCCCTTGTTTGATATGTTCACCTATCTCCTGGTGATATTGAACAGTCCTGTCACCCAATTCTAACATATCGCCAAGAATAGCAATATGGGGCAGACTCGGTTCTGTCTTCAACCAGTGATCGATAACAATCTTCATAGCAAAAGGATTTGCATTGTAACAGTCAGAGATGATCATTCTACCTTTGCTATAAAAGACTTCCATCCGATCTTTTATCTCGAGTGGTTTAGTCAAACCTATCTGTATAGAATCCCTATCCAAACCGATGGTTCTCGCGAGAACTACAGCATAAGCTGCATTTAACACGTTAAAATATGCACCTGAGGAGATCGAGTAGGTATCACCAGCTATTTTGAACTCACTCCTGTTATCAGATTTGGAGATTACATCTACATAATAGTGATTGTTATTATCAGAACTTCCATCTAAAGGGCTGACTCTAATAAATTGATTACCGTAACGAGAGAAGAGTTCGTCATTACCTGGCAGTATTCCCAGGGTCAGATCCCTCTCCAGGAGAGCGGACTTCTCTTTAAAAACACCGTTAAGATCATGGAAGAATTCCAGATGTGAAGGGCCGATGTTGGTAACTATACCAATATCAGGTTGGCAGGTATCTGCTAAAAGTTCAATTTCCCCGATCTTATTTGATCCTATCTCGATTACTGCGAAGTCATGTGATGGAGATAATCGAAAGAGTGTTTTGGCAACTCCCAGCAGATTATTCTCGTTGGCAATATTCTTCAGCACTCGATGGTTAACTGAGAGGATGTTACTGCAATATTCTTTTGTTGTGGTTTTACCACTACTTCCCGTAATAGCTATGAGAGTGGTCTTAAATAGATTGCGGTACTTTTTAGCCAGTGTAGCATAAGCAAGGTGGGTATTTTGAACCCTAATTAGGCGTCGTTCTTGGTTTCTATCAGTTAAAACAGGAAAACTATGTTCTACAACAGCCCAGTTATTCTCTTTCTCCAGTACTATTTCTACAAAATCATGCCCATCAAAGTTTTTACCTTTCAGGGCGAAAAATAGTGAATAATCCCTTATGGTTCGAGTATCTGTTGAGATAGCTTTTATATTATGTTGATGCTCTGTAAGGCCTTTGCTTTCAAGGTTCTTTATCCGAACATGATTATCTTCACTGCGATAGACTTTCTGTTCTTTTTCTCTCTGCCACGATAATTCTTTGAGTAAGTTATCATTCTCCTCAAGAAGGAGTCTTATTACCAGCAGGTTGACAGGTACTGACAAGTCTATTGATGCGGGAGAAAACCCTTCGATATCTGCTTTTATCGAACTATCAGTTCCAGATTCATTCCTGCCTTCAAATATTTTAATTATTGCCTGCTGAGCGATTTGATAGTCATCAAATGGTATCCGTTGTCCGACTAATTCCTGATATTTTTCGTGTCCTTTACCTGCTATTAATATAACATCGTTTTCCGTTGCAAGTGAAACAGCAGTTTCAATTGCTTTTTTTCTATCGAGGATAATCCAGTAATTAGAGATTGGATCAAGATGTTCTACCATATCATTGATAATATCAGCAGGATTTTCACTTCTTGGATTATCAGTGGTTAATATTACATAATCGGAATAACTGAATGCAGCATCCGTCATCTCTTTTCTCTTACCCCTGTCTCTATCCCCACCGGCACCAAAAACTGTGATAAATCTTCTTTTTTTAGCAGTAATATCTCTATTTCTATGGGTTAGCTTTATCCCATCAGTTATTGTACGACATGTTCTAAATAGAGCTTCGGGTGTATGAGCATAATCAATAAAACAGTAGATATTGTGTTTATTTTTAACCCGTTCCAATCTACCCGGGATATTAGAGGGGAGAGAAGCGATAAGGTCACTGATTGGATTCTTTGTAATAACTTTGGCTACAGATATAGCAGTCGTAATATTAAAGGCATTGTGTGAACCAAGCATTGGTGATTTGATTTTAAAGGTCTGATGAGTATCTTTCCCCGATAAATAATTCTGTGAATATTCTTCCCCGAAGGTAACTTCAAAATCGGTGCTGTCAAGAGCAGTTTTCTTAATCTGATATGAAATGTCGGGATTGCTATCAGTTTTACGATCACTGGAAATTCTGTATTTTACTCCGGAAAAATCTCCCCAAAGCCTTGTCCCATAGGGATCATCAATATTAATAAAAGCTGGTCCTTTTAGATGATCAAATAACTTTTTCTTACTGGAATAGTAGTCTTCCATGTCGGGATGAAAATCGAGATGATCCCGAGACAGATTGGTAAACACCGCAATATCGAATTCAAGTCCGTAAACACGATCCAGCTTGAGCGAATGTGATGAAACCTCCATCACGACATACTTAATATCATTCTGAACCATTTCCTTGAATATCATGTGAAGTTCGGTAATATCAGGGGTAGTTCTTTCCAGATCATATTGTTTACCGTTAATAGAATATCCCAGAGTTCCGATGGAACCTACAGCCATACCCTGCTGTAGCAATATATTTTCTAAGATCTTTACGATAGAGGTTTTTCCGTTAGTTCCTGTTACTCCAACCAGAAATATTTTTTTTGCAGGCTCTTCAAAAAATAGGTCTGCCAGAGCAGCCAGCGCTTTTCTAGTATCTTTAACGACGATTTGTAGTATGTCTTCTCTATCCTGTTCTTGCTCTAGGAAAAACAGCTTTATACCCGATTGAATTGCTTCGTCAACAAATCGATGGCCATCAAAAATAGTTCCCTTAATACATATGAAAGATGGTAATGGAGTTGTGGTGTCAGAGAGGCTGGTTGTTTTATCAATCTTGCCAGGTTGTCTCGTATCAGTAATTGGATAATTCACAGAGGCTGAAAGCAGGCTGTAAGATATTCCTCTGGTTTTAGTCAGGAGTCTTTCTTCCTTCAGCTTCTCTATTATTGCTGATAGACTGATTATCTTGCACTTACTTTGCATGTTATGCCTGTCTCGATTGTCCTTCCTGAAGGGATAGATTGCGTAATTACCACACCTTTCCCCTCTATTTCTAGATTAATCTGATATTTTTTTGCTTCTCTGATAGCCTGCCTTAAGGTCAGATTGATTAACGAGGGCATCTTCTCTTTCTGAGCTTCGTCGATATGTGGAGATGAATCAATCATAACTTTCTTTCCCAGAACAACGATAACACCCTGATTTGTATCAAACTGTATTCCCGGTTTGGGATACTGATCTATGACCACAGCTTCATCATTATTCAATTCACCAAGAAGCTGGTAGTTAATATCTTCTTTTCTCAGTACCGACTCAATCTGGTGGGGCTTCATTCCGAGTAGTTTAGGCATATTGACAAAATGCAGGTCCTGCATACGCATCTGTGGAACTACGTTGCAATCTGGTAATGAGAGTATCTGTTCAGTGATTTTCTTGAAAGTGGGAACTGCAGACATAGATGCAAAATGATAATAGTAGGCCGGTTCATCATAGAGGACCAGTATCACATACTGGGGATCCTCAACAGGGAAAAAGCCTACAAAGTTTGATACATACTTGTCTCTGGAATAGCCCGCCTGACCCTCTAATTGTTTTTCAGCAGTTCCGGTTTTGCCAGCTATCGAGATGTAGGGGAGTCTGGTTCCTGTTGCAGTTCCCTCCTCAACAGCTATCCTCAGCATCTCTTTTACTGTATCAAGTGCGTATCTGGACGATATTTTACGTATCCTCTTCGGTGTGTTTTTTGTAACTATTTTGCCATTCTCATCGACAATATTCTTTACTATATAAGGTCTCATCAAGTTGCCGTCATTAGCCAGGGCTGCATATGCTGAAATCAGTTGTAAGGGAGTAACTGCAAGTTCCTGCCCGAATGATATCGAGTGGAGTGAGAAGCCCTGCCAGTTGTTTAATTTTCTTAATAGTCCAGCAGATTCACCATAAAGGTCAGATCCTGTTCTGTTACCAAACCCTAAGGATATCAGACGATCATACAAAGCTTCCGCACCAACTTTTTCTGCAATCTTTACAGTTCCCACATTGCTGGAATGAGCAATAACATCAGTAAATGATAAATCATCAAAAGGGTGAGCATCACGGATAGTCCGATTGTGTTCGGTACGATAAGTCCGGCAATCTATCATGTCAGTTGTATTGAAGAGCTTATTCTCCAGAGCCACTAATGCAGTAACGGATTTGATAGTCGAGCCCGGTTCAAACATAAAGGAGGTTGCCATGTTGGACATGACCCTGATTTCGGATGATGCGTAGTTTTCGTCAGCTGCTGATACACTAGCCAGTGCAAGAATCTCACCGCTTTGGGGGTCCATGACTATTCCTACGGCATTTTGTGCTCTGTATTCTTTCAAACCCTCTTTCAGGTTCATCTCCACAATATCCTGTATTCTGGAATCTATAGTTAATATTAGAGAATTGCCATTTACAACCTTCTGTTTACCCAGTCTAGGGATGAGTACCGGACGGTTTCTTCCATCCATGAAAATGTTGCGCCAGCCATAAACACCACGTAGCTCATTGTCATAAGTAGCCTCTATACCGCAGAGTCCCTTTAACTGGCTCAGAGCAGAGGATACACCAGAATCTTTCGATTCACTTGTAGCACCCAACAGTCTGGCTGCAAGATTACCTTTGGGATAGATTCTCTGCTGACTGCTATAGTTTATTATCAATCCTCTGTGATAATTATGTTCAAGCATTTCCCGTTCGATTTTAACCATATCGGATTCCCTTATCCTGTCAGAAAGATATATGCTTGGTACAGAGGAATTCCGCTTCAATCTACTCAGAACATATTGATGACTGAGAGAGGAATTACTGGAAATTATAGAGGCGAGCTTGCTATAATCTGTAGCGAGTTGTTCTTTATTATTATCTTTATAACTGCTCAATGTTGAGCGGTCGTAATCGATCTGATAGTAGGTCTCTGTTCTTACAAGCAAATCACTGTTTCTATCACGTATTATTCCTCGTGTAGGGCTCTGAATCTGCTTGAGAGGAGTATAACGAACTCTTCTGGCTTCTTCAAAACCATGAGGGTCAAGGACCTGTATAGAGAAGAGATAGATAATCCATATGAAGATCAGGAGGGTACTAAATCCTATAAAGGAAAAGAACCTTAAATTATCTCGCCTTACATCAATATGCATTATTTCACCTTAACCTCAGTATTATAATAAATTTAAAAACAACTAACTTTTCTTCTAAACCAGATCTTCTATCTGATGATTGTTATTGCATCAGCAGAAGGGATAATATGGTCTAAAAGAGCCAGGATACTGTTACTGTATTTTGGTTCGATATATACCACATAATAGTTATCCGGGTCATTATGAGAAAAAATCATTCCATGTTCTGTCATAGCTTTAGCCACTATATTAGAATACGATTGAAGGTCTTCAGCTTCTGCTTCCAGATCTCTATTTATTGCCAGTTCTGCTCTCAATTCCTTCTCCAGATAGAAATTCTCATTTGAAGTCATTACTATTTCATTCTTTATCCTGTAGTGACCATAGACTGAAAGTAAAATTAAAATTCCTAATAGAACGAATTTGGGTTTCATAATATCTCCCTAGTCATCTTTCTCCTTCTAATTGTCATCCAATGCGATTACTGGATAATCCTTTAAACCCTCTCTGCCACACGCAGCTTGGCAGAACGGGCTTGCCGGTTCTGGAATATCTCTTTTTCTGAAGGTTTTACAGGTTTTCTGGTTATGATCTTTAATCTTTTCTTCTTATTACAGATACATTTGGGAAATTTCGGTGGGCATATACATTCTTTCTCTTCGTGGACGAATAACTGTTTTACTATTCTATCCTCCAGACTATGATATGATATTACTACCAGTCTTCCTCCCTTGTCGAGAAGGTCAACAGCATCATATAAAACACTTTTTAAGGCCTCTAATTCGCCGTTAATGTAGATTCTTATGCCCTGAAAGACTCGCGCCTTGGCTTTTATTTTGTAGGCTGAACGGGTACTTTTATCTATTATCTCGGCTAACTGTGCAGTTGTCTCTATTGGGCGTCTGCTCCTGTGTTGCTCGATTCCTCTGGCAATACGGAACGATTCTCTCTCTTCTCCATACTCTTTGAATATATGGGCGAGATCTTCTATCGGGTATTTATTTATTACATCATAAGCTGTCAGTTCGTCATCCTGATTCATTCTCATGTCGAGTCGTCCATCCAAATTAAAACTCATACCTCTTTCTGAATTTGAGATCTGACTGAATGAGACACCCAGATCCAGCAATATACCGTTGACTTTTGTTATTCTCTCCAATGCCATACGGGTACGCATATTAACAAAATTATCATTGAATATCTTCAAACGCTTACCGTACTTTGCTTCTAAACCTCGATTATACTCTACTGCCTCTTTATCTCGGTCGAAAGCATATACTACTACATTCTCATTCTTCTGCAAAATCGCAGATGTATGACCACCACCACCCAGAGTGCCATCAACATATATCCCGTTGTCTCGCAGATTTAGATAGGAGATTGACTCGTTCAATAAGACAGGATTATGATATTCTTTCATATTCTGTAATTGATAGCTTTGAAATTATCAGAATGATATTGCAGTTTCTTCTTCCTCTCCTCTCTGAATTTTTCAGGATTCCAGAGAGAGATGTAATCACCTTCACCCTTGATGATCACTGAGTCCTTAATACCAACATCTTCTAAAAGAAAACTGTCTATCCTGATACGACCAGGACCTTCAAGCTCCCTTTTGGATAACGCAAATTCAATGAGACTATTCATGAACATCTTGTCTCTTTCATCACCCTTCTTCAATTTGTCGATCATCGTATTCCAGTTATCAAGTGGATAGACAGCCAGATTAGTCCCTTCAGAACCCATTGTGACAACGACTGTCTGCTTGGAAGATGTACTAAAGCACTTCTTGAAAACAGCAGGGAGAGTTATTCTGTTGTTATGCACAGCGTTTTCGAAAACACCTAAAAAATCACCAGACATTTGACCTCCAGCCTCTGTCACAGCATCTAAATTGCCTCAATTTGAATTAATTTGACTATCAATGACAAAATTTGACTAAAAGATTCTGGGCGTCAAGGAATTTCTTTCTATAAGGAGATATTAGCGAGTATTTCTTGAATTTCTCTACCGGCAACGAAGTGCTAAATCTCTGCAATACAGGAAGATATGAGGCGAGAGCTCTTTATACAAAAAGGCAAAAAAGATTTGCCTTTGTAAATCTTAGCAACTATTTTCCCCAAATATCCCGGTTGCTATTCATTGAATTAACTCGAACTTCAAAAGCATTATCCATCCGGATATTTATTGACTGTAAATCGGCCACATGGTGACATATATTTTATTTCAGAGAGGTGATTATGGATCTGATGAATTTGGATACACCTGCCTTGTTGATCGACAGGATTAAGATGAGAACCAATCTAGTGGAGATGGCAGAACTCTGTAGTAATGCAGGAGTGAAGCTTCGTCCTCACATTAAAACTCATAAGATAGGGGAGATAGCTCTTGCTCAAAATGAATTGAGCGGCAATGGTATAGCTGTTGTCAAGCTGAGTGAAGCTGAGGTAATGAGTGAAATTGGTATTTCGGATATACAAATTGCTAATCAAATCATCGGTGAGATCAAGCTTGCGCGATTGAGTCGATTAGCCAGAACCAGATTGATCAGTGTTTGCGTAGATAGTAGGGAAGGGATAGACCAGCTTGATAGATATCTTGATATTGGTAGTAAGAAGCTGAATCTGTTCATTGAAATCGATACCGGGATGAAGAGAGCAGGAATCACAGACAATACGGAAGTATATCAACTGGTAAGGGAAATTAAAAAGAGTAGGAAGCTGAGTTTTCATGGCTTAATGAGCCATTCGGGCAATATATACGGAGCAGAAGGTGTAGATCAGGTTTATCGGATTGCTGCTGATGAGATCAGAATAATAACAGATATGGCAAAGATCTTGAGAGAACAGGGTATTACAGTTAAGGAGATAAGTGTCGGATCTACACCCTCAGCCCTTTATCTTAAAAGAGCTGAGGGTATAACTGAATTCAGGCCCGGAAATTATGTCTTTTATGATAACATTCAGGTCTCTTTAGGTGTAACTCAGGCAGATAGATGTGCACTCGCTGTCATGGCTACTGTAATCAGCCGACCCCAGAGAAACCGGATCATTATTGATGCCGGCAGCAAGAGTCTCGGACTGGACAGGGGGGTTCATGGTTCTCAGCTTATAAGAGGGCACGGATTAGTAAGAGAACATCCTTCAGCAGTCATAGAAAGATTGTCAGAAGAGCATGGCATAATCAGGGTTCATGAGGATAATCCTCTCAGAATTGGTGATCGTATAACGATCATACCCAATCATGCCTGCTCTGTGACAAATCTCTTTGATCTCGCTTATATTATCGAGGAAGACCAGGTTATTGACTGCTGGTATATCATAGCCCGTGGCAAGGTAACTTGATACGAATTATTTATTGAGCTTTGTTACCTTAGCAGCACAGACTTTAAACTCCGGTATTTTAGCAACCGGATCGACAGCATTTATTGTCAGGCGATTAGCCGGAGCTTCCACAAAGTGAAAGGGGACATAAACTGTTCCAGCTCGCATCTTTTTGGTAACAAATGCCGCTATCTCAATACTACCTCTTCTTGTTGAGACTTCAACTGTTTCGCTGTTTGATATACCGAGTTTTTCAGCATCAAAGACCGATATCATGACTGTTGGTCTACCAATATTATTCAATCCTTTGGATTTCCTGCTCATCGTTCCAGTATGGAACTGCTCCAGTATTCTCCCGGTTGTCAGAATCAAAGGATATTCTTCATCGGGAAGTTCAGCCGGTTCCTTGAACTCAATGACATGGAACAGGCCAAGTCCTCGAGCGAATTTATCCTTATGAAGATAGGGTGTACCTGGATGATCTGTTGTTGGACAGGGCCACTGAAGGCCGTTACTTCCAATCCTATCCCAGGTGATTCCAGCATATGAGGGTGTGGTGAGATTGATCTCGTCTGTAATTTCTTTGACTGTCTTATAATTCCAGTCAGATCCCATAGCATTAGCGATAAGCTGGGTAATTTCCCAGTCATCTTTCGCTTCACCCGGAGCATTTACAGCGATGTTAAGTCTCTGGACTCTTCTCTCAGTATTGGTGAAGTGTCCCTCTTTTTCGGCAAATGATTTTGCCGGGAGAACAACATCCGCAAACTCGGCTGTTTCAGTCAGGAATATATCCTGAACAACCATAAATTCGATATTTTCCAGTGCTTTTACAACATGATGTTGATCCGGATCGCTGAGGAAGGGGTTTTCACCCATGATATAAAGTCCTTTGAGCTTGCCTTCGTAGGCTGTATCTATTACATCGGTAACAGTAAGACCGACCTTGTCTGGCATTGGTCTTTCATATATCTTCTCAAACTTCTCTTTTGCATTTGGATCGGTAACTTTCTGATAACCAGGATATACATTAGGCAGGCCACCCATATCACAGGCACCCTGAACATTACACTGCCCGCGAAGAGGATTGACACCTCCACCCGGTATACCGAGATTACCGCAAAGCATCTGGAGGTTTGCAACAGTTTTCACATTGTCAGTACCTGTAGTATGCTGCGTTATACCCATTGAGTAAAAAACAGATCCGGTCTTTGCTTTAGCAAACATTTCAGCTATTTCTTTCAAAGTATCAGCAGGGATACCAGACAGTTTTTCTACATTTTCGGGTGAATATTTATCCTTCATGATCTCTTCTTTGAAATCATCGAAGTTTTCACAACGATTAGTTATATATTCTTTATCTTCCCACCCATTCTTCAGGATAATCTGCATAATCCCATTGAGAACAGCAACGTCAGAGCCAGGTCTCTGTGAGGCATAGATCTCAGCATAATCTGCTAATCTGATCTTTTTCGGATCTATAACAATTAGCTTGCTCTTGCTGTCACGTACTGCTTTCTTAATCCTTGCTGATATAACCGGGTGGGCAGCTGTTGTATCAGACCCGGTAACAAGAATTACATCGGCTTTTCTGATATCGTTGATATCATTAGTCATTGCTCCGCTTCCAAACGAGGCAGCCAGACCGGCCACCGTTGAGGAGTGACATAACCTCGCACAGTGGTCGACATTGTTGGTGCCTATTTCCCTCCTCATAAACTTTTGAAAAGTGTAGTTCTCTTCATTAGTTACTTTTGCAGAGCACAATCCGGCAATTGAGTCAGAGCCGTGTTTCTCTTTTATCTCCTTAAACTTACTCGCTACGAGCTTGATCGCATCATCCCAGGAAGCTTCCTGAAAGGCCCCATTACTATCTTTAATTAGAGGAACAGTCAATCTCGTTTCGTCATTAACGAAATCATAACCGTATCGTCCTTTGATACAGAGCATCCCTTTATTAGCTTCTGCATCCTCAACACCAGTTACTCTTACGATCTCGTTTCGTCTACGATCGATATGTAATTCCATCTGACAGCCGACACCGCAATATGGACAAACCGTCGTTACTTTCTCGAAATCCCATGCTCGTCCCTTGCCCATAGCATTTTTATCGAGTAGAGCACCTACGGGACAGAGTTGAACACATTCTCCACACTGAACGCAGGTAGATTCTCCAAGTGGCAGGAAATCATCAAAGGCTATTTTAGTATCGAATCCCCGTTCTGAGAAATTGATAACTTCATTAACGACAGTGTTATTACAACCTTCAACACATCGTCCACACTGAATACATTTGGAACGGTCTACATAGACCATTTCACTGCTCTCATCGATATCAATAGTCTTCGGTGCCAGGTCAAAAGATGGTCTTTCGATACCAAGATAATAAGCTGCATCCTGTAATTCGCATATACCATTCTGTTCACAGGACAAACAGTCATGTTTTCCTGATGATAATAGAAGATCAACGATCAAGCGCTGGTGAGCTTTGACCACTTCAGTATCAGTTCTGACGTTCATTCCATCTTTTACAGGTAAATTACACGATGTCTGCAAACCGCGCATACCCTCTACTTCAACTACACAAACTCTACATTTGCCTGCAGGACCGATCTTAGCATGATAGCAGAGTGATGGAATATAGATTCCGTTATCTCGGGCAACTTGCAGCACAGTTTGTCCCGGAACTGCTTCGCAAGCTTTCCCGTTAATAAGAATCTTCATGAAACCTCCTTATATACAACTATTTTTTATTATTGTGCTCGTTTTATATAACCGGCAAAATCTTCAGGAAAATACTGTAGTGCCGATCTTATTGGCATTTGTGGTGACTGACCCAGTGCACAGAGGCTGACCTGCATCCCTTCAGATACTGATATCATCTGTTGCAGGTCGCTCTCCGAACCTTTACAACGTAAAACTCTGGTAATCAGCCTGTAGAGTAATTCGGTACCCTTACTGCAGGGAGAGCATTTCCCACACGATTCGTGACGGAAAAACCGAAGAATAGACCAGAGCATTTCGGCTATGCATTTCTCCTCGCTCATCACCAGAATAGCTCCAGAACCCAGAACAGCCTTAAACTCTGCCAGGTTATGAAAATCCATTTTGACATCCAGCAGATGGGGAGGAATGAAAGCTCCTGCAGCTCCACCTACCAGTGCTGCTTTGAACTTCTTCCCGTGCAGCATTCCCCCGCCGTAATGCTCGATAATCTCTCTTAGTGAGGTGCCCATATCCACTTCGCATAAACCGGGATTCTGTACATCACCCATGATCGTATAGACCTTGGTACCACAACTTTCTGGTGTTCCAATTGCTTTAAACCACTCTGCTCCTTTAAGAATTATGGAGGGAACATTACTGATAGTCTCAACGTTATTGACCACAGTCGGTTTTTGCCAGATACCAGCTACTCCGGGGAAAGGCGGTTTCACTCTCGGATTGCCACGTTTACCCTCCAGTGATTCGATCATGGCCGTCTCTTCACCACAAACATAGGCACCAGCCCCGATCTTGATATCGATATCGAAATCGAAACCACTTTCGAAGATATTCTTACCGAGGAAACCATATTCATATGCCTGGTCAATCGCCTTCCGAAGTCGTTCAATACATAATTTGTATTCTCCCCTGATATAGATATAACCGACAGTAGCACCTATAGCGTAACCGGCGATCATCATACCTTCGAGGATTTTGTGAGGGTCACCTTCCATAATCAGACGATCTTTAAAGGTACCCGGTTCGCCTTCATCGGCATTGATGAGCAGAAATTTCTGATCTGCCTTTAATGGAGCAGTAAAACTCCACTTAAGTCCGGTTGGGAAACCGGCTCCACCACGCCCTCTAAGACCCGATTTCTTAACCTCTTCGACTATCTCTTCCGGCTTCATCTTCAGGAGAGCTTTAATCCAGGCCTCATAACCATCGTAGCCGAGATATTCATCAATACTCTCTGGATTGATAACTCCTGAATGCTCCAGTACTACTCTCTTTTGAGTAGTCAAACTCAAACTATGATACTGTAACTCTCCAGATAATAGATGCTTAACATGCCTCCCTTTTAACAGATGCTCTTTTACTATGATCGGTATGTCATCTTTTTTAACATTACGGTAGATGATATTATCAGGCAGGATCAGTAAGCATACTTCCTGGTTGAAGTATCCTAACGAGCCGGTCGGCAAAACAGCTATTTCATCATCCAGTTTATTTTTCTTCAACTCCTGAATAATCAGACTCTCAATCTCTTTAGCACCTGCCAAGAGAGAAGTCTCATCCATACTAACAAGAATGTGTGATCGATAGTACTTCATTGTTTCATCCCATTTTTCTTATTAAATTCGAGTTTTGTTTAATATTCTTCATCGGCAATCATCTCTTCTTTTTGATATTCAATCACGTCTGGGTGAATACCAGGTATCTTGCTAATTGCGTTTACCGGGCATACTTCCAGGCAGGTTCCGCATTTAACACAATCTATCTGATGTATCTCGTACTTAGACTCTCTACTGCCTGATATACACTTTACAGGACATTTCTGGGCACAAAGAGAGCAGCCGATACACTTCTCCTTGTCGATGATGAAGTAATACAGGTCGGGGCAGACACATGAAGGACAAATCCGGTCAGTTATATGAGCCTGGTATTCGGGATAGAAATAACGTAGTGTGCTCAATACAGGATTTGGTGCTGTCTGACCGAGTCCACAGAGAGAAAGTCTCTTTATCATATTACCGAGTTCCTCCAGTCTTACCAGGTCACTCACTTCACCCTTGCCGTTACATATCTTTTCCAGAATTTGTAACATCTCTTTCAGGCCAACCCTGCAGGGAACACATTTTCCGCAAGATTCCTCGACTGAAAACTCCAGGAAGAATTTTGCAATGTTGACGATACATTTGGAATCATCAATAACAATAACTCCACCAGAACCCATCATAGAGCCTTTTTCAGTAAGAGACTCGTAGTCGATCTGGACATCAAGATGTTCAGAAGTAAGGCATCCGCCGGAAGGGCCACCCAACTGAACAGCTTTGAGTTTTCTTCCACCGATTATTCCACCACCTACATCGTAGACAAGTTCCTTCAATGTGATACCCATAGGAACTTCGATCAATCCTGTATTTTTAACATCTCCGGTCAGAGCAAAAACTTTAGTCCCTTTGCTGGCACCGGTTCCGAAACTTGCGAACCATTCCGCCCCTTTCTCGATGATCGTCGGGATATTAGCCAGGGTCTCGACATTGTTTACTACAGTTGGTTTTCCCCAGACTCCTGATTCGGAGGGGTAAGGGGGTTTGGGGTTAGGTTCACCCCTTTTCCCTTCTATTGAGGCGATAAGAGCAGTCTCTTCACCACAAACGAAAGCACCTGCACCCTTTCTTACTTCCAGATCAAATGAGAACCCACTGCCGAAAATATTATCTCCCAGTAATCCCATCTCCTTTGCGTTTTCTATAGCCAGCGAGATTCGTTCGATTGCCAGAGGATATTCAGCCCGAATATAGAAGTATCCTTTTTCAGCACCTACAGCATATGCTGCAATCGCCATACCTTCCAGGATACGGTGGGGATCACCTTCAAGGAGTGAACGATCCATAAAAGCACCAGGATCTCCTTCATCACCGTTACAGATGATATATTTTGGATTAACTGGATTAGCTCTGGTAAACTTCCACTTCATTGCTGTTGAGAAGCCACCACCACCCCGACCACGCAGACCGGAACGGTCGATAAGGTCAATGGTATCTTCAGGTGACATCTCGGTGAGAACTTTACCTAAGGCCTCATATCCTCCCTGAGCGATGTATTCATCTATGCTTTCGGGATTAATGAATCCACAGTTTTGCAGTGCGACTTTGTTCTGTTTTTTGAAGAATGGTATATCCTTTAGCTCTATTGCTGGTTTTTCTTCAATGTCAGAAGCCATAAGGCGCTTAACTGGGCGTCCTTTCAGGAAATGTTCTTCAACGATCTCTTCGATATCATCGACTGTAACCTTTCGGTAGAATACCCCTTCGGGATAGATCATCATGACCGGTGCATAGTCACAGGGGCCCATACAGCCTGTCTCGATTATGTTTGTTTCACCCAGTAAATCTCTCTCTTTTAATACTTCAATCAGCTTGCTTTTAATTTTAGGAGCACCCGCTGAAACACATCCCGAACCAAAACAGATTAGGACATCAATTCTTTTAAATATCATTAAAACACCTCTTCTCTATTCTATTATTCATTATACAAGTTAGATATTCCTTCACTTAAGTAATTTCTGATGAACCCGGTAACTTCGGGGTGAGATAAGGGAACATCCCCCAATTCTTTTTTAACTTCTCCTGTATCGAAGCTAAATTCGCGTTCATCACCATTATTATCATCAACAATTTTCATAACCAACTGGAAATCAGTCTCCGGATGACCTATAATAACAGCTGTCAGTGTATCACCAATATCTCCTAAAGGCATACGATCTATATGGTCAAGCCTGAATTCTGCATATATTACAGTTCCTCTGTTAATCTCGCTTTTCATCTCGAACGAGCCGTCACAGAGTTCCGCGTTCTGTTTAAACAACGGTATTCCAAGTCCCACCTTTTTGACGCGATCTTTCTTTGTTGTGAAAAAGGGATTTTGCGAGTTGATCAGCATATCTTCATCCATTCCATGTCCATCGTCTTCAACCCGGATCTTCAAACGATTCTCTTGTCTGTTGATTTCAATGTATATCTTGACATTTCTGGCTTCAGCCCTTGCAGAATTCTCAACTATATCTAAAAGATGTAGTGATATGTCTTCCATCAGATTGTATCAGTTAGTAGTCATATACTTGTTGAGTATATCCTGTAGTTGTTTACGGCTTTCTATTCTGCCGTAAGTATCATCTCCAATTACGAACACAGGGGCTAAAGAACATGCTCCTACACAGCGGACCGCAGTCAGGGTAAACATCTTATCCTCTGTAGTCTCTCCAAGTCCAATATTAAGAATCTCCGACAACATCTGGATTATTCGGGGTGCGCCCTTGACATAACATGCTGTACCGGTACAGACATTGATAACATATCTTCCCCGCGGCTTCATAGTAAATGCATTATAGAATGTAACAACTCCATAAACCTTGTTCACTGGAATGTTCATTTCTTCTGCGACAAATTGTTGTACTTCTACCGGCAGGTAGCCAAAAATATGTTGAGCTTGATGAAGGATTTCAATCAATGGATTTTTAATATTCTTCTTCTGCTCGATTACCATTTTCAGCTGTTGGTAGAGTTGGTTATCATCTTGCATACTACCTCCGTAATCATCTATCTATTTTTTTATATCTTTCTTTAGACGACATATTTTCTGAGTCCGATTTTTTGGCAAGCAAATCTAATCTCTTTTAATGTCGCCTTTTCAATATAGAAATCAGTGTAGCCAGAACCAATATCCTTCAGATAATGGGCGTCGGAGTTTCTGATAAAGATAGAGTTCTTCAGATCGGGATGGTTTTCCAGAAATCCGGGCAGGTTACACCCGGCTGTAATGCCGAGAGCTGGAAACTCGATATCTCCGGGTATAAAACCCAGTTGTCCGATGATACTATAAGTCTCTGCATCTATGTGGGCAGGGAAAAAGAAGCAGTCCAGCGATTTTAGTCTCTCGACTAAATTTTGCAGTGACCATCTGGATGAATTGATAAGAGCCTTCTCCTCAAAGCGGATGATATTTTCATCCTCATCGATAACAACCTGATCACCGAAAAAATCGGGATTATTCTTTAAAGGTAAAAGCGATTCATAAAGCTCGCTGTCGAATTCCCGGGCTAGTTTGGTATTATCGAAGATAACAATAACGTGTATCTCTTCGATGGTCTGAACTTCCACTCCCCAGAAGAAATTCAAGCCGTGTGATTCAGCAATTTTCTGGTAAACAGGACAGTTTGCCATCGAGTTATGATCAGTAATGGCAATAATTGATAGCCCATTTTCTACTGCCTGCCTGGCCACATTATGTGCTGACATCTCCAGCCCGCCACAGGGAGAGAGTACAGAGTGAATATGTAGATCAGCTCGATACCAGTTCAAGGAGTGTCTCGAATAAGTTATTGGATTTAATCGTGTAAGAGTTTATATAATTTTCCGGCTACTTCGAAGCTCGAAAGTGCCGTAGTAATCAGGCAGACATTCTCGGTCTCTGCCCTGGAAATGACATCTTTATCGGGTTTGACACCTTTAGCGAATACAACACAGGGGATATTGACAAGTGATGCTACTGCTACTGAATTCAGGTGTTTCATAATTGTAATCCAGGCCTGATTTTCTCTGGCATTACCCATTACATCACTCAGCAGGTCGGAAACATATCCATCCTCAATAGTAATTCCATCCATTTTAACCGCAGGAGTTAATATCTCGCCTTCAATATTCTCAATGAACTCTGTCAGGGGAATACCCATTTCTCACCTCTTTTCTAACACTATTCTTCTTTGTTCTTTTTGATTCTTCTCAAACGAACCAGACAATCGTCGATCTTTGATTGACCCTGAACGATATCTTCTGCCAATGCACGGCAGGTTGGAGAACCACAGACACCACAATCGAGTCCCGGCAACTTTTTCTCAATTTCTTTTACTTTCTTCATCTTGGCCAGAGCAGATCTGATATCTTTGTCCAGCTCCATAATAGAACGAGGCTCTAATGGTTCTACATCAAAATAACCCTCTTTATAGAGCCGGAAGAAATAATCGTTGTCTATCTCTTTACGCCTGGTCTTCTTAACTATTTTCTTGATCCGGCTGGCAGCTACAAAGGGATTTTCTACATTCAGCTCTCCACCGACACAGCCGAGCTGACAGTTCTTCAGTTCAATATAATCATATTGATCAAGCCGGTGGCTTTCGATATTCGAAAGGATATCTATGACATTGTGAATACCGCTAACGGCAAGTGTTTCGATATCATCGGCTGCAACCTCTTCCGCCTCCATACCTGAGATAGCCCAGCTCAGTCCGTTGGCATAGCTTGAGATCTGTGTATCATCATCACACAATTTCTTCTGTATATCCATTACCTGGGAATATATATCACTGATCGCAATCGCTCCATCGTGCAAATGTTTATAAGTCCCTTCAGGTTGATGAACTGCTGTAATTTGTGAAGAACTCGGTACAATGAGAAAGATACCAATCTCATCTTCTTTCAGCCCTTTTTCTTTCGATATCTTATCCCGATAATACTTGGCCAGCATACTCATAGGTGATTCGATATGCAAAAGATTCTTTACCAGAGAGGGGAATCTGACCTGGACCAGTCTCACTATGGCAGGACAGTTGCTCGACAATACAGGCCGTATTTGAGGATGGTTGCGAATATAATCACGGATGATATCCGCTGTTACATCGGTTATCATTGCCTGTTCGGCAATTTCATCAAAGCCCAGATGGAGCAATGCTTTCAATGCTCTCTCATAACCTATCTCTTCGCTGAACTGGCTCTCATAAGAGGCTGATATTACTGCCAGACGATATTTGAACTTGAAGATATCACTCAAAGGATCGGATTTGATATAGAGAGCATTAACGGGACAGACTTTTACACACTGGCTACAGTCGATGCAGCGTGAAGAGTCTATTTTCGCTTTTCCATTCCTGACTCTGATAGCTTCAGTAGGACAGACCCGGACGCATTTAGTACAACCGACACATTTTTCTCTATCCAATTCGACCGCATGGAAAAATTCTTTCTTCTCTTTTCTCTCTTCAGACATCTTGTTTGTCCTCAAATAAGATTATGACCGCTAAATAGGTATTAATTCCTACTGCTGATTTGATATATAGCAGGTCGCTATTTTTCTTAATATTAGGGAGACCCAGGCCGGCACCGAAGCCCATCTCTCTGGCTAACTCGTCAGCAGTTGAGAAGCCGGGGATCATAGCCTGTTCAATATCTTCTATTCCCGGGCCTTTATCTTCGAAGATGGCCAGAATATAATCCTGATAGATCAGAGCCTGGACTGTTCCTCCATTGGAATGGGCAGTAACGTTGATCTCTGCTTCATAACAGGCTACTGCTACTCGACGTAGTACATCGGGATTAACACCGAGTTTTTTCAGGAAGAGTTTGATCTCCGAAGAAGCTCTACCGGTTTTGATATAATCCTTCGCTTCAATTGTGAAGTCGAGTTGCATTTCCGGCTCTGGTGGATTAGTGACCAACACCTTACCCCTGCTTTCCAGAGCTGGAGAACAAGCCCAATATTCTGCGTAATTATCAGATTTTGCAGCTTCGGAGCCCATTATTATAAAGTATCCCGCTCGATTTGTAAAGTGTGAAGGCTGTCGAAATCATTGGTAAATCGCGTTCGTTTGCCATCTCGATCAGCTCCTGCGTTGGTTTCTTGCCCCTGACAAATACTATTCCCAGTATGTCTATCATATCTGCGAGTCGAATGACCTGGGGATTTGTCAATCCGGTCAACAGCAGGGTTGGTTCCTTTGTACACATCAAAATATCACTGATGAGGTCGGAACCGAAAGCACAGCTTATTTCTCTCTCCATCTGCTCATCTGTCGAAAATACTTCCGCTTCAAGCAATTTTGCTATCTCTTTAAACTTCATCGTCTCTTCCTTTTTGCTACTTGCTTTTTCCTTTTGGTTACCTTGTTTCTATCTGAGTGAACGTCAATGAAAAACTCCTGTTACGCTCTCTAAACTTATAACAACCATTTAGCTTTACAGTGGGTCATGATCTCGTAAAAGTCGCGGCCATAGAAGTCTGCCAGGTGACCGATTGCTTCTCTGTCCGGTTCGGAATAGGCATCGTATATGCCAATTGTATACATACCAGCTCTCTTCCCGGCTTGTATGCCAGCAAGAACATCTTCGCAGACCAGACACTCTGTAGGGGATAATTTCAATTCCTCAGCTACTTTAAAAAAAATATCAGGATACGGCTTACCTTTGATCTCACGGCATCCGGTTACTATCGAAGAAAAATATTCCAGAATGCCGTGTGCCTCTAACACCTTAGTTGCTAAATAGAGGGTATTGCTCGTACCAATTCCTATTTTTATGTCATTCTCCTTCAATAGATCAAGAAAATCCAATAAACCGGGCTTGAGTTCTATCTTTGATTCATAATGTTCTGCTACTAAATCAGTCCACTCAGAAATTATCTCCTCTATGCTGTCTGCTAAAGAGAATCTATCCTTGAAATACCGGGCTACTTCGAGAAAACTGTTACCCTCATCGATATCAAGAAGAAGATTGGCGGGAACTTCTAAGTTACGTCTGGAAAGATACTCCCTGTCAACTTCCGTCCAGACACCCATCGAGTCAATCATCGTTCCATCCAGATCAAATATTGCTCCCTTTAGCTTTTCCATTATACCACCTTATGCAGCTATAAAGCTTTATTAAGCCATTTTCTGTCAACCAAAACATTCCAATATCTGCTATTATTTGCCCTGAAGAATGAAGCAGCGTGTTCAACAAAAATATAGCAGTCTCTTATAATGAGTGCTAAAAGATTGTTGACAGATATGCCGCGGTTCGTTATATTGTAAGAAAAGAAAATGATTTAAGGGAGGACGAAACAGATATGGTAGAAAAGGGAACTAAGAAAGGTCAGTTAAGTATTCATACGGAGAATATCTTTCCAATCATCAAGAAATGGCTCTATTCAGAGCATGATATCTTCGTGCGGGAATTGATTTCTAATGCTGTTGATGCGCTCCAGAAGCGGAAAGTAGTTGACGAGAGTGTTAAGGAAGAAGACCTGAGGGTCGAAATCAAGATAAAGAAGAGCAAGAAGACGATCGAGTTCATAGACTACGGGATAGGTATGACGAAGAGCGAGATTGATAAGTTTATAAATCAGATAGCTTTTTCTGGAGCTGAGGAATTTATAGAGAAATACAAGGATAAGCAGTCCAACATAATCGGGCACTTTGGTCTCGGATTCTACTCTTCTTTTATGGTAGCTGATAAAGTCACTATCGATTCTCTATCCTGGCGCAAGGGAACGAAGCCGGCCTACTGGGAGTGTGACGGGACAACAACCTATGCCATCAGTGAGGGTAACAGGAGCGAGCCTGGAACGACAGTGACCGTTCATCTGAATAAGGATTCGAGTGAATATCTAGATTTTAACCGCATGCGTGAACTGATCGAGAAGTATTCTAACTTTGTTCCCTTCCCGATAGTTCTGGATAAGAAGGTAATCAATCAGAAAGAAGCTCTCTGGAACCGTAAACCTAATGAGGTGAGCGAAGAGGAGTATAAAGAGTTTTACAAGTCAATATTTCACGACTACCAGGATCCTCTTTTCTGGATACATCTCAACGTCGACTATCCTTTCATATTAAAGGGAATTCTCTATTTTCCCAGAATCACAACACAGATCGAGTTACAGCGCGGCAAGGTCAAGCTCTACTGTAACGATGTCTTTGTGGCTGATAATCTGCAGGAATTCATCCCGGAATTTCTGCTCTTGCTCCGTGGCGGCATAGATATACCCGATATACCGCTTAATGTATCACGCAGTTTTTTACAACAGGATCAGAACGTCAGGAAGATCTCCCGGTATATCATAAAGAAGGTGTCCGACTATCTTAACGAACTGTTCAAGGAAGACCGGAAAAAATTTGAGCAGTATTGGGAAAATATTCATCAGTTTATTAAATTCGGTGCCATCACAGAAGAAAGTTTCTATGAGGGCGTAAAAGACATCATTATTTTCAAAAATGCAGCTGGTGAATACAGGACCCTGCAGGAGTATAAAAGTTCCCTCAAAGATGACCAAAAGCCTCAAAAGCTCTATTATGCAGCAGGTGAGGATACTCAGGTCTCTTATCTCAATATGATGAAAGAAGCTGGCAAAGAGGTGATAATTGCCAGCGATATTATAGATACTCATCTTTTCCAGCATCTGGAAATGAAGAATGGTGACCTGGTCTTCACCCGTATAGATTCTCAATTAGACGACGATTTTGTTGAGAAAGACAAACAGGAACTGGTTGATTCCGATAATAAAACTGAGTTAGACCGGCTCAAAGACATTTTCGAGAAAGGGCTTGATAACAAAGAGATTAAAATCGAGGTTAAAAGATTGAAAAATAAGGATATTCCCGGTCTTGTTGTCTTCAATGAATTCATGCGGCGAATGCAGGATATGAATAGTGTTATCTCAGGACAGGAAAGCAGTCTGTTACAGAACCACGAATTTATTGTCAATGCAGATAATCCAATAGTAAAGAAGATACTGAAGTTTCAGGCAACCGGAAAAGAAGATAAGGTAAAACTCCTCTGCCATTATCTTCATAATCTTTCTCTGATGGAACAGAAGCAATTCAGCGGTAAAGAGCTGGGCAACTTTGTCAAAGAGACTTACAAAATACTTGATCTTATCTAACATATTATTTTAATGCCTCAGCAGGAAACGAAAATGGTAGATAATCCCGGCAGCAGGTATAAAATAACAGCATGAGCGTAGTTAAGGGAATGATTTATCTTCCGGTCTGAGTTCCCAGCCTGACAAAGAAAGATATAGCCTGCATTATATACGGTTATATATTAAGAAGACAGTCTCTACAATGATAAGGAGTTATAATGAAATTTGATGAAAGATACCGCAGGAGAATATCCTGTCGATTAAAGCTCTTGCTGGCACTGATGTTTCTTTTTACGGTGATTCAGTTACCGGCAGCGTATTTTGAGTTTCTACCTGCCGAGATAGAGTTACCTGACGGTACCACGATAAATTGTTTTGCATCGGGTGATGAGTTTTTCAACTGGACTCATGATGAAGATGGCTACACACTCATAGTTGGTACCGATGGATATTATTATTACGGAGTAAGAGAGGGTGATTATGTGGTTCCTTCTGAATACCGCGCCGGTAGTGTTGAACCAGCCGAAGTTGGTATAGAACCCTGGGTAAAAGTCTCTGATAGAATATACCAGGAACGACGAGCAGCCTTTTATGAGCCAATAGAGCGAACAACGATCAGAGCCCCGCATACAGGTACAATGAATAATCTGGTGGTCTATATCCGTTTCTCCGATGATACCGAGTTCACTACTCCCCGGACTACTTATGATATTCGATTCAATAGTACGGATTCGTCATCGATGCGACATTTTTTTCAGGAAGTTTCTTACTATCAACTCGATATTGTCAGCCACCATTTCCCAATCTGCGATATAACAACCAACCTGTCTTATCAGGACAGTTTTCCCCGTAGTTATTATCAACCATATCATCCGGTCAATAATCCGAACGGTTATAGTGGCGATACCGAACGTAGGCTAAGAGAACATACCCTGCTTCAGAATGCCATTAACTTCATAGAACCTGAAGTTCCTACGAATATGGTGATCGATGCTGATGGTGACGGAAATGTTGATAATGTGAGTTTTATCATCAGGGGAAGTTCTGGCAATTGGGCAGAGCTTCTCTGGGCACATCGCTGGGTACTCTATTCTTTCAATGTTACAATCCACGGTTTGCGAGTCTGGGACTATACTTTCCAGCCCGAAAATCAGAGCAGCGCTTCGACTTTGAGCCATGAAATGTTCCATACTCTGGGAGCTCCAGATCTCTATCATTACAATTCGACCGGTATGACACCGGTAGGGCCCTGGGATCTCATGGCCTCCGGATTCGTTCATATGGGTGCCTGGATGAAGTATAAATATGCCCAGCAAAACTGGATCTCGGATATTCCGGAAATTACTTCGTCAGGAACATATACTCTCGAACCTCTAACCTCAGCTGGTAACAACGTATATATGATCGAGTCTCCCTATTCGAATTACGAATTCTTCATTCTGGAATACAGAAGACAGACAGGATTTTATGAATCGACGCTTCCCGGGACTGGCCTGCTGGTTTACAGAATAGACAGCAGATTTGATGGAAATGCTGACGGCCCACCAGATGAAGTCTATCTCTACAGGCATAACGGAACTCCAACTTCCAACGGAACGGTTAACCTGGCACATTACAGTGCATATAACGGCAGGACTGAGATCAATGACTACACGACAAATCCGGTCAGCTTTCTCGGTAACGGAGGCATTGCTGGTTTAAACATTCATTCTGTCGGTGCCCCGGGGGAGACCATAACGTTTTCCGTCACCATGATCGGTGATCTCAATGCCCCACTTTTACAGCAACCCGAGGATCAGGCTATGGATATCTCCACGACACCGACTTTCTCCTGGGGTAATGTCAATGTTGCAGAGTTCTATCATTTCCAATTGGGTCACGATGCAGATTTCGAAGAATTGATCGATGAAAACCTCTATGTTATGAACACAACTTACCAGCCAGGTGTGACCCTGGATGTGGAAGTCAGCTATTACTGGCGTGTAAGGTCTTCAGACGGTTCTGAATATAGCGACTGGTCTAATACATATAGCTTTACAACTGCTCATTTTGCACCCCTGAATCTGGATTTGCCCGGTGTTGCCCACGGGGATGGTGTTTGGGGTGATTTCAACAATGATGGATTTCTCGATTTTCTCGTTACTGGAAACGGTATCAGTAAGGTATTCCAGAATGTGGGATCAGAAGGTTTTGTCGATATTGGACTCGATTTACCCCAGCTCAGTAATTCTACGGCTGCCTGGGGAGATCTTACTAATAATGGTTATCTTGATATCGTTATCACAGGCAGAGATACCACAAATCAATTGATTGCCAGTATATTTATTAATAATACCGATGATAGTTTTTCAGAATTAGATGTCGGATTAACCGGTGTTCAAAATGGAGCTATAGCTCTGGGAGATTATAATAATAACGGATGGCTCGACATTCTTATTCTCGGTGATTCTGTTAACGGTTTTCTCACTACTCTTTATCAAAACAATGA
This sequence comes from uncultured Candidatus Cloacimonadota bacterium, assembly GCA_964490765.1. Taxonomy (GTDB): domain Bacteria; phylum Cloacimonadota; class Cloacimonadia; order Cloacimonadales; family JAJBBL01; genus CAZBDV01. Next base: position 5,190 of record CAZBDV010000020.1, on the reverse strand, counting down.
AGATGGCAGTTTTATTCCTATAGATACACCCGATCTGCCAGATATGGCGCTCGGGGATGCCGTATGGGCTGATATCAATAATAATGGCTTGCTCGATCTGGTCCTTGCCGGATCTACTAATCAGGGTGGTTTGGCCGACATATTCATTAATGACGGCGAGGGTAGCTTCTATCAGGCTAATACCGGCTTGCCAGGAGTTTCGGGTGCTGCTGTTGATATCGGTGATTATAATAACGACGGTTTTGTCGATATCCTGCTGGCAGGAAACTCTCCACAAGGCCTGATTAGCAGGATTTATAGAAATAATGGTGATGAAACATTTACCGATATAGATGCAGATCTGCCGGGTGTAGCTCTCGGTTCTGCCAGATGGGGCGATCTTGACCAGAATGGAGCTCTCGATGTTATGCTGACAGGGTTCAATACCTCTGCGGTCTTTCGTAATATTAACGGCCTGTTTTTACCGGTCAATGCAGGCTTGATTCCTCTTAATACCAGTTCGACTGCCTGGGCTGATTTTGATAATGACGGAGATCTCGATATCCTCCTCACAGGAAGTTCGCCGCAGGGTGCCATCACTGAAATTTATCGCAATAGTACAGGTTCCAATGAGTTCATTGCCAATACTCCGCCTACAGTTCCCGATGATATGCAAGTCCTAGTAAGTGAATGTTCGGTAAGCTTCAGCTGGATGGCCGCTACTGATGAAGAAACACCAGATGAAGCAATAACATATAATCTCTCTATAGGAACCTATAGCGGAGGTGAGGATATCCTCTCATCTATGTCCAATCTGGATACCGGTTTCCGTAAAATACCCACGCGCGGTAATATGGGTGTTAATACCGAATTTGTTATGAACGGGTTACCGGAAGGAACTTATTACTGGCGAGTACAGGCTGTTGATGGTGCTTTTGTTGCTTCACCTTTCAGTGAAGAACTTAACTTTAACATTACGAACGTCTCTGCAGAAGATACTGTAACATCACCGTCTGTTACTGAGTTGCACGGTAATTACCCCAACCCCTTCAACCCCGAAACGACGATCAGATTCTCACTTAACGCGGATCAGAAGGTCAAACTGACTATCTACAATATCGCCGGACAAAAAGTCGCTACTATTGTCGATGATCTGCTTACCAGTGGGGAACACTCGGTAGTCTGGAATGCTAGGTCAGTCGATAACAACAGGATTAGCAGCGGTATCTATTTCTATCGCCTGCAAACCGAGGATAGTGTTCATACCAGGAAAATGCTCTTGCTCAAATAAGTTCTGGATATACTGAAATCATAAAATAACCGGAGGGGCAGATCTAACTGTCCCTCTTTTTTTGTTACCAGTCATAGAGCTCTACCAGAAAAAAACCTCTGGGGAGCAACGGAGTCGGTCAGGTGCCGACTACCTTGCTCCTCTGAGGGTATCCTTTAAGCATCATATTTTCAGGGATTCTCCCTGTAATCATTCCTGATTCGTCGAGTACACTCTGCTGAAAGACTTGCTTTACAAATCACTGTCAAGATTAATATTTTGTTTTAGAATATATGATAAAAGTTCTTGACAAATGAATAACTGTTGAGAATTATCTAACAAGGTTAATAAAATAAACTTGAAGGCATCAGGAGACAACAAATGAGATCACACGCACGACATACATACATACATACATACATACATACATACATACATACATTGCACTTGCCTGCTTATTTATAACGACTTGCTCTATTGTTATCGATCGGTACATCGTATATCTCTTATGTCGATTGAAGTTCTTATTTCTTGGTCAGAATCGTTTCGCTCGGAATTACCTCTCTACCTGGGCAGTGAGGTATGGATGGTAGAGAGGTTAGTATCCCCTATACAAGAATATCTGAGATGATAATTATTAGAGGATAGCAAATAGTAATTTTTTCAAGGAGGAGAAATAATGAGAGCGATTATATATACTATGTCTGCAATATTGTTGATGTTACCAGGCTATATTTTCGGAGTAACCTGGACAGTCAGTCTTGATCCGGCCCATAATCCCGATTTCGGGGCTATTCAGGATGCCTTCGATCATCAGGGCCTCGCTGCAGGAGACACCATCCTGGTATATGACGGTATCTATGCAGAAAATCTGACCTATAACAGAGGGTTTTCCGTTTTCTTGTCCAGCAATTACACGATCACAGGCGAAGAGAGTCACATATTCGATACAGCCATAACTGGACTATTACATATATACCAGAGCGGTAATACCGAATATCCTGTCGAGATAGCCGGTATTTCCTTTATTTTCGATGAACAGGTCAACATCTTTAATGATGGTATCTGGGCTAACGATTCCTATATCTCACTTCACAAATGCCGGATAATAGGCTTCAACTATCAGGGAAGCTCTGGGACAGGAATATCGATGGATGAGAGTATAGGCACGATTACCGAATCGCTGATCAAAGGTAACTACCAGGGGATCAGAACATCAGCTAGCTGGAGATTCCCCGTTTATCTCTTCAGAACGGAGATCAGCGATAATGAGATCGGTGTGTTTATCGATAGTCCGACACTGGTACAGATCGACAATGCTACGATTGCCCAGAACAATATCGGTATTTATGCTATGGGAGAGCTTGAGTTGAGGAACTCGATAGTCCGGTTAAACAATATAGAAATCAACGAGGTCGGAACACCGGACATAACGGTAACCTATTCGAATATCGAAGGTGGCTGGCTCGGAACGGGTAATATCGATGAAGATCCGCTGTTTTACGATCCGGCAAGGATGGATTTCCGCCTTGAATGGACTTCACCCTGCATCGATGCGGGAGACCCCGATTTCAATGGTGACGGGATTATCTGGCCGGAATGCCCCTACAGCAGTGATCCTGACGGAACGAGAATGGACATGGGGGCCTATCCGAGCACACAGGATCTGAAGGTATTCATTACTGACCTGACTCCAACAGCCTATTTCTGGGAATCGTTCCCCCGGCTCCTGCGTGATGAACAGGGCTATCAGTTTGCACCAGATGTCCTGGCATCCATAGAGGGAAATGTGGTTCGAGTTATCCATGAAGAGACGAGCATGGAATGGATAAATGGACAATGGTGGTTCTACAACTTAGAGAGTTTTCGCAGCGATCTCGGCTATAAGCTTCGGGTAGAAAATCTCCCTCAATATCTTCCCATCCAGGGCGACCGTATCGAACTGGACTATCCGGTACAGATCTTTGCCGGCCGGGAAAACTGGCGAGGTTACTTCATACCGGCAACTCAATGGATTTTCGAATCGATAATCGATTTTCAGGGAGACAGTCCGATAAGCAGTATCCAGGCTGAACGCTGGTCGATGCACAGAAGCGAACAGGGCTGGATCAAAGATGGTTATGAAGAGTGTATGGTCGAATACGGGAAGATGTATATTTTCGAAACGGATGAGGACCTTACTTTCAACTGGAATATCCCGGAAGGTGTTGATATCGACACAATTGGCGACGATATCGAGCCGAGACGTAAACCTGATCCGGAATTCTTCGTCTTCGAACGGGGTCCCGATTACGAGTCTTATTTCATCATGAGTATCGAGAACGATGACGATGTGCTGGAAGTTGGTATCTATGCCGATGATGAATGTATCGGCGCCAGCAAAGTGCTGGCTTATCCGGTAGAGATTCAGGCTTATGTTACCCCGGAACACCTGGAGAGTGAGATCAGCTTTGCTGTTGTTCGTGAAGGTAATCGCAGTCTGGAGATGATTCCGGTTGCCAGTGTCCGTAACGAAGCAACGGGTGAATATTCACCACGCTTACTGCGACCGGGCCGGCAGAAATTCACTGTAGTCAGATTGGATAATGCTGACGAATTGCCGGAAGGTATTGCCACCCGTCCGGAGATCGTGCTCTCGCAGAATCACCCCAATCCCTTCCTACCAGCCTCCTCTTCCCGCAGTGCCGGTACCTCTATCTCTTACCATGTATCGCAAAATGCCGCTGTCAACCTGACCGTCTATAACATCCGCGGTCAGAGAGTGAAGAGATTATTCGAAGGTGAAGCAACAGCCGGCAGGCACACGGTATACTGGGACGGCAGAGATGAGCAGGGCAAGCTTGTCGGTTCCGGGATATATTTCTATAAACTCTCCTCGGAACACGAAACTCAAACGAAAAAGATGTTGCTGGTCAGATGAACGATTGGCTGGTGGTAGTGAAAAGTAAGAAAATTTAACTCTTAATCCGGCGGAGTTATGAAGTATATAATATAGAGAGTCACAACTCCGCTTTCTTAGACTCTCAAGGAGAATAAAGCTATGAATAGAATGACTGTTGTTATCATTATTGCCCTGCTCTGGCTACTGAACTGCTCTCTTTATTCTGCAGCTTACACCGTCAGGCAGGACGGGACGGGAGATTTTACCGCTATCTCGGAAGGGATAGCAGCAGCACAGCATGGAGATACACTCATCGTCTATCCCGGTATATATTACGAAAACATCAATTTTCAGGGTAAAAATATTACCATAACCAGTCTTTATCAACCGGGTGGTGATGAGAACATTATCAGTGAAACTGTTATCGACGGTAACGCTGCAGGTACAGTAGTCACCTTCGATCAGAATGAGAGCCGTAATGCCGTTCTTTCCGGATTTACCATAAGGAACGGGAAGATTGATAATATAGACTGGCAATACTACGGTGGGGGAATACACCTGGCCGGTAACTCCTCTCCCGTTATTCAATACTGTATCATTGAGGATAACATCTCGAAAAGCGGAGCTGGAGGTATACTAGCCAAGGAAAATGCCAATCCTCTTTTGAAAAGGAATGTAATCCGCTACAACAAGTCGTTAAGATCTGGCGGGGGAGTTATTATATTTGATTATGGTGATCTGGAATTCTCTGCTGATGAGTTGAACAGTATCTATCTGAATTATGCCGGATGGACTGGAAGTGATATTCATATAACAAGTAGAGCTCAATCAGCTATAATTATCGATACTTTGACTGTTGCTGATCCCTGCAGATTCTTCTTTACCTTTATATATGACCGTGTTCCCGACGATTTCAGCCTGACAGTCAAAAACGGCAAGATCGTTCCAATCGATGCAGACCTCTATATCAGTCCCGATGGTTGTGACGGGAACAGTGGTCTTACCCCCGAAGAACCTCTTAAAACCTTCGTCCACGCTATGATTCATATCGCCTCCAATC
>CAZBDV010000019.1:0-40328 GCA_964490765.1 uncultured Candidatus Cloacimonadota bacterium | reverse complement strand
GTTTCAGAGTGATCTCAAAAGGCTCTCCATCACGACTATAAACTATCGGCACTAATTTCACCTCCTCCTGATTTTTAGTTTAGTAAATCAAGATCTCTTTACCGGGTTTATTTGTCAAGAATAAAGGTAAGCTTGAGTTTCCATTACAGTACTATCTGCAGTCTCTATCTTTTTTTCCTGCAGGTTTTACTCTCTATAGAGGAAGATAAACAAGCGATTTTTATTGACTTATCTCTCTGAGATAAAAAGGTTGAACGATAGAAGAGGGGAATGTATGTTTTCTTCTAATCTGTGATACAGTAAAATGAAATATACGTTCTAACAAGAAATTCGTCGATATAATGGAGGATTTGATGAAAAGAATCATACTTATAGCCGTTTTGAGCTTACTGACTACAGGGACTCTCTTATTGGCTCAGACTTTGAGGATAGCCTATATTGATACAGACAGGATAATGATGGAGAGTCAGGATACACGGGAAGCCCAATCGATCTTCATGGCCGAACGTGAGAGCTGGGAGCGTGAGTTACAGCGACTGGAAGAGGAAATCCAGAGACTGGAATCCGAGTATGAAGCGAGAAGACTGACTCTGACCGAGTCAGGTAGGGCACAGGCAGAGGAACGAATTGAAGCTAAGAAAAGAGAGCGAAGACAGTATATAGAGAGCATCTTTGGTGAGAACGGACTGGCGATGCAGCGTAACACCGAACTTCTTGAACCGATAATGGATAAGCTCAGAGATTCAATCGAAAAGGTTGCCATTGAAGAGAACTATTCTATAATTTTCGACGCAATAGGTGGTGGAATTCTTTATGCCAAGCCGAATCTGGATATTACCGACCTGATCATCCAGGATTTAAACCAGGCAATCGATACAGAAGAATAGTCTGACGGCAGTATGAAGACTTTTTCCCGCAAGCTTAAGCCTGCAGACTTGACTGCAGGTTTGGAGGGGCATCTATTAGAGCAGAAAGAGGTTCTTCTGAGCAACATCTCAGAACTGGGGGAAGCTAACGAGCACTCTGTCTGCTTTTATGAAGACAGTAAATTTTTACAGGAACTGGCAGACCTAAATGCCGGTCTGGTCATTGTTCCGATAGATTTCGATGTTAATCTTCTACCGGAGACCAATCTCTTTTTCAGTTCCAGACCTTATCTCTCCTTGAACACAATTGTAGACAAATGGTTGGAACTAGAGAGTGAGAGGGTAGAGACAACCATAGACCCGACAGCAAGGATAGCAGAAGATACTGTGCTCGGTACTGAGGTTCACATAGGCCCCAATGTAGTTATAGAGCCAGGAGTCAAAATCGGCAACGGAACACTAATAGGTGCTAATACGGTGATTGGAGAGAAGGTCATAATAGGTGAGGCCTGCCGTATCTATCCTAATGTTACCATCTATCCAGACAGTGAGATAGGAAACAGAGTGTTTATCCATTCTGGGGCTGTTGTCGGTATGGATGGCTTTGGTTATCTTCAGATTGAGGGTGAGCATAAAAAGATCAACCACATTGGCAGGGTCATAATCGAGAACGATGTGGAGATAGGAGCTAACAGTTGTATTGATAGAGCTACTTTCGGTGTCACGAGAATCGGTGCCGGCTCCAAGATAGATAATCTTGTTCAGATAGGGCACAATTGCCGGCTTGGCAGGAATGTAATTCTCTGTGCCCAGGTCGGACTTGCCGGTAACACAGTAGTAGGAAACAATGTCTTTCTGGCCGGGCAGGTAGGTGCTGCCGGCCATTTAACGATCAATGATGGTGCTATGGTTGGTGCCCAATCAGGTATCAGCAGCGATGTTCCAGCCGGCAAGAGATATTTTGGAACTCCAGCTATTGATGCCTCTTTACAGAAAAGAATTATTGTCTCTCTCAGAAGATTACCCGAAATACTATCCTTCTTCAATAAGCTTATGCGCAGGCAACAGAAGCAGGAAGAAAAGTAATACTGATTTCCAGCCAGACATCCACTCTGGCTGACAATACACTAATTTATTACAGAAAAATAAAAAACCGTAAACAGGAATTGCTATGAACGAAAAAGAGATGAAGAAAACTATTGGTGGCACGACGAGTTATACCGGGATAGGTCTCCATACGGGAGAGATCACAACCGTAGTTTTTAAGCCGGCCACCAATGACGATGAAGGGATTATCTTTATCAGGACTGATCTCCCCGAAAATCCCGAAATACCTGCAGACATAGACCATGTTGTGGATATGTCGAGAGGTACGACTATCGGGATCCAGAACGCTACGGTATCTACTACCGAGCATTTGTTGGCAGCGATTAAGGGGCTGGATATAGATAATATCCGCATTGAGATCAACGGTCCGGAGGTTCCCGTAGCCGATGGTAGTTCGCTGATATATTACAATCTACTGAAGCAGGTCGGCCTGATGGAGCAAGAATCAGAGCGAGAATATCTGGAGTTCGAAGATCCAATATCCTTTTCTGCTCCGGAGGAGAATGTTGATGTGGTCATTGTTCCTTCCAACGAGTTAAAGATAACCTTTATGGTTGATTACAAACACAAGTATCTCGGTACTCAATACACCTGGTTCCCCTCGATCGATTATTTCGAAAAGGAGTTTGCTCCAGCCAGAACCTTCTGCTTTATGAGCGAATTATTAACCCTTAAAAAGGCGAACCTGATCAAAGGGGGATCGCTTGATAATGCACTGGTGATTGCCGAGCCAGATATAACCAGTGAAGAGATGGAAGAATTAAAGGAGCTTTTTGGTTACGAGAATGAGATCCCGATCGGAGAGAACGGCATAGTCAATAACACACCACTCCGCTTCTACAATGAATTCGTTCGACATAAAGTGGTTGACCTGTTGGGAGATATGGCCCTGCTCGGTGTACCGATCAAGGGACATATCCTGGCAGCCCGTTCCGGCCACAAAACAAATGTCGAATTGGTCAAGAAGCTGAGACAGATCTACAAGAAACAGAAATTACAGAAGATGTATCAGAAGAAGAGTCTGTCTGAAGTTGTCTTTGACATATCGGCCATTCAGCGGATCCTGCCTCATCGCTATCCTTTCCTTCTCGTTGATAAGATAACAGAATTCGTCGCGGAGGAGAAGATCGTCGGAATAAAGAATGTTACAATCAATGAGCCTTTTTTCCAGGGGCATTTTCCCGACCATCCGGTTATGCCTGGAGTATTGATCGTTGAGGCAATGGCTCAGACCGGTGGTATAATGTTGCTCAATAGCTGCGATAATCCGGAAGAATACGTAGCCTATTTTGCTGCTATCGATAATGTTAAATTCCGCAAACCGGTCGTACCGGGTGATACACTGAGGTTTGTATTGTCAGTGATCAGTCTGAAAAAATCGATAACCAAGATGCACGGCGACGCTTATGTTGGAGAACAGAAAGTCTGCGAAGGTGATTTTCTGGCAAAAATTATCAGGAAATGAGGTTGCCTATGACTGAGATTCATCCGACAGCGCAGGTTAACAGTAAAGCGAAAATTGGAGAAAATGTCAAGGTCGGCCCCTTTTCTATTGTTGGCCCCAATGTAGAACTCGGTGATAACTCTGTTCTGGAATCGAACGTCATCATCGAAGGACATACGATAATTGGTAAGAATAATCATTTCTATCACTCTGCCGTCATAGGCTCAAGATGTCAGGATCTCAAATACAAAGGTGAACCGACAAGGCTGGTTATAGGAGATAACAACACATTCAGAGAATTCGTGACCGCTAACTGCTCGGCAACATTAGATGAGGATACAACGATCGGAAACAACTGTTTTCTGATGGCCTACTGTCATATTGCTCATAACTGCCATCTCGGTAATAATATCATTATGGCTAATGTTTCAACCCTTGCCGGGCATATTACTATAGAAGACTATGTCACAATCGGTGGGCTGGTAGCGATTCATCAGTTTGTAAAGATAGGTAAGTATGCCTTTATCGGCGGTCATTCAGGGGTAAAGAAGGATGTTCCTCCCTATACCCGTGGAGAAGGAATGCCCTTCCGTCCTGTAGGCCTCAATACTGTAGGTTTACAGCGTAAGGGATTCAGCAGCGAGACAATAGAAGCAATCAGGGAGATCTACAAGATTATATATCATTCAAAATACAATGTAACTCAGGCTCTGGAGGCGGTCAAACAGTTAACCAACCTGACTCCGGAACAGAGGTATTTTTTAGATTTTGTCAGAAATTCAGAACGGGGTATAGCGAGGTAGTTCTATCACTCTGTCAGCATAAAAATATTTTCGGTTAACCTGCAAAGCGAGATCTGAGGAGAGGAATGAAGACTTATCTGATTGTCGGTGGTGTAGCTGGTGGAGCCTCTACCGCTGCGAGACTGAGAAGGAATGACGAATCTGCCAGAATCATCATAATTGAGAGGGGCCGCTATATCTCTTATGCCAATTGCGGGCTCCCATATTATATTGGTGGTGTGATAAAAACAAGGGACAAACTCTTTGTCCAGCCGAAAGAGGAATTTGCCCAACGCTTCAATCTGGAGATAAGAACCCTTCATGAGGTTATTGGTCTTGAGAGAGAAGAGAAGAAGGTCCGTATTAGAGACCTGGAGAATAATAAGGAATATTATGAGAGTTATGATAAACTAATCCTCTCTCCCGGTGCCAGGCCTTTCAAACCCCCTGTTTCCGGCAGTGATCTACCGGGAGTCTTCGTTCTGCGTGATGTAGAGGATACCGATCGGATTAAAGAATACATCGATAAGCGAAAACCGGAGAAAGCGATCGTTATCGGTGCAGGTTATATCGGTATCGAGATGATAGAAAATCTAAATGAAATCTGTTCTGAGGTCTCTCTCGTGGAGATGGAAGACCGTATTCTTCCCTTTTTCGATTTCGAAATAGCCTCTGCGCTGGGGCGGCACATCAAAGCCCGCGGTATCAATATCAATCTCCGGGAGAGGGTGGTTTCTCTCCAGAAGGAGGGAGATTCGATAACAGCAAATTTAGCCAGTAACAAGCAGATAGATAGTGATATAGTGATCTTTGCTACAGGTGTCAGGCCTGATACAGAATGGCTGAAAGAGAGTGGTCTGAAACTCAGTAATAACGGTAGTATAGTTGTTGATGAGTATCTCCGTACCAGCGATGAAAATATCTACGCAGTAGGCGATGCAATCGTTACAAAACAACTCGTTCTCAATCAGGATTTCAATGCCTTTCTGGCCGGGCCGGCCAATAAGCAGGGGAGAGCTGTAGCCGACAATATCACGGGAGACAATATCAGGAAGTTTAAAGGGGCGTTTCCTACTGCCATTATCAAGGTTTTTGAACTGACTGCCGGTATGGTTGGTGTTTCGGAAAGACAATTGCAGCAACAGCGGATGGAATACTTTACAGTAGCCACCCATAGTTCAGATCATGCCGGTTACTATCCGGGTGCTTCACCTATATCGCTCAAGCTGCTCTGTAACCCGGAAGAAGGACGGATTTTGGGAGCTCAGATTATTGGTTATCAGGGAGTAGATAAACGGATTGATGTTGTTGCTGCCTTCATGCAGAATAATGGAACCGTTTATGATCTGACCGATTTTGAGCATTCATATGCACCACCCTTTTCTTCAGCCAGAGACCCTCTAACCCTGGCCGGTTACGTGGGCGAGAATCTTCTCCAGCGAAAATTCCAAGCCATTACCTGGCAGGATCTCCGCAAAAAAGAGTATAGGGATGCCTTCCTGCTCGATGTTCGTAAGAAGGAAGAATTTGAATGTTGTACGATTCCCGGAAGCATCAGTATTCCCCTTGATGAGCTAAGAAGCCGCCTGAATGAGTTACCCCGGGACCGCAAGATAGTTGCCTTCTGCCTTTCCGGGCAGAGGAGTTATCTTGCCTGCAGAATACTCTTGCAGAAAGGGTTCAGTAATGTGTATAATCTTAATGGCGGTTTCAAAACATACCAGTTCGTGTATTGTCGTCATGAGAAGATCGATATATATGACGATGAGACTATCAAACCGGATGATCAAATACATCCGGAATGCCAGACGGCAGACTGTCCTTACACCTTGTAACTGACAATAAAGAGGGAGGCTGTAATTATGTCGGGAATAGTGTTCTATAAAACGAAGAATTTGCCTCAAATCGTTGAGTTTTATCTTAGCAATACTGGAGCCGAGATCTGGCTCGATCAGGGTAAGTGTGTTATAATGAAACAGGGTAATATGCTTTTCGGCTTCTGTCAGGCTGACCAGGCCGACAGATCTTCGATATTGACCTTTTTCTATCCTACTGCCGGAAGTGTGAACAACCTCTACAGGAATCTGAAATCTATAGCCGAAGAACCTCCCCGTATCAATCCACAATTCCGGATATATCACTTCTTTGCCCATGATCCAGAAGGGCGAAAGATCGAGTTCCAGGCCTTTCTGCATCCTCTTGATGAATATCTTACAGGCTCGGAGTTACTACAGACCAGAAGAAGTGTCCGGGAGTTTCATCCAGAAGAACCCGATAGCGAGCTTCTGGAAAATATCCTGGAATTGTGCCGTTATTCACCGACATCGAGAAACTCCCAAGCCTATTATTATCTCCTGACCCGAAACAGAGAGAAGATCGAAGCCCTGGCTGCTATACGCGACGGTGCAAGCAGACCTCTGGCAGTAGCACCATTAGCCGTTGCAGTCTGTTCTGATCCCGCCGGGACAAAGAGGCCTGTTCAGGATGCCTGCATTGCTGCTTATCATCTTCTGCTTGCTGCGGCACAGTTCGGTCTCGGTACTTGCTGGATAACCGATATGGACAGGCCGGAAGTAAAGAAGATAATGGAGATTCCAGAGAACTTTTACATAGCCTGTATGACGCCGCTCGGCTTCCCGCGTAATCCCGAGTTGACTGCTACGGAAAAGGAATTAAGAGCGAGCGATAGAGAGGTCGAAATACCAGAGAGAAGAGAATTGAAAGAGATTTACAGGTTCGTCTGACCCCTGTCTCTCTTTAAGTAGATTACAACCGCTCTATGAAGGATTTGACAGGTCACTAACCCACATAATAATTCTCGATAGCTTCGTCCAATTGTTTGATCAGTTCATTGAGATCACTATACTCTATACTTCGCCTGTCTCCATTTTCATAGGTTATGACTACACTGGAAAAGCTCTTATGATAGTCCCTGATTTTGGGGATGACAATCGTGAGATCTCCCACTTCGGAGTCCTTCAGCTTGAGAATAGATTTCATTCTTCTACCTCACTTTCTTTTCTTCTTTCTTAAAAATGTTCGTATGTATAGAGATTCTCGAAGAATATCTCCTCTGCCTCATTCCTCCACGACTCACGGAGGATAAGCCCGTTACTGTCATATTCATATTCCAGAGAATGGGTAAACTCTCCGTTATCATACTGGGTCATACCAATCACCTGCCCCTCGTCATATCTGTATGATCTCTGCAAAACATTCTCGTTCTCCTCGTTGAACCATAACTCTTCCAGCAGATTACCGGCGGTATCGTAACTATACTGCTGCCGCCCTGTTAGACGATCACGCCTGTCTTTGACTACCATCTCGGCCAAATGCCCGTCTCCGTATACATATTGAGTTGTACTTATCAGATTATCGCTCATATCGTACTTGAGTTCTTCAACAAGTCTGTCATCTTCGTATATATATTCGGTCCTGGTTCGAATCTCATCGAACGGTGTCAACCATCTATCTTCTATCAAGTTTCCTCTTCTGTCGTAACGGAAGACATTTCTGCTTTTTAAAGCTTCCAGGCCTCTATGCCAGGTAGTGGTATCAAGCCTCCCTGTCCTTTCATCATATTCCAGTACTCTACTTGTGACAACCACACCCTTTGGATTGAGCCAGTGTTCTTCTACAAGGCGACCTTCCCGGTCATAGAACTGAACCTGATTGATCACATCGTGGCTCCATTTCGTCTGGGTTTTAATTCCGAGTTCTTTTCTCAACTCTTCCAGTTCCGCTTCAGGTTGATCAGCCCTATCTCTTCTGCCACAACCGGAGATCAGGAGGAGTGGGAGAAGGACTAATCCAGCCACCAGGAAGAGCAGGCAGGTTATCTGGAGTAAGGGTTGATTAATAACTCTCGTTTCGTATCTTTTCATTATCTCTGTTACCTCTCTTTTGCTTAATAACTCTATTAATCGGTTGAAATTTCATCCTCATTCTTGAGAGCGTCGACAAATTTCCGGAGTGATGCAAAGTGATAGTTCAGTCTTGCGTCCGGATCGAAGCTCTCATAATTTTCATCCCGCAGTTCGATGTGGAGATGTGAAGGTTTGCCGCTATTGCGTATGTTACCTGTATATCCAGTCAGGCCAACCACAGTATTGGAGTTCACTATCTGGCCTGGTTCTACATATACCTCATTCAGATGGGCATAGAGGCTGGAGATCCCCTCAGGATAGAGTATGCTGACGATCTTACCGTATTCAACACCGACAGAATCTACTCGCGTGCTTCCTCTATAGCCATGGGTATGAAAGATAAAGTTCGGGTCATCACTCACCGCCGTAACGATGCCAAGAGGATATATCGGATGTACCGGACTGTTTTCCGGAATGTAGAGATCGACACCTTCGTGTATACGCCTGATATCACCTGTGCGACGGCCACTGCCATAGAGGTCGAATTCGCCATATTTCAGATATTGCTCCTTCAATTCAGCAAACGATTGCCCGTCATTAAAGGGTGATTGATGCTGAAAGCCGTTATCCACGAATTCTGGTGTCACCAGTATTGCCGGATCCTTACGTTCCAGCCCGCTCGCTATCTCATAATAATCCTCACGCCAGTCCAGTATGGTCAGGCCTTTAAGCCTGCTTTTTAAATTATTGACCCTCACGGCCTGATAGAAGATTACTATACCCATCATTATGATCAGTATGAAGAGAAACTTGATGCTGCTGCCCGATTTTCTTCTCATTGTATCCGCCCCGTTTATTCTTTTTACTATACATATCTCTCCCTTCTACCTTTTCGTCAACTGTAAACTGCAAGGAATTTCCCTTCACTGCAATAGAGCATCGTTCAGGGTTCTACCCTTAGAGACCCCTATAGTCGGACAGGTGCCGACTATAGGGGTCACCAGAGATTGGAGTAAGAAATCCGGCTGTTCAGTGGGGGCAGGGCAGGAGGATCTGCCGGGATCGGCAGAATGATGAACGGCTTGTTTCCGCTTATGACAGTGAAATCGGGAGGCCTGAACCTGGTAGTTGATCTCGTATGCAGAGGAAAAGAAATATATCTCAGCTTCCGGTGTTTAGAATGTGAAGTTACCTGAAATATTGGAGCGAAATCTACCTGTTAATCTTGACAGTGGCAGTATTGACAGAAAGAGTCGGAGAAAAAAGAAAAATCCTTCAGGGAGAACCCAGGGACAGGTTTTATGAAATGTATTAGCTGGTCAGTGATTATTGTCAGCCTGATATTGTCATCTCAATTGCTGGCGGAGTGGGGTGAATTGGGAGATCTGACACTCGAAGATAAGTTATTCGGATTGTCGTTAATCTGGAAAGAGGCAGATTACAACTATCCACACTTCGATCAACTGAAAGATCTCGACTGGGATGAAGAGTATAAGAGCTTCATCTCCAGGGTGAGCGATACAGATAATATTTATGATTATTACCGTCAAATTCAGGAATTCACCGCTCTTTTACAGGATTGTCATACGAGAGTAATCTTTCCCCCTCCCTTCTCGGAAATGCTCGATTACCCACTTGTAATGCTGAAGTGGATAGAGGGGAGAGTTATTGTCAGCAATGTCGGAGATAAATATGCAGAATCTCTCCCTATCGGAAGCCAGATTCTGCAGGTTGACGGTATTGAGGTAGAGGAGTATCTGAACGAGCAAGTACTCCCCTTTATCTCCGCTTCGAATGAGGCTGTCCTTTATAATAAGGCGATGTCGATGTTCTTTTTCGGTGAAAGAGACAGTGAGGTCAGGGTAAAATTTCGTTTTCCACCGACTGATATCATAGCTTCCGAAACTGAAGAGAGAACCGGAGAAGTGGTGCTTACCAGAAGCCGGCGTAATGATCGCTGGAGCGAGATCATCGACACGAGGGAGGAGTTACTTTACACCCGCTGGCTCGATCTCGATGAGGAGATATATTATGTGGCAATCTGGAGTTTTCATGACGAACTTATCCTGCGATACTTCGAGACTATTCTGGATGAACTACAGAGGTGTTCAGGTTTGATCATCGATTTAAGAGAAAATAGAAGAGGGAGGATTGAGATAAGTAATGAGATACTGAAATATCTAACCGAGAAGGAGATCCTGACCGGAACCACAATGGAATCCCGAAAGAACATAGCGCTCTACAGAGCGTGGGGAACTCCGGTAGCGATGTATCAATATCTGCCACCGGAGGAGTTTGTCCCGTTTGGAACAGGTGATGCCTGGCATAGAGAAGAGCCACTCAGAATAGAGAACGATCCCGACAGAGTTAAGATCACAGTTCCCCTGGTAATCCTGACCGATAGTGAAACCTCAATGGCAGCCGAAGATTTTCTTGTGGCGCTTCTGTCAGCAAGAGACGATGTAAAAATAGTCGGAACGCATACAGCAGGTTCCAGGGGTCAGGCGTTGATTCATCAATTGCCTGGAGGAGGTTATGCCTGGATTACGACCCATCGTGATATTTATGGTGATGATAAGATCCTCTCCCGCACCGGGATAGAGCCTGATTTCATAGTCGAGCAGAGTTATCTTGATTATCTGCAGGAGAGAGATCCTGTTCTGGAGAAGGGTGAGCTGATTATCAGGGAAATGCTGGAAGAACGAGCAGACCAAAAATCTGATTGACACAAAGAAAGCTTTCATATTGAAGTAATGAGATGAAAAGTAGAAATCGTGAATGCAAGAGCTGGCCCGAAAGTAAGGCCGGTAACAGTATTAACAGGCGAGGAAACTTGTCCTTGACACAGAGAATAGTAACAAAAATATTAACACTCAGTGCCGAAGTGGTGAAATTGGTAGACGCAGTGGACTCAAAATCCACCGGGTTAATAACCCGTGCCGGTTCGAGTCCGGCCTTCGGCACCATTATAGTTTTTAAAAAGCGAAGGGTAGTGATTTGCGCATACCGATAACAGCTTACCCTTTTCAAAGCAATAGAGAAGAAATTTTGGAGGAAACCTATATATGAAGAACATAAAAACACTGATCATTACACTGACAATCCTGTCAGGAATATTTCTGCCCCAGGCATTAAATGCTGTATCTGAGGCTGGTGTAATATTTCTGTTGATAGAACCGGGTTCACGGGCTGGTGGTATGGGGCATGCACATGTAGCTCAGGTTGATGATGCCTTTGCCGGATACTGGAATCCTGGAGCAATGGCTTTCAACCGTAAAGTACAATTTGCTGGAATGCATACCAACTGGCTGGCTGATGTTTTTGATGATATCTATATAGAATATCTCGGCTGGAATCAGTATTTCGAAGATATCGGGAATATTGGAGCTCATGCAATTTTTCTCACCTACGGGAAACAGGATAAAATGAGTGAAGATGGACAGTATGAAGGAGAGTTCTCCAGCTGGGAGGGGGCACTGGCAGTCAGCTATGCCAATCAGGTAACTGATAACCTCGGCCTGGGTATGTCTTTCAAGTTTATCTACAGTGATCTGGCTCCTGAGGGAACAGGTCAGACGGAAATCGGTGTGAAAGGACGCGGTATGAGCTTTGCTTTCGATTTTGGAGTCAAGTCTCATGGTGTAGATTTCGGCCAGGTTGTGGTTTCACCTTATAACGGCATTCTTGCCGCCTACAACGGGTTAGCCTCTCTGACAGGGATGAACAAAGCATCCTATTCATATTTTAGTTTACCGATAAGACAGCTCGATTTCGGCTTGAATCTGCAGAATGTCGGGCCGAATATAACCTATGTCGATGATGCTCAGTCAGATCCGCTCCCGATGAATTGGCGAATGGGGCTTTCATATCGTCTGATGGAATCGGAATATAACAAATTGACTATCAATGCTGATATGAATAAACTACTGGCTAATGAAGATCCATTCTTTCAGCGAATTGTTACCGCCTGGTATGACGATCCTTTCAAAGATGAGTTAGAGTCAACGATATTCAATGCGGGTGCTGAATATACATATTTTGACCTCCTCTCACTTCGTGCTGGTTATATCTACGATAAAGCGGGTGATATTATAGGACCCTCCTTTGGTGCCGGTATTCAATATACATTCTCTCAACGCTATAAGTTAAGCTTTGACTTTGCGATGCAGCAGGGTGGTGATCTGGTGGAGTATAACCGCACATTCTCCCTCGGTCTGGAATTCTGATCAGAGGATAGAGTATAACTGGTAAGAAAAGGTTAGCGCTCGATAGTTTTGAAGCTTGCAGGCAATGAAAAAGGGAGCATATCCTTTCGATTGACCGGCCTGACAGTAGAGAAGTTCTTGTTTAAGAACACAATGTCAGTCACCCTTCATTATCGGGAGAATTAATGCCTTGTAACCTGGAGATCTCTGAGGTAAGGAGGAATGATAATTCGACAATTTTCTCAAATCAAGTATAAAGTAATTCTGTTCCTTCTGACAGCTTTCGTCTGTCAGATTGGAATATTGGGCAGTCCCCTATTTGCCCGTTCGGAGATATACAGTTCTTCCGGTAGACTGGAAGTAGCGAAGGAATACCCTCTCCCTGAAGAGAGCAGAGCCACACAAAGGCGTATTCATCCGGCAGAAGCTTATTTACGTTCCCGGAAGGTGGATAGAGAAACAACCAGAACCGATAACTTCAACCGGTTGCTCGTCCTGCTGGTCGATTTCCAGGAAGATAACGATCCCGGAACGACAGGTAACGGGAAATTCATGCTCGAGCCTGATCCTGATTATCCGGTATCACTAGATGCTCCACCACACGATTATGAATTCTTTACCGCCCATATGGAAGCCTTGAAGTATTACTATCTGGCAGCGAGTCTCGGCAATTATGAACTTGAATATGATATCTATCCCCGGGAAAATGATCCGAAATTTGCCTATACCCTGCCTCAGCAGATGGCATACTATAATCCCGGAATGGAGAATAGTGAGCTCTTTATCGCCAGGATAGAGGAGTATTTTCGTGATATTTTTACCATCGCTGACAGTGACGGTGAAATCGATTTCAGCCAGTATGACCACTATATGATCATACATGCCGGTTCTGACTGGCAGCACGATGTATCTGGTGATACACCTCATGACATACCCTCCTTCTTCATACAGGTAGGTGATGGCAAGGAGGTCTGGGTAAACGATGGAACGGTAAAGATCAGCCATGCCTGTAACGTCCCGGAAACAATCAGTCAGGATGGAAGATATGGTGTTATCAACGCAGTAGTAGCACACGAATTTGGGCATTCTCTGGGGTTTGTCGATCTTTATAATGTGAACAATTTTACGCCAGCAGTAGGTTACTGGGATATAATGGATTCCGGCGGATCAGGGCGACTCTCACTACAGGGATATGACGGTGAATGGTATGCTCTGGAAGGTGGTTTGCCTGCTCTTCCGGGTGCCTGGCACAGACTGCTCGTCTGGGGTGATGTATTCAAGGATATGGGGGTTTACAACCAGATAAACGAATTTCCGTTTGGAACAGAAATACCCCTGATTGCAGCATCCAGCCTGTACGATGAGGACAATCCTCAACCCTATTTTGTCAGGGTACCGTTGAATGCTACAGAATATCTTCTACTGGAAAACAGGAATGTCGATCCGGACGGAGATGGAGGTATAGCATTTAGAGGTGCGGCACCGATAACCCCTGGCCAGAGTGATTATCGAGTCCTGTTACATCCAATTGAGGTTTATGATGATGATGAGATGAGCCCGATATATGAGTATGACTGGCTGCTGCCCGGCTGGCTCAATAGTCAGGGTGAATCATTCGGAGGGGGTATAATTGCCTGGCATATCGATGAACAGATCATCTTTAATGAAGGTGTAGTAGATTCTGAGGGTAACTTCAGAAGCAATTATGAAAATAATAGTGTCAATACGGTCAGAAGCAGAAGAGGGATCAGGATCATTGAGGCTGACGATATAGATGATATCGGTAATCCCTATTCCTGGTACTGGTATGGGACAGAATATGAACCTTATTTCAGGTATAGGCCTGAACTCAACGCCGAGGGATATTTCCTGAGATGGTCACCAATAGTTTTTAACAGAGAACTCTCCTCAGTGTCCAGTCCACCGCTTGTTACTAATAGCGGTTATCCCTCGATATACAGAATATACGATATCAGTTCCTCAGCGGGGCTGATGTCCTTCAAATACAGTTTCGAACCCTTTACTCATACAGGCATTCTGAGTGATGACAGAGTTGTTACTCATCTGGCTAAACCCTCAATAACTTACGCGCTTTATCCTGCTCTGACAGAATTGCCTCTTTTTACCGGGGAAGGGGTGGTATTCTTCAGGCACTTATATGATAGTATGATGGGCTATGATGACTGGGATGGGGGATCTGATGTCTTTGAATTTTCCTACCTGCCGACTCAGCCTTTGATAAGTTATGCACGACCCGGAGGCCCTACAGAACATTATGTTACAGCAGAAGACAGGGTCATAAGGATTTCTGAATTTCTGGGAGATTTCGAACAGAATGTGATCGAACTGGACTCAGAAGTGGTCGAAACTCCGCTCCTGATCGAAACGGAAAACAAACCGCTGCTTATCATTCCTACTGCAAGGGGAATCGCATTCTGGAACGAAGATGATGGGATATATCATCAAATTCCGATAGAGAATGCCCGAATTACCTATAATGGGGATGACCTTTTTGCAGTTGCAGCAGATAAGTTATATCGCATCCCTTTCACTCCTATTCCAGGAGCAGAGAAGAGGATAGCAGATGAGGTGTTTGATATTCCCGCTTTGACGAGTTGTTACTATCCGGTAACTTACAGAGACGAAGAGAATTATCGTCATAATGCCCTCTTCATTCAGAACAGCGAAGGTAATATATATAAACTGACGAACCAATCATTCGAGCTGGTCTTTACACTCGCCCAATATACAGGTAAACAGCCGACACAGCTTGCCCTGGCCCAGGTTGCAGATCAGGTCTATCTCTTCTTTGCTGCCGGACAATACGTCTTTGCGCTCGATCTCTACGGTAACCTCATCAGAGGTTATCCCCATTACGTAGAGAATAAATATATGGCGGCAAAAAGAGACCTTCGGGTAATAGAACTGGAGGAGAGAATCGTCCTTCTACTACCAGTAGAGGATGAGGGTAGCCTCTTATATGAGTTCAATTCTGGCTTTATGCCAGAATACTCGCTGATCTGGGACAGACCGGCTTCATTGCTGGATGATCTTGCTGACCAATCAGATCATCTCTTCTGGGAAGAGGCTTCAGGTAGGCTCTATTACTTCTTTGCCGACAGTAATAACTATATTTATGAGAATATTATGACTACTACCAGTTCGAATCCAGTCCTCTGGAACGGTTTTCGAAATAACAACTGGAACCTGTTCTCCGGTATACACAGAGTCGATACTTCACCAGAGGATTACGTCAAGGCCTATGCTTTCCCCAATCCGGCAAAAGGAGGTGAGGTAAGGATCAGAGTAGAAGGTGCAGACGAGGAGATTGAACTGCAACTTTACGACATTAGCGGGAAAAGACTTTTATCGAGAATTTATGATGATAATATCGGTTCGGTACACGACATATTGTGGAATACAGGAAATATATCGGCAGGGGTCTATTTCGGTATTGTCAGGACTAACGGCCGAAAGGTAAATTTCAAAGTAGCGATTGAGAGATAAAATACGGAAGCGATGCTATATGGTCAGCTGTTACAGATTAGTGATAGATAGTCAGCTCAGAGATAGGGAAGATATGATATTGATTCCGTTTTCAGTCTATTTAGTGGAGGTTTTCTCAAAATGAAATACATAACCATATTTCTGATAATAGCCCTGGCAGGGTCTCATCTCTGCGCTCAGGTCTTTTTACCTGAAGAGGATGACGATTGGATGGAAGAATTAAGTGTCAGAACAGAACGTAAGTCGGCAACGACCGCTATAATTCTCTCATCAATATTTCCTGGGAGTGGACATTTTTACGTGAATAAGAAGTCGGTGGGAACCTACCTCTTTCCGGTGCTGGAGATAGCACTCTGGGCAGGACTCTTTTATTATGACAATAAAGGGGATCAGCTGGAGCGAGATTATGAAGTCTTTGCCGATGTTAACTACGATAGGGAACGGCAATATACAGCGCAGAATGACCTGATCAACCACTCCAGCTCCAACCCGATGATATACAACGATCTCCATTTCCGGCTTGATGAGAATGATACCCAGCACTTCTATGAAGATATCGGCAAATATAACAAGTATATCTTTGGCTGGGAAGACTGGTACGATATCTATTTTGCTGATGGTGTTCAATGGGTATTCGATGATGATGGTCTCTGGCTCGGGAATATACCCTCAACAGAAGACCCCGACTCCTATCCCGGCTTTGATGAGCCATATAGTGCTTTGCGCCAGAAATATATCGGTATGAGAAGAGATGCTCAGAGCTATTACGATAATCGAGACCTGATCATCTTCGGCCTGGTATTCAATCGTATTATTAGTTCACTCGATGTCATCAGGGTTACCACTGTCTATAACCGTGAACTACGTTATACCTCAAACTTCAATTTCCACTTCCAACCGGCTGTGGTAAATAATAAGTTCACCCCCACAATGAATATGACTTACAAGTTTTAGGGGCTTTTATGAATAAAAACATCTTCCTGCTACCGTTGCTTATTTTATTGTTCCTCTCTAGCAACCTTTCTGCTCAGATAGAATACGATAACCTCCCGCAACAGGTATCAACCAGTAAGGCAATG
Organism: uncultured Candidatus Cloacimonadota bacterium; assembly: GCA_964490765.1. Taxonomy (GTDB): domain Bacteria; phylum Cloacimonadota; class Cloacimonadia; order Cloacimonadales; family JAJBBL01; genus CAZBDV01. Next base: position 23,472 of record CAZBDV010000019.1, on the reverse strand, counting down.
CTCTATTCTGCACTCATACCTGGAGCGGGTGAGATGTATCTTGAAAATTATACGCGAGGAGCTATCTTTCTCGGGGCAGAGATACTGATAATCGCTTCATATTTCCGGCTTAGTAAAGAGGCCGACTGGAAGGTAAATTCCTATATGAAATATGCGGAGAATTTTGCCGATGTTCCACTCAATTCCGGAGAGAGTTACTATCGATTGATTAACAGTTACATCAGTTCTGATGAGTATAACAGAGAGATAGAACAGTACCTGCGGAACAGGTATATCGTTTATGAATATCGTCCCGATCTTTATGAGTATTACAGGAATGAATGGATGATAAGTGATGATGAAAGCTGGGAATGGGAGAGCAGGGATAACTGGCTGGAATACAGAGGTATAAGGCGTGAAAAACAACAGCTGGATATTCTGACTAACTTTGCCATCGGGGCTGCTGTTATCAATCGCGTAATATCAGTTATCGACTCTGCCCTTATAAGTCGTAACATTAACAGAGATAGAACACTTCTATCCAATATAGAGCTCAAACCAGATTTCCGGAGAAGGGGGTATATGCTCTCTTATGAATTCAAGTTTTAAGATAATTGTTTCGCTTATTCTACTCAGTTCGGTATCCATTTCTCTGATCGCTGCTGATTCCTATAATGAATCGTTTGCTGCTCAGACGGGTAGTGACCTGCCACAAGAACCGACAGTTACAGCCAGCCAGCCGTCAGTCTTTCCCACTATTATGAAATCTGCTATTATCCCGGGCTGGGGTGAGTTGAGCATGGGTAACAGCTCAGGGTATATCTTTCTGCTTTCAGAGATTCTACTCTGGTCAGGAAGATACTATTTCCTGGAAGAGGTTAAACTCAGGGAAGAAGAATCTTATGTCTACGCATTGCAATATGCTGGCCTGCAATCCGGTGATTATGATGCTGAATTTCTTCATCTTCTGACCAAGTATAACAGCTCTGGCTTCGAAGCCGGTGGTTATAATGAGATGATTCTGCAGCGAGCAAGATCACTCTATCCCGATGACCCAGCAGCCCAAAATCAGTATATACATGATAATGCCATTCTCGATGAATCATTGTTCTGGAGTTGGGAGACAAGAGAAGATCGCAGGCTCTACAGTATTATGCGGAAGAATGCTGACCATAACAGGGATTATGCCAAGGCAGTTGTAGGAGTCATTGTTGCCAATCATATAGTCAGTGTTATCAATTCTGCCAGAATAGCTACAGCACAACGAAGGGAACAGAGGTTGCAGATAGGTTTTGATTATGACCACAGGAGTTTCACACCACTATTGAAAGCAGCATACAGTTTCTGAGATTTCTGACTACCGGACTGAAAAATAGTAAGTAAAGTAAAAAAATATACCGGGATTACTGGTTACAGGGTTACAAGAGAAAGGAAATCCCGAAAGAGAAGGTATTGATTTGAAAAATATTCTCAAGATTGATGGTAATAGCCTGACTCTGGAGAGTTTACAGCAGGTTGCCGGCCGTAAGGTCGATGTGGCTCTTTCGGAAAAGGCGAAAGAGGGTGTAAAAAGATGCCGGGAGTTTGTAGATAGACTGGTAGAAGAGAGAAAAATCGTTTATGGTTTGACAACCGGGTTCGGTAAATTTGCCAGTATCAATATACCGCCGGAGCAGCTTGCTGAACTTCAGGAAAATCTGATCATTAGCCATGCTACCGGCGTTGGTGATAGTTTCTCTATTCCGGAAACAAGAGCTATCACACTCTTACGGTGTAATGTTCTCGCCAAGGGTTTCTCCGGCGTTAGACTCGAAACCCTGGAGACTCTCATCAGAATGCTCAATGCCGGTATCCATCCCTCTATTCCCGAAAAGGGCTCTGTCGGTGCAAGTGGAGATCTGGCTCCGCTGTCACATCTGGCACTGGTTCTTATCGGACAGGGTTCTGCAGAATACAGAGATGAAATTTTACCAGGAAGGATTGCTATGAAAAGAGCCGGATTAGAGCCGGTAAAGCTGGCAGCGAAAGAGGGGCTCGCCCTTAATAATGGAACTCAGGTCATGACTGCTGTAGCTGCTCTCTCACTGACTAGAGCACTTCATCTCTGCCAGGTTGCCGACATCACTGCAGCGGTATCAGTAGATGCCCTGCTGGGAACTCCGAATGCTTTTCACAGGCTTATCCACTCTGTTCGCCCCCATCCTGGACAGATCAGGGTGGCAGAGAATATGGTTAACCTGCTGGCCGGAAGTGAGATAAGGAATTCACACCTCTCCTGTGATAGAGTTCAGGACCCTTACAGTCTACGCTGTATTCCACAGGTTCACGGTGCTGTTCGTGATGCCCTGCAATATGTCACAAATACTATCGAGACAGAAATCAACTCGGCAACCGATAACCCTCTTATCTTTAGAAAGGAGGGGGAGGTGATATCCGGTGGTAATTTCCATGGACAACCGGTAGCTTTTGCCTGTGATGTGCTGGGAATGACTATGGCAGAAATCGGCAGTATCGCCGAACGGCGAATAGAACAGATCTGTAATCCTGCCCTGAACAGAGATCTTAATGCCTTTCTGGCACCAAGGCCAGGTCTCGATTCCGGATTTATGATCGCACACGTAACTGCCGCCTCACTCGTTTCAGAGAATAAGTGTCGTGCTCATCCTGCATCGATAGACTCTATCCCGACTTCAGCCAATCAGGAAGATCATGTCAGCATGGGAACTATCGGAGCGGTAAAAGCGAGAGAGATAGTGAATAATATCGCCTATATCCTCGGGATCGAACTTCTCATCGCTCTTCAGGGGCTGGAGACACGAAAGATCTCTTCATCACCTGTCATAGAAGCTATCAGGGAAGAGGTCAGAAAGGATGTTCCACTCCTGGAAAGAGATAGAAACCTCAATGATGATATTCTCTTTATGAAAAACTTCGTCGAATCAGAGAGGATTATCGAAATTACCAGAGAATTCACCGATATAAAGTAATACTGTTCCCGTTATTTATTTAAAATGTGCAGGAATTATGAGATGAAAGCCAGCAGGTCTGTTCAGGAAGATAAAAGTAAAAAAAGAAGGTATGAGATGAAACCTATCCGCTTCTTGCTCTCTTGTTCGCTCTTACTGGCGGCGCTACTATTTCTGCTCACTTCCTGCGTGTATTATAATACATTCTATAATGCTCAGAAATACTTCGAATCTGCTCAGGGACAACCTGTTAGAGATACAGGCAGGCCACCACCGAGAGCAATACAGGACTATGACAAGGTGATAGAGAAATGCACCTATATCCTGACCGAATATAGCGACAGCCGCTGGGCGGATGATGCTCTCTTTCTTCTGGCTAAGTCCATGTATTACAAAAAGAATAATCCATTACAGGCCAGAGAAAGGTTTTTCGATTTTTTAAGAGTTTTCCCCGGGAGTAAATATATCCCGGAAGCTAATATCTATATTGCCAGAATTGATTTCGAGCGAGGGGATAAACTGGAAACACACCGCAGGTTGCAGTTGATACTGGATAATCCCGAATATAGTGAGCTTCACCCCGAAGTTCTATTACTCAAAAGCAACTATTATCTGGAAGACCAGGATTATACTAGAGCTCAGGAACATCTGCAGATGATCATAGATCAATACCCCAGGTCCCAACAATTCGAACTCGCTTTCTTTACTCTGGGACAGGCACATTTTGAAGATGGTAACTATCAGGAATCGAAGGAAGTCTTTGAAATCCTGACAGAATCACGAGCATCACGCAGAACTAAACTGAACTCCAGTTATTTTATAGCCTTCAATCTTTACCATCTTGGCGATTATGAAGGAGCTTTGGAGATTCTCGACAGGTTGTTACGAGTAGAATACGAACCGGAAGAGTTTCCCAAGCTCAATCTGCTCAAGGCGAGATGTCTCGTGGGGTTGAAAGATTTCGACAGAGCAGAGGCGCTTTTCGAATCCGTGATTACCAATAACAGCCGGACAGCTATCTCAGCCGAAGCCTCATTCCATCTGGCAGAGATGTATTTTCTTGATCTCTTCAGATATGAGGAAGCTATCACATATTACAATCGTATTCAGACAGAGTATCGAACTTCTCCTTTCACGGAAAGGGGTGTAGCCAGAAGTGCTGTAGTAAGCCAGATCATTCAGTTTAATCAACCAGACAGGCAGATCAGTACTCAGGAGTTGATGGACGAGCAGTTCAAGCTCGCTGAATACTATCTCTATGTAATGAATATGCCCGATTCTGCCCTCTCAGTCTATAGCGATATAGAACATCAGGAAACAAGACTTAAGAGCAAGCTCGACAGTTTAAGGCTTGAACTGGAGAGAGGGCCTGTACTTCCCGATTCTCTTCAATTAACAGAGGATGGAATCGAAGGGAGTGATATGGTGCAGGATAGTACAAGAATATTAACCCTGGAGAACGAAATAGAACGGCTGGAAGAGGATTTGTGGCTCTTTGAAGCAGAGTTCATTCCCTATTCCTTCTTCGCCTCTGCCTGGATATGGTTTAATATTCATCAAGATGAAGCTGAAGCTGAGCGATTCTACTTGAGGTTGCAAGAGAATTATCCTGTCAATAGATATACCTATGCAGCAGAAGCAATGCTTGCCGGTGATGAAATTGTAATTGCTACCCCGTTCGAATTGGATATCGAGCAGGAGTATGATGAAGCAGTCAGTCAGATTGAGGAAGACCCAGAAGAGTCTTTAAGACGGTTGAAATCTATCGAGTCAGAGCTCACCCGGAAGGAAGAAGAGAATCCAGCCCTGATCTCTGCCAAGTTGCACGATCTTCATCAGAAAACGATTTTTAGTATTGGGTATACCTACTTTCATCATCTCGCCGATACACTTAATGCCAGACCCTATTTTGACGAAATTCTCTCCAGAGATGACGATAGTGAATACAGTCGCTTTATCAGTAATTTCTATCAAGATGATGTCTTTATAGTCCACGATACCCTCCCGTCACTACTGGAAGAGGAAGAGCAAGGAGAAGAGATTATTGAAGACGAAATATCATCTCCTGAAGAGATCAGAGATGATCAGGATCTGGGAGATATCATCAGACCGGAAGCAGGTCTTCCAGAAGAGAAATTTGAAAACGAGTAACACTGTTGCTGCTGACAGGGGAGTTCAAGAATTCTTCCTGACAGAGAACACTTTTTTGAAAATACTCCTGGTTCTTTCCGGGCTGTATATCGCAATTTTCCTCCGCTGGTATTATCTTGTCGCTATCTTTTGGGTAACCCTTTTCTGGTTGTTGCCAGGATGGAAAATCATCGTCAATTACCTCCATATTCTCCTCAAAATCCTACCCTTTATCATCTCATATTTGATCCTCGGTCTGCTATTCAGTATCTCTCTTCCCGAACAGATCTTATTGATCGGAAGAATAACACTGATGCTCCTCTTCTCTCTCTTTCTTATCAAGACGACGACGACAGAGAGGCTACTCGATGAAACCTGGCGGATTCGACAGAGGGGGTTAGCGAAGAAGATCTTTGCTTTCTCATTGGCAACAGGACTTTTCGTAGAACTATTCCTGAAAGAGATAAGGGAGGCGAGGAGTAAAATCGAACGGATAAGTGATGTGGTTGATGTTATTATCGATTCCTTTCATAATGTATATGCAGAGTCAGAATCTGTTGATAAGCAAGTAGAGCATATGCTTTCTCGTGAGAAGAGTTCTGTAAGTGAACCTGATAACTTCTTTTCCTGGGCTAATGTCTATCTGATGTTTCTGTTGGCTCTCTATACCCTGATACTAGCCCTTTAGAGGAGTGATAATAAAGATGAACAGGTTTTTGGTCTGTCTCGCTTACGATGGTTCAGCTTTTCAAGGCTGGCAAAAACAGTTAGAGAACGGAGATATCAAAATCCGGGCCGGGAAAGAGGTAAGGACAGTTCAGAGTGAGCTGGAAAGAGCTTTGAGCGAAATTGCTAAAACACCTGTAAAGACAGTAGGTTCCTCTCGAACAGATGCCGGTGTGCATGCGCTGAACCAGTATGCCCATTTCGATTTTCCGATTAATATGACTACAGAACAGATCAGGCTTGCCCTGACAAGTAAGCTGACGAAAGATATCCGGATTAACAGAGTTTATCAGGTACCTGATGATTTTCATGCAAGGTTCCGTGCTATAGGCCGTTCTTACAGGTTTGTAATTGCTAAAGAGCTCACACCGTTCAATCGGAACTTCAAGACTTACTTTCCCCGGTTCAAGATCCATAAGGCCCGGATAAAGGAGGGTTTAGCAATCTTCTCAGGAGAACACGACTTCGAATTCTTCTGTCATAAGAGTGAAGACCTGAAAAGCTATGTTTCTATTATCTCTTCGTTAGATTTCTACGAAACAGATGAGGACTATATCTTCGAGATCAGTGCAGACAGGTTTCTTCATAATATGGTCAGAAGAATAGCAGGGACACTGGTAAGATTATCAGAACGGTCCGATTTGTTACTGGTTGTAGAGGAGTTGTTGAAACGAAACAGTGACTATCTTCATCTCGTCTATACTGCACCACCTCAGGGGCTTTATCTCGTTGATGTTCACTATGCAGAGAGTTTTCTTTAGATGGAAAAGAAAGATATAATCGTCTCAGGTAATCAGGAAGACCTGATGAAGAGAGTTTTTTAGCTGTTGCGAATTACTTTGTGTTCAATGTGTGGTGAGTAATCTAACTTCATAGTTCTGGCCAGAATCCTCGACAGCCATAGCCCCATCCCGTATCTCACTGCCAGTTGAGCTGATATCTCAAATATTCTCTTATATCTCTTCAAGCGCTCTTCATTACTAATGGCAGTCTGGAAGTAGTTGAGAGCATCCTCGATCTTATTCAATCTTAATGAATTTAATGCTATAGAAGCATACCAATAGGCTTTTTCAGAGTTATCCATTAAGGAACCGACCTCTTCAAGAAGCTGCAGCTTGCCCCTGATACCCCTCTCACCTTTGCTTATGGAATCAGGTGCGTTGTAAATTGTGAGTACTATGTCGTCATGGTGATCGAAAGTATATTTTCTGGCAAGCCGGTAACTCAATTCTACTTCTTGCATAGCAATCATCCGTGGATTGAATCCATCGACTTCCTGAATGAGGTCTTTCTCTATCATCCAGCGACTGGTAAAGCTCGCAACCCGGCCAGTAAGGATTTTCCTGTTAACCTTTTTATAATATCTGTTGGAACGGTCTTTATTGAAATACCAGGAGATGATAAAGCGTGAGCCACTCTTCTCCATAGCCCTGACCTGGCTTTCGTAACGGTTCGGCAGGTTTACATCGTCGGAATCGAGAAAGGCCAGGTATTTGCCTCGTGCCTGCGCTATACCCAGATTGCGAGCTCTGTTGGCACCTTTATCGGGGTTTTTAAAGCAACGTATACGGCTATCTCTTCGCTCATAGGCTGTAATTACTTCCCAGGTATCGTCTTCCGACTGATCATCGATGATCAGCATTTCCCAGTGCGGATAGGTCTGGGCCAGGTTACTCTCAATAGCTTCCTTTACCAGATGGGAACGATTATAGGTCGGTGTGATACAGCTGACGACTGGTCTGTTATCGTCCATATCTCTCATAAAGCTCTATATAATGTTTTCTCATATTACTGATCAGAGTCTCTGCAGAGAACCTGTCAATGACAGATTTATATGCCTCTTCTCTTATATCGGTATAACTGTCAGGATTTTCCAGCCAGTTCCTGATCTCTTTGACGAATCCTTCTTTTACACCTCTGGAAAAATGGAATCCACTCTTACCGGCTTTGATCAGGTCCTCTACACCTCCAACCCGGGTTGACATAACCAGCTTACGGCAGGCCATAGCTTCAATGATTGCTACTGGAGTTCCCTCATTATCGGAGGTCAAGAGGATAAGGTCGAGGTCAGCATAGACCGGTTTCAGATTCTCGATAAAACCGGTAATGAACACCCTCTTTCCCAGGTTACGTTTCTCAATTTCCTCTTCTATCTCTTCTCTCAGTTCACCATCCCCGATAATAGCGAAATAGACATCCTCCCTTTCCTGGAGTATAGTTTCTGCTATATCCAGAAAGAGATAATGGTTCTTTATCGGGACGATTCTCCCGATAACACCGATTAACCTGGCATCTTGTGGTATATGGTATTTCTCTCTGAACTTACCAATGTCTTCTTTGGCTGGGATAACATCCTGGAATTGAAAGCCGAGACTGATCTCGGTTATCTTCTCCTTTCTCCCTATCCGGTAGTTGAGTAACTCATTCCGCTGCTGTTTACTAATGGCAATAATACTGGTGGAGAATAAGGTTAAACCCCTTTCTATCAATAGAAACAGTCCGGTTTTAAACTTACCGAAATAACCGCTGAAGATATTACCGTGGAAGGTATGGACAATTATAGGTACACGTAGCAGAATAGCTGCCAGTCTGCCCAGCATACCAGCCTTGGCGGTATGAGTATGCACAATATCGGGTTTATATGTCTTGATTATTTTATAAATCTCTCTAAAGGCTCGGAAATCACTGGCTAATCTTATCTCGCGACTCATGTTATCTATGTAGGTAGGTTCTATCCGATGCCGTGCTGCGAGGTAGGACATATCAGCTTCGTTATCTTCGATTCTCCCCGCTATTAATTGAGAGGAGAACTGCTCATCATTAAACGCAGCTGTTAAGAGAACAGTATGGATAGCAGGCCCGCCTACATTCAGCCGGGTAATGATACGGAGTATCTTAATTCGGCTCATCTGTCAGCAAATCCTCATAGAGTGTGATTGTCTGTTCGGCGGTAGCTCTCCAGGAAAAGCGGTTAAGATTCTCTTGTGCCAGTCCTGACAACTCATCTCTCTTCTTTATGGCCTCTCTGATTCCACTGATCATATCATCTTTAGATAACGGGTCGAAATAGGTTGCACCCCTGCCAACGATCTCCGGAATACTGGAAGCGTTACTAACGGCAGCTGGCACACCGAACCGGGCTGCTTCCAGAGGTGGGAAACCAAACCCTTCATAGATCGAGGGAAAGAGAAAGAGCAGGGCATTTTTATAGAGAGAGAGCAGGGTTTCGTGTTGCACGAAATCGAGATAGAGTGTATTACTCGATTTTTCTATCTTTACTACTGTCTCTTCGAATTTATAGTTTCTCTTCCCGACAATAACGAGTTTGTATTGAAAACTGGGATCCTGGTTTAGCTCCTCTATTACTTCTATGAGAAGGGGATAATTCTTGCGGGGTTCCAGATGTCCGACCGTTAAAAGATATTGTCTCTCCTTCAGACCGAGTTTCTCTATTATCTCCTTATCGTTAAAATTGATACTGAATCTTTTCTGGTCAACCGCTTCGTGTATGGGGACTATCCTGTCAGGATCTATATTATAGAATTCGGTGATCTCCTTCTTCGTGAACTCTGATACGGTTATAATCCTGTCTATAGTTCGAAGCGACTTCTGAAAGGCATAACGAACGAACAGTCTTCGCAAAAGGGTATAGCTTCCTGGATAGCGTCTGAACCGCAGGTCATGTACGGTCATGATCTTTTTACAACCAGAGAGAGCAGGAATATAGAAGAAGGGTGAGTGAAATATATCGAACTTCTCTCTGGCATGCTCCTTTCTCCAGAAACTGTTCTGCCGGAGTGATCTCTTTATTTTCTCTTTTCGCTTAAAGGGGAAGACCTTGTATATAGCATCCCGTGGCATGGTTCTTTCCCAGAATTCTATATCGTCTGTCGAGACGTAAAAGAGATAACTGTTGGATTTATCTACAGCGAGCAGATTGGATACGAGATTATAGATATACTCCTTTATCCCGCCTGAAGTCTCTCCATAATAACAGCAGTTAATTGCAATCTTCATCTAACAACCCCTCTTTCTTTTTCCCGGTTAGTATTAAAGCAGCATTTATCAAGCCCAGTGAGAAATAGAGATAATAGTTACTCCCGATCTGTTCACCGAAATTGATATTGACAATTGCCGTTATGAACATTGCAGCAAGCAGTAGTAGGGAAGTCCTGTCGAAAGTCTTTCTCAGCCTGAACATATAGGATATACCTGTGATAATAATAGTTATAAAGATTGTAAAACCAACAAGACCGAGTTCAGCAAGAGTTTCAGAAAAGACATTATGTGGGAAATTGAGGTAAGAGACACTGGCAAAACTGCCCAGTCCGGCCCCAAGAATCTTATTCTCCCAGAACATGTTAAGAGCTTGAAGATTAGCAGCAAGCCGGATTTGAATGGTGAGCTGGCTGCTGTAGTCTCTTGTGAGTAATCTGTCGGCAATATTGGAAGGTATGAAATAGAGAGCAGCAACAGAGACGATCATTATAGCGAGAGCAATCAGAACGATGTAGAAGAAGCGAAGACGTATAGAGGCGAGAATAACAAAGAGAATAGCGAGCATCAGAGAGAGGAGAGGACCTCTCGAACCGGTGAGGAAGATGAAATAGAACTGAATCGCGATCAGGAGTGTCAATCCAACAAGCTTGCCGATATTCTTCGAAGGTGCTTTCATATACAGATGAATAAAGAAGAGTTCGGCCAGAATAGCATAGGAGAAGTGACGGGCTACCCAGATAGAATTCATACCCATTGGAGCGAATCTGCCGGATATATTCAGGATATCGATCGGTTCGAAACCGAGATAACTGAGGATCGAGAATATCGTGAACAGAATCCCGTAAACCATTATACCCTTCACAACGAGAACAAAATCGCTATACTTCTTCACCAGTATGATAGGCAGGTAAAAGAGAATAACATTCATCAGGAAGGTTCTCAGTTTACCTGATCCATATCCTACAGAAACAGAGAGAAAGAGGAGTGAGAAGGTCAGATAGACAAGCATAATGATGATATACTTGTCGAGCAGGAAGGGAGATCCTGGAATACGGTATCCCAATATATTGCCGTAAAAAAGGGCTAAAACAATTACTATAAACACTCCGTAAAATAGAAGGGAGATAGTGAGTCCACTGATAGCAAAATAGCTGAGTATCAAAAGTTGAAAATTAAGGCCGATAACTATTAGCCCTACTTTGCTATGGGCAATAAGGAGATACAACAGGATAAAAAAGTGAGCATAGGTCCAGATTTTAAAGGGGTGGAGTGCGAAAAGTATTGAGAGAACCAGAATTACCAGAAAGGCAATAATAGTAACGAATCTCCCCGAGAGTGGGGTGATGTTTCTTGTCAGGCTGTTTTCGTTACTGGTACCGGTCATAATCTATACCTTATCTTCCTTCCTGAGTCTGATATCATTTTCTTCATTTTACCTCTTCAAAATCAGATGAGGGGATTGATGCTGCCGCTCCCCTCTTCCAGATCGCATCTCTTAACTTGATGTATATATCTTTAACCTTATCCCTCTCCCAGTAATAATTCAGGGCAACAGCAACTAAGCAAGCGACGAGGAAACTGATGATCTTCATATCTGTCAGGTAGTACAAGAACCACATCAGAGCAAAGAGAATCAACATAGAGAGGATGTTATACCTTATATAGTGAAAGAATTTTACCAGAGAGAGATGAAGAAGGCTCATATCGATCCATAATCTTGCAGTTCTAACAATCATATCTCCGACGACGAATAGTATTATAGTCCCGTAGAAACCACCGATTTTATATCCGAAATAGATAGTCAGGACTCTGGAAATCAGTAGGGTGATTGAGTAGATAAGATTGATATGGGGTTTCTGCTTTATATTGGAGATAAAGGTGGAGGGGACCCCGATAATGTAAGCCATCATAAGAAAGGGAAAGAGTTGCAGTGAGAAGTTCGCTAATTGCCAGGTCCTGTCGAAGAAGATATGTGTAATCTCACTGGCAAAGAAGTGTATTCCAAGCAGTATCGGAAAGAGAATAAAGGTAACCGGAAAGAGGACCGAGAATAGAGAGCTTTTGATCTTATCATTTTCACGCAGGTTAGAATAGTGGGGAAAGGAAACCTTGGCTACAGAATTCATTACCAGGCTCACCGGTAGAGCTACAGCGGCGAATGGTAGTTGAAATTCAGGAGCGATTGTTTCACCCATTACGATGACAACCAGGATTGTAGGAAACTGTAGAGCAAAATTAAGAATGATCTGCTCCGTGCCACTACAGGCGATGAACTTTCTCGCTGTCTTATCGAAGCCGAACCTCTTATAATTCGGATAGGGCAGCAGGCTGACCTTCATCTTTCTGGAATGGCTGAACAGTACTAGCAATTCCATTAACTCGGCAAAGAAGATGATAATGAGTAAAACTACCAGGGTTGGATTGATAAAAGCGAAACTGATGATTCCAGAATAGAGGAGAAGCTGTTTCATTATCAGAGCAATAGAAATCCCCTTAAAATCTATTATAGAGCTCAGTTTGGTTATGGCGATAGATTTCAAGGCTACAATCAGGGGTAATAGAACCATAATCAGACGTAGATAGCCACCGAGTTGGTCGCGGATGAAGAAAGATGTTATTGTATCACTCAGTAGAATAACCAGCGAGAAGATAACCCCTACGATAAGAGAGACATGAAAGAAAAGATTCCACCGTTTCTCACGGTTCTCTTGTGGTGCTGCCAGATAGAGTATATTTGTCCCTATCGGGATGATGGCTAACAGGAGCAGGACAAAAGCCTGAAAGGATTTAAATATTGAGATATCCTCTCTTAGAAAGAATCTAACCAGAAAGGGGAAGGTAATGATACTCATCATCCTGACGACCAAATTGGCGCCAAAATTCCACAAACTGGAAGTAATGAACTTACTCATCTGGATATGATTGCGATTAATCGGGAGTTATTAGCTGGAAAGAAGTGATTCCGTAACATCCAACTCCGTAAGTTTACTTCTTCTTCCGGAAGAGTTCCTGCATTAAAGACTCTAACTTCTCTTTACGGTGAGTCTCGCTGAATACCTCCTGTGCATAAGCGAAGAGTGAGGAGAGTATGAGAGAGGCAAGGAAAGCCACTATAACCATAACAGCTCTTTTGGGTTTGCTCTTTAAGCCTGCCGGGACTGCCCTGTCAATCAGTTCAAAAGAGGAGATATCACTAAGCTCGTCCAATCTGGCCTGTTCATACTGTGGATAGAGGAATTCAATTATTTTTGTCTGCACTTCGACATTGAGGCTCAATTGTAGATACTGGTTTGCCAGGCCAGGAATATCATCAATATTGACCACATAATTGGGATTTATCCCATCCTCGCCCCGTTCCAGATTCTCGATAGCTTCGTTCAGTGTGGCAATTCTCTGCATAAGAGATCTGACAACAGGTGAATCATCCGATAGATGGCGACGATTGAATTCCAGCTCAATCTCTGCCTCGATCTTACTGGCGACTATGTCGGCATAGAGATCGATAATACTCTCTGTCTGTTTCTGTATATCGATGATACGATTTTCGCTCTGGAATTCTTCCAGTCTCCCGGTATGCCTGGCAAAGGTCTCTTCAAAATCGGCAATACGCTCTTCCAGAAAGATCCTACGCTCGCGTCCTTTCGTCATCTTGGTGTTGATATTGTAATCTTCCAGCATCTCATAGTAGGTATTGGCTATATCCCGGGAGAGATATTTATCTTTCGTCTCGATATAGATGCTGATCATTCCGGTTTCTAAATCAATCTCAGTGCTGACAACCTTCTCGAGTAGATCTTTGATTGCCAGCTCCATACGTACCAGAGGATCGGGGTCATTGATCTTGAAGTAATCGATCAGATCGAAACGATTGATGATCTTCTCAGAGAAGGTCCGGCTCATCAGGACATTGGTATGGTTCTTTGCTGTTCCTGTCAATCCCTGCCCGAGAAAGGTGGATCCGAAACCACCGAGGAGTTGCTGTGCCATGGGAATTGCACTACTCTCCTGTGAAACGGGGAGAAACTTGACTGTAGAGACCCAGTATTTTGGGGCTAGAAGACTGTAAACCACAACAGCCAGGGTAACGACAATTGTCGTAATGATTATGAACTTCTTTCTTTTCGCTAAGACTAACAGAATGTCAAATATGTCAATACCACTCTTTTCCATAACACTTCCAATGATTTTTTTTCATCATTTTTTCATTGCTCTACCTGTCAAATAAAAAAGGGTAGAGCATTGTGGGTAGTCACCCTTGTTAAACGTTATATTCTGGCCTTATTACAATGTATCACTCCTGGTAGATATGATCATGCGACCTTGATTTTCGAACATAAGTCGTTTAAGGGGATCATGCGACCTTGATTTTCGAACATAAGTCGTTTAAGGGGCAGCTGATACAACGAGGCTTAACAGGCCGGCAAATAGTCTGGCCGAAAACGACAAGATAGTGATTGATCTTCATCCAGTAGATAGGAGGAAGTTTCTTACGGAGAGCCATCTCTGTCTGAAACGGGCTCTCTGTCTTGACATAACCCCAACGGTTAGTTATCCTGTGGACGTGTGTATCGACACAGATTGCAGGCTTACCGAAGGCAACTGCCCGGACGAGGTTGGCGGTCTTTCTCCCCACCCCTGGTAACCTGATCAGATCGTCTATTTCTGATGGTATATTTCCCCCGAATTGCTCCTTGATGATTTCTGGCAACTTTTTGAGCTGGGCTGCTTTCTGTCTGTAGAAACCAACAGGATAAATCAGCTTCTCAATCTTATCAACAGACAGTTTCTGCAGATCAGAGAAATCCTCAACCTCGGTAAAGAGTCTTTCTATTACTCTGTTAGTTATTCTGTCGTTGGTTCTGGCAGAGAGTATAGTGGCTATTAGTATCCTGAACGGATCGTTTTTCTGTTGGGCAACGAACTCGACTACCGGAGCATCCAATCTATCAATTAGAGGTTGTAACCTCTTGAAAGCAGTGTCTATATTGAATTTCCTGTCAGTAGCCATCAACTATCTCTCTGTCCATAACCTGACCAGGTCAGGGAGAATTTTACCCGATAATCCCTGATGAAATTCATCGATAAAGCGGTAATTATCTGGTGTTTCGAGATTTATCCCGATAGTAGTGGAACCGGAATATTTGGCAGTAATGAGGAATTGGGCAGCAGGATAGACGACACCGCTAGTTCCGACGGTAATGAAATAGTCGAGATTTTGCAGAAAGTTTATTATCTCTTCCATATGATATGGCATTTCGCCGAACCAGACTACATCAGGCCTGAGCAAAGCAGAGCATTTCTCACAATGAGGGATACCCTTTTCACCTATGACTTCATCTGTCGGATAGATTGTCCGGCATTTAGCACAGAAAGCCTGTCTGATAGTCCCGTGCATTTCCAGCAGGTTTTTTGAGCCAGCGAGAGAATGCAGTCCATCGATATTCTGAGTTATTAGAAGGAAATTATCACCAAGGTATTCTTCGAGCTCTTTCAGGGCATAGTGGCCACTGTTTGGCTTAACTGTCAGCATCTGCTGGTATCTCTGGCGATAGAATTCCCAGACCAGTTCGGGATTTCGAGCGAATCCTTCCGGAGTAGCCACCTCTTCAACAGAATGATTCTCCCACAGGCCGTTAGAATCTCGGAATGTTTTGATACCGGATTCGGCACTGATACCAGCACCTGTCAGTACGGCAACCCTGTCATCCGGGTTGATTTTAAAAACACTTCTTTCTGTCATACTTTGTCCCTTTTTATTTGATAAACTGGCGGCAGTATGGGTCTTCGATCTGCAACAGCTCGTTATAGATACCCTGAAACTTGATAACCCCTTCATCGATAATAACGATGTAATCTGCAGTTTTAGCTATACAGTTAACATCGTGTGTAATGATTATCGAAGTATGTTTATATTTTTTGTTCAGTGAGTGGATGAGTGTAATTATATCATCTGCAATAAGGGGATCGAGCCCGGTTGTCGGTTCGTCATAAATTATATACTTAGGGTTCATTACGATTGCCCTTGCAAGGGCAGCTCTCTTTTTCATACCGCCACTAAGCTCTGAAGGCATTTTCTTCTGAACATTCTCCAGCCCTACAAGCCCGAGTTTTTCATCTACAATCCGCTCTATTTCTTCCATCGAATGTGTTGAATGTTCGATTAGTGGGAAAGCTATGTTTTGAAAGACATTGAGTGAATCGAAGAGAGCAGAGCTCTGGAAGAGGAGAGCCATCTTCTGCCTTATTGCATTCAGTTCATTCTCTGAGATATTGAAGATATCAACCCCATCAATAAGGACTCTCCCCGCTGTTGGTTTGATCAATCCTTCGACTGTCTTCATCATAACCGTTTTACCCGAGCCACTCCTTCCGGCAATAACCGTAATTATTCCCTCAGGAATGGTCAGACTGAGATCTTTTATCACATAGTTTTCCTCAAAAGCGACGGAGAGATTCTGTATTTCTATCATCTATCTACCACCTCGATACCATCAAAAAGCTCTCTGGAAGCCTTTCCTTTGATAAGATCTCCCTTAGAGCCCTGTCGGTTCTTATAATAAATCCTTATATAATGATCAGAGAGAGCAGTCCAATAATTTCCTCTCTCGCATTCAAGAATACCGGATAACTCAGCTTTTCTGTTGATCAGCATTTCTCTGTATCCCTTCCGCTTCTCCATCATTAGCCCGGCAGTGATAGAACACCTCTTACCTGTTATTGCTGCTGTCGGGATTCCGGGCATATCAGCAGCCCGTGTCCCTGGCCGGCGAGAGTAGGGGAAGATATGAAGATAGGCTAACGGGAGTTGTTCGATAAAGGTAAAAGACTCCTGGAAGAGCTCTTCTGACTCTCCTGGCAGGCCGAGGATGAGGTCACTTCCCAGAGCTATATCAGGCTTTATGCTGATAATCTCTTCGATAAGTTCTCTGAACTGACCGGTAGAATAAGGTCGGTTCATATTACGCAGAATCAGATCAGAACCGCTCTGTAACGGGATATGAAGATGAGGAGCGAGTTTTTTACTCTTGCGGATGAAGTCTAATATCTGATTATCTATCAATTGTGGCTCCAGTGAACTCAATCTAATCAGTTTCACCCCTTCTATATTCTCTATCCGGAAAAGGAGGCTGGCCAGATTATTTATCTCCTCGGCTCTGCTTTGTTCTTGAGGATCTTGTCGGAAATCCCGGCCGTAAAGTCCGAGATTGATACCTGTCAGTACAAATTCTTGATACCCCTCAGTGAGTAATCTGTCAATCTGAGAGAAAACATTATCCGGTCTTCTGCTCCTTGGTTTGCCCCTCGCTAACGGTATTGTGCAGTAAGCACAGAAATAGTCACATCCATCCTGAATCTTGATAAATGCTCTGGATCGAGTGAAAAGAGTATCGGTCTGCTGTTCGCTAAATGTATTGAATGATTCGGGGTTTTCGATGAAGTCCGACTCTTTACCCTGCAACATAGACTTTATTTCCCCTTTATGGTTGTTGTCAACGAGAAGGTCAATATCACCCATCGAAAGGATATGTTCTCGATTTAACTGAGCATAACAACCGGTTACAATAACCTTTGTCCCAGGCCTGACAGCCTTACGTTCCAGCACCTGCCGGATGGCATGACGTGATTTATAATCTGTCCGGTTGGTAACGGTACAGGTATTGATAATATATATATCAGCTTCTGCACTGAAAGGAACTACGTGATAGCCTTTATGTTGAAAGTCGTTGAGTATGCAGGCAGATTCGTACTGATTAACCTTGCAGCCGAAGGTTATAACAGCTACCCTCTTCTGTTGCGATATTTTCTCTGTCTTTATCTCTTTTCTCTTTTTAATCGTCATTTATAGCTTTAACTACCGTCGGTTCCCTTCGGGCCGTTCTCTATCTGGGGACTTATTCTCTGTAATCCTAACATGCAAGGTTGCACAAATTGCCTGAACATAGACCTGATGTTCAAGCTGCAATACTCTTTTAGCTATCTCCTCGGGTGAGCGGCAATCATCTATTTTTACCTGCTTTTGCACGATAATTTTTCCTGCATCGTAATCTTCATTCACGAAATGTACGGTAACCCCTGATTCTTTCTCTTTTGCTTCAAAGACAGCCTGATGCACCCTATAACCATACATACCCTGGCCACCATAGCGGGGGAGCAGGGCGGGGTGAATATTCAGAATTGGTATTCCACATTTTCTGATAAACTCCGGTGAGAGTTTTTTCAAAAAGCCGGCCAGTGCTATCAGTTTGATATTATGCTGTTGCAGAAGTTCTAACAGTGTGCACTCGAATCGTTCCATATCCCTGGTCGAGAGATGATAGAAATCTATTCCCAGCTCCTGGCATTTTTCCACGATCGGAGCGGCAGAACAGCTCACTGTCACGAAGCCGATCTGAACAGGGAGATTCCGGCTTGCGAGCCAGTTGTGTATGGCACAGAAATTAGAGCCGCGACTCATACCCGAGGTCAGGATGGCAATCTTTTTAATATCATTCATAGTTTGCCTGATTGAATAGATAGATATTTCAATCCTTGTGGTTCAGTATCAGATGAAGTTCCTTCAACTGCTCTTCCGATACCTCAGAGGGGGCATCACTCATCAAGTCAGCAGCCTTGAGAGTCTTGGGAAAGGCAATTACATCACGGATTGATTCTGCACCTGTCATTAACATTACTATCCGGTCAATTCCCGGAGCGATTCCCCCGTGTGGTGGAGTTCCGTATTTCAGGGCATTAAGGAAGAACCCGAATTTCTGCTGTAACTCCTCTTCTGTAAATCCGAGGACATCGAATATCTTCTTCTGAATATCGTAACGATGACATCTGATAGAACCTGAAGAGAGTTCGACTCCATTACAGACAAGGTCGTAGAGATGACCCTCGATCTTGTCCCAGTTCTCTTCGTTTTCAAAATAGGGGAGATGCTCCTCTTTGGGAAGGCTGAACATATGGTGTGCAGTTTCCCATCGGCCGGCCTCTTCATCGTACATAAAAAGCGGGAAATCGGTTATCCAGACAAAAGAATAACTATTAACATCGTAAAGCTCGAGAGCCTTGCCGAGATGATTTCTTACACCGGCGAGAACTTTGAAGACAATAGTATCATCATCAGCAGCGAAGAGGATCAGATCTCCATCTCCGGCTTCCGTTTTATCCAGTAACAGAGTTGCTTCTTCATTGCTGATGAATTTGGCTATACCACTCTCCGGCTTTCCATCTTTGATTTTACAGAAGGCAAGTCCCTTGCCCCCCAGATGTTTGGCCAGATCAGTCAATTCATCGATCTGCTTACGGGAGAATTCTGCTCCACCTTTTACGGTAATACAGCGAATAGAACCTCTCTTTTGCGCGAGAGCCGATTTAAAGACCATGAATTCACTTTCGGCAAAGATATCGGAGATGTTGCTCAATTCCATACCGAATCTCGTATCCGGTTTATCACAACCGTAACGCTCCATAGCCTCTCTGTAACTAAGGCGGGGAAAAGTTTGGGGTAGTTCAATATTGAGTAATTCTCTAAACAACTCCTGGAACATACCCTCCATGATTGTAAAGATCTCCCGCTCCTCAACAAAGCTCATCTCCAGGTCGAGCTGGGTAAACTCCGGCTGCCTGTCAGCTCTGAGATCTTCATCCCGGAAACAGCGGGCAATCTGGAAATAGCGGTCGAAACCACTTATCATCAGCAATTGTTTATAAATCTGCGGAGATTGGGGGAGGGCAAAGAACTTGCCCGGATACTCTCTGCTCGGGACAAGATAGTCGCGAGCACCTTCGGGAGTACTGCGCATCAAAATAGGGGTCTCGATCTCATAAAATTTCCTCTCGTTAAGAAACTTTCGCATCAGGAAGATAATCTTATGCCGCATCAGGATAATATTACGTAACTTTTCCCTTCTCAGGTCGAGATAGCGATATTCCAGTCGGTGGTCTTCATCGGGGAGAATAAGCTCATTGATCTGTAGCGGGAGGGGTGCCGATTCATTAAAGATGATCAGTTCACTGACCTCTATCTCCAGCATACCGTTCTGGATCTTCAGATTGATATTCTCTTCCGAACGTTTGCTTACCTTTCCTTTAACCCCGATCACGAATTCGTTCCGCAATTGATGAGCTTTACGGTGTAAATCTTTATCTTGAGGATGAAAAACCAACTGGACCATACCGGTAACATCACGTAAATCGATAAAGATCAGATTACCCAGGTCCCTTCGCCGGTGTACCCATCCCATCAGGATAACATCTTTTCCGATCAGTTCCGGGCTTAACTCTCCTGTATAATGACTTCTCTTCATTTTATCGCTGATATAACTCATTTACATGCCTCTACTTCAGAATTTTCAAGTATTTCAGAAAAAAAGTATCAACTCGTCAAGTCAATCTATTTCTCTACCGGCTTCTTTCAAATGCTGAAGCAAGGGAATCAGTTTAATTTCGAGATAATAAGTGAGATCCCTTCAATTATTTGCTGACCTTGGGTTGTATCATCTCTGAAATCTGATAATGTCCAGAAAGCTCTCCAGGCGTAGCTTTGTTCTCTCGTCGAGTTCTGTTGGTTGATCTCCCTCAATTGTCAAAAACGGCATCTTCAGATACTTCTTGAGCAGGATATTATCTATCTGCCGGTGGCAGAAAGCCTGTGAGTAGCTGATGATACCGTCAATTTTGCGTTTTTTAACTTCGTTACCGATATCCTCCAGCCGGTCGAATACCGTATAGGGGTAGGTAAAGGCTAAATACTGGTCAATGATATCTTCTTGCAAATGAGGCATGGCAAACTGTCTCTGCACTTCGTTAAAGAGGATAACAGCACCCTGTTGAGGCAGAAACTGGTAAATATCTGTGATGATCGGGGGTACTCCGATGTAGGCCAGACTGATCTCTTTGTTTTCTACAGGCTGGCGTGAACCCGCCTCCTGGAGAAAGCTGTCGAGTCTTTCCCTGTAGCGAACAGGGTCACCCTCAAAATCGGAGGCATTGACCAGCCAGAGATGATTCTCGTATCCGCTAACCTTACGTTCTTCCCAGGTCAGCCTGTCCAGTTCGAGCAGTTTTTTCCGAATCTCATCAAGCTCTCTCTTCACCTCATTTACCTGCCTGCCTGTGACCCCGAACCTTTCCCGCAGGATGTCTATCTCACGCTGCAGAGACTCTTTGTCCCTCTCATAGGGGAAGGAAAAGGGAATGATTTCGATCTTTCTGTCCTTCAGAAGCGACATCAGCGAGTGGGTATTGGAGCAGTCTCCCTGCACGACACCGATCACTGTTTTGATATCATTCTGCAAAACGGTATCGTAAATCCCCTTGACCCAGGAGCAGATGTTTCTCGGAAAACCGTTTGCCTCGGCGTTCTGTACCCTTTTCAGAGGTTCTCCGGTAATGAAGATATTGTTCAGATCAACAGGGGTATGACCCGCTGCAAAAACAACTTCCACCGGAAACGAGGTTGTGAATCCTATTCGCATAACTTATTCTATTCTGTCCTCCTTTTGAGTCCACTAATTACAGTACACCTCATTTTTCACTAATTACCAATTACGCATCACCAATCACCATATTAAGATATTCCTCTTCCAGCAGGTCTGTTTCTTCTCTCAACTTTCCGATCTCCTTCCGTAGTGCATTGATCTGAGTACGGAGCAGCTTGACCTTACTGGCGTCACGCATGACCTCTTTGCTGGCAAACTGCATCTCCAGCGAGTGCAGTTCATCCTCTTTCCCACTGATCGTATTACGCAGATCATCGATCTCCTTCAGCTTCAAATCGAGCAGGATCGGATTGACCTTCTTTTCCCTGGGCGGTTCTGCAGTTTTCTGTTTTTTCTCCTTCGCCGGCTTCTCTTCCGTAGTCAAGAGAAGCTCTTCCCAGTTCTTCGTCTCTACGATAGTTTCGTTCTGAAATACCCAGTAGCGTTCGGCAATATTCTCGATGAAGAAACGGTCATGCGAGACGAAGATGAGAGTACCCTCATATTCTTCCAGCGCTTTTTCCAGCGATTCGATCAAAAAGATGTCAAGATGGTTGGTCGGCTCGTCCATGATCAAAACATTGGGCTGTCTGGCAATGAGCAGGGAGAGGTAGAGCCTGGCCTTTTCACCGCCACTGAGGATCTCCACCCGCTTCTCCAGATCATCTCCAATAAAGCCGAATTTACCGAGGTAAGAGAGGGTCTGCTGGTTATTCCAGGTGACATGTTCATTGTTGATAGTCTCTCTGACGGTCAGGTTATCATTGAGGGAGAGGTGCAGCTGGTCGTAATAGCCAATAGAGAGCGATGCCCCCCTTTGAAGATGTCCACCTGTAGGTGTCTTCTCACCGAGCAGGAGTTGCAGGAAGGTTGTCTTACCACAACCGTTATCTCCGAGAATGGCTACTCTGTCCTGATAGAGGATGTTGCCATTGATATTTCCGGCGAGTCTCTTACCCGGATAGCCGAATTCCAGCTCTTCGAAGGCAAACACGATGTTTCCAGAACGGTTTTTAGTACCGAAGGAGAGCCTGATATTCTTGTCATGTCTTACCGGCTCAAGTCTCTTGATCCTGTCCAGGGCTTTCAGCCGCGATTTGGCTTGTTTGGTCTTCTGACCGGCAATATTACGCCGGATAAAATCCTCTGTTTCAGCGATCCAGGCCTGCTGCGCCTCATACTGCTTCGCCAGCAGACTCTGCTTCTCACGGTATTCCTTTTCGAAGAGAGAGTAACTGCCACCATAGCTGACTATTCTCCGGTTCTCGATCGAGAGGGTGAGATTGGTCGTACCATCGAGAAAATGACGGTCGTGCGACACGATTATGCAGGGAATGCTCAGTTCCGTGAGGTGTTTCATCAACCAGGCCCGCATCTTGAGGTCTAAATGGTTTGTCGGTTCATCGAGCAGGAGCAGGTCTGCCGGTTGCAGGAGGATGGCGGCGAGTTGGATGCGGGTCTTCTCTCCACCACTGAAACTGTTGACCACCCTCTGCCAGGTCTCTTCCGGAAAAGCAAGTTGTTGAAGCACCATTTTAGCCCGATATTCCAGCGAATAACCGTCAAGGGCGAGAAACTCCTCCTGATAACGACTCAACTGTTTCATCCGGGATTCAGTATGCTCCCGGCCGATAGTATGCTCCAGTTCGCGGATCTTCTGAGATAGCTCATTGAACCGTTTATGAGAGGAGAGGACAAAATCCAGCATCGGCAGTTCGCTGTTGATCTTCATCGTCTGGCTGAGATAGGAGATACGGCAATCACGCATCCGGTTGACAATCCCCTCTTTAGGGGTCAAACTGCCGCTGATAATGTCCAGAAGTGTCGTCTTGCCGGAACCGTTTCTTCCTACGAAGCCGATCCGTTTCTGACGGTCTATGCTGAAGGATACATCCTGCAAGATGCACTGATCTCCGAAATAATGACTGACTCCGTTAAGTGCTGCTACGCTCAAAATTTACCTCTTCTCTCTAACCGGCTGCCGGCTGGTATCCCAGTTCAGTCCGGATTGAATTTTCTCCGCTCTAATCTCCCCTCTATTCCGGAGAGAATTTGAAACTTCAGGGTTGAGAACAAGAAAATCGAGCAAAAAAAACTTGTCAAATTGCTTTAACACGATTCTTTGGCAATAGAGTCGGGATGTAGCGCAGTCCGGGTAGCGTACACGACTGGGGGTCGTGTGGTCGCTGGTTCAAATCCAGTCATCC
>CAZBDV010000018.1:0-40789 GCA_964490765.1 uncultured Candidatus Cloacimonadota bacterium | reverse complement strand
TGACATCAGACAAAGATAAGGAGGCGTATTATGGCAGTAAAAATTGACGCTGAAACTTGTATAGGCTGTGGTGCTTGTGTTGATACTTGCCCTGTTAACGCACTGAGAATGGAGAACGATAAAGCAGTAGTAGATCCCGAAACCTGTATAGATTGCGGTAACTGTATCTCTGCTTGTCCCGTAGAGGCTATCAAATTATAATGATTTGAGGTCAACAGCCCTCTTTTACAGGCAGTATAATGCCTTTTAGCCGGCACTATAGGTGCCGGTTTTTATTTCTCTACATTACGGGGAAATATCTCTTCCAGCTTTTTTTCTATCGCCTGATTATGCGTTCCTGGCCAGTAAACACGGCCGCATTTACGACAGATCATGAACCTGTCATTAGTCCGGTAAACATAATCGGGAACGAGGTTCTCGATCTTCTCTTTCTCTATTTGGTTGAGTTTCTGATTGCAGAGTGAGCATCTCGAGAAGGGAGCAACTGGGATGATATCGAATTCACTTGCCAGCTCTTTCAGTTGTTCGATTATATGAGAAGAGTTAATCAGAATCGCATTCTCGAAAATTTTTAACCGAACATTCTTCCGGCTCCTTGTCAGAAAGATTCTCCTCTCTTTTCGAGCTATTCTGCTCATATTGAAGAGAGAAATGTTTTTATAACAGAGAGTATCATAGCCGATCAATCTCAGCCATTTTGCCAACCGGCCAAGATTGGTATCTGCAATAAATTTCATCTTATCTACTGGGATTTCACTCATATTTTGAGAGTAGTATTGCTCAGCTTCGCGAGCCGCGTATCAGTATAAGCCTGACAAGATTAACCAGGGCCATCAGTGTTGCCGCAACGTAGGTCAGTGCAGCAGCATTAAGTACCGCTTTTACACCCTTCAACTCCTGCTCGTGATAGATAACTCCCTGATTCAGTTCCGCCATTGCCCGTTGCGAGGCATTATACTCTACAGGGAGTGTTACAACGTGAAAGAGGAAGGCAGCTGCAAAGAAGATGATACCTAAATCCATCAATTGTGGGATAGTGAATATCAGCCCGATGAAGAAGAGCGGAAAAGCAGCCTGTGTCCCGATATTAGCTGCTGGAACGATACTGGACCTGATTTTCAGGGGGAGATAGTTATTAGCGTGCTGAAGAGCATGCCCCACCTCATGAGCTGCTATGCTGGCAGAGGATATGGAAACTCCCGAATATATATCCTGCGAGAGACTGACCACCTTTTTGCGCGGATCGTAATGATCGGTTAATTCACCTTTAACCGGTTGAATTGCCACATCATGCAACCCGTTCCGATCGAGAATCATTCTCGCTACTTCTGCACCTGAAAGATTGGCCGAATTCCGATACTTGCGATATTTTTGATAGTTACCCTTAACCTTACTCTGTGCATAGAATGCCAGGATCAGAACCGGGATAAGAAGAACTATCGTCGAATCGAAGAAAAACATATCCACTCCTTTTTTTCATTCATAACGTTTGAGAAGAAAAGAACATTTCATACTCCTGGCTAAATCAGAGAGAGATTTACACCAACTATCAGGCCAGATCTCTCAAAATCAAAAAGTACCCGGCCGAATTGCATCAGAACTCTGAACAGGGCCGAAAGGATCAGAACGCTCCAACCCGGAAGAACTCTCTCACCTCTTCCACATCGGATTTCTTCGCCTCAGCAACGGTACCGTAAAAGAGCATCCTACCCTTATCAAGATATATTATCTTATCAGCAATCCGGTGAATACTGGCCAGTTCGTGAGTTACTATCACCAGCGTCATATCGAGTTGTCGTTTCAAGTCGAGAATCAATTCATCGAGGGAAGAACTTGTCAATGGATCTAATCCTGCTGAAGGTTCATCACAGAAGAGGATTTCCGGGTCGAGGGCAATCGCCCTTGCCAGAGCAGCTCTCTTTCTCATACCGCCCGATAACTCCGACGGCTTGAGATAGATAGCTTTACCAAGGTTAACCAGTTCCAGCTTGACCTGGATACTCTTGTCGATTATCTCACGTGGCAGCCTCGTATGCTGCTCGAAAGGTATTGATATATTTTCGTAGAGATCTATAGAGTTCAGCAGGGCACCATTCTGAAATAGAACGCCGAACTTCTTCAGTATTTCTTCATATTCTGCTTCTTCCATTGTTGTTATATTCCTGCCAAAGATCTCGACAAAACCTTCAGCTGGTTGTCTAAGACGGAGAATATTCCGCAGAAGGGTTGTCTTCCCACACCCGCTTGGCCCGAGAATAACCGTTACCTCCCGGGGATAGATATCGACAGATATATCCTCTAAAATCGTCTCCTCTTCGTACCTGGCGGTAAGATTTCTGATCTTTATTATTGCGTCTTTCATAACTCTGAGTGATCTCTACTTGGGTAGATAGAAGAAGCTGAAGATTACATCAATGAAAACTACAGCGAAAATCGAAGTAACTACCGAAAGGGTAGTAGCCCTGCCAACACCTTCAGCTCCACCTTCGACACGAAAACCATAAAAACTGCCGATTATCACAATGGCCCAGGCGAAACAGGTACTCTTTATCAGGCTGATTGCCAAATCCTTGAAAAACAGTGCATTGAGCATCTGGGTATAGAAGGCAGAAAAACTGAGATTGAGATAAACTACCGAGATGATGATACCACCAACTATCCCAACCAGCATAGATATCAGAACCAGAAGTGGCATACAGATAGTAATGGCATAGAATTTGGGAACCACTACATAGCGGATCGGATTGATAGCCATCATCTTCAGGGCATCGAGCTCTTCAGTGACCTTCATAGTCGCTATCTCCGATGCTATAGATGAACCACTGCGGCCAGATATGATTATAGCAGTTATGAGAGGCCCCAGCTCTCTTACCATTGCAATCGACATAAGGTCAGCAATGAATATGTTTGCTCCCAGCAGCCTTAATTGTGCTGCTGATTGCAGCGATATGATAAGTCCGATAACAAAAGAGAGGGTGAAAATAATTGGTACCGCATCGACACCTATCAGAACCGATTGCTGGATCAGAGAGCCTTTACGGGCACCCCTCTTTTTATAGAGTCCTACTATTGCCCAGTAGAAGACATCGGCCGCAAGTACTAATAACTCGTAAATTGCATCTCTGAGTTCGAAATATAACTCACCCAGACGCTCGAAAAATCCGGTCTTCTCCTTTTCAACAGTTTCCGGAAGATCTTTCTGGCTGAATATCTTAAGCGAATAACCGATCTGATCAGAATAGTTTCTGAGCAACTCCTCGGAAGCCTTCTCAAGTAAAGCAGGATTGTTTTCTCTGATTCGACTGACCAAACCCTCAATGAATATTACTCCAGCACTGTCCAGAACTTCGACCCCGGAGAGGTCGATTGATTCAACCTCTTCATATTCCTGAAATCTCTCCTGTTCGACCCATAACTCTGGAATCGTATATTTTGTAATCTTACCGGAGAGATAGAGCACTCCGTTTTTTAATCTTAATGAAGTGATTTCCCTTTTTCTGGCCATATCAGTAGATAAAATATGTCAGGCGAAGAAAGATGTTATGCACAATCTCGGTGTAGGAGAGCCTGTCTTTGTCATAATGAAAGTTGATCTTATAGTCGAGTGCCAGATGTCTGATAAACCTGAATGTAAAGGTATTTTCCCACTTATACGTTTCCGATACACTCTTATCAAAGGGCAGAAGGATATCGAGTGTTGTATTATAGGAGATATTATAGGTGGTGAAGAAATTAGCCAGGAGTGACGCTTCAATACCCTCCTTATAGTTTGAATCGACTTTTCTGAAGAGAGCATATTCACTCTCTTCTTCCCCGTCTGCTGTCTCCATCCCCAGGTAACGGTAGACATCCCGGTTGACATCCTGCTGCATACCAAATCCGAGTCGCAGATTTATCGTCGATCTAGGCCTGTTGAGCGGCCTGATATTGAAACCTGTCCCCTCACGAAATGAGAGTGGGAAGAAAGAGGGATTAGTCCGGAATTTCTTGATTCCACTCAACTCCTCACCGGTCAGCTCTCCGTCACTATCCTCTATCCTGACATCAGTTGCGTCATCGAAATGTTCATGTTCCTCGAAGAAGTGAGTCTCCAGATCCAGTCTTCCATAGAGTCCGATTACCTGCGAGAGATAATAGACAAAAGTATTTTTTATCTGAAAGTTATCTGAAGATACACGGAGATCGGAATCTCTATCCTTACTCAACCCGAAATCGGTCAGATTATGCATTGTATAGAAATAGGGAAACTTGTCATACATAAGCCGGTTATCGAGCTGAGTAGTTACGATCAGATTGACTGCTGGCCGTTCTTCGTCAGCTGAGTTATCCATATTCAGATTGAGATTGCCGTGAATGGCACTGGTTAGCCTTAAATTGCGCCGTTCTCTTCCGTACTCTACACCCTCCAGAACACCGGCACCAATCAGAGAGTTGCTCTCGGAACTGATTACAATAGTCAGAATCTTCAACTCTGCTTCTGTCAGATCGACCGTCGTGAAGTCATCAATCGTATTAAAAGGTTTATTATTCAATACTATCTTATATCGTCCCGGCCTCAGGATCCAGGTCTGAACCTGTTCACCGAACTCCTCCTGAGCACCGAGTCCGAATCCGTAGCTATCGGCATTGGTCATGGCAAAGAGCTCATACTGAGCATCGACACTATTTCGATTTTCATCGATGAGCCTGACGCGGAGCCCTGCCCAATCCGGTTCTACTATATGAATATGTTCTCTATGTACGGTGATATTTTTCCTCATCATCTGCCCCTCGGTTCCAGAACCGTACTGGAGAACATATTCACCGGGGCGGAGATAGAGACTCACTCCCATCTGGGCAAAACGTTGTTCATCGGTATCTACACTAATTGCCTGATAAAATGGTTCGTAATCAGAAGAGGTCATTGCCGGCAGAAAAACCCTCCCCAGTCCAACCAAATCTCTCCTGGCCTCCAGATCGAGTTGTTCGCGTGGTGATGGCATTAGCCAGGTGTTGACCTGCTCCTCGGTCTGGCCGTTTAGTGTAAACGTACTCATGACCATCAGACTCAGGATTATGATTCTTACAAGTGATCTTGCTCGATAATTCATATTAGATCTCTCCAGGTTTATCGTTACCACCTTGCCCAGAAGATGGCCTAATCGCTATCTTCCTCGTCTTTCAGTACTTCGAAATGATAGAGTACCTTCTCGATGAAGAGATCAGTCTCCTCTTTGATAATCCTGCTCAGATTCTGAGCAAAGATCTCCACTTCGTCACTGAAGATTTCATACTCTCTGTCAAAAGAATGCTGAACCAGATAGTGCAGATCGTGTCCACGCCGCAGATAGATATCCATACTTATACTTACAGCCCGGAAGTATTCACTCCGGAGCATCTCTATCCGGTTGATATTGGTTATGACCTCGTAATCGGGCCGTTCAGTCAGGAAATCGCGCTGAGTGACAGAGAAAGTATTGTAGCGGGCAAAATGTTTTGTCAGGACATCCGGAATGGCACTGGAGAGTCTGACTGCCCAGAGGTCGTGGGATGCATATTCTATTCTGTGAGCAGAGTAACGGAAGACGATTTGTGAACGGTCATAAACTCTCGATATTCTGCTGTCAGGTACCTGAACCCTGTAAGGTAAGGGATTATCCAGAACAAGACGGGTATCTGTCGGTACCGGATTATAATCGATAATGTAATAATTACGTTCTGCAGGAGGTGAACTACAACTCAAAATCACTATTGCTGTTAACAGCAGAAAGAATGTTTTTATTTTCATCATTGTCTATCCTTGGTTTCTTCTCTATAACTTCTTACTGGATTATGGCCTTCGCCTCAAGAGTAATGAGGGATCCTCGCTCAACTGTCTGGTAAACTCTTCAAAATTATCGGCCGCCTCTTTCAATGTCTCAAAGGTAATGAGTATATCACGCCTGCTTCTGATCACCATCAGGTCGATATGCATGAAGGTCTGATTGGCTTGAGCTATGGCGGCATTGAGCTCTTCAAGTGTAGCAGTCAGATCTGTCCGGGCCAGCTCTTCGGAGAATTTAGCCGTATTACTGATAATACTCTCGAATTCGGGAGAGGTGATTGTCTGCTCGAATTTCTCGACGGCAATTAGTGAACTCTCAGAGATCTGTTCCAGATTACTCAACATATTGGAAAAACTGACCTGATTCTCGGAGCCGGTCATCGCATCGATATTGCTCAGCACACGGTCCAGTTTCGTTGTCAACTCCTCCACACTGTAAGAGATATCGTCGAAAAAGGTCCTTCCAGCTCTGATAAATCCACCCTCTTCAAGTAGTTCAGCCTCTTGTGTTCCACCAAAAAGCTCGACCTGTTTCAGGCCGGTTATGCCCACCAGGATCAAGGATGCTTCAGTATCAACTTTGATGGGGGTACCACTCTCGACTTTAACCTCAACAATAATCCGGTTGACATTATCCGGATCTATCCGGATACCCTCCACCCGGCCTGCATTTACTCCGTGATACTTGACCTGAGCACCGATCTGCAGGCCACTGACAGAGACATCTTCATAAGCGATGTAATAGGTGTCGACTCGCTCCAGTAATCTTTCTCCGGCTATAAGTATGATAAAGATCATCAGGAGCAGGATCCCGAAAAAGAGGAAGACTCCCAGCCTAACTTTCTGTGTTTTTGTTACCATAGTTTATCCTTAATAGCATATATATCAATAAGCGAGAGGCATTGTCAATTACTTTCTCCTCTCATCAGCTATTTAATTTCGCCCTTTACTGTTTCTTCCCCTTCATATAACTCCTGGCTTTTTCTATGATCTCTCTCTCGATACCGAGAACTTCAGCAATCATCAGAGCCGCCCGGGGGGGTATATTGCTCGATTCTACCGATTCGAGCTGATAGTTCATATATCTGTGTAGCATCTGTATCCTCTTCTTCAGGTCGTCTTTCCCACCCTGTCCCTGAGGGGAAAGAGTCTTCTTCAGTTTTTGATAGTCTTCTCTACTCAGGCCGATAACCCTGTAATGTGCCGCCTTGCTGATAGAGGCTGGAGATGTGAAGTGAGTTGCTGATACTGCAATCCCCTTCTTCTCTATAAGAAGCTCCATTATTGCTCTGGCAAAAGATTCACCCTCGAGAGGATTTGTTCCCCTGGCAAATTCATCTATCAGGAAGAGCCCTCTACCCGGCTGGTTAATGGCGTTATTTATCGATATGAGTTCTGAAGCGAAACTGCTCAGGTCGGTCCGGTAGCTCGATTCACTATCACTGCTGAAGAAGATGAAATCTACGAGCGGTAATCCCGCTTTACGGCAGGGAAGTGGAATCGCATAAGCTGTCAGATAAAAGAGCTGGCCAATGGTCTTCATGAGTGTCGATTTCCCTGCCATGTTAGCACCGGTTATGATATTTATCCGGTCATTGAAGCGGATATCTATCGCCTGATACTCTATCTTCTCCGTTTCCAGTTCTTTCTTGATAAAGAGATTTACCGCTCCCTCCAGTGACATTACAGGCGAAACACTCTTTTCTGTTTTACCCGGTTTCATCTCCTGCGATTTCAGGACGAATATCGTCGGTATAATACCGTTGATTTCACAACCGAAAAGAGCGCGAGCTATCAAATAATCGAGTCTGGCAATCTCACCGAGTGCCATTGTCAGGTCGTTACCCCTCTCACCGATACGTCTGCTCAGTTGCTTGCGGACATTCAATTCCTCGTCTTCTATTTTCTGCCTCAGGCTATTCTGTTCCCGTTCCAGTTTAATAATCTCTTCCGGGGGACGGAAAACAAAGGTCAGGTTGGCAAAATTCTCGTCGGAAAGAGCATACCACACGGACTGATCGAGTTTCTGCACCAGTTTTTTATTCTGCCGGGAGACGACGACCTGTTTCTCTGCCGTACGGAGTTCTAACTCTTTCTGTGCCCGTTCCAGACTCTTCTGCTCCAGATAAGCTCTTTTGCCATTCAGTTCGAAAAGCTTCAACCTGAGTGATGCCAGTACTTCGGAATATTTACTGCTGATATGGAATGTCGGGATCTTCTGCTCTTCAGGGTCTAATAACCTGAAGAGATCGTCGAAAGGTATGAGTCTGATCAGATCTTTCAGCTTCTTTTCCAGAAGTGAATTCCGGATTTTTTCGTAGTGATAGAGAAAATTCTTTATCTCGTAAAGTTCACTTAATTCCAGAACATCAGTTGTTGTGGCTTTGAGAAAGCTCTGTCGTATATTCTCGATCCGAGAGAGAGAGAAAGTCACTGTCAGCCGGAACTCGCGGTGATTCTTCAAAACTTGCATCAAGCTCTTAATCTTGTGATACTCTGAACGTAACTCATCTTCCCGGCCCGGAGTGAATGGTTTGGCACTGCTCTTCAACCTTCTCCCGACCTCTGAGAAGGGTTTCACCATCTCCATTATCAGAGGTATGTGTAACGATTTACTGCTCTCCCGATCGATAAACGCCATCTCAATTCCTCCTCTTAAACCTCTCACCTGAATTAATCACCATCTGCTCCATTATTCCACACCCTTACAAAGATCATTCACTTACCTCCATCACATCGACAACAGGGAGATGAAACTCCTCACGAATTGATCTCCGGAACTGCTCACAATCAATATGGTTACCATTGACTGCAAAGCTGTTGACTATCAACCCGGCAATCTCCATCCTCTTCAGTGTCAGCAGGAGATTCTTCTGCTTGAGCCAGTGTAAGGATTGCTCGGTAACCTGAATATGAAAGGGATGTTTTACGATGATCTTCAGGCCGGGTAATTCCTGAATCGTTCCCTTCAACAGTTGAAATGACCGCTCAGTCAAACTTCCCGGCACATAAATCAGAAATGGCCTCCTACCCTTTGACTTCAGAAGATTAAGCAGTTCTTTCTCATGGCCAAGCAGGGTTTTGAAGGGTAACCTTACCCATTCCGGACTCTTCACAAGCAGTTCTCCTACTAGTTCATCACCGATTTTATCCTCCTGTTTCCTGTCTCTGATACTCTTTTTTAAAGGGTTGAATAGTATGCGGATATGATCCTCACTACGTAATCCTTCGAGCTTGTCGGCTGTTAACAGACCGGTAGCCTCCTCAATCCCCGTCAGGTCATAAAGATTCTTATACCCCTTTTTCAATACCGGTAACGCTCCTATAACCGGACTACCGGTAATAATCAGGGAATCTACTAGTGGTGATGAACCGATCGCTTTACGATCTAATGAGCCGTCGATAAAGACATGCTCTGCTCCGTGAGAGAGGATTCTCCGTGCCGTCTCTATCTGTTCTACGACCGAAGGTGGGCCTACGATCTCCACTTCCAGCGTGGTATCGGTCCTGACCAGCCAGATATTTTCTCCCCCTGCTTTGAAGGGTAATTTCTCGAGTACTTCCAGAAAACCGGAGAGCCTCTGCAGTTCACAAGCTCTGACAGTGAAGATAGTCCCTACAGGAATAGATACTCTCGGTTTACGAACCTTCTCGAGGATGTCTAAATCTTCACCATCCCGACCGGTAGTTATAACCCCCTTAACTGCAAAACTGCTCTTCTCCATTAACCAGTTAAGAAAGGTCGTTTTACCGGCATTTTTCGACAGTCCAACAATAACTGTTATTCGCTTTTCACTGTCGTCTATAGCCCTTAACAGCCTCTCTTTATCGCTTACGCTTCGATCTTGCTGATTCACTCGGATCAATAGATACCTTCTCACCCTCTAACAGGGATATGACCCCTTCGTTCGACCTCTTGCTTTCAGGGCATTTACCTGCATATTTCTCCTCAGTCTGGGGTAGATAGCCCGGTTCGGTATATACTGAAATATGCCCCTCGTAATTACGCAAAACAACTTTGCCTGGTGCCTGTGAAATTATATAGTTCGGTGTGACCGGTATCTTGCCGCCACCACCCGGGGCATCAACCACAAATGTTGGGATACAGAGTCCTGAAGTATGTCCTCGCAATGATTCCATTATCTCTATACCTCTGGATATCGGGGTGCGGAAATGGGAAATTCCCATCGAGAGGTCACACTGATAAAGATAGTATGGCCTGACCCTGTTTCTGACCAGTTGATGTACCAGGTTTTTCATCACATCGATATTATCGTTGATCCCCTTGAGCAAGACCGATTGATTCCCGACTGGAAAACCGTTATTTACCAGTTTGTTTACTGCTTCGATCGAATCAGGAGTCAATTCGTTGCTGTGATTGAAGTGAGTATTGACCCAGATCGGCTGATACTGTTTCATCATCTTGATCAGTGAATCGGTTATCCGTTGTGGTAATACTACAGGAGTTCTCGAACCGATCCGGATGATCTCGACATGTTCTATCCGATAGATCCTCTCCAGTATCTCGTTCAATCTTTCATCCGAAAGGGTAAGGGGATCACCGCCACTCAACAGAACATCTCTCACCTCTTTATGTCTGGCTATATAATCGATAGCAGCATCAACATCCTCTCTCGGCAGGGGAGCGTCTTTCTCTCCCGCCTTGCGGCGACGCGTGCAATGACGGCAATACATCGAGCACTGGTCGGTTATCAGGAGTAATACCCTGTCGGGATAACGGTGAGTAAGACCCGGCACAGGAGAATCAACATCTTCGTGGAGTGGATCCTGCTGGTCTGAACCGGTGATCAGTGCTTCGCTGATACGCGGTATAGCCTGGAGTCTTACCGGATCATCAGGATCTTTCTGATTTATTAGAGAGAAATAATAGGGGGTAATCGCCATTCGGAATGATACGTTCTTACTCTGGTCAATTGCCTCCTCTTCGGGTAAAAGATCTATATATTGCCTTAAAGTATCGAAAGATGTGATCCTGTTCCTGAGTTGCCAGTGCCAGTCATTCCAGTCTTCTCTGCTGACATTATCCTTGATGTTCTTCTCCTTCGTTCTCTGGATCTCTACTTTGTAATCCGCTTCGTTATTCGTAGTCTTCATATCTCTCCTCTTTATTTCAATAAAATTTACTTTAACATTTATGAACTGCGCCCTGTTTTGCAAGATAAGAGCCCTCTGTTTTCTCAGTTCAATCGCAATAACGCTCCTTGAAGATCCTCATCAAGACAGGATTGCGCCTCAGAAGATTGAGTGAAATTCGGGCATGATCGTGTGCATAACCATTGCCGAGTATCATATCGATATCTGCTCCTATACCCTCGGCTCCAAGAGCTGCTTTCGTGAAGGATGTAGCCATCGAGAAAAAATATACCAGTCCCCTGTCTTTGCAGGCAAGAATAGTACTCATCTCAGTATCTTCTATATTGACACAGTTAATCACGACATCGGCCATCTTGCCACCAGTCAGTTCAGATACGCCTTGATGAATCTTCAGAGCGTCTGTTGCATCGGCTATAACAACCTCAGAACATCCTGTCTCTTTACAGACTGGTATATACGACTCTCTTCTCACTACACCGATTACCTTTCCGGAATCACCACACTGCTCTTTAGCTATCGCATTGCATAAGACACCCGATTTACCGTGAGCTCCTATTATAACAACCGAATCTCCCGGCTTGACCAGACGTTGTACCTGAGCCGGGGCTCCGGCTACATCGAGTACTGATAAGGCCAGATTCTCATCCATATCGTCGGGTAATTTTGCATAAACACCTGAACTGAAAAGAATGGCCTCTCCCTCTATATCGACCTGATCCTTATCCAGATATACCTTCTTGACCTTTCTGACCTTCAAAGGAGTCAGTGAGAGCGAGACTAATGAGGCTACCTTGTCACCTACTTTGACCTTATCCTTCAACTCGAATTTCGGCCCAATTTCCGCTACCCTGCCGATCAGCATTCCACCGGATCCTGTATCCTCGTTCTTATGCTTGCCGGTCCGGTCTGTCAGTTCTATTACATGATCGGCAAAAGCCTGCTCCAGATCGCTATGGCCCTGCTGCTCCAGCTTGCTCTTGATCTGGTGAAATGAAGCCGAATCGATGTTCAGCCTGATTACATCTATCTTCATCTCATTGTCCCAGATCTCTGTCATATCGTTGTTCAATACCCTGGCCGGTTGTGGTAAAACACCCTTCGGTTCTATCACGCGATGCGTTCCGTATCTGTCGCCACCTGTCTTCATAAATCCTCCATATTACAGTCTATTTTTTCTTACTTAATTTTCCCTTTACCCTTACTGTGTCAACCTAAATCCTTTAGTAACAGGACTATTCCCCTTCTCTACTAATCGGTGATACATTTCAAGGCCAGAGGTAAATTCATTTGTGTGTTATTGTACCTCTTCAGGAATATAATCCCCCCGTATCCCACAGGGCAGGCTGGGAGTCGGATGCATCCGACTCCCAGCCTGCCCTGTGGTTCCCCAAAAGATGATGCACCACCCAATAATATTGCATCACAAAATCCACCTCTCTATACCTCCAACCGAGCTTATCTATCCACCCATCAATCCTGAACTTACAACTGAGCTTATTGCTACATCTGAACTTCAGAATATCACAACATCGAGAGATCCATTCACCTTAATTTACATCATTCAAGTCGGCATTTCTGCTTGACATAGAAACGGTTTACTTATTTGTTGTATTTCATTGAAAAAATTGACGATAAGTTAATCATAATTATGAGAGTTAAAGGATAAATATTAAGGAGATGAATAATGAAGCGAACATATCAGCCACATAACAGAAAACGCCGTAATAAACACGGTTTCCGGGCTCGTATGGCTACACGCGGTGGTCGTCAGGTATTAAAGAGACGACGGGCAAAGGGAAGAAAGAATCTAACCGTATGAGACGATGCGGTCTATTAAGAAGACTTCTGAATATAAAGAGATTTACAGAGAGCATCAAAAGGTTCAGGGTGAATTCTTCACCGTTCTCTATAACTTAAACGGTGGAGTGGAAGAGCCGTCTGTCGGTATCGTAATAAGATCGAGAGTAGGTAAAGCAGTGGTCCGCAACAAGTTGAAGCGGAGAATAAGGGCATATCTTCATCATAATTCCGGACACATTGTCAGTGGAGTATCTGCTGTGATTATTGCCAGGGATAATGCTGCAGAAGCGAATTGGGAAGATATCAATCGGGATCTCGACAGGTGTTTTAGCCTTATTGGCCGGGACTCTTAAGAGTCTCTATTCTTTTTAAGGGATAATGCAAGCAGAGAGATGATTAACAGAATTTTAATCCTATTGATAACGGGTTATCAGAAGATCTCACGTTATATAATACCTCCCTGTTGCCGTTTCACCCCTACCTGTAGTGAATATTCCCGGCAAGCATTTCAGAAGTATGGATTCTTTAAGGCTGTATCGTTAAGTGTGAGGCGAGTTATCAGATGTAATCCCTACAATCCCGGGGGTTATGACCCATTACCCTGACGAGGAGGAGAGATTTTGGAAAAAAGGACTATCATAGCACTGGTTTTGTTTTTTCTGGTCTTCTGGCTAAGTAACCAATTTCTCTGGAAAGAGAGGACGCAGGAGACA
The DNA here is from genome assembly GCA_964490765.1 of uncultured Candidatus Cloacimonadota bacterium. Lineage (GTDB taxonomy): Bacteria > Cloacimonadota > Cloacimonadia > Cloacimonadales > JAJBBL01 > CAZBDV01. The sequence goes on along the minus strand of CAZBDV010000018.1, from coordinate 27,358 downwards.
ACAGGAGCAGATATTGAGTTAGAAGAGACAGAACCCTTAGAGGCTGTAGTAGACAGAGAACCGGAGATTATCCGAACTGAGAGTGATATGAACACCGTCGAGAATGATGGGATATTCTCAAATGCTGAAATTGCTATCAACGATGAGATAATACTGGAAAATGACCTTATGGTTCTGATCTTCTCCAACAGGGGTGGCTTACTCAAATCGGTCCTTCTGAAAGAGCATAATCATTACGACAAGGAGAATCCAGTTAACCTTATCCCTGCAGGAGAGGCACTTTTAGGGCTGGAGATCGAAACAGCAGAGGATATGATTTTTTCCGACGAGTTAATCTTTAACTGGGAAAAGTCGAGGCGAAACGGACATCAGATTCTAACCTTCTATCTCGAATCGAATGGAATGAGGGCAATCGAAAAGATATTTGTCATCAATGATGATTATGCCCTGCATAAAGAGATAGCTATCTCCGGGATCGGTGATATCAGGAGTTATACGCTCGGCTTCGACAGTGGTATCGCTGACACGGAAGAGAAGGTCAGGCAGAAAGAGAGTGACTATCGTTTTATTGGCCAGATCCAGAACTCAAGAACCAATATTCAGCTTCGTAAATTGAACGAGAGAGAGATAATCAGAGGGAATGTTGATTGGGCCGCTATCCGCTCCAAGTATTTCATCATGGCACTGATCCCCGAACAGAGGTTGATGACCGATAACGTCAATGTTTACAGTCATAATGAAAGCCCTGCCTTCGACTTGACTATAGATCCGGGCAGGACGGTAAGAGAGATTTACGACCGCTTTGAGATCTATCTGGGACCGCTTGACTATCAGAATCTGCAACGTTATGGTATAGGGCTGGAAGAGACGATTGAGATGGGCTGGAAGATTATCAGGCCTTTGAGCCGACTCTTTCTCTGGGTTCTGACCAATCTGAACAGAGTTTTTGCTAATTACGGAGTTACGATCATTTTCTTTGCCCTGCTTTTGAAGATCATTCTCTATCCACTAACCCACAAGAGTTATTCATCCACACACAAGATGCAGAAAGTGCAGCCCTATATGCAGGAGATACAGCGCAAGTATAAGTCTGACCCTAAACAGATGCAGACAGAATTACAGAAGCTGTATAAAGAACATGGCGTCAATCCTCTTGGGGGTTGCTTCCCGCTCCTGCTTCAAATGCCTGTATTCTTATCGCTCTATCCAGTATTACGCTACTCCATCGAGCTGAGACAGGCTTCCTTCGTCTTCTGGCTAACTGACCTCTCAGAGCCAGATCCCTATATGATCCTTCCCATCCTGATGGGCTTGTTTATGTTCCTCCAGCAAAGGATGATGATGCCGAAGAGAGTTAACAAAGAGGATATGGATGAGAAGCAATTAGCTCAGATGCAGAGCCAAAAGATGATGATGTATATTATGCCGGTCTTTCTGGTTTTTATTTTCCGCTCTCTACCAGCCGGACTGGTTCTTTACTGGACTGTTTTCAATGTCTTCTCGATCATTCAACAGTACTTTATTATGAAAAAATTTAAACAACAAACTTGAAAGGATTTTCTATGAAAGAGATTCAACGTGAAGGGACATCACCTGAAAAAGTGATCAAAGAATTCCTGAAAGAATTCAACCTGCAAAAGGAAGATATAAGTTATACCGTTATAGAAAAGGGCTCTCGCGGTCTTTTCAATCTCGTCGGGCAGAAGCAGGCGATTGTAAAATTTATGATCCCGGAAGAAGAGGATATGTTACGTCGTTTCCTCGACGGGCTGCTCTGCAGAATGGATATTGAATTCAAAAATATGGATGTCAGCTATAAAGACAATTACTATTATATCAGTGTCAGCGGTCTGGATAATCCCGGTTTCATTATCGGAAAAGAGGGAAAGATGCTCAATTCTATCCAGCATCTTCTCAATAGGGTGCTGGAGAATGGAGATGAGGAGAGGAGCAGAGTCATCTTCGATGTCGATAACTATCGAGAAGCTCACGAAAAGAGGCTGCAACGCAAGATCTCCCAGATAGTCAAAAAGATTAAAAAACGGGAGAAGAGTATTACCCTGGAACCTATGAGCGCTTCCGACCGGCGAATAGTATACCGCTTTTTAGATAAAGAGCCCGATTTTACAACAATGACTATCGGTAAAGGTGACTCAAAAAGAATAGTGATCTATCCTGCCAACGATACGGACAAAAAAGTTCAGGAACAACCCAGACCACAACAAAAACGACACAGAAAACCACAGAATGACTCAGGTAGAAGAAAGAGAGATAATCAATCTTGAGATAGGGAACCTGAACTGTTTCGTTTTCGATGCTGGAGGGTTCAGTAGTGACGGTGGTGCTGGTATGGGTGTCCTGCCACGGGTACTCTGGGAAAAAAGTATTATTCCAGACTCCAAGCATAGAATCAGATTCGCAACTAACCTGATGCTGATAAAGAGAGGTGAGTGTCATATACTGATAGATACCGGTATCGGATATTATCCAGACGATAAGATAAAAAAAATATACACCCCCGAACCGGCCAGTCTCCTGGAAAATATTGAGAAATGCGGGTGCTCAAGAAAAGATATCGACTTCGTTATACTGACTCACCTCCACCATGACCACATCGGTGGCCTTCTGTATATGGAGAACGGACAGGAAGTTCTAATGTTCCCAAATGCTACTCATATAGTGCAGAAAAAAGAATGGGATACTGCTCTCAATCCCGACGGACTAAATAGGGCTGCCTATAGATTCAATAAGCCGATTACACTGTTAAAAAGTAGTGACAGGCTCAGGATTATCGATGGGGATTATGACCTCCTGCCAGAGATTACAATCAGATTAACGGGTGGTCATAGCAACGGAACAGAGATCGTGCGTATCGAAAGTAATGATACGATATGCTACTATCCAGGTGACCTGATACCACATGAGCTTCATCTCCAGCTACCCGTTACCTCTGCTTATGATGTTAACCGAAACAGGACTTTTCAAGCAAAACAGATTATACTTGAAGAATTGAAGGGAAGAGGGGGATTTCTTGTCTTGAATCATCAGAGTGATAAAAAAGTATTGAAATTCCCACTCGATTGATATAGCAGACTGTTGAGGCATCCTTGAAATAAACAAAGTTTTTGTAAAAAAAATGCACTTTTTTTTTCATGCCTTTTAATTGGCTTTTTCGAGCTTTATTATCTGGCGTAACTGCCTGTATGACAGGAGATTATGCCTATTTTTTGTCATCCGCTCATAGAACGGTTACCAGGGCTTGAAATCGCTGAGACGTTTCTTAAAGGCTTGATTAGCAAAGATTTATATTGACACAAAAAGTTCTCTCTTTATTGTTTGGTCATCCTAAATGATGGAGGTGAAAATTATGAAAAGAGATGAACTGATTGCAAAAATTGCTGCTGATGCTTCAATCACAAAAAAACAGGCTGGAATGGCTTTAACTTCATTATTAGACGGTGTATCTAATTCCTTGAAGAAAGGTAACAAGGTCACATTCGTTGGTTTTGGGACTTTCTCTGTTTCCAAGAGAAAGAAGAGAATGGGTGTCAATCCTCAAACTCGTGCCAAGATCACTATTCCTGCCCGCAAGGTTCCAGTATTCAAAGCTGGAAGCAAACTGAAGCAGACAGTGAAGTAATTCTGCACAAGAGAATTGGCGGTTTACATAGTAAGCCGCCTTTTTTTTTGCTTTTTACTTCTGTTAAGTGTAATACTTCTTCAACCAGGCCTGTAATAATGAATGAGTGATAAAATTTGCTTTGACGAAAGCTAACTATAGGAAACATATTGTTATATACTGGGAATTCGGGTAAAAAAAGCCTTATATAATAAGCGTTATAGCGGGTTAACAGAGCAGGAGTAGCTCAGTATGTAACAGACCGGAGAGAGTAGGAATCAATGCCTGATCAGAGAAGAATAATACATGTCGATATGGATGCCTTTTTTGCTGCGATTGAGATGCGTGATTTTCCGCAGTATCGTGGAAAGCCACTTATAGTAGGTGGTTCTCCTACTGGCCGGGGAGTAGTATCTACATGTTCTTATGAGGCGCGTAAGTTTGGCATACACTCTGCAATGCCGAGTTTTTTAGCTTATAAGCTCTGTCCCAGAGCAATTTTCGTCCCGGGTCGCTATGAAGTCTATGGTGAAGTGGGACGGCAGATAAGGGAGATCTTTCTGGAAATCACCCCTGTTGTAGAGGCTGTTTCTATTGATGAAGCTTATCTCGATGTAAGTGAACAGGTGAATGATTTTGCTGCTGCGATCGCTCTGGCCAGAGAGATAAAGGATATGATCAGACAGAGATGTCAGTTGACCGGTTCGGCTGGTATCTCCTATAATAAGTTTCTGGCCAAGATAGCATCTGATATGGATAAACCGGACGGTTTGACCCTCATCACCCCGGATATGGCCTTACCTCTGCTGGAGAAACTGGAGATAGAGAAATTTCATGGAATAGGCAAAGCAACAGCAGAGAAGATGCACGGTCTGGGAATAAGAACTGGTAGAGACCTGAAGAAGTTCGAACTCAATGAATTGATGAAGCACTTCGGCAGCACCGGTAAATACTACTATGAGATCGTCCGTGGTATAGATAGAAGAAGAGTAACCATCAGCAGAATCCGCAAGTCACTCGGTAAGGAACGGACTTTTTCCAGAGACCTTTATAACCTGGAAGAGATGATCAAAGTCCTGACCTCTCTTGCTGCAGATGTATCGGAAGAGTTGATCACTAAGAATATAAAGGGTAAGACTATAACCCTGAAGATCAAGTATAACGATTTCACCCAGCATACGAGAAGTTTTACGAGACCAATATTTATTTGCGATGCCAGAACACTGACAGAAACCGTTATAAAGCTGCTGGAAATCAACTATAATCGTAACCGGGGTGTTAGGTTACTAGGGATTTCTGTCTCTAACCTTAACACAGAACAAAAACCGGAAGATAATGAACAACAGGTTCTTGATTTCTTTTCCAGCCACGATCCGGAAGCATAAACAGGTTTCAGTTCATTGAACTGACCATCGTACCATCCCCTACCCTGATCAGGTTCTTGATCTCCAGATTTAGCAGGATAGTGGATAATTCACCAACAGAGAGGCCGGTTTTCAATACCAGGTTATCGTAACTTATTTCCGGTTTGTTCTGTTCGATAACTTTCAGTACACGCTCCTCCTTCTCTGTCAGTTCGGGTCTCTTCTCCTCTAAAGGCTGCAGGATGAGATCGTACTCCTCGATTATATCAGAAGCGTCTGTAACGATCTTGGCTCCCAGTTTAATCAGATAATTCGGCCCTTCGGAGAGTTTACGGTTGATATCTCCCGGCAGGGCATAGAGATCACGATTCTGGTCGAGGGCGAATTTTGCTGTGAGAAGCGCTCCACTTGTCTTTTCGCCCTGAATGACAAGAGTTCCTGCTGAGAGGCCGCTGATAATTCTGTTTCTCACAGGAAAGTTCCACTTCTCAGGCCTGGAGCCAGGAAGGAATTCCGAGATCAGAGCTCCCCGCTCCATAATCCTCTCTGCCAGTTTTCTGTTCCTGAAAGGATATATCTGGTCGCACCCCGTCCCCATGACTGCTATCGTCCTGCCATTGTTTTCCACTACAGTGAGATGGGCTTGAGTATCAATACCGTATGCAAGGCCACTCACGACTGTAAAGCCGTAACTGACCAGCTGGCCTGTAAGCTTCCTGGTCATCATCAAACCGTAATTATCCGGTTTTCGTGTCCCCACTACCGCCAGCGTTCTCTCCCCTGCCGGCTGTTGTAAATTCCCCCTGTAGAAGAGAAAGAGTGGTGGATTGAATATATTCTTCAGTGGTTCGGGATACTCGTCGTCCAGTATCGTTACAAATCTGATACTGTAACGTTCCATCAATTTGCAGATCTCTGACCAGTTTGCAGGATCCTTATCTGCTGCCAGTTCCTCTTTTATTCGTGCTGAGAGAAAATCGATCGCTAATAATGGTTCCCGACCCCTGCCGATAAAACCTTCCGGGTCGCCCAAAACCTTCAATAACTGATAGGATCGTTGTAATCCTAAATCTTTAACTTCTGCTAATCTGATCCAGGCTCTTATTCTCCGTGTCATTTTTCTTCACTAAACTGAAAAGTTCACTAATCAGAGTTTCCAGATTCTCTCCTGTTACGGCAGAGATAACGACAAACTGTTCCTGTCCATCACTGGTAAAACTCTTCTGCAATAGACTCATTTTTTTTTGCCTTATATCTTCTGCCACCGTATCTATCTTATTAAGAGCCACTAAATGTGGCTTTTTGTCGAGATGGCTGTCGTATTCGGACAATTCTGTTCGTAAAACCCGATAATCGTGTTGTGGGTCTGGAGAATTAATATCAATCAGAAAGAGGAGTACTCTCGTTCTCTCTATATGCCTCAGGAACTGTAAACCTAACCCCTTACCCTCGTGTGCTCCCTCAATTATACCGGGTATATCGGCAATGACAAAGCTGTTATAGTCACCGGCAGAAACCACACCAAGAGAAGGTTCCAGGGTAGTAAAGGGATAATTGGCTATCCTGGGCTGGGCTGCCGAGACTCTACTTAATAGTGTGGATTTCCCTGCATTGGGAAACCCTACCAGGCCGACATCCGCTATAAGTTTCAGCTCCAGCTCCAGCTCTCTCTCTTCTCCCGGTCGGCCATCTTCCGCTTCGCGCGGTGCCTGATTCGTACTGGTAGCAAAGGCGGCGTTACCCTTGCCTCCTGCTCCACCCCGGGCTATTATCTCTCGCTGGTTGTGATAGTCGATCTCGGCTACTACCTCTCGCTTCCCGTCTGTAATATCATAGATGACTGTTCCTAACGGGAAATTGAGAACCAGATCCTCTCCTGACTTACCGGTTTTGTTCTTGCCGGAACCGTGCTGCCCTTTGCTCGCCTTGAAATGCTTCAGATAACGGTACTCCAGAAGCGTATTGATGTTTTCATTACCTATTGCGATTACATCGCCTCCCTTGCCGCCATGCCCACCGTCTGGTCCACCTTTCGGGACATACTTCTCCCTTCTGAAACTGATACACCCCTTACCCCCTCTACCGGCAAAAACCTTTATCCTTGCATAATCTATGAACATTAAATACCTCTGAAATCGGATTCTTTTTCTAATACTCTCTGTCTGTGAATGAACTCTCCATTTAGTACAATTCCTTTCTGATTACTACCTGAGCAACAGGAATCTACTATGTGCCTTTCTATTCGTGTCAAGGTCTGTGTATTGGATGATATAGACCCCGCTGGAAACTCTCTCTCCCTGTAAATCTCTTCCATCCCAGATATATTCATTATCATACCCGGCGTCCCGGCTATTCTCCAGACTGTTGACCAGTCTTCCCCTGATATTGTAGATGGAGATACTCTCCTCTACTCTCCTGTTATTATTGGTTTCAATCGTCAGAGTAGGATTCGTGAGTGTTGGGTTGAAGGGATTGGGATAAACTGTCAGGAAAAATGAATCCGGCTCAGGTATAGTGACATCATCGGCAGAGGAAAACAGTTCGTATTCAACTATCTCGTAACCATTATCACTGAAGCGGACCAGACCATTAGACCAGTTTCCGGGAAAGATGGTAGAAAACTCTACAGGTTGGGTGAAATTGAGGCTTTGAGGCTCAAACTGATATGTATCCTCCCCCTCGATCACCAGTTCTGCTATGAGGGGAAAATTCCCGTTCAGATCGTGATACACCAGGTTTACCTCGGTTTCATCATCGAGATACATGACCTCAATATCGGTTAAATTGGGAAGCAGATTGGTAAAAGGCTCGATAATATACTGATCGAAAAACATAACAGAGATTTGCCCCACATCACCAAACTCAACTTCCAGAGAGGTGTCAACCCGCATAGTTAACCCTGCAAAGATCAGACTGTTCGTTAAATTCGGCCAGTCACCAAAATAGGGATCTGAGATTAAATCATCAATTAAGCAGGCTTTCACAAGAGTGTTATCGGTTACAATATATTCTATATCACCAATTCTATCCATCTGGTCGAAATCCAGCCCGGAAAATCTATAGAGACCGGGACTGTTGAGAAATATCGGTATCTGGCCATAGATAAGGGCATAGAACACCTGATCATCGAAGAAATTCTCCGGATTGAGAATAAGAGAGACATAGAGGTTGAAAGGACCCCAGATAGGACCTGTCGGAAACTCGTTACTATTGTTGGTAATAGCAGTGAAGATCTTCGCATCGGAATTGGAGAAATATTGAGCAGTTATGTCCAGATAAGAAGGCATGTTATCTGGTATATCACCTGCAGGATCCTCTGCAGTTAAAGCTAACTGCTCTATAACAGGGGGAAAGGTATCTTCTATCATATATCCTGACATCATAACACTCATAGAATCTGGCAGGCCGGGAATGATATCTCCTATACCTTCAAAATCTTGTTCCATGACTGTTCTGAAACGACAGAAAACAGTATCATAAGGATCGACTGGAACAACTGTCTCAAAGGTCTGTTCAGTAAGAGGGACAAGCTCTCCGTTAGACCAGCCGTTACCCTGAGAATAGAAAAATTCGGTGTATGAACCCGGTATTGATATTAATTCAGATCGTATATGAAGATCATTCTCCTGGGTATAAGAACTGTGTCTGATATTTTGCCACAGATTAACTTCCTGAGCATACAGGAAACATAGAGAAAAAAGAAAAACAGGTATTAAGACCTTTTTCATCGAACTCCCCCTTTAACGTATATGATATATTTTTCAGGTAAAAATTATCAGTCAAGAAATAATATCCTGTTCCCTTAAATCCAGACCTACAAGAGATTCGATGCCCCGGTCTCTTATCCTCTTCTCCCGGTTGAATAGTGCATCTTTCGCAGAGATAAAACCTTTGACAAAATCGACCTCTGTTTAGATAGTGATTTTAATATCAACATAGGGACAATCATTCAAATGAATGTATCGATATATGAATACGCTATGGTTCTGGTATTGTCGTTTCTGACGGTATATGCCCTGACACCATTGATCAGAAAACTGGCACTGAAGACAGGTTATGTTGATAATCCGTCTCAGCGAAAGATACATGCGAACAGCATCCCTCTCCTTGGTGGTCTGGCCGTATTCATCGGTTTTTTCCTCTTCGTGATCTATGACGTGCTAATCATTCCGCACAGGGAGTTTGACAGAGCATTACAGGGCTATCTTGGAGGAGCACTCCTGATACTGGTTATAGGTCTGATAGACGACCGATTTACGCTGAAACCGAAAGTCAAGTTTCTCGGCCAGATTATTGCTTCACTGATCTTTCTCGTCACTAACGACCTGACTACACTCCTGGGACCGGCCTACGTTACCATTCCCATATTGCTCTTCTGGATGGTTAGCCTGATCAATGCCTTCAATTTTCTCGATAATATGGACGGGATCAGTACCGGGGTTTCCGGTATTCTGGCTATCGGGTTCTATAGCTTCGCCTTCATTATTAAAACGACCTCTCTCGCCCCTCAGGTCCATTATATATCACTACTATCACTCACCTTTGCCGGAGCTGTATTCGGTTTCCTGCCACATAACTTCAATCCGGCCAAGATCTTTCTGGGAGATGCTGGGAGTCTCTTTATCGGATATTTCCTCGCCTCCATGGGTATATTGACCGGAAGACTTGCCGTTATCCGGATGAGCAATAACCTTTACTACCTGCTGCCGGTCTTGCTCCTCAGTTATCCACTCTTCGATATCTGTCTGGTGAGCTATACGCGCAAACGTGACGGAAGAAGAGTAACTCAAGGTGGTAAAGACCATTCAACCCACAGGATAGTCAATGCCCTCAAATCACCAAAAGTTACCAGCCTGATTGTCTATATGATAAATATCGTTATTGTCCTGCTGACCGTTCTGATCTTGAAGATGAACTCGCAGGTTCTGCTGATTATCTCTGTAGCTATCTTCGGTGCAGGATTTTATCTCTTCGGTGCTAAACTCGATTCCATCCCCATAATTGTGACGAGAAATCAACTCAAGATAGGGAAGAAGAGATGACAGTCGCCAGAATACTCGGAACGAGTGGGGGGCAACCCACAAAGGAAAGAAGTCATTCAGCAATCTGGTGCAGAGTAGCTGAGCAGAGCATTTTATTTGACTGTGGTGAAGGAACTGCCCTGAAGCTTCTGCAATTCAACCTGGCCAGAGATAATCTTGACAGTATCATTATAAGCCACTTTCATCCCGACCATTCTGCAGGGATATTTATGGTTCTGCAAATGTTTCATATGCAGAAAAGAAGTAAACCACTTACACTTTATCTGCCGGAAAGGGTCGATAACTTCGCCAGTGTACTCTCCAGGTTTTATATCTTTCCCGCTAGACTCCCCTTCCAGCTGGTGCTGAAAGATATTACTACTCTTCAAAGCGATATACCGGAGATCACTCCTGTCAGGAACAGCCATCTGGAGAGTTACAGGGAGTTTATCGTAGAGAATGGCCTACCCAATTCCATGCTTTCCTATTCATTCTTCATTAAAACAGAGAACAGCAGATTGCTCTTTACCTCTGATATTCAGAGCATTGAACATCTGAATGATTATATCGGTAAATCCGATATTATAATAGTTGATGGACTGCACCCGCCAGTGGATGATATCATTAAACTTATGAGTAGCAGGAGCAGGAAGGTCATTCTGATTCACGGAATATCCCCAGTATTAGCAGAGATTCTTGACAAAAAGCCTCTTGATAAGGATGTTGTACTTTCAGATTATGTCATTGCAGAAGATGGTTATCAGATCAATGTATAGAATAATATTCATAGCAGCAGTAATTATTGTTATCCTACTGACTACAGGTTGTACCTCTAACTACTTTGTGACAGGAGAGAGTCTACAGCAGCGTGGTAATTATGTCGGTGCAATAGAGAACTATGACCAGTTCATAGCCAGAAGTGATGATGGAGCAATGGTGACCAGAGCTCTGAACAATCGTTCCGAAGCTTATTACCAGCTTGGATTACAGGCAGTGGAACGTGAAAATTATTCATTGGCCATCAGATTCTTTTACCTAGCTAATAATGAAGCTGCTGATATCAAACTCATCGATTCTTATCTCAATATCATCGATAACTCACTCCGTGAAGAAAAGATAGATGAAACCCTGGAACTCTGTGATTTTGTTATCAATACTTATCGGCACATCCCCTCCATCTTTGAGGTCATCTATCAGCGTCTCTTGATCTTTCACGAGTATAAAGAAGATCATCAGGCAGTATTAACAAACTACAAGCTCCTGATAGAATATGACGAAGATCAGGATTATCTGATACATGCCAGAACCATTCTTGACCGCTATATGCCACTCTATATCGAGGATACGAGAAACTATAATGATGAAAAGGCTCTGGAAACACTCCTCTCACTGCTCGACCATACTCTGTCTTATGAAGATATAATCAGAAAGGCTATCGGTTCACTATACTTCCGTATAGCAGACGAACACAGAAACAATGCAAGGTTTCAGGAAGCAGAAAATCACTACAATTTAGCAGTAGCATACGATCCGGTATTACAGAATCAGATCACGGAACGCCTTAATCAGACAGTAAACCAGATGGTTGCTCATGGAAATCACCTGGTAAGAGAACGAAGAATAGACGAGGCGATAGAGATCTACAATCAGACCTTCGCCATCATACCTGGAAACCAGGCAGCTCTCACTGCTATCAACAATGCCAATGCACTCCGTCAGAATATAGAAGAGGCCGAAAGGTTGTTCGACCAAGCGTTAGAGAAGGAGAGGCAAGAGCGGTATAATGAGGCCCTCCGTCTTTATCAGCAATCCTATAATAGAGACAGAGTACAGAGAACTTCGGATAAGATCTTTCTGATGAACAATCTCATAGAGATAGAACGAAATCCGGAAGAATTTGCCCGCAAGATCATTACCGAGTATAAGAATGGACTGATAGTGAGAAATTTGAACGAAATTACCCGTAGACTGCGAACAGAGCACAATCTCGAAGAAGTGAGAATCTCGGGCTGGAGAATCAATCTTTCGACTGGAACGCACCGTTACGAAATCAGATATGATATTACCTCCCGGACCGATAACTATTATTTCATCTGGCAGGTAAACCTGCTCAACAGACAATTGACACCCTTGAACAGAATATCGAGCGAGATTATGGAAGGTTAGGCAGATATGAAAATGAATAATACGATCAGAACTATACCCTGCCTGTTGCTCCTCTTATTGTCCTGCTCACTCCTTTACAGCCAGAGACCATCGACTGTTTTGGAGCTTTCTGACCCCTATAAATATGGCTGGCATGAAGAATCTAACCGACTGACTTTCAGAGACAGCTTGACGGTCAGCACCTCTCTGCTTAACGAGTATAACAATCTGAAACAATCTTCCTGGACGAACGCACTGAAAACTGCTGTAGCTCCGGGATGGGGCCACTTTTCAATTGGAAGAAACACCAAAGGCCAGATCTTTCTTGTATCGCAATTAGCCATCCTGGGAACAAGCTTATACTATTATGAGCGGTCAATGATTCATTATCGCAAGTATCGAGACGCTACCAATATAGACGATATTAACGAGCACTATGATAATGCAGTTGAACCTTATCGCCGGTCAAATCTCTTTCTGGGACTCTTCTTTGTTGTCTGGGGGTATTCTATCTACGATGTTATGAGTGAGACCAGTAGTTATAATGGAGAACTCTGGAATCAGATCGTGGAAGAGGAGATGTCGAAGAAAAAAGGTCTGCAGATAACCCCGACCGGTATATCCTGGAGGTTTTGACCTGTGCAGAAATTAACACTTTTAGTAGCCTTAATAGTTCTGTTATTCTCAGTTTCTTCCTGTAGCCTTGACCGAAGTAACCCACTCGACCCTGCTGGAGATGGCAACATAAGAGTTCCGGGTAAAGTTACGGGACTAAGTTATTTCAAAGAATTTTCACCTCAAAATTCTATTTTATTAAGATGGAATGAACTCCCGGAAGCAGACGGTTATAATATCTACCGTGCCTATTCTCTCCATACAAAGAAAGAGTTAATCCACATTATGGAGTTCAGTGAAGTCACCGAATATCGTGACACCGACCTGATTTTTGGCGGGAGATATTATTACTACTGGGTATCTGGCTATATTGACTATCCTCAGGGCCGGTTGGAAGGTAAACTTTCTGACTATATCATCGTAGTATTCTAATGCTTACCAGCCAGAGTCTGAATATATCAACAATCTTAAGTGCTGCCCGGAAGTGTTAGTAGAAGGAATCTACGTAATCACTAAATGAACTCTGATAATCTCTTTTTAGAAAATTTAGACCCACAACAGCAAAAGGTAGTCCTTAATACCGACGGGCCTTTGCTCGTCTTTGCAGGTGCTGGCAGTGGCAAGACCAGATCGATAATCTATCGGACAGCGTATCTCATAAAAGAAATGGGGATACCACCTTGGGAGATATTGATTGTTACTTTCACCAATAAGGCTGCGAGAGAGCTTAAAGACCGACTTGCCCACGGCCTCTTTATCAACCCCCGCTCTCTCTGGGTTGGAACTTTTCACTCTATCTGTGCTACATTCCTCCGTATGGAAGCAAAGAATTACACGCTCGGGTTCAGCAGCAACTTCACTATTTTCGATAGTGACGATCAGAAGAGTCTTCTCAAGAAGATATATAAAGAGCTTGATATATCCAGAACCGCTTTACCGGTCAATACAGTTGCTTCTATAATCAGTAAAACAAAAAACTCTCTGATAACCGTAGATAATTTCTTCGAATACCATCCCCAGAATGTTTATACAAACACTGTATACAAAATTTATAACAACTATCAGCAGAAATTGAGAGATAACAACGGGCTTGACTTTGATGACCTGCTGATGGAAACAGCCCTCCTCTTCGCCAGTAATGAAGCGGTACTTCAGAAATACCGTAACAAGTTCTCTCATATTATGATCGACGAGTATCAGGATACCAACTACGCCCAGTTCAGAATTGTTCAACTTTTAGGTAGTAAACATGGTAATGTCTGCGCTGTCGGAGATGATGACCAGGCCATCTATAGCTGGCGTGGAGCTTCTATACAGAATATTATCAATTTTTCCAAAGATTTTGCTAATGCCACTATTATTCGTCTGGAACAGAATTATCGTTCAACACAGCCCATCCTGGATGTAGCCAACAGGCTTATATCCTGTAACTGCAACAGACACCCTAAAAAGCTCTGGTCCACTCGGAAGGAGGGTGATTTGCCGGTACTGCACATGTATGAGACAGATACAGACGAAGCACGATCGATTCTTTCCGATATTGCTGCTCTTTTTGCTTCCGACAGCTTTCAGGGCAGTGTTGCCATACTCTACAGGACCAATGCCCAGTCACGTATCTTCGAAACCGTTTGTCTGGAGTTGGGTCTTCCCTACAAGATACACGGCTCGCTCAATTTCTTTCAACGAAAAGAGATCAAGGATATTGTCGCCTATCTCCGTGTGATAGTAAATCCGGATGATACAGAGAGCCTGCTCCGCATAATCAACTTCCCGCCCCGCGGCATAGGGGGTGTGACCATTGGTAAGCTTATACAATACGTCTCAGATAACAACATCTCTCTCTTCCAGGGCCTTATGAAAGCGAAAAAAATCAGTACTCTATCCAGAAGGCAGCAGGAGAGCCTGGCAACAATCGCTTCCCTTCTCGATTTCTGGCAGGAGAAGAGTCTGACGGCCGAAGTAACGGTACTGATAGAAGACATCTACAGCCGCTTGAAACTGATCGATCACTATTCTGTAAGCCAGGATATCAAAGATGTAACCCGAATGGAAAATATCAAAGAGTTTCTCTCCGCGGCTCAGGAATTTGCCGAAAACTATCGTAAGGAGTACGATAGAAAAGCTACTCTGACCGATTTTCTGCAGAATATATCACTCTTCACCACACTCGAATCGGAATATGAAAACCTTGCAGATGATGGCAATGACAGTCAGAAGGTTAATCTGATTACACTGCACAACGCCAAAGGGATGGAGTTCGATACTGTCTTTATAACAGGTCTGGAAGAGAAACTACTCCCGCATCAACTATCTCTCAACAGCTCCGAAGAGATAGAAGAGGAGCGCAGACTCCTCTATGTCGGCATGACAAGAGCAAAGTCTAATCTATATCTGAGCTATGCCACACATCGTCGCACATATTATGGATATGATGCAACAATGCCGAGCAGATTTCTCAGAGACATCTATCCAGACCAGTTGAAGCAGAGAAGAGGTTATCCAGCAGATACCTATGGAACTCAAATATCCCGCTCGAGAGAGAGGAGGGAGGCCGAGAAGAGAGTATCTAATATAGAGAGTCATTTCCGTATAGGCCAGAAAATCCGGCACGAGGAATTCGGTGAGGGAAAGATTCTCGGTGTCGAAGGAACTGGAAATAACGCCAAACTCTCTATTCTCTTCAGAGATGGCAAATTGAAAAAAATAATCGGTAGTTACGTTGAAATCTTGACTGAAATATAATGACTATTATGTTGTTACACAGTTATAGAGAAACCGGAAGGCACAAATTATGAAGAAAGACAAATCCTTTGACCGATTGTTTACTACCTGGAACCAGAAATCCGGGAGCTGCAGGCAGTGGACTGCAGGTATCGGAGGTTTCAGAGAATCCTGGCCATTCCGCATTATCGGAAACAAGCAGCCAGGTATTGTTATATCCGTCTGCCTGCTGGTGGCTGCCCTCCTGATTGTGCTGCCTGCTAACCTCAGAGCAGAAAAGTATGCCGGTGAGATCTTCCGTATGGGTGCGGGAGTCAGGAACTACGCTCTGGGAAATAGCGGCCTGACCGATTATCAGACAGCATCGATTGCCTACTGGAATCCTGCCCTGCTGGCCAAGACCGAAGGTATGGGCTACTCTTTCGAGCTGATGCATTCTGAAGAGTTCATGGGACTCGTAACCTATGATACGTTTTCAGCGCACTGGGGTGAGCAGTCACGTTACGCTCTGGTACTCTCACGCATAGGGATCAACGATATACCACTTACCAAACTTCCTAACCCGGATGCCCCTCCCTCACCAGATAATCAACCTTATCAATACAAAACAGTTAATAATGCAGACTATCTCCTCTATCTCGGTTTTTATCGTCGGCTGGGAGCCTATGTTATCGGCTTTACACCGAAACTTGCCTATCGTAATCTTGCCGATACATCGGGTTACGGCTTCGGTGCTGATCTCTCTACCTTCTTCGAGCCACACGATAACTTTCTGATTGGCCTTAAGCTACGTGACTTCTTTACCACTCAGATTTTTTGGAGTAACGGGACACACGAGATAGTAAATCCCAGCTTCGACCTGGAAGTGAGTTACTATTTCCCCACACCTTTGATAGGGAGCAGAGGGAGATTAATAGTTGGCAGCGAGATCATTGCAGAGGGTCGAGAAGAAGCTGCAACATATCATCTTGGCTATTTCAGTTTCGACCATCACCTCGGTCTGGAAATCCCCATTCCCGATTTCGTTAATCTCTACGCCGGATACGATATCGAAAACCTGACAGCCGGACTGTCAGTCAATATCAAACAATTCCAGATCAACTACGCATTCAAACATAACACGGAAATCGATAATTCTCACAGGGTATCGATCGGCCTGAATTTATAAAATCCTGGAATATTGAAGACGATTGTTGCCCATATTCCGAGCCGAGTCCCTGAGATAAAACATTTAAAATCCTCCAGTAAAGGAACTGATTAATGAAGAATATTGCTGTTTTGGGTTTAACAGGTTCTATCGGGCTTTCTGTTGTTGAGATAGTCAAAAAACATCCCGAACAGTTCAACATAACCTTTGCCACTTCACACAATAATTACAGAGATATACAGCTACTTGCCGAAGAGTTATCTATCGACCGCATAGTGATGACTTCGGAGAACGTAGCAGATAAGATAAAGGGTGGAAACATTACCGGTTACGGCCAGGCAGACGTATTGGAGATACTGGCCACTCAGAAATTTGATTTGGTAATCAATGCCATCTCCGGCTCAGCAGGACTGGTTTACAGCTATTATGCTCTGAAGAATAACCAGACACTTGCCCTGGCCAACAAAGAATCTCTGGTTATGGCCGGACACCTTTTCCGGGAGAGGATCAGGGAGAGGCAGGTCATACCGATAGATAGCGAACATAGTGCTCTCATACAGATAATGAACGGGCTCACTACCCGTGAGGTGAGGAAGATGATAATTACTGCCTCCGGTGGCCCTTTCCGCGAATTGCCTCTTTCCGAGTTCGACTCTATTACTCCGGAACTGGCATTACAACACCCTACCTGGTCTATGGGAGCCAAGATAACGATAGATTCAGCAACGATGTTCAACAAGGGCCTGGAGGTTATTGAAGCCCATTGGCTCTTTGACCTCCCTTATGAGAAGATTGACGCAGTTATTCATCCACAGTCGATTATCCATTCCTTTATCGAATGTATCGACGGCTCGATACTCGCACAGATGAGTAATCCTTCGATGCAACTACCGGTTCTCTATGCACTCACCTATCCGGAACATATTGATTCAGATTTCCGAACAAGCCTGATTGATCTTCCCCCTCTTACCTTTGCCGAGATAGAACCGGAGCGTTACCCACTTTACACCCTTGTAAGAGAGGCCGGTATGGCAGGTGGCATAATGCCGACAATCCTCAACGCAGCTAATGAAGCCTGTATCGAACTGTTTTTGCAGAATAAGATCAGGTTTACTGATATCTACAGAATAACAGAAAAGCACCTCGGGAAACAGAATAATATAACAGACCCCGATCTGGAGACCATACTCAGTATAAATGAAGGGGTCTATAGCGAGATAATTACTCAATACGGTTAGCAAATGAGGTAACACTAAGAGTTTAAGTATTACAACTTAAGGGATTATACCGACCTAACTCTCATTTTTATCTTCGATTATGTTGATTAGAGATCCCCGTGCCCCGGCACCACTTGTAATGATAGCTGTAGCCTGGATAGCTGGCGTAATCTCCGGCTTCTATTTTCCTTTAAAGGAGAACTATTCTCTTTTTTACATCTTTATACCTTTAATAACGATATCAGCACTCACCTTCTTTCTGCTCAGAGGATCTATCGGGCGAATTGTTATCATCATTTTACTGTTCATCTTTGCGGGATACCTCCGCTCCACTATCTCTTCCCGGCTTCCTGCCAATCACATCAACCGCTTCTTACTCACGCAAGGAGTGATCGTAAAGGAGATAGAGATGCGAATTACGGAAGAGGTAGAAGCAAAAGACTACATAGACAGCAGGTTTCTGAGAGTCGAAGGTGATCTGATATCTCTTGAGGGTTATCCTGTAACAGGAAAGATCATTCTTAACTTTCCGGAAAGATATTTGATAGATGATCCAGGAGATTTGCATATTAATAGCATAGTCACTACAGTAGCAGAACTCACACCATATAGCCAGAGCCGTGGTTTTTCCAGGATACCCGCACCCTATTTTACCAACCGAAGTATTAAATCGGCACAGGGAGTGGCTAGAACTCCAGTCTATATACGGGGTAATCATTCCGAACTTACAGGCAGGGAGCAGGATATCTTTTCCCGTTACTGGAGTGCATATCGTTCACATATCATCCAACTACGCCAGTTTTTGAATAAGAGGATTGCGGAACGCATTCCTGAAAGAGAACTCCCCTTCGTCAGGGCAATAATCCTGGGTAATAGAGAAGAGACAGGCGATATGCGAGATCTTCTGGTCCGGGGCGGAATGTCTCATCTTATAGCTATCAGCGGACTTCATCTTGGTATAATAACCCTTATCATGCTAACCCTGCTTAAGATCTTCTATATACGCAGAACACCAGCAAGGATAATTCTAATCGTCTTCTTACTGAGCTATGCTGAACTCTGCAACTGGTCACCATCGGTCAGTAGAGCAACCGTTATGCTCTCTCTTCTCATGCTCTGCGGAATTCTACAGAGGAAACCATCCTATAACAACATTATGGCAGTCAGTTTGTTACTCATTACCATAATTGACCCGCTGCAGATCTTCTCTATCGGCCTGCAACTTTCTTTCATCTCTGTCTTTGTCCTTATCAATATTCTCCCTCTCTTCAACGGCTATCTAAGCAATTTTACCGGCATAATAGCAGCCAGAGCGGGCTTGAAAGGGCACGGTTTCAGGGCTTCTCTCTATAGATTCTGCCAGCTTCTGCTGGTAACATTATTCATCTCGTTGTTTCTCCTGCCATTCAATCTCTACTATTTCAACCAGTTTTCACTTAACGGTCTGCTGGCCAATCCGGTCGGTATAGTGCTACTAACACTGATCATTCCACTCTCCCTCCTTATTATAGTTCTTCCCTCTGTTCCCTTGATTCTACTCCCCTTTCAGGAAACCTTCGGCTGTATAATGTATCTCTTCACCGAATGGAGTAATATAGCTGCTTCCCTGCCACTTTTCTTTAACTTCATTCCCTTTGGACCCTATCAACTCTTATTCGCCTATATTTTTCTCTTCCTCTTCTTTCTCTGGCTCCGTAGATTAACTGCTCCCCAGCTTATAAGGCAAAGTAGAAGAACGGCCGCAAGCGCCAGGCCGGAGAGGATAGAGCCTGTGTTTAAAATCGGCTTTTATCCGGCTTTGATGGGCATTATTCTCCTCCTGATTGTCGGCAGTTCTCTGATCAGAAAGGATAACCTGCTTATAGTTACACTCTTTCATACAGGCCATGGAGACCTGTTTCTCATAGAGACACCGGAGCGGGAGAGGATACTGATCGACACAGGCC
The DNA here is from genome assembly GCA_964490765.1 of uncultured Candidatus Cloacimonadota bacterium. GTDB lineage: Bacteria > Cloacimonadota > Cloacimonadia > Cloacimonadales > JAJBBL01 > CAZBDV01. The sequence goes on along the minus strand of CAZBDV010000018.1, from coordinate 7,563 downwards.
CACAGGAGAGTAGTGGTCTACACTTTAGCTCTGCAGCACTCCCCTATTTAAAGCAGCAGGGAATCAGGCGTTTTGACTGGTTGATAGTAACACATCAGCATAACGATCACTATGGCGGCTTGCCTTTTATTGCTGAAAACCTGAATATAGGCCGGTTAATCATCACTGAGGATTTCTATGAAGATGATATATGGCAGGAGTTGGCCACACATATAGATACGATAGAGACGATGGTATGTACAATAACCGATACTACCCATATCCCACTTTCCTCTCTGGACTGTAAGATAATCCATCCCGACAGAGAATTTTTCTCACTTAATCCAAACGAGATGTCTATAGTAGTGCAGATCTCATATGAGAATTTCTCTATCCTGTTTACGGGGGATATTGAAAGAGAAGCTGAGAATTATCTACTGAACCGTTACTCTCCCTTTCTGGAGAATATATTCCTCAAAGTCGCTCATCACGGTAGTAGGACATCAAGCTCACCACCTTTTATCGCAATGGTCAATCCCCGCTTTGCTTTTATTCCGACAGCAGGCCGTTCTCGGTTTAACCTGCCGCATGATGAAACTATTAAAACGCTGGAACCACTGGTAGAAGAGCTCTTTATCTCATCAGAGGAGGGAACAGTCCAGATCCGGACAGACGGCCTGACTGCCCGTATCAAGACCTTTCAGAGCGAGAGAGATATATCGGTAATCTTTTAAGCTCAGTTTCAGCTATTGTGGCTATTAGTCCAGTCAGCTATCCACCCCATCCGTATCTCTGAAAGATCGTTCTATAGTTCCCCGCATAGAAGTAATATCTCTGCCGGAAGGGTTCTGAAACACCCGGAGATCGAAGATGGGAACTACTGCCAGGAGATGGTCGAATATATCGGCCTGAATAGCTTCATAGACAGTCCAGGCGGTATTATTAGTAAAGGCATAAACCTGAATCGGCAGGCCGGTTGGTCCTGGTTCCAGTTGCCTGGTCATAATAATCAGATTCTGGTTTATACCCGGATGTTTTCTCAGATATTGTTCGACATAAGCTCTGAATGTCCCGATATTGGTCAGATGTCTTCCATTGATAAAATCGTTCTCATCTACTCCCCGTTCACGGTTATAGGCCGAAATCTCCTCTTTCTTCTTGTGCAGATAATCTTTCAGAAGGCCTATCTTCTCATATCTCATGAGCATATCTTCATCACAGAATCGCAGAGAGGCTAAATCAATATTGATATTGCGCATTATCCTTCGGCCTCCAGACTGCTGCATTCCCCGCCAGTTCTTGAAAGCATCACCGAGCAGTTTATGTGTCGGTATGACCGTTATAGTCTTATCCCAGTTCTGTATCTGAATATTATGGAGAGCGATATCGATTACATCGCCGTCTGCCCCATACTGTGGCATCTCTATCCAATCACCGATCTCTATCAGTTTGTTGGCTGTTATCCTTATACTGGCCACGAAAGAGAGAATTGTATCCTGAAAAATCAGTATGAGCACGGCTGTCATAGCACCCAGTCCACTCAACATAACCCAGGGTGATCTCCCTATCAATATGGAGAGTATCGTTACCCCTGCAAAGACATAGAGGATGATCTCGAAAATCTGAACGAACCCCTTGATCGATTTTCCCCGGGATGAAGTCAATCTCTCGTAGATATGATTCACCGCGATCACAAACCTGTCGAGAGTCATTACTATTATTATCACGAATATAGAATTTACGACTCTGCTGATAAATTCCTGATTATCAGACAGAAGATAGAGATACTGGCTGATGAAGATCAATGAAGGGAGCAAAACGAGTTTACTCAACACCTTCTTATCGATCAGGACATCATCCCAGTCGGTAGGACTTCGGCGAATAAGGAAATAAATTATGGGGAGAATGATCTTCAGGGTAATTAAATAGAGAACCAGAGCCCCTGAAAATAGAAATATCAGCGCATACCAGTCATTCTCCACAATGCTTGTTTTCAGTAGATTAAAGAGTTCTGCCATTATTTTCTCCCTAAAAAATTGTTTACTACCCAGGATGAGAGCTGTTCTCTATGTTATGTTCAATCCTGTTCTGGTTCCATATCTCTCATCATAATCATACCAATTCTCAGCATGATAGATGCTATTATTTTCTTGTATAAGCTGATTTTGACCGGATAATAATAATCACCCTTATCCTTATAGTATTCGTAATCAGCAGGTATATAATCCCTTACTTTGACCGCTACATGCTTGAAGAATCTGTATCTGATGTAATGATTCAAACTGGGAATTCGTCTTTTATCTTCTTTTATAGCCCTGAAAAGTCTGGTTGCAGATTTTTCTATGGCCATCTTCTGTTTTGCTACAACCCTTTCGGAAAGAGGCCACGGAGGACTTAAATATGCCAATTCATATACTAATTCAGGACCGATACCGAAAGTATTCCTCATTGCTTCCAGGGTCTTCTCCATACCGGAACCGGCATTAGCTATCAGGAGTAACTTCTGATTAAAGAATTGAGGACGATGGTTAGTATATGCGAACCGGTCGATAAAGTTTTTCATTAACCAGCTAACGTTATGGACATAACTCGGTGATACCAGGACAATTCCATCAGCCTGTTTAATTTTCTTTACGATTTCTGGCAGATTATCCTTTAAGGGACATAATTCTGCTCCCCGCAGAACACATAAAAAACATCCTTTGCATAACTCGATGTTAGCGTCCTTCAGTATAATATATTCGAATTCTGCTTCTCCCAATCTTGCCATCGTCTCTTCAAGAGCTTGAGCTATTCGATAGCCGGTTCCCTTACCTTTAGGACTTCCAATTACAACCAGTATCTTCATCTTATACTCCTCAGCTGTGCAAATTCTTTTCAGCTCCGGAATGATATCGTCTGATTCTGTTTTGAAAATGCAAAACCATTCTTATTTTACAGATTTTTTTCCCTGTAGTTGATTGCAGCTTTGATGAATTCTCGGAAAATAGGATGGGGCGTAGCTGGACGAGATTTGAATTCCGGATGAAATTGGACAGCTATATAGAAAGGATGATCGGGAAGCTCGATTATTTCGACAAGCAGGTCATCAAGATAACTCCCGGATACAACCATACCTTTCGATGCAAGAAGATCACGGTACCTGTTATTGAACTCATAGCGGTGGCGATGACGTTCCGAAATCTCTTCAGTTCCGTAAATATCAGCTGCCAGGCTCCCCTTTTTGATCTTACAGGGGTAGGCACCCAACCGCATCGTCCCACCGATCTTTTCGATATATCTCTGCTCGGTCATAAGATCTATAACGGGATCCTTGCAAGCCTCATCGAATTCAGAGCTGTAGGCATCCGGGAGACTGCAGACATTCTTGGCAAACTCAATCGCCGCAACCTGCATACCGAGGCATATACCGAAGAAGGGTATTTTCTTCTCCCGTGCATAACGAACAATCTCTATCTTGCCGTCGATTCCTCTGATTCCGAAACCACCCGGTATCAATATTCCATCTACGTCGCCGAGCACTTTCTCAATATCTTCAGGACGAAACGTTCTCTCTGAATCTACCATTTTCAGATGTAATCTTGCCCGCTGATGAGCTGCTCCGTGCAGTAATGCCTGCCAGACACTCTTATAAGCGTCCTGGTGCTCTACATACTTACCGCAAAGTGCGATTCTTACCTCACGTTCCGGACTCTTGAGACTTTCTATTAGTGATTTCCAGTCGGAAAGATCGACCTCTCTCTCTTCCAGTTCCAGGTGTCGTGTTATTACTCTGTGCATCCCATCATTATAGAAATTAAGCGGTATCTCATGCACATCAGCTACATTGAAAGCGTTGAAGACATGGTCTTTGGGCACGTTAGTAAAGAGCGAGATCTTGGCAGCTATCTCTTCACCGAAGGGAGTATCAGATCGGCAGATAAGAATATCGGGCTGTATACCGATCTCACGTAATTTATAGGCACTATGCTGAGTCGGTTTCGTTTTCAATTCGCCGGCTGAACTTATATAGGGAACATAAGTAAGAAATACGAAGAGGGAATTCCTTACCCCGATCTCCATACGATACTGGCGGATAGCTTCCAGGAACGGCAGGCTCTCTATATCACCAACAGTGCCACCAATCTCTGTGATAATAATATCGTACCGGTCATTCAATCTCCGGATTAGATTTTTTATCTCTTCTGTTACATGGGGAATAACCTGAACGGTTTTACCGAGATAATCGCCTCTTCGCTCTTTCTGGATTACGGTTTCGTAGATCTTACCGGCAGTAGCATTGGAATCCTTACTCAAGGATTCTCCGATGAATCTCTCGTAATGACCGAGATCCAGGTCGGTCTCAGCACCATCGTCGGTAACGAAAACCTCTCCATGCTGAAAGGGACTCATAGTTCCCGGATCGACATTAAGATAGGGGTCGAGTTTTAACATACCGACCCTGTAATTCATTTTCTTGAGCAATAATCCGATGGAAGAGGCTGCTATCCCCTTACCAAGCGATGAAACCACACCACCAATAACAAAAATATGTTTTGCCATCTCTCTCTTCCTTCTCTATTAGTTTTTCTTTTTTATCAAATCGTTTTCTAAACAGCCCGGGAGGCCTCTCTTATCTCATATCATACGATACCGGATTATACGTTAAACTGCAGATCGTAAAGTAATTTATAGCGTGGACATCTCTCGATTAACTCTCTGTGTGCTCCCATATCAACTACCTGGCCAGCATCGAGAACAATTATCTTGTCCGAAGAGAGCACCGTCGATAACCTGTGAGCAATTATCAGAACTGTCCGGCTTCTAGTTGCCTGTTCTATAGCAGCCTGAACCTTTTTCTCAGCCTCAGTATCGAGAGAGCTCGTAGCTTCATCGAATACCAGTATGGGTGGATTACCAACTATCGCTCTTGCCACACATAACCTCTGTTTCTGACCACCGGAGAGTATGCTACCTTTGGCATGCAGGATCTCTTCATACTTCTGGGGTAGATTGACGATGAACTCATCAGCATAAGCGATTCTGGCTGCCTCTTCTATCTCCTCCATCGAGACCGGTTTGAGAGTCCCGAAACGGATATTATTTGCCACTGTATCGGTGAAGATCAGAGATTCCTGAGTCACTATCCCGAAGAGGTTGCGGAGATCCTTTAATCTGATCTTGTGAATGGGGATACCATCTATCCTGATCTCACCGGATGTAACATCGTAGAGCCTGAGTAGAAGGTTGGCGAGGGTTGTTTTACCCGATCCGCTGCTCCCTACGATTGCTACTGACTCACCCTTATTGATAGTCAGAGAGACATCTCTGATAACCTCCTTTCCCGGGTCATAATGAAATGACACTCTGTCGTATTCGATCCTGTCCGAAAAACCCTCTTTCTGCACCGCATCTTCAGCCTCCAGCAGATCGGGCTCATTGAACATAACCTCCGATATCCTGTCCAGGGAGACAAGTGCCTTTTTCAGATCGGTATAGGTTTTGGCAATTGTCTTGATTGGGTGCAGCATGGAGAAGATAGCAAAGAGAAAGGCGGTGAATTCACCGAATGTAAAGTCGGTAGTTCCTGATATAACCTGGCCACCACCAATTAGGAGGATGATGATCCCTGTTATCGTCCCGTTCACCTCAGAGATGGGGACATTGAAGCTGGTATAGATCTCCGATTTGCGCCAGAAGCGGAAGAACTGCTTGTTTATCTTCTGGAAAAGAGTATACTGATCGTCCTCTCTACCGAACGCCTTTACTATCTTCATATTGCTCAACACCTCTTCAACCCGGGAATAGATATCTGAGAACTGTGCCTGGATACGTCGGGCATATTTCTTGATCTTTTTACCGAGTCGAGCCATAAGAAAGGTGGTCAGTGGAAGAATGATCAGACTGATCAGGAAGAGCTGTAAATTGAGATAGATAGCGATCCTCATAAAGACCAGAACGAGCAGTACGTCCCGAATAGCATTGAACATCGAAGTTATAAACAACTTGCTGACGATCTCAACATCGTTTACCATCCTGACCAGGGAATCTCCTACACGATGTTTAGTATAGAATCGTAATGATTGTCGAAGATAGTTTTTGAAGATCCTGTTGCGGATATCATAAATCGTTTTGCCGTTGAGATTGGCAAACATAAAGCGGTTGAAAAAGAAAAATATATTCTTAATGAGGATAATCAGGAATACGAGCCCGGCCACAACCTTCAGCAGGAGCATGGAATCGGTCTGCTCCATTACAGTTCCGTATTGATCGAAGAGGGGACGGAGGTTGTTTATATTAATAAAACCGAGCAATGACTCACTCTGGATGAATGTTGTCGTGATCTCCCGCACGGCAGAGATAAATTCGGGGAAAGTAGCGTATAGTATCTCACCTTTGACCTGAGGAAAGACATAGTCGAAGAAGGGAACAGCCATGGTAATACTCGCACCGCTAAATAGAGCGTACCCGATCATAAAGAACAATCCGGCTATCAAGTAACCGTAATGTTTCAGCATTATGGCGTAAATTCGCATTAGATTCTTCATGAAACGGCAATCCCGAAATATCCCTACCACAAGGGTAAGGATAGGTTTTATGATATCAAAAAAATTTATCTGTTTGTGTCAATGAAAAGGATTCGATTTGAACTCAGGTTTTTCTAAGAGTAATTATACAGTCGGCAGGGTTCCGACTATAGGATTCCCTTATGGATAGACTCTGGATAGTCTACTTTCCAGTCAACCCCTTCAACCTCATTAATAATCTTTCGGCGAAGGGAAAGAGTTCTTTATAGATTTCCGATAACTCTCGCTCTTCTTCATCCTTGCCTGCTGAGATCGTCATTTTCAGCCTCTTGCCGGATGCGTCGAAATCTATCGGATAATCGATCTGCTGCAGGAGATTCTCCATTTTCTTCTGGGAGGGTTGATAGTTTTGGGGAAACTCGATGATGATTTTGCTCTTTTTGATCTGGAAAGATTCCAGTTTGGCTTTTCTGGCCAGTAGCCGCAGACGATAGTATCCAATACCACGTTTTGCCGGAGCAGGTAATTCTCCGAACCGATCTCGTAATTCCATTTCCAGGTCATCAAAATCTTCTACTTCGGTGCAGTCGAGCATTCTCTGATAGAAATCGAGCCTTGTCTTCTCATCATTGATATAGCTCTGGGGAAAGAAGAAATCGGCATCGATCTGCAACCTCTCCCTGTATTTCTCTTTCTCATCCTCCCAGCGAACAGCAACTTCTCCCCGCTCTGAGGGAGAGGCTGCTCCATCCTCCGTTGTCAGGCTATCAATCGCCTCTGCGAGTAGTTTGTTGTAATAATTAAAACCTATAGCCTGTATGACACCACTCTGTTTCGTGCCGAGCAGTGTTCCTGCTCCCCGTAACTCGAGATCACGCATGGCGATCTGATATCCTGAACCGAGCGCATTGTATTCGGTCAACGCTTCCAACCTCTTCCTGGCATAATCCTGAAGATGTCGCGGAATGATAAGGTAGGCATAGGCACGTCGGTTACTCCTGCCGACTCTCCCTCTCAATTGATAGAGCTGGGCAAGTCCGAACATATCAGCCCGGTTGATAATTATCGTATTAGCATT
>CAZBDV010000017.1:31530-41282 GCA_964490765.1 uncultured Candidatus Cloacimonadota bacterium | reverse complement strand
TGCCGATAGATACATGCATAAGAATAAATATTACGGTTTCTGGCGAGACACACACTTGAGAATAGATGGTGAGGCAGTTCACCCTCTTCAGGCTATCTTTCTGAATGACTGGGCGTTTGCCACAGGAGATAATCAATTCAAAGAGGAAAATTTCCCAGAAACCGCAGTAAAGGATATCAATCCTGTCCAGATCATCTCGAGTGGTCCCGATTCTGACTGGGAAAGCATCATGCAGGGTTATTTTGCTATGATCACCCTGGCTTCGAAAAATATCAATATCGTCACCCCCTATCTTATCTTGAATGAGAGTATGCTTACTGCTATCAAGGTTTCTGCCCTGAGCGGGATCAAAGTGAAATTGATCGTTCCCAGCAAACCTGATCATCATCTCGTTTTCTGGGCTGCCAGATCATACTTCCAGGACTTACTGGAAGCCGGAGTCAGAATCTTTGAATATAGAAAAGGATTTATTCATTCTAAGTATATTACGGTCGATGGGCATCTCGCATCTATCGGTTCTGCTAATATGGATATCAGAAGTTTCAATCATAATCTCGAAGTAAATGCCTTCTTCTTTAATGATGCTCTGACAACAAGGCTTGACAGTATATTTGACGAAGATCTCAATGATAGCACCGAACTGACCCTGGAAGAACATTTAGACCGCAGTTATTTCAATCGATTCAAAGAGTCTCTGGCCAGGCTCTTTTCACCGGTTCTCTGACCGCATAACAATATAATTATAAGGAACAATTAAATGTACCTATTCCGAAAAGATCTGAAGCAGAAACAACCAGTGCAGGTAGAGGTACCTCATAAGAGAGTTATGATGTCTCTTAACGAAAGCACTCTCAATCCCTTAGGGCTGATTAAAAGGCCATTTCTGGATAATTTGAACAAGATTGCACTCAATCGTTATTATAGTGATATTACAAAAGAGTTGGTAAAAGAATTAGGAATGTATATAGGTAATGATGTAACTGAGGATCAGATATTAATGGGTAACGGTGCTGATCAGATGCTCTACTATATCTTTCTTGCTGTGAGAGATAGTAGTGACGATTTTGCCCTCTCCCTGGCACCTTCCTATTTTGATTATAAAAGCTATTGTTCGGCTGTTGGACTCGGTTTTAAGACTCATGAACTGGACGAAGATTTTGACTTTTCGCCCGCAGAATATCTCGAAAAAGCTGAAGATCCTAACTGCCGCTTAATCATCATCTGTTATCCAAACAATCCGACAGGAAATCTTTTCGCTGAAGAGAAGATTATCAAGGTGATCGAAAATACCAATCTACCTGTTCTGATCGATGAAACCTATTACGAGTTCAGTAATAAGACCTTTATCAACCAGCTTAAGAAGTATCCAAATCTGATCATAGTCCGCTCTTTCTCCAAATCTTATTCTGCCGCAGGCTTGAGATTCGGTTATATGATATCTACTCCCGAGAATATCAGAGAGATCAACAAGGTATTTACAGCCTTCAACCTGAGTATACTCATACAGGTTTTTGCCTATACACTACTTGAGCATAAAGATAAATTCCTCAGTCATACAAAGAATGTCGTTAAAATGAGAGAGAAGCTCTTCAATAACCTGAGTTCTATTGAGAATGTTACCGTCTATCCTTCAGATACGAACTTTCTTATCTTCACTATTGGAGAGAAGACCCTGGCACTCCATGAATATCTCAGTAATCACGACATTTCTGTCAGAAGTATGCATAAATTGCCTTTACTGGCCAATCATCTTCGTATCTCTGTCGGCACAGAGGGAGACAATGAATGTTTCTTAAAACTCGTCAATGAGTTCTTAAAAGAATAAAGGGGTTTTTAATGAATTTGGGCGCACATATTTCCATAGCTAAAGGACTGGATCTCATATTTGAAAGGGCAAGAAGCGTTACAGCTAATGCGATCCAGATTTTTGTCACAAACCAGAATCAATGGGCAACACGAAAGCCCAGAGAGGACGAAAAGGCCAGGTATGATAAGCTGAGAAAAGTATACAAACCTTATGTAATAGTAGCTCATAGCCGCTATCTGATCAATCTCGGCAGTGCAGACCCGGTGAAAGAAAAGAAATCACTACAGGCTTTCAGAGAGGAACTGGAATTATGTGAGCTGCTGGAGATACCCTATCTGGTCATACATCCCGGTTCTTATCTGGACCAGACAGAGGAATGGGGATTGAAAAGAATAACTCACAATATTGACCTTACTCGGGAGAGATTTGATAAACTCAATACAGTTATTCTGCTGGAGACTACTGCCGGACAGGGAACCAACCTCGGTTATAGATTCGAACAACTGGAGTTTATAATGGAACACTCCCGTTACCCCGAAAACCTCGCTGTCTGCTTTGACACCTGTCATGCCTATACAGCCGGCTATGATCTCAGGGAGTCTTACGATACTGTTTTTGCTGAATTTGAAAAAATTATCGGAACAGAGAAGATTAAAGCATTCCACCTGAACGACACTAAAAGAGGATTAGGATCCAAAATTGACCGTCACGAGCATATCGGGAAAGGGCAACTCGGAATCGAGCCTTTCCGAAAACTGCTCAATGACGAGAGATTCAAAGAAGTACCGATGATTCTGGAAACACCTAAAGGTGAAAACGATGATATGGATATTGTTAACCTTAAGACCCTTCGTGATCTGAGATAAGGAGAAAATATCAACTATGACCAACCTTAGAAAGGATGTGCACAAAATTATAATGAAAGCCGGAATGATGATCCTCAAAGAATCGCGCTCAAGGATGAGTATCCGTACGAAGAGCAGCGAGAGAGATCTCGTTACACAGATCGACTGGAATGTGGAGATGTTCCTCAAAGAAAAACTTCAGAAACTTCTCCCCGATAGTTCTTTCCTGGCAGAAGAGACAGAAGCAGAAATCAAGGATGCTGAAAAGCTCTGGATTATAGATCCTATTGATGGAACCACGAACCTTGTTCACGGCTTCCCCTTTCTTGCTATTTCCATAGCTCTCCAGATTGAAGGTGAGCTGAAACTCGGCTTTGTCTATAATCCTTTTATGAACGAGTTCTATGAGTCTGAAAAGGGTCAAGGCTCCCTGCTAAACGGAAAGAGTATCAGGGTCTCGGCAACCCAGACACTCTCCAGAAGCCTGCTGGCTACCGGTTTTGCCTATAACTTCGCAAATGCGGAGGAAAATAACATCCGTTACTTTGAACACTTCCATCGTAGATGCCATGGAATAAGACGACCTGGTAGTGCTGCACTCGATATCTGTTATGTTGCCAGAGGTGTATTCGATGGTTTCTGGGAGTGGTATCTCAATCCCTGGGATGTTGCTGCCGGAATACTCCTGGTTACAGAAGCGGGTGGAAAAGTTACTGATCTCTCAGGTAAACCGTATGAATTCACAGCTGATAACATTCTCGTAACCAATTCAACTATCCATACTGAGATGCTTTCAGAAGTAACAGAACTTATCTCCTGACTCCCGAGTTGCTAATCTTTCTGAGTATCTTGGCTCATTCAGCTACTGCTGATACCCGGTAGAAATAACTGGTATGGGATACCGGACCTGCCCAGTCAGTAGATTCAGTGGTATCGATTAATGCCCATTCAGATGCATAAGGATCGCTGGAACCATAAATACGGTACATTGTAGCCCCTTCTACCGGATCCCAGCTGATGTAAACCTGGGAGTAATCCTCTATAATCTGCAGATTAGCAGGTGACGGCAGGAAACCTGAAGGATGAGTGAACGAACACCAGGAAGAGAAGTCTGAACCGGTTAAAGCCGAATCAATTGTCTGAACAGCCCATTCGTAATTCCCTGCAGGAAGCGAGCTCAATGAAAATTGATTAGATTGGCCCGCATTACCGGGACGGGTTACTCTTCGCATCCCATTGGTGAAATCGGACATTGGTGCCATCAATTGCAGTTCTGGTTGATTAAGAGGCCTCAGCCAGATATTGTAACTCAATCCGGAAGTTGCTGTCTCGAGATCAGAGCCTTCACTCCAGATAAGAGTGACGTGACCATTATTTGTCATAGTTGTCAGATTAACGGGTGGTATGGGTATTGAATTAGTTGCTGGAATATCATTCAAATAAATCAAGGTTTCCCGGCTAGCTGCGTATATCAGCCCCGTTGTAACAAGATCCGTCTTTCCGTTATTATTCATATCTGTCACAGCTATTGCCGAAGTACTTAAACCATTGATGGGAATATCACTGGCAAGGTTAAAGGAATTATTTCCACTGTTAACATAGATTTCAGCAATGTTATTATAAGTTCCTGACTCGGCACCGGTGATAAAAATATCAAGATGACCATTGTTATTCAAATCTGCCCAGATTCCCTGTCCATAACCTATTCCGGTCAAGTCTGCCAGATGATTGAAATTTCCGCTTCCTGTGTTTTGATAAACCTGACTTACTCTACCCGTATCACTGATTCCCGTTATGAGTAGATCGAGAAATCCATTGCCAGCAAAATCGCCCAGAGCTACCGAACCTCTGTATACACCAGGTAATCCCGTATTCTGTTCCAGAGAAAACTCGCTACCGTTAAGATTCATATATAGACTGGTTGTCTTCGCTCCATCAACCTCACCACTGACTATCAGGTCAGGATATCCATTGCCAGTCACGTCTCCCCAGCAGGATGAAACGTCTCGGAAGCCGGGAAATATGATATCTTCCCGCCAGACAAAAACATTATTACCACTGTTTTCATACAACCTCGCGATGCTCTCTGATCCGGTAAAACCGGCTATGAAAATATCGAGCCAGCCGTCACTATTGAAATCGACAAGATTGAGTGAACAATACCGGACTCCCGGTATATCTAGATCCAATAATTCTGTATAACCGCCGTTACCATCATTCTCGTAGATGGTAGTTACGATCTCCCCCAAATCGGTGTAACCACTGATCACGATATCGAGATATCCATCGTTATTCAAGTCGCCCCAGATCCCGCTTCCATTGTTCACACCGGTTAGTTCGATGTCCCCCTGATATGTAAATGTGTTGTTACCATTGTTCTTATAAACCCTGGAAATTCTCTCCTGGCCAGTATGCCCGGTTATTAATAGATCCCTGTAACCGCTATTATCAAAATCCCCCCAATCAAGTGAAGCCTGAGATACGCCCGGTATGATGTGATCTTCCAGTTCGATAAAAGTTAAAGACCCAAGAATAGAAGGGATAATGAGAATGATGATAGATATAACTTTCATAATCCACCCCCTTTCAGGGAGAGATTAAAAAAAAGGAGAAAATCTGTCAATTATTTTCTTATTTACTTTTATTAGCTATACAGTTAATTGCGTTGTCTTGTTATTTTAATTAGAGTTTATATTGGTATTCATATATGGAAGACGCCTGATAATAACTATGGGCTCTTCAGTATCAGGGATTGTGCTGTTCATTGAGGAGCAAAAGGGTGTAATAAACGGCTAACAACCCTTTTATGGCAATAATCTGAAAGTTAGCTGGATTTCTGTGGCTTTGAACAAAGGTTATAATTTATCAATAACAAACCTGCTAGTTTTGCTCAATTTCCTCCATCTCTTCAGGAACTGGCTTCAACTCATCTTTGGAGGGATTTCTGAGGGCAATAGCATCCTCATTTCTTCTAATTATGGGAGAAGAGCCCGGTTCTATAGCAAATTCGGCTGTGGCTATTCTTCCGGTAGCAGTATGTGTAACCTCTATCCTGACTATTTCACCATGCTGCCAGTCAACCGGTGCTCCTGCAAGACCGGGGAAATTTCCCAGATTGAATCGGACAGTGAAAAAGCCCCCCTGCATATCTGCATGACAGGTATCGTGCTCGTCTGTAAGAACATATTCCGGCCTGGAATCTATCCAGGCGCGAAATTTAATCGATCCCTCCTCCGGATAGACAATATTATCGGGATAGCTACCCTGATAATCATAAACCTCCTGCACAACAACCCTGGGAATAGTCATCTGAGCAAAACCGCTCGTAACGGTAAATGCAAAAATCAGAGCGAAAAATATATACTTCTTCATCCGTCCTCCCTATGACATTAATATTAATTATCTAATATATATGCTACTGTTTATGAGTGTCAAGGATTTTGTCTAACAACAGTATTAAAGGGATTTTATAGCATAGAATTGCTGGGATTTGACGTCACAGGATTATTCAGTTGCTGCGGTTACTCTGAAGAATTTTTTATCGGCTGTGACGGGAATTTGCCACTCAGATGCTTCTGATACTTCCTGCAAGAGTTCCCAGTTATTTCCGTATGGATCTGGTGAACCGTAGATCCTGTAGAGAGTGGCCCCTTCCACATCATCCCAGCTGATAGATAAGAGCTGGTTTTCTATGGAAGCTACTACATTTTCCGGAGCAGGCAGAAAAAGAGGCAAAATGGTAACCGTTCCATTTTGCAGGTTATTTTCATCATACAATTCATCGTTGAAATGGAACTCTGTCAGGCTTAGTTCGGAAACTCCGGTATCCAGGGCTGAAAAACTTATCTTGAGGAGGGTTCCCTCACCGGAAAGTGGTGCAGTATCAGACCAGGAAACTTCCAGATTACCGTTCTGGTCAATACTCTCTTCAATAGTGCCGGCTTCCAGCATTGTATCTTCAGTAAATAACTCGATATAATCGAGCAGCAGGTCATCAAAAGAGAGAGTAAAATCCAGAGAAAAGATGTTGCTCTCTTCTGCTAAATTACCAGTATTGATCTCAATTTCAAAGATCTCACCAACATCAACCTCAACCGTCTCTACACTGATGATAGCTGTCGGAACTACTCCGTTAATATAGTATATGCCTGTTACAGTTTCTGAAGGTATCCAGTCCTGTTTAAAAGCCTTTGCTTTAACAGTTGCATTTTCTGTCAGTTCAAAAGGAATAGAGTAAAGCAGTGACTCGTTCTCGACCGGCTCTTCGCCGTCCAGCGTATAATAGATTTGAGCATCTTCGGTTGTAGTTTCTAACGTTACTAATATCGGATCGGGATAAAAGCCTGGATCTGGTTCTATGGTGGGGTCTTCAACCTGCAGAAAGCCGACCATATAGATTGTTGCCTCTCCAGAATTGATGTTATCGACCGTGTAGTGCGTTGCACCATCAGAATAGCGGAAATTCTCTGCGTTAAGTATGGACGTACCACTAGCAATAGCCTGAAATTGCAGATGAACCAGATCACCCTCACCAACAAGAGGATTAAGTGAAAACCAGATAACCCTCAATATACCGGGAGCTAACTGGTTTACTCCAACTGTGCCCTGCTCAGCTAACGTACCGGCAATAGAGACGTCCTGATACGTCATTAATGCTGGATCAAAGGTGAAGAAAAAATCGTAAGAACCGAAGTCCCAGGAAGCTTCCAGAAAACTCGTGGAAACAGAGATCCAGAACAAATCACCATCTTCAGGAACATCTAAAAGTACACTTGATATTGTGATCTCTATGTCTTCAATATTGTTCGGTATTACCGGATCACTAAATAGTGAGACATTACCGGTAAAAAGAATCCCAACCAACAGCATAGTAACAATTAAAAGTTTCATATCTAAATCCTTAACTACATTCGTTTTTCAGAAGAGAACACCAAAAACCTGCTCACCGGTTTTCAAAACCGGTGAGCAGTAAATATATATCTTTTCTGTTGCCTCTAACTATTCTGATAAGGCGGTAATACGATAGAATTTCATCAAACCTTCAGGGCGAGGTGCCGTCCAGGTCGTTCCGTCGAACTCTCCTGTAGTATCTTCTACATATTCTCCATAAGGATCAGTCGATGAATATACCCGGTATGAGGTAGCTCCCAGCGCCGCATCCCAGCTCAGGATCACCTCCGTATCAGTCAATTGGATCTGAACATTACGCGGAACCTCAGAGCCTACATAAACGACCTGTTCACCGCTGGCAAAGGGGTCATCCTCTTTGCCGGTCTCGAAACAGTAGAAGTTTATGGAATACTCACCACCAAGTGAGAAGATCAGAGTCCATTCCGTAACTTCGTTATAATAAGCCGGTATCGGGAAACCTGATGCTGGCCCCCAATATCCTTCATTGATGAACTCATAAGTAGTACCATTATCTGAAGCAATGAAAGTAACGTTGCCTGGACCTTCTGCATAAAAGCCGAATCGGGCAAACTCATAACCTTCACTACCTTCGACTAATGTATGGAATCTGACCGGAACTACAACTTCGACTCCTTCGACAATTGAATCTGGTACTTCATAAACAAACTCATATGTTGAGCGTTTACCATCACAGACCATAACTCCGGCAACTTCGATCAACCAGGGTTCGAATACGACCTCTCCACTAATCATCGCTTCGATGGCAGGATATTCATAAGCCTCATCTTCTGTGCCCCAGTAGTTACAGGTTGCATCGATCACTTCGTCTGCTCCTCCGGGCAGTTCGAGATCGTGGAATATCAGGCCATATCCCGAGTTATCCACTATGCTGTTGAACTCGATGAGATTGCCGTCATAGACTCTCTTCCTGATATTGATACCGTTCTCATTACCCGAGATGGTATTACCTGTTATCGCGTGTCCGCTGCCCCAGGCCAGATGGATACCGTTTGATCCGGCAGTTCCGTTGCCTGTAAGTACATTGTCAGCAACTATGTTGTTCTGGGTTGCCCAGAGATAGATACCGTTATCTGTGTACTCGTATATGTCGTTATCGGTAATCTGATTCCCGGAACAGTATTTATCGACATAAACACCAACAGCAGTGTTGAAGATATCGTTGTTTAATACCAAGTTGTTTGTGGAAGGCAATGTTTCGGTCAGATTGGCAATTCCAACACTGTAAAGATTATCTTTGATGATGTTATCCTGAATTGTGTTGTTGGTGCCCCTGATGATACCAATACCGGTGGCATTATTTTGTACGGTGCAATTCTCGACTGCCACACCTGTGATATCGAATTCCTGGTTGAAGATCAATATGCCAGCCTCTGTATCGGGATCGGTTTGACCACCATTCTGTATCGTGAATCCCTGTAGTTTTGCGCCATTCGATTCTATTGTGACGACAATACCACTATCGTTACCATCAATTACTGCATTGGAATCGCTCACGAGAATCAATCCGGGAACTCCTATTACGATATTCTCATAATAGCTACCCTCTGCGACCTCGATCGTATTATCCTCTTCTGCAGTATCAATAGCATCCTGAATGTGCAGATATCTTATCTGGCGGGTTACATTATGGACCGGTAGTCCTTCATAAGCGGCCATTGCTGCAGCTATCAGTTCAGAGAAGGAAGTGAAATTCTGATTGTTGATAGCTGCCAGAATTACATTCTGACCATTATCGTCCATTGCATTGAACAAGGCCAGAGCTGCATCGACATCATCTCCGTCGACTACTTCTCCAGATATTGTTGTACCCTCTGGTAATGCTTTAAGAGCCTCTCCCACCAGATAGATCAATCCACCTTCCTGGAAATCTGTAGCAGTAAGATCACCTGCATTTGCAGCATTAACTGCATCTGCTATGGCAAATCTTACATTTGCCAGTAGATACAACATATCAGCCATCGCTGTGAAGCTCGTATATGGACCACTTGCTTCAAGGTCTGCTATAAGTGCTGCAAAACGACCTGCTTCCAGTGTTCCGAGAGCAGTGATGAATGCCTGAGCCTGATCTATATCACCCTGCTCAACGATCTCGCTATTGACAGTCATACCAACCAGAGTAGCGAGTGCATTGTTAACATCCTGAAGCTGAGCTATTGTAAGCTCTCCTG
>CAZBDV010000017.1:28373-31430 GCA_964490765.1 uncultured Candidatus Cloacimonadota bacterium | reverse complement strand
GTGAAGCTGGGATATTCTCCATTGGCCTGAAGATCATTAACCAGAGCTGACCAGCGGCCCGGCTCCAGTGTTCCGAGAGCAGTGATGAAAGCCTGACCTTCGGCAAGATTTTGACTTGTTACTACTTCGTTGTTTACTATCTTACCTTCAAGAAGTGCCAGGGCATCCTGTACATCCTGAAGATGTACTATGGTAAAGCTGCCATCATTTGCTGCGTTAACTGCATCCTGGACGGCAAAACGGAACTGAGACAGTAGATACAGCATATCTGCCATCGCGGTGAAGCTGGAATATTCTCCATTGGCCTGAAGATCATTAACCAGAGCTGACCAGCGGCCTGGCTCCAGATCATAAAGACTGCTGATGAAGACCTCTGCTGCTAAAACATCGGATTCTTCTACGATCTCTCCGTTAACAAAATAACCTACCAGTTCACCAAGGATAAGGTTTACAGATTCAAGATGTGCTATCTCGAAGCTGCCATCATTTGCAGCATTAACTGCATCCTGTACAGCAAAACGGAAATCAACAAGCACATCGAAGAGTTGCTCTATTTCTGTTATGTTAACAAAGATACCATCATAAAGCTGATTCCTGTTACTTATCATATCAGCTGCTAGAGCAAGTCTTCTTTCTTCTGGTGCAAGCTGATTGTAAACAGATAGATCAAGGCCTAAACGATAACCGTCATTCTCTATAGCAGACATCATCTCTGCTGGAGTTTGTGCGTTATTTATAGCATAAAATGGATCATAGACGCTATACAGATTTGTTGCATCCCACCAGTAAGCTGTTCCACTAACATTATCGACAATAAGATAAGGGATGAACTCAACCGCAGAACTCAATACTTCAGAAATTTCCGGAACTATTTCCGTCCCCCACCAGTTCTCAGTGGCATCAACATGAGCAGAGCTGAGCATAGCGGATTCACTACTGATAATCTTGTTGTGATTAACTGTAGTATTAAGAAGTTCTCCTCCAGAATTTATGAATGTGTAGATATTGTGAGCATAAGTTTCTTCAATCATCAGGATGTTGTTATTTATAGAAACACCATCAATAGTCGCATCAGCAACAATCTTGATATTAGCTGCGAAGAAACCATTGGATGCGCCAAAGATCTCATTGTACGATATGGTCACATTTTGTATACTGCCATATGATTTAGCGTTAATCAGGATACCGACACTCTTTCCCGTTGCGTCTAAATAGTTATCAGTGATAATTGAATTATGGATATTGGAGTATTCAATACTATGATATGAAGCGTATATTCGATTCTTCTCAACTCTCCAATTAGAGTGATAATTAGAAGGAAATGTTGAGGCAAATATTGCTCTATAGGATATGTTATGAAAATCATTGTTCTCAATGATTACATTGTTTTTGGCAGAGTCGGCATAAACACCATGCCCTCTTTCTTCGGAAGCTGAACTAATACCATAGTTCTGGATTGTGAAACCTTTAATGGTAACATTGCTTGCCTTAACATCGAAGGCAATAATTGGTTGGTTTTCTCCATCCAAAACCGGTGCGTCTGCTCCAGAACCTCTACCAGATTCTGGCACATCACCAATGATGGTTACGGGATGATTGATTACATTACCACCGTAATAGTTACCTGCAGCAACATAAATAATATCTGGCTGCTCTACAGGATCAGGGTTGACTGCGTGTAGAGCATCCTGGATTATGGCGAACGCATTGTAACCGAAGAACTTTCCTTCACCCAGATCATCCATAAAACCGTTGCCTGCCCAGTCATCATCAACATAGAAGACCGTTGGTACAGGTCTCACAAGAATTACTATTTCTCCGGCAGCTATTGGAGTTTCTTCATTACCAAGCTCATAACAGTTAAAGGTGATCGTATATTCACCCCAATCCGAGAAGTTCAGCGTCCAGTCTGTAGTTGCTGTATAGTCTGCAGGTAGTGGGAACCCTGTCTCCGGACCCCAGTAACCTGAGTTAATAAAGGTATATTCGTCCAGATTACTATCGGTAGCTGTAAAGCTTACATCACCAGGACCGTCTGCTTCAAAGGAGAACCGGACTGCATCGTAACCGATAGTACCTAATACGTCCGTAGCAAAGCTTACAGCGGCTTCAGAATCTTCTCCTACCAGGATTGGTAACTCTACAGCATAATCAAAGGCATAGGTAGAACGGACATTTACTGTCAGGGTAACTTCATCTTCGGCAAAGGGATTACCTTCATCGTCGATCTCGAAAGCACGGAAGGTGATAGTATATACTCCTACCGCATCGAAGTTCAACGTCCAGCCTGTTGTTGCTGTATAGTCTGCAGATAAGGGGAACCCTGTCTCCGGTCCCCAGTAACCTGAGTTAATAAAGGTATATTCGTCCAGATTACTATCGGTAGCTGTAAAGCTTACATCACCAGGACCGTCTGCTTCAAAGGAGAACCGGACTGCATCGTAACCGATAGTACCTAATACGTCCGTAGCAAAGCTTACAGCGGCTTCAGAATCTTCTCCTACCAGGATTGGTAACTCTACAGCATAATCAAAGGCATAGGTAGAACGGACATTTACTGTCAGGGTAACTTCATCTTCGACAAAAGGATTACCTTCATCGTCGATCTCGAAAGCACGGAAGGTGATCGTATATTCACCCCAATCCGAGAAGTTCAGAGTCCAGTCTGTAGTTGCCTCATAGTCTGCCGGAAGATCAAAACCGGAAGGTGGGCCCCAGGTACCGGAGTTCTCAAAGCTATAGGTGTTATTAGCACTATCTGTAGCAGTGAAAGTTACTATACTACCTTCAGGACCGTCGACTGCAAAGGAGAAGATGACTCCATCATAGCCAAGTGAACCAAGAAAGTCGGTTGCAAATGTTACCGGAACTTCTACATCTTCACCGGCCAAGATAAAGTCCGGTACATTATAAGAGAAGGCATAGGTAGAATAAGCTTCTACATCTATTATTTCACTGTCTGAAGCAATGATATTACCTTCATCGTCTACCTCATAGCAGTTGAAGGTGATCGTATATTCACCCCAATCCGAGAAGTTCAGAGTCCAGTCTGTAGTT
>CAZBDV010000017.1:0-28273 GCA_964490765.1 uncultured Candidatus Cloacimonadota bacterium | reverse complement strand
CAAGAAAGTCGGTTGCAAATGTTACCGGAACTTCTACATCTTCACCGGCCAAGATCAATTCCGGAACATCATAATCGAACGCATAGATCGAATGCATATCTATCTGGCCGGGATGCAGATTATTCTCATCGACCAGTACATCATTATAGAAGAAATCAGCTATTTCAATCTGACTACCCCCAACTGCTATTGATTGAAACTGCAGTCTTATAAGAGTACCTTCTCCAATGATAGGCTGTGCTGCAAACCAGCCAATATTTATAAGATTGTCTGCTGCCTGGTGATTGACCTCCGCAAAGCCTCCCTGTAGCAGGCTGTTTACAAGAGAGTAACCTTCATAGGCAACTTTTTCTCCATCATAATGGACTTTGAAATTAGCTGATGTTACATTCCAGAGAGGATAAAGTTCCGTTGTATTGATGTATATATCAAATTGGTCATCAACACTGACCAGGGCATCTGTAGCATTGATCTCGACAGTTTCCAGTTTAGGGATTACTGTAAGGCTGCCGTCAATGAGATCAGTAATATTCTCCTGATTGTAGTAGAAGCCCGATAGTTCAAGGTCAGAAATACCGGGTTCTATTCCTTGAAATCTGACTTTGATCAACGAACCTTCACCAATCAACGGTTCATTATAGAACCAGCCCACAGAAAGTTTACCCGGTTCAACAAGATTGCCAAAAGTATATCCATAACTGCCGGGAGGTATCAATGTTCCCTCCATCACTAATCCATCGTAAGAAAGAACATCCGGATCAAAATCTATGGTTAGATTGAATGAAGTGATGTTCCAGAATTCGAGTAACTCAGTAGTATGAACACTGATCTCTACCATATCTTCATGGACTATGGTCTCGTGGGGTAGAGTAATTGTGGCATCGATTTGCGGATATATAGTAACCTGACCTTGGACAAGATCGATCATCTCTACCGCATTATAATACACATCCGAGAGTGTAAGATTGGATACTCCGGTTTCCTGAGCAGCGAACTGAACTTTTACCAGTGCCCCTACTCCCGATATGGCATTAAGATCAAACCAGCCTATATTCAATTTGCCGGGATATTCCAGATTGGCCGATATATCATAAGCTGTTTCACTTAATGTTCCTTCTGTCACAATAGTCTCATACTGAAGAAGCTGTGGATCATAATTAAGTGACAGATTAATAGCGACTATATTGGAATTGGCTTCAATTTCTGTGGTATTTATGGCAACTTCAAATACCTGTCCTATTCCAACCTCAAGTGTTTCGACTGATACGGTAGCTATTGGAGGATCTCCACCGATGTAGTAAATCCCCGTTGCTGTATCTGAGGGAGTCCATTCAGGTTTGAAAGCTCTGGCTTTTACAACAGTATTTTCATCAATCAGGAACGGGTCATCATATAAAACAGATGAGGCTCCTTCATACTCGGGCTCTTCGCCATCAAGTGTATAATAGATAACTGCATCTTCTGTTGATGTTTCGAGCGTAATGTATTGTGCATCGGCATAATAACCTGGAGCAGGTTGAAAAACCGGAGTGGCAACCTTGGGGTCCTCAATTCCCGTGACAATGACCTCGCCAGGAATGATATTTGTTACTTGAGTTTCAACAGCACCGTCAGAATATCTGAAGTTCTCGGCAGCAAGCAGAGAAACTCCATTGTCTATAGCCTGAAACTGCAGATTAACAAGCGAACCTTCCCCTGATAGCGGGGTTAAAGAAAACCAGATTATTCTCAGTATTCCAGGTTGCAGTTGATTAACTCCCACCGTGCCCAGTCCTTCAACAAGGGTTCCTGTAGTAGAATAATCTGTGTATGTCAGCTTTTCTGAATCATACGTAAAGAAGAAATCGTATGATCCGAAGTCCCATCCTGCTTCAAGTTCGCTGGTATGGACAGAACTCCAGAATGTATCTCCATCAACAGGAACATCTATTTCTGCTCCTGATACTGTTATCTCAATATCTTCTATTCCATTTTCCCGGGTTGACTGGCTATATAATGCACTTTGCCCCCAGAGGAAAAAGAAACTCACGAATAATAACGTCATAATCAATAATCGTCTCATATTATACTCCTTCTACTTATTATACTTCACAGGTTTGGGGGGCGTGAAGCCCCCTTATTCCCTTTAATGCTTTTCGATATCTTCATGATCATCTCTATGAGTCCGATATCGATTATTTCAAGAGCATCATTCTTTGAGTTTTTCTGAATTCATCACCTATGGAAACGGTATAGAAATAAACACCTGATGCTACTGTTCTACCTCTATTATCAACTCCATGCCACTGTATCATATGCTGACCTGTATTCTTCTCTTCGTCGACCAGAGTTCTTACCAGCTGTCCTTTGATGTTATAGACATCAATTCTGACCCTGCTGGTCTCTTTGACCGAATAGCTGATCGTAGTGCTTGGATTGAACGGATTTGGATAGTTACTGCTAACAGAGTTTTCAGGAGCAAATATCGGATCTTCAACAGAGACGAGATTTGCTTCAACAGCAAGCACGAACTCCAAATGCGAGACATTGGAATATACTTCGATATTCAAAGAGGTATCTTCTTCTGCCATAACAGGTATCATTGCAAGATAACCCTCGATGTTTTCCGGTAAGGAGGCAGCGATAGCAATATGATAACCAAATTCGTCAGCATGCGCTACAGTCAAATAGCTCTCCGGGAGATTGAATTGAGCATCTCCCAGCGTGACAAACTGGTTATGTTCTATACTGATATTCAACCCAAAGAGTTCTGTAGAGTCTTCAGCGAATATCATTATCATATCATCAATGATCTCGATGTTGATCTGCGGGCTGGCTACAATCTGGCTTCTGGTTCTTTCTCCTCTGACCGGACCTGTTGGTTGGGCCGGGAAGACATCAATGTCATCATTAGCATACTGGAATATCAAAGATGCATCGTAGGCCAGGATTGGTAATGAAGGATTACCCTTCACATCAGCTCTCGTTCGACGCCATGGAGCCCATGGATTGTCACCAAAGACATTATCACCTGCAGAGTATTTCAGGGTTGCCAGGGCATCAGACCCTTCAACGCCACCACCCGGATATTGTATACCACCAACTGTCGATGGGGCATTCATCCAGTCATTATTAACATCACCGTAGAAAACATATACGGATACATCTGTTGTAGCGATATGTTCTCCATCGACCGTCTTTACTGTTATAGTAGCTGTCCCCAGTTCTCCGGGAGTTAATATACCATTTTCAGCAACGCTTAAAATACCTGGATCACTGCTTTCCCAGATCAGATCGTTGATCGTTGCGTTAGCAGGTGAGATGTTATAATACCACTCCTGAGCATGCTGGATCTTGCCGGTAGGATTTGGTATATAGAAGAAATGTTCATCACCGATTTCCACTTCAGCAGGTCCTTCGAAGAGGATAAGAGTTTCAGGTAAATCTACATCAGAAACACGTTGATAGACAAGTTCTTCATAGAGAAGAATGTTATCTACAACCGGTCCGTCAGTTGCTACATGCCATTCATAGCGATACCAGACGGCATTTGAACGGGTACTTCTTATATTAGAAGCTACAGGTACTTGCTGGCTTCTGGTTCTCTGACTATTTTGACGAGTTACCTGTGAAGTGACATTAGCTGCTCCTCTTCCCGCATCTGTCGTGCGTACATAAAGGATATAAGTTCCTGCCTCGGTAGTTTTGAGTATTCTTGCATTACCTTCGTCATAGAAGCCATTTTCATCAATCGGATCCAGATACTCAGTATCATACATCTGCTGGTAGGCTTCAGTGACAATTAACAGATCGGGTAATTCGATCTCGATTCCGTCACCATCTGCATACAACGTTACTGCACCGGTGGTTCCTTCTACGAAAGCACCGGCCTCTGCCCCACCAGACATAACCACTTCGACTGTGATATCTGCATTCCAGTTGATGAATACTGTCTCGATTGCGTCATTAATGAAGTTGTCTATGGTTGTATCGTCTCCCAGACCGCGAGCATTGGTAATAGCAAGCTGAGCAGCTGCGAGTTCAGCCGTTTCAGCATTTACAAAGAGCGTGTAATCCGGTACGCTGGTTCTGGTTGCTGCACCTAAGTAATAGGCATCTCCGAGATCGTTGATAGCATCAATTGCCTGAATAATGGCATCATTTGTACCCTCGATTGTCATTTCTTCATCTGCCCACCACGGATCATAGAGAACCAGATCGCTGATTATGTCACCTGCACCTAAGGGATTCGTAGCGTGAGTAGGACCTGTCGGGTCGCCCCAGTAGTTCTGAATCGCGTTTACTTCGGTATTGGTCCAGTTCCACATACCCCAGCTATTATCTTCAATGATATTATTGTGAATATTAGCTGCGAAATCATCATCGCCCCAGATATCATAGCCAATTTGCCAATTAATGACTTTGTTTCCTGTAGCAGTTACACTAACAGAATTACCGTCATCATCAGGCCAGATTCCAATACCGTAACCATCTGTAATTCCATCGCCAGTAAGATCATTGTCATAATATTCAAATGTCATCTCTGTTCTAAATGTTGTTCTTTGTCTTCTGCTGCTTGTCACATCGAATGGATAATGAGGTGTTTCAGGACGTCCCTGTGGGTTACCCCAGATTCCTCCAGTGTAATCCATACCACCGTCATCAAGAATTGTTACATTGTTATTTTGTGCTCTGAAGTTCGAATTTACAACCCGGATTGCAACCTGAACATTTTCCAGGATATTGTTATCAATATTGACTTCCTCACTGTCAAAGGGCAGTATACCAGTTGCTGACCAACTTGATCCAGTACCAGGCCAGATCCAACCTATGTCCGAAATTGTATTATCGGAAATCAAAGCTGTATTAGCTCCGACGATCTGAATACCGTTCTGTGCCCAGTAACCTTGTCCTACATAGCCACGTCCTATTATTGTGTTATTAGTAACTGTAGGGTACGCTACATCGAATATTGACACAGCATTGCGTGAGAAATCATCTATAGTATTAGTATCGAGAATAACAACATTTCCACCATAGACAGATATACCGACAGTCTCCTGACTTGCTAGCATACTGTGCAAATGATTCCCTGCAATATTGATATCTGCAGACCTTGATAAAATACCAGTGAATGTATGGCTTCCAGGATCATCATTTCCATCGATTTCAAACCCTTCAAATGTAACAGCAATAGTCTCTGAACCACCATCAATAAATATTATAGGATCAAATGTTCTGCTGCTTTCTGTAATAATTTGCATCTCACGTTCTGTTGCAAGTGGAGCCTTGATAACAGCATCTTCATCACCACTGACAGTCAGACCCTTATCGATAACAAGTTGTTCGGTGTATGTTCCGGCTTGTACGTCGATAGCATTACCACTATCGGTAGCATCAATTGCATCCTGAATGAAACTGAAGATAGCAGGTACAATGATAGAATTCTGTCTTGTGTTGATTTCTTCTCGTACAACCACTGCCCGATCGAAGGTATTGTCTGCCAATGCTGCTGCTATATCAAAGTCTACACCAATTGTTGTACGAACCTGGTATCTGTTGTTGTTGAAAGTGTTACCAGATGCTGTTACATCACTGGTATCATTCTCTTCATAACCAACATAAATACCGGTTGTGTTATCTTCGATGGTATTACCAGTGATCAGGGCTTCAGGTTCAGGTCCGAAGAAAGAGGTCACCAGGATAGCTGCTGAAGTAGAGCCATCAGATTCTGCTACTCCCCTATAATCCCTTATCGTATTGCCGGTAATTTCAGCGGAAGCACCGTCTCCAACTTCAATACCATAGCCAACCCAGTCACCATCACCATTACCAATGAAGGTATTACCGGTAACTATGGCTGTATTGTTCTGACCATCGACTAAAATACCTACTCTTTCTATATTTTCAAACACATTCTGTGAGATCGCCCAGACTTGATCCGGAGTTGACCAGGTAAGGGCAATACCCCAACCCAGATATTGGGACCAGCCAATATTCCTGATAACACAGTTTTCTATCGAACCACTACCGTGAGTACGGATTGCAGCCCTGATGTTTTTACCTTCACCATCAAGTGTTACTTCGCTCAAATCAAAGGTATTTCCTGCTTCCACAAGGAACCAGTTCTCGATGTTTTGAGCCGGTTTGATAATTGTTGTCAAATTACTATCACCGATGATTGTCAGGTCCTTATCGATAACGATCTGCCCGATCTCTTCATATTCACCGGCAGCAACGAGGATCTCGTCTCCCGGATTGGCTGCAGCGATAGCATTCTGGATATTAGCAAAGGCGTTATGTCCGAAGAATTTATCAGGCTCAACCTCCTGCATTGGACTGCTGCCTTCCCAGATGTGATTAACATAAAGGGTTGGAGAGACAGCTACCACCTCTACGCTGAATTCGTCTTCTGTATAGATAAATTCACCATCGAATGGATAGCCGCCTGCATCAATATCCAGTACAGCGATGGCTTCAAATTTAACGACGTAGTCTCCAGCATCAGCACCTTCTATAGTTACCATCCATTCAGCTTCCTGGCCGG
This sequence comes from uncultured Candidatus Cloacimonadota bacterium, assembly GCA_964490765.1. GTDB lineage: Bacteria > Cloacimonadota > Cloacimonadia > Cloacimonadales > JAJBBL01 > CAZBDV01. Next base: position 21,747 of record CAZBDV010000017.1, on the reverse strand, counting down.
GAATAGTAGCCTCTCTTTCCAGCAGTGCAAGATACCCGAATTCATTGGTTGTCGGATCAGACTGCTGAGTGACTATTGCCGAACCGTATATGGTATGTGCTTCCTCGCTCAGAACAGAAGTCCTGACAACAGGGGTAGCGCTCGGTATGGTAACTGTAATAGTAGTTCCACTCGGGAGATATGCCGGATTATCCTCATCATCATAGATCATAAATTTCGAGTCGTTGAGGACTCTGGCACCACCGATATTCTCGATTAGAGGGTAGGATTCAGTCCATTCGATAACTATCGGATTGGGAATGCCTACGACCAGATCAGCAAATCCGGGGAAGTTAACGTCTGCATAAGTAACTTCAAATTCCTCCGGAGCACCAAGCTCATTGTAACCTATGCTTCTATCAAGATAGGATATCGATTGCATACTTACCGGGAACTCAGCAAGAGCTTCTTCAGCACCTGTTATTACGAAAGTCCAATCTATCGCCAGATTGGAATGACCGGCCAGAGGGGTGCCGTAAGGAGTCTGGCTGCCTAAAATATCGCTCAAATAGTGAGTATTGCTGCCGGCAAGGTCATAATCCTGTGCCAGGATAGAGTTTCCGTTATAGAGGACATCGATGACTTTCGTACCTGCCGGGAAGGCTGCTTCCGTTGTTGAAAGTACTGCATCGGTGAGTACGGCCGGATCATAATTTGTAAGGTCCGGATAGGTTACTGTCAGATCGATCACTATTGGTGTATTGGTTACGGTATAGATATCCCCTATCTCGGATAGGACAAGCTCAGGCAGACCGTTAAGAGTCTGCTTCTCTTCCTGGAAGTACCAGGGTGAGAAAAGAACCTTATCGGTAACAGCATCACCCTGACCAAGAGCATTTATTGAATGCTCCGGTCCGGTCGCATCTCCCCACCAGTTGTAGGCAGCTACTACTGTTGTTTGTTCCGGATCATCAGCTCTCATTCCATAAGTTGTATTTCCATAAATATCATTCTCACTTATCGTATTATTCTCTGATGGATACCAGACACCTTCCTGCCAGCTGGCATCTACCTTTATTCCGGTATCGTTATCAACTATGCTGTTTCCGGTTATCGTGTTATTAGAAGAACCGAGTAATCTGAGCCCTGTCACAGTGCTACTAATTGTGTTACCAGTAATGGTTTGTTCTCCACTCCTCCACAAATTTATGCCGATACTACCAATAATATCGAGTATATTACCATTAGTAATGGAATTGTTATCACAATTCTCTCCGATAAAGATACCGTCTCGTTCACCGTTTTGTATGGTATTCGTTTTGATATAGTTTGAAGTAGAGCCGATTTCTGGATCTAATCCAACTTCCGATGCATTAGCTAAAGCAATACCATCCAAAATTGCAGTATCGATCTCATTCGCTTCGATCGTGTTACCGGATGTACCTACAAGTACAACACCGTAAAGACTGCTGTTGGTGATCTCATTATCGATCAGAGTATTACCTGAACCCATAACTATCCCGACACCGTTGCCGTTATCGATTATGATATTACCGGATATATAACATCCCGTAACCTGATTGAGGAAAATTCCGGCATCTGTATCTTCTGTACCGGAGTTCTGGATAGTCAAACCTTCCAGTGTTACATCGTTGGCTGTGATCAATACTACAGTACCACTTCCATCACCGTCAATGACCGGAGAAGAAGCATTTGTTATTGTCAAACCGGGAACATCGATAATGATGTTTTCATAATATGTCCCATCACTCAAGAGGATCGTATCACTATCCTCTGCACCGTCTATAGCAGCCTGGATAGTAGAATACAGTATATTCTTATCCGTATTATGAACTCCAAAATTAGTTAAAAGAGTATTAGTCAATGAATCATTATTGGCATAAGTTACCGGTCCCTGCTCACCAAAGAAGTACAACAAATAATTGGCATCTGTAGCAGAATTGTTTACCACATTGATATCACCATAATACCAGGTACCGTCAAAGACGATAGCACCATCGATCATATCTTCAAAGTGGTTAGCGTCTATCTCCAGATCTGTTGCTCTGCTAATATAAACACCGCAGTAGAGAAGTTCGAATTCGTTGTCAAGGATCACTACATTAGCAGAATTAGCAGAAGCATAGCCAACATCAATACCACGAGGACGGGCATCATTTACTCCAACAATCTTGTTATTCTTGATAGTTACATTGTTGGAGTTATGAGTATGAACTACAGCTTGAGGTACACCCTGCTCGATTCTGAAGCCATCAAGGGTAACTCCATCGGCAAGAACAGTAATCCCGCCAAATCCGCTGCCAGCATTAAAACCGGCTTCAGTCCGGATTATAGCATCATAACCGGCCACTGATTTCAAGGTCAGATCGGGTACATTTATCTCCAGATTACCAACAAAAAGACCTGCAGATACTTCTATTGTATGACCGGCATCTGCAGCATCAATAGCAGCCTGGATAGTTGGATAACCTAATCCAGTATTGGTATTTACGATCGGTCCGGTGCCGATCTCGACTGCTTCTTCGATGCTGAAGATGTTGCCGTTATTGACCAGTGTGACTCTTACATAAAGATCCCGGCCGAGGACATCGTTTAACCAGCCTGATGCTACAGAGCCTGTACCCGGATTTGTATGTGTCCTATAGTTATCCTGCACGATGACAGTATCTCCGGTAAGCCAGTCGGGGAATCTTTTTTCATCATCTCTGACCAGATATCTTTGCCAGTACTTATTCTTGATCAGGTCGTTATCATTGATCGTCTGAAGATAGACCTTATCTGTTCCGTCAATATAGTAATACTCGGTAATTACATCATCACCGATGGCCAGAGCAGCTTCCAGTATCGCCTGATCGTCTCCTGCTATGATAGCAGCTTCCAGTGCCTGATACATTGAGGCTATTACGAGAATGTCTCCCGGATCTGTCGGATCGAGTCCTGGAATCGGGTTCAAGACCATTTCATTACTATCGACGGAAAACTCGACCTTGATATTCTCATTTGCCGGCTCGTAAGTCAGGGCAAGATCGAGAGAATTCGCGTGAGTTCCGCCGGAATCATAGCCGGGGTCCAAAGGATCGATAGTATCGTTCAGCAGATAAGGTATCAGTTTTACACTGCCAAAGACCTGATTGTATATCTCGGGATAGTAAATACTGCCCCACCAGTTATTAGTGGCATCGAGCATACTGCCCTGTCTGAAAAGAGCGTAATCATAGTCACCGTCGAAATCATTGTTTATAACTTCATAATCTCCGCTACCTCTGACGCGAAGAGCCGTTGCCAGAGTCCTGCCACTGAAGACATTACCGGAAATGACGTTTTCACCTACAAGGTCAAGGGTGACAAGTGTATTGCCATAAAGCTGACCGGCAGCTATAGTAGCTATCTCATTGTTGGTGAAGGTGAAATTCTGCGTATTGGTAGTTCCTGCTCCACCACCGAAGACTATAGCCTGTCGGGCAACATTTGGATCCACGAACTGGTTTCCAGTGTTTGGTTCATCACCAATGAAGGTCTTGCCGGTAAACAGGTTAGCATTGATGATTATATTGTTATTATTGGCATTCCATTCTCCCATAAGAGCCGCATCACCACGAGCCTCTATGATATTATCTTCGATAGTGATATTGGCCTGTGCACCCTGCAGATAGACAGCAGCCTTCTCCAGGCCGGGAGGCCCATCGATACCGATGATATGGAATCCTGCAATCTTGACCCCGTCTCTGCCCGAAGTGAGATAAACTGTTCCCAATCCGCTGCCGGCATCATCTCCATCGAGTATAGTAACAGCTGCTCCATTTTTGGAAACGAGATCGATATCTTTATTAACCGTAACATTACCGAAATAGTATCCATCCCAGACTTCTACTGTCTGGCCGACATCTGAAGCAGTTATAGCTTCCTGGATGAAACTGAAGACCTTGGGTACTTGTATATCGCTGCCACGTACTACCACAGCTTTATCAAAGCTGTTATTGGCGAGAATACTCTCAAGGTTGAGTAATTCAAATGGATCATCTACTTGTACACTATTATTTGATAGAACGTTACTGTTGATGTTTCCAGAAAAAACTGTTCCTCTGGCGTAAATTCCAATAGAAGAACTGCTGATGTTATTATCAATTACAGTTACATCGGTAGAACCCAATAGATAAACACCAGAAGTCATTGCTGTCCCTTCGCTATCGGATATTATGTTTTCTTTTACAATTACAGAATTACTCGTACCAACACGTATTGCTGATGGATATGATGCACTTGTTTCATAACCGACACCCGATATCTCATTACCTTGTATGAGTCCACCTGTTATTCCTGTTGAAATACCGATACCAAAGGTTGATACATTTTCGATCTTGTTGTTTTGGATCGTTACATTATAGAGTTCTTCCCATAACCACATCCCTCCTGTTGCGTTCCAAGTTACTGTAGCATTATCAAATAAGATGTCATGTATGTAGTTCTGCTCAATCACCAGTTCGGTTGCTTTGGTTCCCTCAATAGCAAATATTCCCCAGGGTCGTCCAACTGTTGTATCGCCGGGAGAGTGCATAATGTTGTTTCGAATCGCTATATTATTGTTATGATGATCATACGAGAGAACAATTAAAGCAGCAGCTATATTATCAGCATAATCAGGATTTTGAATTGTAAAACCATCAACCACAATATCGTCTGAGCCTATTAAGATTGCCTGACGCTCGGTTCCAGTTCCATCAATAATCGTCTCTTCTAAACCGGTGCGACTACGAGCATCTACTCCTGATTGCGCACCAAGAAGTTCTACACCTGCTTTGTGAATTGTTATTGCTTCTTCATAGAATCCGGCAGCTACGTTCACTGTCCCGCCGGAAGCCACCGCATCAACACCTTCCTGAATAACAGCGAAGGCATTATAGCCGAAGAATTTCCCTTCTCCCAGATCTTCCATGAAGTCGTTGCCTGCCCAGAGGAGGTCAACAAAGACTGCTGTAGGTACTGCTTCTACATAGATTTCCTGATCCTGGGTTATACCGGCCACAACATCACCATCCGGTGCCTCTATGAGTGAGAAGGTTATGTCATATAGACCATTTTCACTGAACTCTAATGTCCATTGAGTAGTAGCTGTATAAGAGGCCGGTAAGGCAAAACCGGTTGCCGGGCCCCAGAAACCGATATTATCAAATGTGTGTGTGCCGGTATAATCTGTTGCCGAGAAAGTCACATCCCCCGGCCCATCAGCTTCGATCTTGAAACGTATGTCATCATAACCTAACGTTCCCAGTTCATCGGTTTCGAATGTTACATTGACCACAGATTCCTCACCTGCGATGATCAACAAAGGCACATCATAAACGAATTTGTATGTCGAGTAGGTATCGATAGTGATCTCTTCCGTTTCTTCCGCCAGTAAAAACTCAGAAGCAAAGTCATCGTCAGAGGTCACACTATTAACGGTAAGATCGGTAACAAAAGCCGTATCGGATATATATGGCAATAAAACATCAATTCCCCAGACATCGACAAGGCCTTCATGACCGAGCAGTGGTGTTCTCGTCGGTATATGAGCCGGGATCATTTCGCTCAAATAGATCTGATCGGTATCTGCAGCCAGAGTGTATGTAGTAAGATATGTATCATTATAGGAGATAGCCAGCTCGGTCCCTGCCGGGAAGGCAACACTTACTTCTATAAGTGCATCGAGCATATAATCGGAGAGAATTCCGGCGATATCGGCCGGGTATTCCATTGTTGCCTCAATATTGTTGATTCCTGCCTGCTCAAGCAGAAGAGAGGTATTGAGAGCAACCAGATCGAGAGCTGCCTGATAGCTGTTGAAGGTTATTTCTACTTCATCATAACCATCGTAACCGTCCAGACCGTTGTCATATACCTTGCTCGGATCGGCGAAATCATAGCCAAAGAAAGATGTGGCACTGAAGGTATAAGTCTCGGCTTCGTAAATTCCATTATCTTCAAATTCTCCGGTAATACCGGTAATTTTCAATGTCCAGACATCTGTCAGATTCTCGTGCCCGATGAGATAGGTCCGTTCGATGGGGAGCAGATCGCTCAGCCAGGTTTCGGCTAAACCTGCAGGACCTACATTATAGGTCGTTACAGGGTTACCGTTATATTCGATAATGATCTGACTATCTTCCGGAAGAGCCGGATCGGCAGTGAGCCAGGCATCGACAAAAAGATCTGCGGGCAGCCCTTCCAGAAATTCCTCAGGATAGACCATTATGGCTGTAATAACCGCTTCTTCACTGATATCGACTGTTATATCTTCCGATAATTCAAGAGCAACCTCTTCCCGGGCTACACGGATAGCCTTTTCGACATAGTATTCACCGATTGGGTTTACTCTATTCGTTGAGAACTGAGGGTCACGAAGTAAGACCTCTCCGGCAACGAATACGATATCGTGGTAGAAAAGTGATGTGATACTTGAAGTAACATCGAGTCTGAAGCGGGTCGCTGTGTCCCATACTCCATTGGCAGGTAAAGTGACACCGGGAATATTGATCCCCTGCGTACTTGTCTGTGGTGTGTGCATCGGCTCTGTAAAGATCATAACTATCTGATCTACATAACCGCTTCCATCATAACCAACCTCAATTGACTTGAGAACCGGTCTCGTCCTGTCTTCAATATTTTGTGCTGCAAAGGAGAGAAGATATCCGGTACTATTCGTCGTATTGATCCTTCGGGCTGGATTGGAAGTATAATCTACATTAAAAGCGGTAGTTGTTCCCTCAATCGGTTCCAGTATGAAAATAAAGGTATTGATCTCACTACCCTCTTTCATACCGATTGGAACGACAAAATCTTCCGAAAAAGTAAAATCATCAGCAATGCCCTGAGCCCATAAACCGTCCAGATAATCCTGAACACTTGATCCACCGGGATTAAGAGGTTCGTTGAGAAAGAACTCGATCTCGTGAATTCTTCCGTCATTTTCTGCATCAGTTGTTACTATTGATTGAATAGCTGCACGTTCCTGTGCATAGATTGGAAAAGAAAGCACTATAAGTGCTACAATAAGGAAAGTAAAATAAATCTGTGTCTTTTTCATGATAATACTCCTTTTTTTTGTTATTGTTTAATAATTATTCAACATATGTGGGTAATTGTTCATTATTCACTATCTTTATGATCCTGGAGGGTGATTGGCCTCAGACTGGGGATCTGTGATAGTAGATATGGCTCTCTAAATTGGCAAAAATAACATAAAACAAAATCTTCCATGAACTCTCCTCAACTCCATAAGTAAGTGAACGAGGTCCTCGTTTCAGCATAAGGAAAGAGAGAGTATTAATCCCTGGTTGTCTAATCAGGTATTAAATTGTAACATCTGGAGCAGTAATTTGTGTCAGATGTCTCTGATGCATATTGTTCGATACCAAAGATAAAAAGTAATTCATACTCGTCCTCATCACTACTTTCGGAGTATTTTTCTTAGTTCGCGTGACAATGAAAATGGTTATCACTACAATGTCAAGTATTTTCAATTTTTTTTTCATTGTTAGCAAACATTTCTGTGTAAAGTATGCTTACCATTATCCTAAATTATCATTAATTGGATGGTTGCGATAACCTTATGACAGCCTGCACTGCTATTCAAGCAATGGATCGCTCTTTCAAACCCTGGATACAAGGGCCTGATATACAGGCCGGGAATGGATTAATTTTTCGAGTGAGATATGTTTCACTGATTTTTGAATTATTGGTGATTCAATAAGGTTCTGGAGTGGACAAAGTATATAAAAAAATGGCACGCCCGGAGGGACTCGAACCCCCAACCCTCTGATCCGAAGTCAGATGCTCTATCCAATTGAACTACGGGCGCGCACTATATAAGGGTTAAATTATCTTTTCTTTATCCCACCTTTTCGGGTAGTCTGTCTCTTACCAAAAAATTCTACCAGTAACGGGCTGGCAACAAAAATCGACGAATAAGTACCGACGATTACCCCGATCATCAGAGCAAAGGCAAAATCTCGAATAACTGATCCACCTAACAGGTAGAGACAGAAGACGACAACAAATGTCGTCAATGAGGTTATCACAGTTCTACTGAGAGTCTCATTAATACTATGATTAATGACTGAGCTGTAGCTCTCTTTACGGTATATTTTCAGATCTTCCCTGATACGGTCGAAAACAACGATCGTATCATTCAGCGAATATCCGACAATAGTCAGTAGAGCAGCCACAATAGCCAAACTTATCTCTTTTCCGGTGATAAAGAAAATCCCGACAGTAATCAAGATATCGTGGAAAAGGGCAATAACTGCAGCCACGCCGAAAGTGAATTCAAAGCGCCACCAGATATAGATAATTATACCCAGCAGGGCAATCAGGATCGCCATAATAGCTTTCCCTTTCAATTCTTCACCTATCCTGGGGCCTACCTCTTCCTGTAATCTGATAAAACCGGGTTTATCGGTATATTCAGGAAAGTGAGTTCTCATCAGATTGATGATCCTGGCAGTTGAAACAAAAGACTCTTCTTCTTCGTCCTGACCTGCTTCTGTTTGTACTTCAAAACTATCGTCTACTTTCTGTGTTTTGAAGAGGAAGAATACCTGATCATCGGATCCTTTAATGGTTTGAATCTCAACATCGGTTATACCTTCATCGATTAGAACCTGTCTGACCTGATCGATACTAAGAGCTGGATGTTCTGGTGTCGGTGCTGTCATATCTAGTTCCAGGGACACACCACCAGTAAAGTCGATACTGAATTTTGGCCCGACAATCAAAGCGACTATACCGACAAGAATCAGTATTATCGAGAAGATATAAGCAACTCTCCGTTTGGAAATGAAATCTATTTTTGTGTTTTCGAAAAATCTCATCTGTCCCCCTAGATACTAAGCTCAGTTCTGTTTTTATTGGTGATTACAGCTTCAAATAGTGCTTTAACCATAACGATAGCCGTAAACATAGAAGCCAGGATACCGAGTGACAGTGTAACGGCAAAACCACGAATCGGGCCGGTACCGAACTGATAAAGAACTATAGCTGTTATTAGAGTCGTAATATTGGCATCAAGGATCGTAACAATAGCCCGGCTGAATCCTGCGTCAACGGCCGACCTGACTGTCTTGCCGCTCTTCAATTCTTCTCTGATCCTTTCAAATATAAGCACATTTGCATCGACCGCCATACCAATGGTCAGAATAATACCGGCAATTCCCGGCATTGTTAGAGCTGCACCGAGAATAGTAAGAGCTGCCATTATGATTCCCATATTCACTATTAAAGCCAGGTTGGCAATGATACCGGGCACTCTGTAATAGATAATTATAAATATCATAACAATAATCAGTCCGAATAAAGCAGCCGATAAGCCTGATCTGACACTATCAGCGCCGAGAGTAGGTCCTACTGTTCTTTCTTCGATTATATTGACCGGAGCGGGGAGATTACCGGCACGAAGCACGATAACCAGATCCTGTGTCTCCTCGAGTGTGAAATTACCTGTAATACGAGCTTCACCACCTCGGATACGATCCTGTATTGTCGGTGCGGTATAGACTACTCCGTCGAGCACGATAGCCAGTCTTCGTCTGATATTCTGTCCGGTGATCATTTCAAAAATTCTTGCCCCTTCGCGATTGAAGCGGAGTGATACATAAGGCCTGTTAGGAGACTGAAGATCAGTTCCATCCCCAATCCTGACTGAAGCGTTCTCAAGCATATTACCGGTCAACTCAGTCTTTTCCAGGAGCACGAAGAGTTCTCTGTCAGCTCTCGGGTCGAGACGGTTTTCTCTTTCCAGGGCCAGCATCAGTCCGGACGGGATATTCTCCATAAAACTCTCACTCTCTAGCAGCCTCTGAACATACGGTAGATCCTGGTTAGAAACCATCATTGGCATTCCCTGGCTCGATGTTAATCTGGAAAAGATATCTCCTGCGACCTCTTCAAATTCGTCATCTTCCTCATCTTCCAGAATACCGCGCATCGGGTCATCTTCTTCGTGCAGGACAAAGCGGTCGAGGAATGGATAATCATCGATATTTTCCTGCAGATACTGATCGAGCCTCTCTCTTGTTTGATCGATCTGTTCAGAAGTAGCCAGCAGTTTGAATTCGAGTAGAGCGGTTCGACCGATCAGTTCGCGTGCTCTGTCGAACTCCTGTAATCCTGGCAGTTGAACCATGATTCGATTTCTTCCGACCCTCTGGATGGATGGTTCTGCCACCCCAAATTGATCTATTCGATTACGCACGATCTCGACCGCTGAAAGGACGGCGTCATCCCTCTCGGCTTCCGGTAACTCGTGGTGATCAACTTCCATCATAATTTGCATACCACCCTGCAGGTCCAGGCCCAATCTAACTCTTCTATCGGTCCAGAAATCGGGTAACTCGATAGGAAGGAGCGGGATCAGAAAGTATATCGTTACCAGCAAGACTGCAAGGATGAGTATATTTCTAAATTTCCTGTTTTTCATTCGCAACAACTCCCTTTTAATGTCGTATTTAATAACAAATCACTATATAAGGCTTTCTCGTCATCAGATAACGAACCCATAACTGCCTGGGCCACGTTATAGAGATGATCACCTATCTTCTCTATATTAGTAATAATATCCATAGTCATAATGGCCGGTTTGACCGGCACACCCATACTTATCTCCTTCACCTGTTCTTTTTTGTAACGAACCTCCAGATGATTCATCTTCACCTCCTGTCTGGCAACCAACCTCGCTTTTTGCTGATCGTTGTTTTCCAGAGCGTAAAGGAGATTATCGAGCATACCATCCAGTAACACTCTCATACTGTCAATACTATTTTTTTGTGTCTCGTTGAACTCCAATCCCTTGTCAAGTTTTCTTTCTGCCAGTTCAGCTATGTTACGGGAAAAATCAGCAGCTTTTTCCAGGTCATTGGTCAGATGTAACAGTACCGGCAGCCTTTTGGCAACCTCTTCATCCAACTCTCTTCGTGACAGCTTGGCAATGTAGTCGGTAATCTCCAGCTGAAACTGATCGTTTTCATCTTCAGCATGAAATGTCTCCTCTATATTAAGCCTGTTGATCGAGTCGAGGGATTTCATCGAAGAATCGATAACCCGTTTCACATTCTGCATCATCCTCCCCAGTTCAAGTTTGACCTGGTCTATAGCTATAGTTGGTTCATCGAGCAGTGTTTCATGCAGATAGCAGGTAACCCCTTTTCTCTTTTCCGGTGAATCAGGTATGACTCTGAGTGTTATTTTCTCCAGTAATGGAATCAATGGTAAAAAGAGTAACATATTGAAAATATTGAAAAAAGAATGGAAATTGGCAATCTGACGGGAGATGTTTCCCCCTATCGCAGTTACTACCCCGGCAATCTGATCTCCAAAGAATACGATCAGGATCACCATGTAGATAACACCTGTAAGGTTGAATATCACATGGGACAGTGCTGTTCTGCGAGCATTAACTGAACTCCCGATACTAGCCAAAACAGCCGTTATGGTTGTCCCCAGATTATCTCCCAGGACCAGGGCCATAGCTGTCTTGAGGTCTAACAAACCGCTGACTGCCAGTACCATTGTTATACCAACCGTAGCACTACTGCTCTGAACAAGTATAGTCATTATAGTTCCTGCCAATATGGCCAGAACATAGTTATGGCTGTTTGCTACAAAGAAATCCGAAATCAGAGAACTCTGGCGTAAAGGTGCAACAATATCGGTCATCATACTGAGGCCAAAGAAGATCAGCCCAAACCCCAGCAGGATATTCCCGTAAGACCTTGCCCTCAGCTTCCTGGTAAAAAGAACAACTCCAGTTCCCAAAGCTATTGCCGGCAGGGCAAATTCGCCGATCTTGAAAGCTATGATTTGAGCAGTCAGGGTTGTCCCGATATTCGCACCGATTACAACACTAATCGCCTGTCGCAGAGTCAGCAGCGAGGCATTCACGAATCCGATCGACATAACAGTAGTTGCACTGCTTGACTGCAGAAGAGCTGTTATGGTCAGACCGACACCGACACCTAGAAAACGGTTTGCTGTTAGCTTGGAGAGAATTTTCTTGAGATTATCTCCTCCAATGATCTTCAAAGATTCAGAGATCTTGCGGATACCAAACAGGAATATAGCCAATCCACCGATCAGATAAAAGAAGAGTTTTTTATAGTCGAGGGCAGTAAGAACAATAATTTCTCTAACCTTTTCATCAGGAAGGTTGATAATAGTCCCGATCTGGTAATTACCCATCTCCTTGCCGAAAACAACTCCGGTCCGGGCAATACCCTGCCTGCCTGTCTCTACGAGTGGATTCTCAATAACAACACTCGTATCGGCAGTATAGAATTCAACAACTACCCCCTCGACAGGCCTTTGATCTTTGTCTCTGACGATAACCGCTATATCATCGGACAACTGCTGGTTTACCCGACCTGTTCGCCCGTCCCCGATGATCTCTATATCATAATCAGCAAATAGCGATACAGAGGCAAGAAGGAGGAAGAGGATCGATATCAGAACCCCTTTTTTCACAGAACAACTAGTAGCTCGCAACTTCGTCATTTAGGGAACGTTCTTGAACCCGATACCTTTATTCTCATTCATGTTATGGCCGGCTAATTTGATCTCGCCGTGCTGCTTCTCAAATTGTTCAACATTCTTCTGAAGAATGTTTAATAGTTGTTTAACGTGTTGTGGTGTAGTTAATACACGGCTGTAGATCCTGGCATCGGGTAAACCCGGAACTATTCTGCCAAAATCGACAATAAATTCCGAACTCGAATAGGTGACCATGAAGAAGTTGGCATAAGTCCCCTCTCCAACCTTCTCATCGAGTTTAATGTTGAGTTTCTTCTGTTGTTTTTGATCCATCTGTTACTCCTTTTGTTTGAAAAAATGAGTTTTCAGGCTGATATTTTTTTTCAGAGCCCTGCTGTCAAGCTATTGTTAATAAAGAGCCTTTTGCCTGCGGCTTACAGGCGAAACGTGTTATCTTAAACGTGGGACTATTCTCTTAATATCTTCTATCTCGAAGTTCTTAAGAAGTACTGCCGAGTTTAGAGTAACGTTCTTTGAGTGCATTTTTAACTGCAGCAGGCACGAAGTCCCTGATATCTCCACCCAGCTTAATTATCTGTTTAATCAAACTGGAGCTGAGATAGAAATATTTATAATCTGGTATCAGGAATATGGTATCGATTTTAGGGTTGAGTTGTCTGTTCATCAGGGCTAACTGTAATTCATATTCGAAATCGGATACAGCTCTCAACCCTCTGATCATAGCAATTGCCTTGATCGAGTAGGCATATTCGACAACCAGGCCACTGAATTTAACGACTTCGACCCGCTCTATATTCTTCACTCCATTCTTACAGAGTTTGACTCTCTCATCAGTAGTGAAGAGATTATCCTTACCCGAATCTTCGGCAACTGCCAGGATGACTTTTTCAAAGATATTGGTAGCTTTTTTGAGGATATCAATGTGTCCGTAAGTTATAGGGTCGAATGTTCCGGGATAAATTGCCTTGTTCTTCATTTCTTCTCCAGGCTCTTTTTCCTAAGAGACTCGAGCTCCTCTACCTGTTTGGGTATGCCAGAAGAGAGGACTTCACACCCCCCTTCGGTTACCAGCACATCATCTTCGATTCTGATCCCTATACCCTCCTCTTCTATATAGAGGCCCGGCTCCACAGTTATGACATTACCCGGCTCCAGTATGGAGTCAGCAAAATAAATCGAAACATCATGGGCGTCCATTCCCAGAAAATGGGATACCGAATGCATATAATACTTTTTGTAATCCTCTTCTTTCTTGATCACCTTCAACTTGATCAACGATTCAGTCAGAAATTCTACGGTTTTCTTGTTCAGTTCTTTCAGGGTTATTCCCGGTTCAATGATATTGATGATCCCCTCCTGAGCTTTCAGGACCTCGGTGTAAACCTCTTTCTGCCGTCTGGTAAAGCTGGAGGCGACCGGAAAGGTCCTTGTGATATCTGCGCTGTAATTATTACAGAGAGCACCAACATCGATGAGGACAAGATCATTTCTGGCAATCTTATCACTGTTCTGGCTGTAGTGAAGGGTTACACCATTTTTGCCAGTAGCTACTATAGGCCTGAATCCCCAGTTCTTCAGTCCGTGTGATATCATTTCGTACTGCAACATCGCCTCGAGTTGATACTCGTACATACCGGAGCGGGTTTCCCTGAATACCCTGTTTAATCCTTTACCGGTGACATCTATAGCCTTCTTCAGCTGTTCGACCTCCCATTCATCCTTGATCATTCTCAATGGATTGATAAGCTTACTTACCGGGAAGAAGCTGATATGAGGATTCCTCATTCTCAGTTGTTCAGTATAATAGAGTGGTTTGTCCAGGGGTTGATTTAACTGGTGATGTTCTATCTCAACAAATACCCGTTCAACCGACCCGAGTTGTGAAGCAAGTACTTTTTCAAATTCATCGAGATAAAAAACCCTGTCGATTCCGCTCTTTTTTTCGGCAGACTCCTTACTCATTTTGGCTCCTTCCCAGACGATCCTCTCAGGTATTGTCCTCTCGATAAAGAGATAAGAAAAAAGCTTACCATCCTTCTTAGCCATCATAAGAATGGCTTCCGGTATCTCCAGCCCTGTAAAGTAATAGAAATTCTTGTTCTGTAAAAACGATATGCTGTCATCAGTAGCGGCAAATAGTAAGATAAGGCTATTATTCTCCAGAGTAGCATTCAACTTTTCACGTCTTTCGGCCAAAAGCTTTTTCATAATTAACTCCATTAGTGGTTGTTAACAAAAAATTAAAAGAGGGGGGTAATTGGTCAATAAAAAACGAGAAGTATACTGGAGCGGATTATCCCTCTCCCCTCTTCTCCTGTTTCTTGACGATAAAGATCTCCAGTGCTATAAGCAAGAGGACAAAAGCAAAGAGAATTTTCCAGATCTCAAAGCCGTAACGGCTTCTAAGAATCTCATCCTGCCAGTTCCCTTCCGGGAAGTAGAAATTTGTCTCGGTGATAGATTCAGGTTGCAGACGCTCGTAATCACTGAATTTGTATTCTATATTGGTGGCCAGAAATCTGGTTTCATCATCGGTAAGCGGTAGTTGATAGATACCCGGCTCATTGAGATAGTAATGAGAAACATTGGTGGTATATTCTTCGCCGTCGGGAAGAATAATACTTCCTGTCGGCAGCATTATTCTTTCGCCTACCTTTGTTTTGGGGAAATCGATATATGCTGAGTAGAGGAAGGTTCTGTAGGCCAAAATCGGGAAAACAGGATCGAGTATAATCCTGTTACGCAAATCTCCTGCATTGAACAACCATAGTATTTCCCTCTCATTTTCGAGAACGAGTGGGTATTGCTCACTCTGCAGGATTGGATTCCCTCTACCCCCATGCCTGCTCTTCCAGAATGACCGGAGTTCAACCATCCGCACATCCTCTTCACTAAAAGCGGACATAATAGGATGATAGCGGTTTACATAGGTCACTCTTCGTATCTCTTCATCTGAATAATCCTGAATTTCGACATCAAAGACGTCCCGATAATAACCCTTCCATTCCTCGCTTATATTATCTGAAACGAGATGGAGAATACCCTTCTGTTCCCGATTCATTCGATCGAAAAGAAATTGCAGCCTCGGGGATAGAACGGTTTTCTCGTAAACTAACACGAAATTATAAGGCTCAATCCTCTCAAAATTAAGGTTATCGTCACTCAAAAGATCGATATTGGATAAACTCCCTGTGAATATCTCCAGTATAGAGATTATGGGTAGTGGCAGTTCGTCCCTGTCAGTGATCACGGCCACCTGCGGATTCTGCTCACTGTAGAAGGAGAAATAACTCCGGTTATCGTATGGTAACCGCTCATTCCTGACTGCTACATAACCCCGATACCATCCGGATTCTTCTACCCTGATATCGAAATACTCGCTCAATCGCTGACCAGGTTGCAGGTTGACCACCTTTTCTGCCTCTGTCCGTTCATTGACTACAAGCTGGCAGATAACATCCTGTTGTGAAAACGGTGAATGATTGACAACTTCGAAAGTTATGCGATGTTCCAGTTTCTTTTCGACAAAATCTTCCACGAGCCTGGCATTCTGACAGCTTAAATTATTCCGCTCCTCCAGGTCTGATGTAGGGATGAAGAGAACCGGATAATCGAACTCGGAAGGAATATCCTGTTTCCGGTAATCACTGATTACATAGATCTCCCTGTTCATCACCTGACTCTCAACCAGCCGTTCAGAAGCTATCTCCAGCAGATCATCCAGGGGTAAAGGAACAGCCGTAATATCTATACTCCCGAGAATATCTTCGTTAATACCTCCATAACTCAGACTGGAATGAAGCATATTCCAATCATTGTCAGAGGTTAGCAGGACGGCTACATCGCGGTCAGTAAGCTGACTGTTTATCTGCTGGATGATCTCCTTACCACGCTCCAGTTCTGTTCTGGTATCAACCAGATAGTCCATACTGTATGAAGTATCTAAAATAATTGCAACCGCTGTCTGAGAATGCCTGCTCCATCTCTCTAACAGAGGAGTCTTGATTGCAGGACGGGCAAGGGCAAGTATCGTGAGCAGTATTATCAAACATCTGAT
The DNA here is from genome assembly GCA_964490765.1 of uncultured Candidatus Cloacimonadota bacterium. Classification (GTDB taxonomy): domain Bacteria; phylum Cloacimonadota; class Cloacimonadia; order Cloacimonadales; family JAJBBL01; genus CAZBDV01. Next base: position 5,171 of record CAZBDV010000017.1, on the reverse strand, counting down.
GATAAGTAGAAGCAGGTTCTTCAGTTTTATCTTACTCTTCTGTTTCTTCTGACTCGCTTTTATGTGTCGGATTGAACTGAAAATGACCCGTCTCGGTTTTTTTGAGATGAAGAGATATATCAATATCGGTACTGCGACTGCTGCCGTCAGAAACAGTATGCCCGAATTTAGAAACGATAGAAACATAATTGCTTTATACCTGCCAGTTTACTGTTAACAACGTAATATGATTTTCTGTATAACTTTTTATTTCTGGCTCACTCTTTGTTAGAGACCGAGCGAGAGTGTCATCAATACAGTATGTCGTTTATTCTCCTGATTGAGCATCGTGTAGGAGATATCTATTTGAACAACCTTATAATTGTATCCAGTCCCGATACTGTAACCGAGATCCTTTATTCTCTTGAATTTTTCGGAAAAGAGCCCCAGCCTGAGCGGGACGAACTGATAATCACCGCGCAGCAGCCCGAAACTGAGCAGTTGCTGAACACCTAAATGATAGGTCGAATCAGCAGAGAAGTTGAACTCTCTGGAGAGCCCAAACGTAACAAAATCATCGTCTGACCCGTATTGCAGGCCGAGATTAAATCTTCTCTGCAGTGAATGATCTGGATTGTCACGCCAGTAAACCCGGCTCAGGATATTGGGGACTGTCAGGCCATAACTCAAATATCCACTTTTAACGGCCGCACCGAAATCGATATTATATCCCCAGCCACGAGAATCAATAAAATCTTTTGCTAAACCATCATCTTTACCCTCAATCTGTGAAGAATCACGGAAATATACAACCCGCCCGCTCAACAGGGTGAGATTCAGGCCAAAGGCTAACAGTCCTGACCTGTCGGCAAAAGAGAGCCGATAACCGTTGAGGTAATAATCGATATAGTGACGTTCTCTGAAATCGTTTGCCTCGACCATCCTGTCCAGTTGAAGGTTGGCTAAGGAAAGATAGGAGAAACCGACATTTTCACTGTCGATACCGAGATAACAGAAATCCTCTTTATACCAGTCAATACTACTATGTTCCGGCATCTGCAGGTTATCATAAACCCGGCTCTTCTCGAAATTGTAACGATATGTCAGGGTAACAGTCGTTCTATCCCTGAAAGCGAGTAATGCCGGATTGTAATATGCCGCATGGGTACTGTGCGGCCGGGTCAGGTTCAATCCTCCTGTACCTGCAACTTCAGCAGAATAACCGTTGCTGAACGACTGATAGTCATAGAAGCTGACCGGAAACGTTATGGCCGAGAGATTCGCCATAACTGGCAGTATGAACAGTTTAAACAGGAGGATATGAAAGACTCTCAATCTTATGTATCGCACACTTCACCCCCTTGTACGTCAATACTTTGCCTGGCCTTCTCCAGAAGGGTTCCGAACATCTCATTCCGTTTCATACTGGCGTAGAGAACAGCTCCGGCAAAATAGAAACCCACTCCGTAAAAGAGCCCGAAAACCGTGTCGATAAAATAGTGATAATGACAGTATACTGTCGATATAGTGAGCAGGATAGTCAGCGGTATCAGCCAGTAGCCGAGTTTACGGAAATACTGCAAGGCTGCCAGATTGACTACAACAGAAACCGCCACGTGTGAACTGGGGAAGGCAGCACCGCTATGGGCAGAACTCCGGTATATAAAGGCCATAATGTGCTGGAAGGGACCACCTGCATAATTGGTTATCCAGGCAGGCACACCAAGCAGATACTTACCACCCATAACGGGGAGAATGGCATATGTAATGTAACAGATATAGAAGACAAAAGAGAGGATGAATACATACCGTTCAAAACACTCCCGTTTTTTGAAATAGGTGAGAAAGGCCATTCCCGGAACAACTAAGTAATAACTGAAGTAGGCAAAATAGAGCAGTTCTCTGATTAGTATATGATCCAGCGCTTCTCTCCAGACTATTACCGGCTGGTAACCAAATATCAACCTGTCTATCCGCATAAAGAAGGGATCCAGATATTCAGGGAAAATCACCAGGTTCACTTTTGTCGAAAGCTCAAAGAAATATGTGAATAGTATCAGTGGATACCAGTAACGGAGAAAGTCAATCAACCATCCCCTATTTTTGTTATAAACAGTGATAACAACAACTATTGCTATAACAATCAGAAGTAATATTACCAGATGCATCCAGGGATTCTCTATCCTCTGCCGTCCGAAAAATACATAGATCAGTTTAAATAAAATAAATCCGAAGGTTATCAGATCTATCGGTAACAACCCTTTCTTCTTCATCAGTCCAGCCTCTTGTCGAATATCCTATATACCTTATGCACCTTCGCTCCCAGCTTCTGGGCGACATTGTTCATCTCGATATTATCCTCCAGGACCCAGGAGAACTCGCCTTCGTTATACCCCTTTGCCTGGCCGTTTTTCATCGTATGATAATAAAATAACCCGTCTATTCCTCTCTTCTGGTACTCCTTAAGCAAGCCCATTACCAATACACGTAACCTTTTGATCTTTGATTTGTAATACAACGCTTTCAGGAAGCCAAACGGAAGGATATGCCCGTTCATTTTTTTGAGTATGACATTATAATCGGGCAAACCTACAGAAAAACCGACAGGCTTATCACGATAAAAAGCAATAAAAACCAGATCGGGATCAACTACCGGTAGCAGAGTGGCTACGAGATGATCAAACTCCTTCCCGGTCATTGGCACAAATCCCCAGTTCCTCTCCCAGGCTGAACGGTAAAGGGTAAAGATAGTCTCGAGATCCTTTTTCAGTTCCCCCCTTTTACCGGAGAGTGAGCGAATCCTGATCTCCCCTTTCCTCGCTATGAGATCGGCAAATCTCTCTAATCGTTCCGACATCTTATCACTTACCATATGATAAGCATAGAGATCTTTACTCTTGGCAAAACCCTGTTCGAGAATGAGCCGCTCATAATAGGTATGATTGTGCGGCATCATAATAAAGGGTGGTGTGGAAAATCCTTCGACGAGCAGGCCGCACTCATCATTGACAGAGAGATTCATCGGCCCTCTGATAGTATCACAACCCCGCTCCTTCAACCAGGCTGAGGCCTTATCCAGAAGTAGCCTGCTTACACGAGGATCATCGACAGCCTCAAAAAATCCGAAGAAACCGACCCTGTCCTCGTGAAAGACATTATGCTGCCTGTTCGTGTGGGCTGTTATCCTCCCTACGATCTGATCACCCTCTTCTGCCAGAAAAAGCTGCACTTCCGAATGATCGAAATAGGGATTCCTGGTCGGCCGAAAGAACTTGACCTGGTCAGTGATCAGAGGAGGCACCCAGCAGGGATCATTCCTGTACAGGGAGAAAGGGAATTTGACAAAGCGCTTTACATCCTTCTTCTTTTTTATCTTAGTAACTTTTATATCGCTCATATTCTACTCACATCTCTCCCAATTGTTTGGAGACAAAAAAGTTCATTATACCCATCAAAACGGCAAACAGAAGCAATCTGGGAAAGAAATGCCGTAGTTCGGGAAAGAGATAACTTACAAAAGGTGGCATCAGGACGATCATGAACTGAGCAAAGCGGATCTGCTTGAAGGCTATAATTACTATGACCGCGAGAAACGAAACAATTAACATCGGCCAGAAAACGAAATAGGCAGCAAAACCGATGTAAGTAAACAGGCCTCTACCCCCCTTGAATCTGTTGGTTATCGGAAGACAATGCCCTACAATCATAGCAAAACCGAATAGCATTAAGAGATTTAAATCTTCTACAACTGCTGGCTGGATCCGGAGAAATACCGTCTCCAGTATCAGTAGATAGAGATAGATCTTGCCCAGATCAACTATCCCTACCATTACACCCATAACTTTACTGACATTGAGATAGATATTCTCAGTGTCGGGATGCCCTGTGCCGATCTTGTAGATATTGAGCTGCCTGAAATGACGGGCTATGACTCGGGCAGTCGAGAAACAACCGATCGCATATGATACTATGATCAATAATCCTACTGTCACTGGTACTGGTAACATCATTCCGCTCCTGTTTCTTTATTATAGTTTCGCTGCCCGAATATTGCCGTTCCTATACGCAACAAATTGGCACCTTCCTCCACCGCAATTAGATAATCACCGGACATACCCATAGACAAAATCTCCATCCGGATACCTGAAATATCTTCTTTTTGTAGAGATTCGAAGTAACGGCGAAGCAGAATGAAGCACTCTCTGATCTCTCTTTCATTGTCGGTAAATTTCCCGATTGTCATCAAACCAAAAACTTCCAGATGTTTTAACTCGCTTAACTTACCGGTAAAATCTCTGAGCAGTGGATAGTCGGCCGGGAGCCCGAATTTACTCTCCTCTCCCGATGTATTGACCTGAATCAAGACCTTCTGCTGCTGACCCTCCCGGGCTAGAGAGCGGTTCAAACTCTCTGCTGTCTTTAATTTATCAATGGAATGGATCAGGGAAGGCCTTAATCTCAACAATTTATTGACCTTGTTCTTTTGCAGATGGCCAATATAGTGAAATTCTTCAAAAGGTTCCTGTAACTCCGGTATCTTGGCTTCTGCTTCCTGAACCTTGTTCTCTCCAATTATCCTGATACCAGCCCTGAGCCCGGCATCGATCACCTCTACCGGATGAGTTTTCGTCACAGCGACAATTCTGATTGTCTTGGATGATATACCCGCTTTCGTAGCTGTAGTAGCTATCTTCTCTTCTATCTCCCTGTAATTATCTCTTAGTCTCTCAGTTAGCCTGTCCATAATATCTCAGCTTCACTCTCCGTTTTATAGCTTATTTTCGATATCACTTCAAATTATCTCTCTCTCCCTTATGTCAATAAAAAACTATCAGTCCTTCTGGTAACACAAGTTATGCTTCAAATTAGAAAGAAGCCTGCGATTAAAGGCCCTGTTCAGGTGAGCCAATGAAACTATAGTTCTGGACAGCCCGATCATAAGATCCTGTTCTTATCAACTTTTGAGTACTCTACGAGTCGGCCGGCTCCGCCTCCCATCCTCCCCTATGGTTACCGCCAACAGAGACTCTATAATACTATACTTCACAAAACTTGAACTCAGGACATCGAATCACATTTTCAGCGTAATAGCCTGATTATACTTGACGAAAACTGAGAGGAAATAATTTTTAACCCGAGTGGGGCATTAGCTCAGCTGGGAGAGCGCATGACTGGCAGTCATGAGGTCAGCG
>CAZBDV010000016.1:0-42560 GCA_964490765.1 uncultured Candidatus Cloacimonadota bacterium | reverse complement strand
GATAGTAAGCTTGATTTCGCTCATTGTGTTATCGGTTATTCTAATCCCTGGCTGTTCAGACAGAAAGAACATCATCGGTGAAGATACAGATATCCAACCTCTTGTTTCGACCATACCGGGGGAGAGTCTGATTGAATACAGTTATTCTTATCAGAATAAACCTTCTCGTTTCCTCCGCAACGACAAGAGTATTGTTGGGAATTTTCTTCTTAATGAATCAATTATCCTTTATCGTTTCGGTAGCCTGCCAGCTTCCGGTTTTGTTATTACCGAAGAACCTGCTGAACTTGTTATGAATATCAAATCCCAGTATAACAGTGATGTTCTCATTTTACGTCTCGCTCTGGTTAAACAGCAATGGAATCATATCGATGCTACCTGGGAGTATGCCGAAGAGGATGTAGAATGGGAAGAGGATTGGCTTGATATTCTGGATATCAGCAACGAGATTAGTGAATCAGACAGTACTGTAGTCTTCACTTTTCACCCCTATCTGATGCAGGAAATTGCTGAAGGGTGGATCGAAGAAGAGCCGGAGAGTTATGGATTGGCAGTATTTGCATCGTTGGTTGATAACAACGATAACCGATATCTGGAATGTTGGTCAAGAGAGACTGCCGATGCTCCAAGGTTAAAGTTCGAATATCATCCTGCAGAAGATGATACAACAGTAGTAGAGTATAACAGGATACCAGTTCAGGAGACATTTATTAATTCTCACATTGTCGAAGATGGTACTTATCTCGGAGAGGAGATAGTTCTCGGTAATATTGCTCCAACCAGAACAGTCATGAAACTCAACATAGAAGAAGAATTCTTCGAGCAGCTCCCTGCTGACGGAGATTTGAAAAAGATAACCGTAAACAAGGCAGAACTCTTTCTGTTCCGGCAGGAAAATGAAGAGAACTATCACTTTGCAGAGACTCTTTTTGAGATCTATCCCTATATCTTACAGGAGGAGTATCTACCTGAAGATCTCGATGAAACTATCAACGAGAATATGGAGATAGTATCTCCATCCTATACCTCTATATTGAACAGTACAGCTGATTCAGTTGCCGTTAATATCACTTCTATTGTGCAGGCATATATTTCGGAGTTGCGTGATAACAGAGGGATAGTACTCAGATCATCATTAGAAAACAAGGATAACAGCTTTGTTAGTTTTTACTCTCAGGATTACCAGAACGAAGAGAAACGACCATATTTACGGATAATCTATACCTTACCTTTTCTCCCGGAATGATAATATAAGCCAATGATGAAAAGATTATCACTTGATAAAAGATATTCAGTTCTGCTATTACTATCAGTGCTGCTCATTTTCTTTATGAGCTCATGTAGTGAAGATACATTACCGGAAGATAGCGAGATAGTGGCCACAGTAAACGGTGAAGAGATAACTATAACCGGTCTACGTGAGTTTATAGGTTATGATAATCTGGAAAATATCACGAATGAGGAAGAGAGAGAGGCTTTAGAAGATCTGATCAGGTTAACCATTCTGGCACAGGAGTCAGAGAATTCTCTCGTAACAGAGAATCCCGAGATAAGAGAAAGGATAAAACTGGCGGAGAAGAGGATAAAGGCCAATGCTCTTCTGGCTAAGATTATTCACGATATAGATCTGACCGAAAACGAGATGTTTAACTACTACCAGATCCATAAGAGCCGTTATGAAGGAGAGGTGACAGAATACAGAATTCAGAGGATACTCCTATCCGGAACTAATATGGCAGACTCTGTTTCGACGATGATTAACTCAGGTGAGATCACCTTTGCCGAAGCAGCCAGGAGATACTCACAGGAACGGACGAGAGAGACGGACGGTTTTGCCGGTTACCAGACACCGGAAGAGATGGGAGCAATAATATGGAATGTTATCAGTAATCTCAATCAGTGGCGGTTTTCCAGAGTATCAGTAAGTAACGGTATTTATTTGATACGTTATACCGATACAAGAGAAAGAACCATAGAGCGTCCCTTTACCGAAGTAATTGAAGAAGTGAGGGACGAGATGCTGCAGGAGCGTAAAAATGATGAGATCGTGCGATTTATGGAAGAATTGATTGGCAGATCAGAGATAATAATCAGTAGATAGAGGAAATAATGAAACAGATAATTTTAGTGATCATGATAATATTAGCTGTATCACTACTTACAGCAGAGGTTATGGATTATATAGTAGCTAAAGTAGGCAGAGAGGTTATTCTCCGAAGTGACCTGGATAGGCAGATGGCTCAAATGGAGCAGATAGGTGAGATGACTCCCGATTTAACAGAGATCGATGTTATCAATGATATGATCGAATCTCGTCTTATCTTGCAGACAGCCAGAGATCGGAACTATTCACTGGACGAATTCCGAATCAGACAGATGGTAGATAATCAGATCAACCATCAAATTTCGGTTTATGGTTCAGAATCGGCTTTGAGAGAAGAGCTCAGAAAAGCTGGGCTCTCCATGTCAGAGTTGAGAAAATTCTACGATGAAATGATCAGGGAACAGAGATTAAAAGAGATGATCATTCAGAATGAGATAACCAGCAGAATACATATAACAGAAGCAGAGATAGAAGAATATTACGAAGATAATCTACATGAATTGCCGCTCCGCCCTGAATCTATTGAGCTGGGTATGATCAGAAAGGAAATCGTTCCGAGTGAGAGAACAAAGCGAAGAATATTGGGCGAGATAAACCGTATCTATGATCTGATAAGAGAAGGAGACGATTTTAGCGATCTGGCCAGAGAGCATAGTGACTGTCCCAGTTCAGTAAACGGAGGAGATCTCGGTTTTTTCGCCAGAGGGACTATGATCAAAGAATTCGAAGATGTGGCCTTCGATCTGAAACCTGGTGAGATCAGTAAGATAGTAGAGACCAATTTCGGTTATCACATCATAAAAATGGAGGAGCGTGAAGGTGACGAGATAAGAGTCAGGCATATCCTGAAGATGATCGAACCATCAGATAGCGATGTAACAGGAGTAGTAGAATTGATGGATGATATTCTCCTTCAACTCAGGGATGGCGGAGATTTCAAGCAACTGGCAGAAATCTATTCCGACGATGATTCCGCTCGCTCTGGTGGTGTTATAGGTGAGTTCGTGGAAGATGACTATCCACAAATGTTCGAATCCCAGCTGCAGGATATAGGTATTGGAGAATATACCGATGTAATCCGTGAAGATAACAATCTCTACATCTTTGGTAAGTTATCGATACTTCCCGAAAGGCCTTTTCGCCTGGAAGAGATTAGAGAAGAGCTGCGGGAGTATTTGCACACATTGAAACAGATAGATCATTACGACCGCTGGGTTAATAATCTGTGGGAAGAATCTTACGTAGAGATTTTTTAATAACTGACCGGAATGGAACAGGGTATTAACAATTGAAACAGATATCCAAATTACTGGCTACCCTCTTTTATGCCGGGTACTTTCCCATAGCTCCGGGAACTGTTGGTTCGCTGTTTGCGCTTGTAATCTATTTGATTATCCCGAAAACGGTTATCCAACTGCCATACTTCTGGCTGTTTCCGGTGGTTCTTGTCTTACCCTCCGTATTGGTTACCGGTGAAGCAGAAAAGTTGATGCAGCGAGATGATAAGAGAATAGTACTCGATGAATTCACAGGATTCTTCTTCGCTGTAATCTTCCTGCCTAAAAGTATTCTGGTTGGTTTTACAGCCTTTATCTTCTTCAGGATATTTGATATACTTAAACCACCACCCGTAAATACTATTCAGAGATGGAAAGGTGGATGGGGTATCGTTTTCGATGATGTAATGGCAGGTATATATGCCAATTTACTGACCCAGATAGTTTATTTTACATTACTCTTGACCGGATAGTGCAAGTTGTTATTTTGTTTTATATTAATGCGAAATTGATTAGATTGTTTGAAGAGCGGTCTAAGAAACAAAGGGATGAGTTATATTCTCATTCAAAAAATGGAAAAAATATCAAAATAAAGGAGTAACAAATGTTCTATGTATTATTACAGGCCGGTACGGCAGAAGCCCCGAATCCGATAATCAGTTTCCTCCCTTTCATATTTCTCTTTCTTATACTCTATCTGTTGATCATCAGACCTCAGCAGAAAAGGCAGAAAGAGCATCAGAGATTACTGGAAGCTTTAAAGACAGGTGATATGGTTATAACAAATGGCGGTATCATTGGCAAGATCACCAATATCAAGAGAGATAAGGATACTGTTATACTGAAAATAGATGATTCCAATAACACGAAGATAGAGATAAAGAGAATAGCTATAGCCGGACATTGGCAGGAGCCTGTAGCCAAAGATGAACCAATTAAATAGATATTATCTCTCTCCCGATCCTTCTCAAGGTAGATCATCTCCCAGGATTCTCCCGATCAGGATTTATGGTGACGGTATTCTCCGGAAGAAATGCCAGCCAGTTAAAGAGATAGATAACGAAATAAGAAGCTTTGCAGCCGATCTGGTAGCTACCATGTACGAAAAAGATGGGGTGGGATTGGCTGCTCCACAGGTTGGAGTTGATCTCTGCATATTCGTGGTCGATCCCGATTGGTCTAAAACCAATCAGAAAAAACCTACTGTCTTCATCAATCCGAAATTCATATCTATGAGTGGAGTAACAGCACAGGATGAAGGTTGTCTCAGCCTGCCCGAAATCTATGCTGAAGTGAAACGGGCTGAGAAGATCGAAATAGAAGCCTTAGACCTGGAAGGGAACAGAAAGCGGTATGAAATAGAGGGGTTCTTTGCCCGGGCCGTGCAGCATGAAAATGACCATCTTGATGGAATCCTTTTCATCGACCGGATCTCAAAGCTCAAATTGTTATCACTGAAATGGAAATTGAAAGATCTGGAACAGAAAACAGACCGGAACGGAGTCAATCTTGACTATTATTTCACCGATAATCAGAACGATATTCATCGGAACTCCTGATTTTGCTGTTCCAGCACTTCAAAAATTAACAGATACGAGATTCAGGCCGGAGTTAATTATTACTCAGCCAGCCAGGCCGCAGGGGAGGAGGCTGAAGATTGTCCCCTCTCCCGTTAAACAGGCAGCAGAGAGTTCAGGGTTTACTGTTATCGAACCGGAAAGTATCAAAGATCCGGAAGTATTCAAAAGATTGGAGAGGTTAGAACCAGATATCATTATCACGGTTGCTTATGGTGGTTTCCTCCCTGAAAATATTCTCTCTCTTCCCCCTCATGGTTGTATTAATATCCATCCCTCCCTCCTCCCCGAATACAGAGGTGCAACCCCGATCAACCATGCTCTCTTCGACGGTAAGAGATATACCGGACTGACGATAGCAAAGATGGTTACCAGGATGGATAGTGGTCCTGTTCTACTCCAGAAAGAAGTCCCTGTAAGAGATGAGGATAACTATACAAGTCTCTCAGAAAGACTGGCAAATATTGGTGCTGAACTGCTGATAGAAACCCTGACTAAACTGGAAAGGGGAGAGATAAAAGAAGAGAAGCAGAATGAGAGTGATGCAACCTACTGTTATAAGCTAAAAAAAGAGGATATGTTACTGAACTGGAATACCAGAGCGATAGATATACATAACAGAGTTCGTGGTCTGGCATTGGAACCGGGTGCGATAACATTTTTCCGGGGCCGGCGTATCAAGGTAATGGAAACTGAACTTCTCGATGAGCCCAAAAATAGGGAGCCCGGTGTAATATCCGATGTGATAAAGAAAAGGGGAATCGTTGTTTCTACCCGGGATAAAAGAATTATATTGACGAGAGTTCAACCGGCAGGAAAGAGAATAATGACAGCCTTTGAGTTTAACCTGGGTGCCAGAATAGAGACAGGAGAGTGCTTCAACAGTGGAATTAGTCATTGACCATAAGCGCAAACACCTCTTTTTGATCTTATCAACAGTAAGCCTGATACTGTTGATGATCATAACCACCCTTCTCTGGTGGTTCATATCACCCCGGTTGCATGAGATCAACAGACTGTTTGCCAGCTCGGTACTAAATATATTGAGAGTTTTCTACTTTATTGTAGTACTCGGGATTGTCTTGCTCTTGCTGACCTCATATCTGGAACGAAACTTTATATTTACCAGGACGGCTGTCCGTATTGCTCTCAGATTCATATTTCCCTCTACTGTTCTACTGGGTAGAGTTGTTGGTATATCTAAAGACAGGATAAGAGAGTCATTCGTTCATGTTAACAATACGTTCGTCAAGGTAATGAAGGGAAAATACAAGCCCGGAGAGATACTCATCCTGCTTCCTCACTGTCTGCAGAATACCGAATGTATGATCAGAGTTACGGTTGATATCAATAATTGCCAGGAATGTGGTAAGTGCAAGATAAGTGATTTGAAGAAACTGGCCAGGAAAACAGGGGTCAATATGGCAATTGCTACGGGTGGCTCTCTGGCCAGAAGGATCATCATCAAACACAAGCCAAAATTTATCATTGCAGTAGCCTGTGAAAGAGATCTAGTTGATGGTCTGCTCGATGTCTTCCCCATTCCGGTATACGGAGTACTCAACGACCGGCCTTACGGACCCTGTATCAACACCTCTGTTGATGTAGATATTATTGAGTCTGCATTGAATAACATCATAAAAGAAGAGGAAAGATTTGTTGAGTTAAAATAACGGAAGAGCAGAATAAGAGTTATAGAATAAACAGACCAATGTTTACTTTAACCACTGGGGTGCTGGGGTGTCGGAACTAGCCGACTCCCCTGCTCCCCTGTGGTATCTGTATGATAGTAACAGGAAAAAAGAGAATCAGACTATTACAACTCACCCAGCGGGTAGGTCCCTATATAAGTACCAAAATATGACAAAAGAAAAGGGCCGGAAAACTACCGGCCCTAATTTTGGGAGGCTTGATTGGTTACCTATTTTATCTGGATCTTAACCGCAGCCATTGGTTCAAATACCTGGAAGGTAAAGGACTCGGTCAAGAAGAGGGTTACCTCCTTGGAATTGTGATGTTCATAACCAATAGAGAAATCACTTCCAAGGGTCATCCGGAAATCTTCTCCTCTTGTTGAGATTAGAAGACCGTTATCTATGAACTTGGAGAGTATTATGTCACCCTGAATAATTTCTTTTATCTGGAAGAGGATGGGATGGCATTCGGCGAAGTAATTGATTGTCTTCCAGATTGTGGGAGGAAGAACAAGTGAATAAGGTCCTTCAATAGAATTCTCCTGCAATTTCAATATACCTTCCGAAATCGCTGCCACCCATTTACCCGGTTCTTTGGGTAGATTGATACTGTTCTCTGCTGAGGTCAGAAGACCTTCGATACCGGCATCTTTCAAGCCGTTATAAATAGCTTTCTCTTCGAATGCTGCTATCTTCTCTACTCCCTTCATCAGATTATCCAGTTCGATATCCTCTGCTCCACGAGAAGCATTATCCAACTCCCAGATATTGAGGTTAAAGCTTACTCGCGGCTCGACTACCGGGATAACCTTGCGGATTCCGTAACTGAAACCTTTGTTCTTTACCGGTTCTACAAGCTTCATTCTCCCTTCGGGAATCCCGGAAAAATTCCACCCCTTCGGTCCTTCGACATCGATGACCTTACGGGCTGACAGTAGATTGATCAATCCAGTTCTGGCATCATCTTCTATCTGTTCCCAGGCACTTTCGGTTATTGGTGCTAAATGTCGTCTGTAAATATCCATAATTCACCTCGCTCTATTTGAGTTTTCCAATGCCGAGATCGGAGTTGCTACTCTCTTCTTCGTCATCTTCTAATTCGGTTATCGGTTTGGTGCTGAAAAGATAGGTTCGCATCTCTTCGTCCCAGCCGGGCATATTGCGGCGTAGCCATTCCAATATCATTACAGCATGCTCGATCTCCTCATCTCGGTTGTGTTCTACGATCTTCTTCAACTCGGGATCGGTAGTTGTAGCCACTCTCTGCTGATACCAGTCAACAGCTTCTATCTCTTCTTTCAAACTGTTCAAGGCTCTCGAATAGTCACGATCTTCTTTGGTTAATTCATCAACTGGTTCATGATAACTGCTCATATCTCCTCCTCGGTTTATATTGTATAACTTAAGACAATATATAATAAAAACTTAGATGAAACAAGAAAAAAGAGCCAACAGAAGTATCTTATCAGCTTAGATCTCCTTCTTAACCGAGCAGGTTAAAGAAACTAGATTCCCCAGAGTGGCTTTTACTGAATCACCATCCTGTAACTCACCAATACCCATAGGGGTACCGGTGAAGATTACATCACCCGTATTCAGGGTAAAGTAACGGGAGATGAACTCAATAATCTCATCTATCCGGAATATCATGGTAGCAGGACTGTTATGTTGCTTCATTTCACCATTAACGGTGAGGGTAAATTCTTCATGATAGATATTATCTATCAATTCTCTGGGAACAAAGCGGGAGAGGGGCGCGGAGGTATCGAATCCTTTGGCAAGTGCCCAGGGATATCCCATCTTTTTGGCTACCTTTTGAAAGTCCCTGAGGGTTACATCTATACCGATACCATATCCTGCCACATGGTCGTAAGCAGAGCGGAGAGGTATTTTCTTTCCACCCCTGCCGATCAGTACTGCCAGCTCGACTTCATAATGAACCTCCCGGCTGCCGGCAGGGAGTATAATAGTCTCACCGTCTCTGATAATTGCCGTTGGAGGGACGAGGAAAAAAATTGGGTGCGAGGGGGCTTCAGAGTTCATTTCAGTAATATGGTCTGCATAATTCAGTACCATACCGAATATTTTACGGAATTCAAAGTCTTCTGCTAAATACATAGCACATTCTCCTTGAGAACAAAATAACTCATATATGAAAGATAGGCAATATTTTTTCATATTGACACAAGAAAAAAAGGTGTGTTAGTTGGCGATGTTACAAATGTAGTGATAATCGAAACAGAGAAAAGATGAGAAGATTGTGGCAGGAAAAGGTGAGAAGGGCATAATGATGACAGATAGAGGTAAGGGGTTAATAGCGATAAATGCAGCAGTGTTTCTTTTTGGAACTGCAGGATTGTTCGGTAAGCTGCTGATATTTTCTCCTCTGATAATAGTTCTGGGGAGGGTAACTTTTGCCTCTCTGGCTCTTTTAATCTATCTGTTCATAAAGAGAGAGAGAATACTGATTGAGGGGAAGAGAGTTCACTATCTATTACTGATATTTTGTGGTGTTATACTGGCGATACACTGGCTGACTTTCTTTCACTCGATCCAGGTCTCGACGGTAGCAATCGGCTTGCTATCCTTTTCTACCTTTCCTATCTATGTGGCACTTCTGGAACCTCTCATCTTCAGGGAAAAATTAGGTCTCAAATATCTCGTTCTTGCCCTGATCTCGCTACTGGGTATCAGATTACTGGTTCCGGAATTTGAGCTGGCAAACCAGACGCTACAGGGAGTTCTATGGGGTTCGCTCTCCGGTCTTCTCTTTGCCTTACTGACAATACTTAACCGGAGGCTGGTAACCTATTATAAAGCCGAGAAAATAGCCTTATATCAGAATGTCATTGCCATGCTCTTTCTTCTGCCGCTGACATTCCGATACTTGACAGATATAAATAGTTTCGGAGAGCTGGGTATGTTGATAGTTCTGGGGATTGTATTTACCGCCCTGTCACACACCCTGTTTATCCAGGGATTGAAAAATGTATCGGCCCGAACGGCGAGTATTATTGCCTGCCTTGAACCGGTATACGGGATAGTCTTCGCTATGCTGGTTATCAGGGAAATACCCGGCATCAGGACGCTAGCAGGAGGGGTGATTATTATTGCAGCAGTCCTGTATGTCACTATCTCTCTGAAAAATGAGTCGAAATTGATAGAGGAGTAATATGAATGAAATAATTCAAATCAGTTTGATACTGGATTGTGATACGAAGAAGGCATTTTCTATGTTTACCGGGAAAAAGGAGATATCTTCCTGGCTGGCAGTTGATGCCAATATCGAACTCAGGTTAGGTGGGAAGTACGAACTATTCTGGGATCCGAAAGACAGAGTCAATAACAGCACAATTGGATGCCGGATCAATGGCCTGGAGCTGGGAAAGATGCTCGCTTTCGAGTGGAAAGGACCGAGCGAATATAAGAACCTGATGAATAATGTCGACCCGTTAACCCAGGTTGTTGTCTTCTTTGTTCCTTTCTCTGAGAGAAAAGAGGGGAGAGAACAGACGGAGATACATCTTATACATACCGGCTGGCGTAGTACTGAGAAATGGGAGGAATGTCGCCGCTGGTTCAGAAAAGCCTGGGAATCGGCATTCAAGAAACTGAAGATGGAGTGTCAGGCCGATCATGGTGGAGAGAGATGGTAATGAAAATATACCTGTCACCAGAGATGAGTATACTATCTTTTCTCTGTCAGAAATGATTTAAAGAGCTACACAATTAGAGTATCCGAGAGGGAAGTTAACCAGTTATGGAGTTGAGAAAAGAATTAGGGCTTTATCAGGTTTTCTGCATTGCTACGGGAGCTATGGTGAGTTCCGGTCTCTTTATTCTGCCAGGGCTGGCTTATAATTATGCCGGGCCTGCAGTGGTTCTCTCTTATTTCTTTGCCGGGCTTTTAGCTATGACCGGGATGCTGAGTATCGCAGAAATGGCAACTGCCATGCCCAAAGCTGGTGGCGATTATTTCTTCATAACGCGTGGTTTCGGGCCGGCAGTTGGGACTATCTCCGGCCTCTTCAGCTGGTTCTCGCTCTCTCTGAAGAGTGCTTTCGCCCTGATAGGTATGGCCGCTTTTACTGCCCTGATATTTCCAGGTTATGATATAAAACTGGTAGCGATCTTTCTCTCTCTTATCTTCATGGCAATAAATATACTCGGGGTGAAAGAGAGTGGCCGGTTTCAGGCTCTCCTTGTTACCCTGTTACTCGCTCTAATGGGAGTATATATTATTCTGGGGGTTCCTAAAGTAACTTCTGAGTATTTTCTCCCCTTCTCCCCTTACGGATTTGACGGTATATTCAGCACGGCCGGTTTTGTTTTCACTGCCTACGGAGGGCTGCTCTATGTCGGTTCTGTTGCTGAAGAGGTGAAAAACCCCAATAAGGTTATTCCGCTCGCAATGATCATCTCACTCCTTGTTGTCAGTGTACTATATACCCTGATGGTTTTTGTTACCGTAGGGGTGTTTCCTGGACAGGAACTGTCGGGAAGCCTAACACCCATATCTGACGGTGCGATGGCTATAATGGGTAGATGGGGTATGATCGCTATGACCATAGCCGCACTTCTCGCTTTTGTCTCGACAGCAAATGGGGGGTTACTCTCTGCATCTCGTTATCCTCTCTCACTGAGCCGCGATGGATTGATGCCCCAGTTGCTCAGTAAGATCAGTACCCGCTTTCGAACGCCATATATCTCAATCGTTTTGACTACTGTCAGCCTGATCATCTTTCTCCTGCTCGATCTGGAGATACTGGTCAGAGCTGTTTCAACCTCGGTTATTCTGACCAATATTCTCTCCTGCCTTGCGCTTATTGTTATGCGAGAGAGCAGGTTACAGAACTACCGGCCTGTTTTTAGAGCACCTCTCTACCCCTATCTACAGATTCTGGGGATTATCGGTTTTATCTTCCTGCTCTTTGAAATGGGGCTATCTGCTATATTGATAACTTTTCTGCTGATTCTGGTCGGGTTCTTTACCTACTGGTTTTACGGCAGGATCAGAAGCGATAGAGAATACGCGCTCCTTTATCTTATCGAGCGCGTAACGTCCAGAGAGATAACCAGTTATACGCTTGAAACAGAGCTGAAGAATATTATAAGAGAAAGAGATCAGATCAGTGAAGATCATTTCGACCAGATAATAGATACCTGTCATATACTTGATATAAAGGAGAGGTTAACGGTAGAAGAGTTCTTCCGTCTGGCAGCTGCTGAGATACAGAAAGATCTGAAACTCTCGGAAAATGATGTGTATAAGGCACTTATAAAACGGGAAAAGGAATATACAACCGTAATAAGTGAGAATCTGGCCATTCCCCATATCATAGTTCCAGGGGAGGAGACATTCTCTATGCTTGTTGCCAGATGCAAAAAGGGGATAAGATTTTCTGATGATTTTCCCAGGATAACTACCGTCTTTATGATTGCCGGGTCTAGAGATCAACGTAATTTTCATCTTCGTTCTCTTGCTGCAATTGCTCAGATAGTAAACGACCCGCTCTTTTTCAAGAAATGGTTTAATGCCGGGAGTAAGGAGGGTTTAAGAGATTCTATCCTGCTTGCGAACCGTAATAGAGATAAGTTTTTCACTAACCTGAAAAAGAGTACGAAGGTAACGAACGGATAGAAAAGGAAAGAGTAACAGGACATATCTAAAAAGAAACACGGAGGGTTATATGGAAGAGAGAAAGAACAGGCCAAACGTGAGAGCCATCTATGTGTTAGTTATAGCAATGTTTACCATAGCTGGTTTTCTAACCGGAATGTATTATACCGAAAAGAAATTAGGGCGTGATGATAAGATTACTACCATTACTGAATATCTGCCGGCAGAGAGGCATATAGAGAATTTACGGATACTCACTGACTGGGAAGACCCGAAAGAGAAACTTATCGATGATCTTGTTACCAGGCCGGATTTGATACCTCATGATGCAGTTCTGGGAGGCAAAATGGGTTTTTACGATCGGGAAGACATACATCTCTTGAATGATAAATGGATCTTGGCCGCATTCGAGGATGGCCATATCGGAGGGTATATGCTGCTGGAATTCCAGATCAGGGATAAAGATGATATTGACTGGCAGGTTATGAGCTCTTATCTGGAATAGTCGCGATATTATGTTGCTCGATTCTTTTTATGTTAATGTTACTCAAGAGAATAGAGATCAAAAATTACGATTTCGTTACGGGAAAATAATCTCATCGGCGGTCCCCAGGTATTGATGCCGGAAGTTGTATATATGTAACTCCCATCTCTTTCGTATAAACCGTAGGGATATTGAAAGAAGAGATTGATCAGAGCAGTTAGAGGTGGTATCTGTCCTCCGTGTGTATGTCCAGCCAGCAGCAGATCTGTTCCCAGGTCAAGAGCTTCCCCGATATAGACAGGTTGATGTGAGACGAAAACTGTATAGCTTTCCGGGTCAATATCTCTCATAGCCTTCTCTACATCTGGAATCTGGAGATCTTCTGCTCCCTGTATTTGTCCGGTTTTATCAATAACACCAGCAATGACGATCTCATCCGTTATTCTGGTGCTTCTATTATACAGGTTGTTAATCTCTGCAGAATCTGTAAAACGTTGATAGGAACCAATCTCCTGATAAAAATCGTGATTACCCGGGACTGCCAATGTACCATAAGTTGGTTGCAGCAACAGAAAAGGAGAGGCCAGATGAGAAATTTCGTCATAAGATGAATCTATCAGGTCTCCGGCGATAATCAGAATATCGGGTTCGAAACTGTTTAAAAACCTTAAGTTTCTCTCCAGCTTCTGCCTGGAAGAACTGCCGGTCAGATGGAATTCCGAAACCAATACCAGCCGGAAACCGTCAGATTCGGAAGTGAGTTTCTCACTATAGATATGATATTCTCGCACTACCGGTAACTTTTTGTTGTTGATCAGAGCCAGAACAGATAGAATAACGATAAGTACCAGAGAGATTGTGGTCGTGATCCGAAAAGCTCTCCGATAGATAAGCAGAACCGGAAGATTGAATAGCATAACAGACAGGGATATAGAAAGGATACCCAGCCAGATAAACCCTAATTCTGTCAGCCAGTAGATATTCCAGAACATGTTAGCAACCACACCGAGAATAACTATCAGCATTAACAGTAACAGGGAAAAAACCAACCATAATCTCTTCATACGGTTCATATTGTATGCTTTAACGACAGGAAAATAAATACTGAAATTAAGCAGAAAGAGGGCAAAGAGTATAACAAATAGAAAGAGGATGAAGGTATACATTATCTTCTCACAGGTTGTATACAATCCAGATCATCGAGGATCTTACTGAGCTCTCGCGTCTGATTCCTGGAAGATAGATTTGAGATGTCACTTCTATTCTTGATATCCTGATCTTTATCCCACTGACGGTATAATTCAAATACTTTGCTGATAAATCCCTTTCTGTCTTCATAGTCTAACATTATACCTGCGTTGTAATCATGCAGGATCTTTGCTGCATCTCCATCGGTAGGGCCTATACCGATTATATAAGATCTGGAACCGATGTATTCAAAGAGCTTGGTGGTCAAAATCCCCTTATTGTCCGGACACCTGTTGATTAAAAGAAGAAGAATATCGCTGTTGACCATCTCGCGTATTGCATCCATGTGCTTGATATATCCAACATTACGAATATGCAGGTAGGAGTAACCTCGTTCATATTCATCTCCTGCCGGAAGGGTGCCGATAAAACTGAATTCAATATTGACAATGTTTTTCTCTCTCGCCAGATTATTCAACCATTCCAGTGGGGAGGAAACATCCTGACCTTCAGTCAGCTTGCCGATGTACTTGATCCGGAAGAAAGATGAGGGGAGAGTTTCAATATTGAAGAAATCGTCGGGATCATATCCGTTTATCAGAACCTGCTTATTGCCATCCGGAAAGGTATCGGCAATTGATTGCGAGATTATTATGTTCAGATCTGCCCTCTCAATTACATCTTTCTCGAGTTTGCGGTTGATCTTCTGCAATACTATGTTCTGCCGTAAATTCTGTAGATAGTAGATAGTAGTCCAGGGATCACGAAAATCAGTGATCCATTTGATCTGTAGCTGTTTTTTTAATCTCAGTCCAACAAGATGGGTAGAATGAGGGGGACCGGTAGTTATTATCAGGTCGTATTTCTTGATCCTGAGTTCGTTTAAAGCTGCATTGCAGGCAATTCTGTTCCAGATAACACGGCTGTCCGGGATGACTAAATTATTCCTTAACCAGAAGATAAGACGTCTTGATAGCTTATCACCCCTTTCGGTCTTTAACGAACCGTAAGGATAGCTCTTTCCTTTCTCGGAGGGGATCAGTTTTAGTATCCGATGTAAAACCGGTGTTCTGGTCCTGATAACCTTCATATCCTTGGGGATCTTCTTACATAGTGAAGAGTCAAGATGTGGATAATCACCCTCGGTTGTCGTTATTACTGTTGGCATCCAGCCGTAAGCCGGCAGATAGCGAATAAAGCGTAGCCAGCGTTGAACTCCTGCCCCACCACAGGGTGGGAAGTAATAGGTGATAAGTAGCAGCTTCTTCATAACGCCTCTGACATAAGCTGCACAAAATTGTTCCAGGAGTATCGGTTACAGAATTGAGAGATACTCTCCCTGACCATCTTCACATCAAGAGTGAAGTAACTGGATATTGCAGACGCTAAATCTTCTGCCGAAACAGAGTTAGCTACTACTCCGGTCTTCCCCGGCATTACCATCTCCGGTAAGCCACCTACAGGGGTAGTTACAACCCCTAAACCCATAACATAGGCTGTTTGTATCACTCCGCTCTGTGTGGCTGTTCGGTAAGGTAAAACCAGAAGGTCTGCTGCTTTAAAGTACAATTCCACATCCGCAGAACCGATATACTCGTCCAAGAGTATAATATCTTCAGTATATCCCGATTCCTTAATCAGGTTGAGATATTTATCTTTATTACCATAAACCTCACCGGCAATGAGAAGAATGGCCTCTTTGAGCTCTTTTTTCAGAAGGATAAAGCTTCTGATCAGGAGGTCAACTCCTTTATAAGGTTTGATATAGCCGAAGAAAAGAATGACCTTTTGTTCTTCTAATCCGAGCCTCTTCCTGGCAGATTCTCTGGAATATACATTCTGATTATGAAAGGTATAGAGAGGATGAAATCCCCTGATGAGCTTATCATTATTGTTTTGAAGTAATTTTCCAGCTTCCTTGTATACAGTATCAGAGAGGGTCATAATCCGGTCAGTCTTTTTTAGAAGTTTGCGGGTGAGAGTTTTAGCAAAGAGCCACCTTTCATGAAAGTTGATGTTATGAGCTATAATAAGTGTCTTTATCTTCCTTCTCTTGATCCTCTTCAGCAGATAACAGTAGGCCGGAATAAAGAAGGGGAGAAAGAACTGAAAGACCACCAGGTCGGGGTTAAACTCCAGTAACTTTTTAAGAGTTTTACGGTATGTAAAGGGATTATAGGGGATCAGTATTCTCAGGGATGGAATATCCTGAAAATATGATTCACTCTCTGTCTGTCTCTTTCCGGGAAAGAGGAATGTCGGATATTGCTTTCTGAAATTTATCAGTAGCGTCTGATGATTGTTTTTCTCCAGTTCCCGGAATAAACAGCCGGAAAAATGAGCAATCCCGCCTCGATAAGGATATACAGGACCGATTATGGCAATTTTCATCCCTTTTGTTCTTCTTTTGCTCTTCCCTCTGCTCGTTCTTCCTCTGTAAGAGTAATATTATTCATAAAATCGTCATACTGGAGGTGAGGGCACATCTCGGCAATACTGTTAATTATCTCTAACATATTGGGGAAAGTCATCGTAAAGACAAACTCTTTTTCCTCACCTTCAGAGAGATAATTGAGTTTTACCGATCTTGTCTTGCCCTGATAGAGAGACAATTTGATCATATCTTCCCATCTGATGAAGAGGTTCTTATTGAGAAGAAAGCCAAAAATGATACCATCTTCTGTGAACCGGACGGTATTGAGTGAGAAGAGGTTTCTAATCAGAGGGTTGATTGCAAAGAAGATAATAACGAAGGGAATAATCTTTCGGAAAGTTGAAGTATCGGCATCAACAGCAGTAAAGATATACCAGATAGCGTATGCTAATGCGGCAAGTGACAGGAGAATAACAAACCATCTGACGAAAGGGCTGAACCGGTAGGTTCTGGGAAAACCTTTCTTCTTGTTAATATCGATCAGGTCATAAGTCTCGTATTTCTTCATTTTTATCTCTCTCTTTATTTATTGCTGGTACTTCTCGGAATAGCTTCCTGATCTCATTTCCTGGAAATCGTAAAACTCGTTATAGGCATCCTCAGGAACACTGAATTTGCCGAAGTAGTAGAGCTCTTCCTGTTCTCCATGAAAGTCGGAGCCACCTGTAGTCAAAAGATCGTGTTCTCTGGCGAGTTGCTCGAAAAGAGAGACAGCATAGCTTGATGATTTGGAACAGTATACCTCCAGACCGTTTATTCCAAGATCGATCAGGCCGAGAACTACCGAAATATTATCGAGTTTATGAGGGTGTGCGAGTATAGATATTCCCCCTGCAGACTGGATCATCGGTATGATCTTCTCAGCAGGGAGGGTCACTTTAGGTTCGAATGCCGGACTACGATCGTGGAGATATCTGTCAAAAGCCTCTCTGATCGTTGAACAGTAATTATTCTCTACCAGTGCCCGGGCAATATGGAGTCTCCCGACAATACCAGACTTTCCTGTCGTGGAAAGAAGAGTCTCGATGTCGAGCTTCACCCCCAATCCAGCCAGTTTATTAACGATAGCTCTTGCCCGGTTTATCCGGTTCTCATTGATAAAATCGAGCAGAGAAAGAAGAGATGGGTGTGTTTCATCAAAGAAATAAGCGAGGAGATGCACCTCAGTCTCTTCGTATTTACTGCTGATCTCTACCCCTGGAATAATTGTCAGTCCATAATCGGACGCCTGGTCTTTTACCGACAGATAACCCTCTATGTTATCATGATCGGTGATGGAAATAATCTTGTATCCCTTCTCCCGGCACAAACCGAGTAGATCCTTCGGATCGAGTTTTCCATCTGAATAGGTTGTATGAAGATGTAGGTCAATTTTCACTTATCTATCCTTTATTAATTATTTTCCAACTTCTTTTTATTCTTCAGGGAGATGCGGTCAAGTATTTTCACTCAGAGTTTGACCGCCATCTGTTATATTGACTAGATGTAATCTTAACAACTTCAGTTGCTGTATGCGATTGATTGGACTGAAGATGCTTGCTGGAACAAAACAATTGACATACAGATTACACGAGACTATCATTGATAAGATAGCTAAGTTACTGAATGAGGAAAATATATGCAATTACAACAGATGTTTCTTAAGAGCGCAAAAGAGATGAGAGGTAAGACTGCTCTCTATGATACTATTACCGAACAGGCGTACAGCTATGATAGACTTCTGCTCGGTTCTTTTCTCTTCAAGAATCTGATATCCAAATATAGAGGTAACTATATCGGTGTTATGCTCCCACCTGGTGCAGGGTCTATATTGACTATACTCGGAACTCTTATGTGTGGTAAAATTCCTGTGATGATCAATTATTCGACAGGTGCGATGGAAAATGCGGTTTATGCTCAGAATAAATGCTATTTCAAAACCATTATAACCAGTAAAAAGATGCTGGAAAAACTTGGTTATGAGGCCATAGAGGGGATGATCTTCGTTGAAGATATACTGGCAGGGATCAGTGGCTTGAAGAAGCTGGGTGCTCTACTCAAAACCAAAATATCACACTCTATATTGAGCAAGAAAATACACCGGGGCGACCTGGATGAGGTCGCAATTATACTCTTCACCAGCGGTAGTGAAAAGGAACCGAAAGCAGTTCAGCTTACTCATCGTAATATAATGCATAATGTTACTACAGTACCGAAGATTGTATACCTCAGTTCGAATGATATATTTATTACCAATCTACCCTACTTCCATGTCTTCGGGCTGACCATTAACTTGTGGCTACCCCTTTATCTGGGTGGTTCTATTGTCGGGGTTCCTAATCCGCTCGATTATAAAAATATATGCGAAGCGATCAAAAAGTATAGAGTTACTGTAATGGTCGGCACCCCTACATTCTTCTGGGGCTATCTGAAAAAAGGTGAAAAAGGGACTTTCTCCTCACTCAGACTGGCTATTGCCGGTGCAGATAAACTACAGCCAAGGATACGGCAGGCCTATAAAGAAAAACACAATCTGACACTCTATGAGGGATATGGAACTACTGAGACAAGCCCGGTAATTTCAACCAATCTGCCTGATCGTGATAGACCGGGTAGTGTCGGGCAACCACTTCCCGGGGTTCAGGTCAGGATCATCGATATTGAGACAGGGAGAGAGCTTCCTCGCGGTAGCGAAGGGAAGATACTGGTTAAGGGTGATCTGGTAATGAAGGGATATCTGCACGATCTGGAAGAGACTTCTTTCCGCATAAGAGAGGGATGGTATGATACAGGAGATGTTGGTATTCTTGATGAGGATAACTATCTCTGGCATAGGGGACGTTTGAAACGGTTTGTCAAGATAGGAGGTGAAATGGTATCTCTGGTGAAGGTAGAGAGTCTGCTGGAGAATATCATACCGGAAGAAGCTGTATGTTGTGTTGTTGATGTACCGAACCTGGAAAAGGGTGCTGATATTGTGGCCTGTGTGACAACAGAGAGCATCGATAAGAAGGATATGGTGAAATATCTCAGAGACAAATTGCCACCTATAGCAGTCCCAAAAGAATTCTATGTCATGGAAGAATTGCCAATGATGTCGAGTGGTAAGGTAGATTTTCGCCAGGTAGAGATCCTCTGCCGTCAGATGCGTAAAGCGAAGAAGAAAGACTAAAATAACCTGGAGAGAGAATGAAGAGAGTAGATCTTATAATCCATAGTATCAGAGAGTTGCTCACTTTGAGTGGTAATGATGTTCCCCGTAGCGGTATGGCAATGAATGATCTGGGAGTTATTCGTAACGGAGGTATCGCTATTGCAGGTGAGAGAATAATCGCAGTGGGTGAGTCAGAACATATTTTGTCTGACTATACAGCGAAAGATAAAATAGACTGTTCAGAAATGGTTGTTATGCCAGGGTTTGTTGATCCACACACCCACCCAGTATTTTTCCATACGAGAGAGAATGAATTCGAGATGAGGATCATGGGTAAGTCATATGTAGAGATCTCCCGGAGTGGTGGTGGAATAAGGTCGAGTATAGCTGCAGTCCGTTCTGCTTCCGAGGATGAACTCTTCAACTTGGCCAGAAAAAGAGTAATGAAAATGATAAGTTGTGGCACAACAACCCTTGAAGCGAAGAGTGGTTATGGCCTCTCCACAGAGAGTGAATTGAAGATGCTTCGTGTAATCAAGAGACTGAAAGAAAAGCTCCCTATTGATATAGTAGCAACCTTTCTTGGTGCACACGAATTTCCTCCTGAATTTAAAGATAATAGAGAGGAGTATATCCGCATACTGACAGAGGAGATGTTGCCGGCAGTGGCTGAAGAGAAACTGGCAGAATACTGTGATATCTTCACAGAAGAGCATGTCTATAGCATAGAAGAATCGCGCCGAATCCTCAACAGAGCGAAAGAACTCGGCTTTCGCATAAGAATGCATGCCGATGAGTTAAAACCTACAGGTGGTTCCGAACTGGCGGCAGAGGTTGGTGCCGTTTCTGCCGATCATCTTGGTGCTGCCTCTCTGGAAGGATTACAGGCAATGAAAGAAAAGGGTGTTATACCTGTATTACTGCCTGGAACTATCTTCAGCCTAGGGCTTAATAGTTATGCCAGAGCACGTGATATGATAGATTCGGGCCTTGCAGTTGCCCTGGCGACAGATTATAATCCCGGAAGCTGTAATTGTGACAGTATGCAGTTTATTATAACACTCGCCACACTACAGATGAAGATGACCGTTGCTGAAGCTATTACAGCAGCAACTATTAATGCTGCCTGTTCATTAGAGATGGGCGAGAGTATCGGCAGCCTGGAACCGGGCAAGAAGGCTGATATAATGATTATGGATATGCCAACCTACCGTTATCTCCCCTATCATTTTGGGAGTAATAACCTCTCTATTCTGATCAAAAACGGGAGAGTCATCTATCATAACCGAGACTTACAGACGATAGAAGAATGTATTGATTAGAACCGGTAAACAATCATTAAGAAAAGGGGCAGTTACTGAATGAACTGCCCCCTTTTGTATCTTTGTCTGTGAACTAAAGAGTCCATCTGTTATAGCAAACCACCTTATCGATATCCTGTCTCGATTTACTGCTGGCGAAAAACTTCAGCACCTTTCCATACAGAGATTCTTTATCTTTGGGATACCCAAAGGGGCTCATTGCTACAGCCCTGATTCTTGAGGGTATGGAGAGGAACTCTTTCAGTTTCTTCTCGTCAAAAGCTGCCATCCAGCAACTACCTACCCCATAATTCCAGGCAGTCAGCATCATCTGTTGAAAAGCAACTGCTGTATCGACAAGATAATAATCCTGCCTGTTGACTGTTCCGCTCTTTGCAGGGTCAGCGGTAGCGATGATAATCAAGGGGGCATTCTTTATAAAGAAATTGACCCTGCCGATCAAGCCGACATTCGAAGCGAGCTTATTGATAACATTACGATCATTTAGAACGATGAAACGCCAGCATTGCCTGTTCTGAAATGAGGGGGCATTGCGTCCAGCCTCTAATATGGCCTGCAGAACATCATCGGGTATAGGATCTGGAAGGTAACTCCTTACAGATCTTCGAGACATTATAACTTCGTTGAATTCCATCTATTCACCTTGTCTTATCTACCTGCAGTTATCAGAATGTTACTCCCAGGCCGATATTGAAGGTATGATACTCAGAGATAGTGTAATCACCATTGAGGTGGATAAAGGGTAGAACGGTGTAACGGAAACCGAGGGTCATACGGTAGTTGTTATCACTCTTCATATCGAACTTAACCTCTTGCGGATCAAGTCCTTCGAGAGGAGGTTCATATTCATATTTAGCTTCCAGTTCTACATCTTCATAACCCAGGCCACCGTAGAGCGTCCACATCAGTATGCTCTTGCTGGCGTGGATATTAAATGCCATGCTTGTTAAATCTATCAGATCCCCAACAGCCAGAGACTGGTAAGCACCCTGAACAGCAAGGTCAATCGGGAAGAGTGGAATATGCTGGTCGATACTATGTTTTACCGCTACACCCCAGAAATCGACCTTTCCGTAATCCTGCAGGTCAATTGGAGGAAGGTAACGGACCATTAATTCATTACCGGCAGGTAATCCGAAACGGAACTGGGGAACGAAGAGTGGTACCATAGAGACATCAAAGCCTCCGGGTAGGGCTTCATGGCCTCCATCTTTTCCAAATACAGTTGCAGTTTCGTATGTCGTATCATCGATCACTGCCTCGAAAGTCTTGTCAGAGCTGGGAACCATAGCCATCATGACATGGATATTAAATCCGAATCTTACAGGCCTTAACAGGCTGGGTGACAGGACATCGGCCGTATTATACAGGCCAGTATTAAGATTGGTACCAAAAGCTGTCAGCAACGGCCTGACATATTCCTTTCCGTTATCTTCCAGCATCTGTTTAAGGTTATCTTCGAAATCGGAAGCAAAAAGGCCGCTGACTATGAGCAGCAGCGAAACAACAATCAATAGTATCTTCATTTTATCCTCCATTTTATAAGTAGCTTGTTCTACTTCAGAACCTTATTTCATCATTATCATCTTTCTGACTCCGGAATAGTCACCGGTTTCCATTCTGGAGAAATAGACACCACTAACAACCTCTCTCCCGTTGTCACTCTTACCGTCCCAGATAATTCTATGAGTACCGGCCTGATAACTGTTATTTACCAGACTCCTCACAAGCTGTCCTTTAATATTATAGATATCGATAGTTACTTCACCAGGTTCGGTCAGGAAGAATTCTATCGTTGTTTCCGGATTGAAGGGGTTGGGGTAATTACCTCTTAGCAAGGTTCCTGAATCTACAATATCGGGATTATCTACACTCACTTCACCACGCCACTCAGCATCGAATCTTATGTCAGCATCGATAATCGTCCAGTATTCAGTCCAGGCTACAGCACATTTGGGGACATCATTATAAGGCTTGACAATGATAGAAGTAACATGATTATCACTGACCTCCTGATCACTATCCTTTACTGCAACAGCTTCTGACCAAGATTCATAATCGAGGTCCAATGCCTTCTGAACGTAGATCTCATCAGGTAACATAGTATAGGTTATATAGACGTCACTACCGCTATTCTGGGTTTTGTGAGAAGAAACATTGGGGAAACGTTCATTCTCTATGGAGTGTGCCAGCATCTGATGAGCTGAAAAGCTTCCTCCTCCGTCATGCGAATAGGCATAATAGACATCGATATCGCTATCACTGTACCAGTATTCG
This sequence comes from uncultured Candidatus Cloacimonadota bacterium, assembly GCA_964490765.1. Classification (GTDB taxonomy): domain Bacteria; phylum Cloacimonadota; class Cloacimonadia; order Cloacimonadales; family JAJBBL01; genus CAZBDV01. The sequence continues at coordinate 19,450 of CAZBDV010000016.1, read as the reverse complement.
AAAGTGACGATTATATTCTGATTATTAACGACACGGATTTGCGGGAATCGGAAATTACGGGTAGTGGCTATAGTAACAGGATCGTTCCAGTTTTCTCCTGAATCATTGGATATAATGACTTTAATGGCATCGAAATCCTCTTCCCTGTCAACATAAGCTATGGCAACCCTGCTGCCGAAAACATCGATTGAAGTGTAATGAAATTCTCCTTCTACCTCATCACTGATAGTGGCTACTACTTCGGCTTCCTGGAAAGTATTCCCCTGATCTACGCTTCTGGCATATTTGATCTCTCTGGGGGAAGCAGAGGCATTAATATAGGCAACGTGAATATAGGCATCATTGCCGTATTGCAGGAAATCGGAGCACACTGATGGTCTTTTCAAAATGGCAGGAGTAAAATCGACAAATGCTGGCTGTACAACCGATAGATTATGTGTCGAAAGTGTATGAAACAATATATCCCAGTCAGATCCTGTGGTATGTTCATTAATATAAACCAATCCGATTTTATCTGGTGTGGTCTGAACTAATTGTGGTGCAAAGTTGGGATTAACTGCTGGACTTGCATTAATGGTGTATTGGTTTTCACCGTCGTTTAAAGGCCATTCTTCACCGTGGTCAGTGCTTCTCTTAATTATAATATCCATCGGCTCTTCTTCTATGCTCCACATCTCTGCTGCCACATATAGCCAGGCGTCGTTGTTAACATCATAACACATTGAGGGGTGTTTCTCATGGCTACCGGTATCGAAGACCCAGACATTATCATCCCATCTGGCAGGAATCGTCTCTTTTGATATGAAATTGTTCTGTCTCTGCATTTCACTCTGTTTTGAAATCTCTAATTGCAGGCTTTCAAGTGTCTTGGCAGCTATCTCTTCTGCTGTTGGCGGAGTACCGACAACGTCCTGGGTTATATAACTACTGACAGCTGCAAGCTGCACTACAGATATCAGTATAAAAAATGTACCGGCGATACAGGCCAGTCTGTTTTTTCCTCTCACAAAGTTAATCATTATCTCCTCCTCAATATTGGATTGTGGTTATTGTAAATAAATCAATTCAGTCTCTGAAAACAGCGGGGTATCTGACTACCGCTTGAACTAATATTAAAGTATCTGTCATCATTGCCTCTGGTCTTGTAATTACGTAAGATAGATAGCTATAATGTTCTTAATGTCAATATATTTCTTGTTTGAAGCTCTATCAGGAGTGATTGCGCAGGTTGAGTTCTATCGGATGGGGATTGAGATAATACTGTTCTGCCAGGTATGGTTTCTGATATTTTCGGACGTAGTGATTCAGAAGGGTTATCGGCACTATCAGTGGCAATTGTTCTTTTTTATATCTCTCGATTATCTCCAGTAACTCACTCTTTTCGTCAGAGGTCAGGTCTTTTTTGAAATAGCCGAGAACATGGTGCATGACATTCTGATGTTTACTTCTGGTAGCTCTTTTTTTTGTGCTTTCCATTAAGAGATCAACATATCTCTCCAGGACTTCAGTAAATGAACCACTTGAGGTAACAGCAACCAGTTTGCCCATCTGTCGGTAATGTTCAGGACTATGAGCCATAATCAGCAGTTTGTGTCTGGTGTGAAATTTTACCAGGTCGCCAGGTCCCGGTATATTGTTCATCATTTTCTGCCAGCGGTGCATAATGAATATTCTCTCCACGAAATTCTCTCTCAAGAGTGGATCATTTAACCGTCCTTCTTCTTCTACCGGAAGGAGCGGGTAGGCATCCATAAAATGTCTGGCAAAGATCCCGATTCCATTCTTTCTGGGAGGCCCTCCCTTTTCGGGATAGACTTTAACTCTCTCCATCCCGCTGCTGGGAGATTTACTCTTGAATATAAAACCGGAGAGTTTCTCTTTTTCCAATTCTTTTACCCTTCTGTTGGAGAAGGATACCATCCGTTCTGTATGATCTATACCTTCGTTTATAGTGATCAGTTTCGGGTTTTCAGAGTCACCAACCAACCGCATTGCCTTTCTTGGGACCGGGAGTCCCGATTCTACTTCTGGACAGACCGGAACATATTCAATGTAGGGGCCGAGTGTTTCAACCAGATAACCGTCATATTGATGTTGTCCGTTATAACGGACTTTCTCTCCCAGCAGACAGGAGCTTATCCCGAGACGTATCTTTTCCTCTTTCATAATCCTCTCCTTATGTCAGATGATAGCATGAGACAGAGGTTATTGTTTTGGCAAGGAGTAATTACAAAATAGGCAAGGGATTATACTCTGTAAAGATAGAGAGAAGAGCGATGATAATCAATTGCAGGAGAGGAGTCTGATTATCTAACCGGAAAATCGGGGAGATATGTTCGTCTCTTTTTTTATTGACTGGAAAAGGGTAAGCCATAATTTTAAAGAAAAATTCGAAGGGATGGTAAATGAAGAGGAAGAAAAAGAAAGAACCTGTAATGATCAAGAAGGATTTTTTGGAACCATTGTTTACTAATCGATACCGTCATCTGATATTTATTGGACTAATACTGCTACTCCTATCGATTTTCTTCTTTCGGATGGGTTTTCTTGGTTATATACCAAAGGCCGGGGATAATCTTCAATGGCGTGGTGCTGCTCAGGTACAGATCGAGTATAATGAAGAGAATACCGAACTCGCATTATGGAACAGTAATCTTTTTTCCGGAATGCCGGGCTATCTGATCAGTTATCCTTCCAGATATCTTTTTATAAAGAACATCATTGATTTCATCACCGACAACCTCATTGGCTGGCAGGTATTCTATATGTTTCTAGCGGGGCTGGGGATGTATATTCTCATGCTCACTCTCGGATTCAAGCCGATCCAGGCTTTTATTTCTGCAATGGCTTTTGCCCTCTCCTGCCATTTCATCGGGCTGATTGAGATAGGGCATTTCACTAAATACAGAGCAATTGTATATATCCCCTGGATATTCTGGGGTATTTACTACCTCTATCAACAGAGAAATGTTCTTGGAATGGGTTTAACTGCTATGTTTCTTATTATGCAATTGAGGGAGAATCATATCCAGATAACTTACTACACGATGATCTTGATCATTATATATCTGATCTTCAGTTTCTTCTGGCATCTGAAAAAATACAGAACCAGAGAGTTCCTGATTGCTACCCTTCTTTTTCTTATTACCCTGGTCATAATTGGTTTTGCTGTAGCACAGCCCTACCTCAGTATCTGGGAATACGGACAGTATACCATAAGGGGAGGGGATAGTGGCTTAACGACCGATTATGCTACCGGATGGTCTTTTCACCCTCTGGAGATGCTATCTTTTATCATACCCGACTTCTTCGGTGGTATTGCTCCCTTCTATTGGGGCTGGATGCCCTTTACCCAGACTTATATGTATATGGGGATAATAATTCTCGTTCTGGGGCTAATTGCCATTTTTCACTGGAAGTCGAAAATGGTTAAGATGCTGACTGCAGTCTCAATCATCAGCCTCTTTTTTGCTTTTGGTAAGCATATACCCTTCCTCTCCAATTTTCTGTTATCTTATCTTCCATTCTATAACAAGTTCCGTGTTCCGGCAATGACTCTTATCCTGCTCCAGTTCAGCATGGTGATCATGGCTGGATATGGCCTGAAGTTGATCATAGACAGAAACAGGGAAAATGATCTCCGCTTTCTGCTGCTGATCAAGAAACTCCTGCTTCTCTCCGGTATTGCTTTTCTTCTCTTCATTATCCTCAGTGCTACCGGATTCTGGTCGGTTTTACCCTTCGAACATGCAACAGATGCCGGACGGTACGAACCGAACCAGCTAGCCTATCTATCTGAGATGCGTGTGAATATGTTCGAAGAGAGTGGAGTCATCTCTTTAGTCCTGATTTTTGTGTTCTTCTTACTCACGTATCTGTTACTTAAGAAGAAGGGAATTACCCCTTACGTATATATGTCATTGATAGCTATACTTGTTATAGGCGATCTGATGCTGATTAATCAGAGGCGGCATCTCCATAATCTCGTACCAAAGAGTGAATTTCAGGCTGAATTTCAGGAGACTGAAGCGGACAAGTTCCTGCAGGAAGACGAGGAAGTGTTTAGAATATTCCCTGTAGCTGCAGAATTCGGTCAGAGCAGGTGGGCTTATTATCATCAGACTATTGGTGGTTATCATGGTGCCAAGTTGCAACGCTATCAGGATATAATTGACCAATCACTTCATGCTGAACTGCAATATCGGGTACCGATTAACTGGAATATCGTCAATATGCTCAATGTCAAGTATCTTGTCTCCCCTGTTCAACTCCCATTCGATAATGTGAGTTATACAATCTATGATAGAGACAGAAGGGTAACAATCTATGAGAATCTGGAATATCTACCGAGAGCCTGGTTTGTTGAGAGTATCGAAAAGTATGATAACTCTCAGCAGATAATACGAAGGCTTAATCATCCTGATTTCAACCCGGCAAGGGTAGCAATAGTCGAGAGTGATATCAATGGAATAGGGTCACCCGGAGAGAGTGCGGCCGAGCTACTGGATTATGGCCTGCATCATCTCCGCTTTGCAGTTGAGACAGATACGACCAGTATGCTAGTTGTGAGTGAAATCTATTATCCGGCAGGGTGGAACGCCTATCTGAACGAAGAGCCGGTTGATATACACCCTGTTAACTATATTCTTAGAGGGGTAATAATTCCACCCGGAGAGCACACTCTGGAGATGAAATTCGAGCCGAAAAGTTACAGAATAAGCCTTATTCTCAGCCTGATAGGCCTTTTAACGACAGTAATTCTCGTGATAGTGGGGCTGGTCTTCTTTATCAGGAAGAACTACCGTGGCGAGACGGTATATGTCATTAAAACAGAGTGAGCTGGAAGCGCTAATCGAGAGAGAGACCTGCGCGGTACTAATGCCCGGACTCTATGTAGTGGCTACCGACATTGGGAATCCGGCCGATATAACAGTGAGAGCCCTTGCTATTCTACAGAGTGTAGATTTCATCATCTGTGAGGAGCGGAAGGTTGGTGCTACATTCCTGAAGAGATATGGCATAAAGAAGCCTCTGGAATTACTCAACGAACATAACGAAGGGGAACAGAGTGACAGGCTTCTGACAAGATTATTGAACGAGAAGGCGAGAGCTGCCCTGATCAGTGATTGTGGGACTCCTCTCTTTGCCGATCCAGGTAACAGGCTCGTGCAGCTCTGCCAGAAGAAGAACATTCCCGTTATCCCCTTACCTGGTGCCTCTTCACTCATGGCTGCTTTGATGGCAGCTGGCAGGAGAGAGGAGGGTTTTCTCTATTATGGTTTCCTTCCAGCCGGGAAATTAGAAAGAATCCAGGCACTCAAAGAGATAAAGGATAACACCGCTATCGATATTATTTTTTTAGAAGCTCCCTACCGATTGAAGCCATTTCTCAGAGATCTGAATATGGTACTGGGTACTCAAAGAGAGGGTGTCATAGCTTACAGACTTACCCAGCCAGAAGAGAGAATGATTTTCGGTAATCTCAGGCAGCTCCAGAAGGAGGCTGAAACACTTCCCAGGGGGGAGTTTGTCTTCATTCTCCTCGCTCAGAAAGACTGACAGTTATGAGCAACTCATTTCAGAACGAAGTTCGCTACCTCAAAGGGGTAGGTTTTCAAAAAGCACAACTTCTGGGCAGTTTGGGTATCTTGACAGTAGAGGATCTCCTTTTTCATCTTCCCCGTTTTTATATCGAAAAGGAACAGTGCTGCAGAATAGCTGATATGGAGCTCGACAGAGCTTACAGGGTCCTGCTCAGGGTGAAAAGTGTCAAACCGATGTTCATCAGAGGCGGGAGAAAACAACTCAGGGTTGTCTTTACTGATGGAGAAAAAGATTTGCTGGGTGTCTGGTTTAATTACCAATGGTGGCATACTGCCGGCCTGAAACCAGGTGTGACAGTAATATTGGACGGCATATTGAAAGAATATCGTAAAACACCCCAGTTCATTCATCCAGGGATAGAGATAATCGATTCAGAAGAACCGGAGGGAGAACTACCCCAGATTCAGGCACCAGACTGGTCGGGACGAGAGCTATTACCTGTCTATCCCTCGACAGCCGGCCTGACACAGAATAACATTCGTAAGCTGATCTATCGTGCATTTCAGGACTATCAGTACTCAATCAGAGAAACCATTCCCGGCTATATTCGTAAAAGGAATAACCTTATCGGCTTGAAGGAGAGTATTGCTGCCATTCACTTTCCTGAAACGAAAGCGGAAGCTGAAACTGGCCGAAGAAGAATGATTTTCGAAGAGCTCTTCTATCATCAGATGATGCTGGCACGAGTTTACAGGAAGCATAAACAGGAAGAGAAGGGAATCTCATTTCACGTCAAAAAGATTAACACCACACAATTGAAAAACACTCTCCCCTTCAACCTGACTAAAGCCCAGAAACGGGTACTGCGAGAGATTGTTGCCGACATGGAGAGTAAACAGCGTATGAATAGACTCTTGCAGGGTGATGTCGGGTCAGGCAAGACGATAATCGCTCTCTTTACTATGTTGCTGGCCATAGAGAACGGCTACCAGGCTGTAATGCTCGTCCCGACAGAGATACTGGCCCGACAGCATTATGAAAGTATCTCCAGGCTCCTGGTCAGACAACCGGAGATCAACATCTGTCTGATACTCGGCGGGAAAAGAAAAGGGACAAAAGAGTCACTCGAGGATGTCGTGTCCGGTAAAGCAGATATAATAATCGGGACCCATGCCCTGCTCGAAAAGAGGGTTGTGTTCAAAAAAGCCGGCTTAGTGGTGATTGACGAGCAACAGCGATTCGGCGTTCAGCAGAGAGCAACTCTTCCCGGCAAGAGTGGTTTTCCCGATATTCTCTACCTTTCAGCAACACCTATTCCCCGCTCGCTGGCACTAACTCTCTATGGAGACCTTGATATCTCTATTCTCGATGAACTACCACCCAATCGTAAACCGGTGAAGACGACACAGAAGCCGGCCTCTAAAAGAGAGGAGATCTATAAGAAACTCTTCAGCCTGCTCGACAGGGGAAGGCAGGTATATATCGTCTCTCCCCTCATCTCAGAGACGGAGAAGCTCGACCTTCTCGATGCGGAAAGACTGTATCTCTCATTAAAAGAGGGGCCTTTTGCCGATTATTCAGTTGAATTGATCCACAGCCGGATGAAACCTTCCGATAAAGAGTCCATAATGAAACGGTTTCAGGAGAATAAGATAGATATACTCGTCTCCACTACCGTTATCGAGGTCGGAGTAGATGTTCCCAACGCCTCTGTAATGATAATCGAACATGCAGAAAGATTCGGGTTGAGCCAGTTACACCAGCTCCGCGGCAGAGTAGGAAGAGGAACAGAAGAATCTTTCTGCTTTCTGGTCTATTACAATCAACTCTCACAAGCAGCGCGCGAAAGATTAAAAATTATGACCGAAACTAACGATGGCTTTCTTATAGCGGAAAAAGATCTCGAACTGAGAGGGCCGGGTGATTTCTTCGGAACCAACCAGTCAGGAGTACCACTCTTCCGTTTTACTGATCTGAAGAGAGACCTTACTATACTACAGGAAGCCAGAAGAGAAGCCCGCGATCTGGTTCTGGAAGATTACTCCTTTACCAGGGAAGAGAACCGGGAGGTAAGGGAACGTTACAGGGTAGCATATCTGACCCGGGAAGAATTATTTTCCTACTGACAGGCAGTCAGAAAACCCATAACTATTTACTTTTTCAATAAGATAACACTTGACAAATCAGCATTGAATAGAAAAATGTCCTAATAATGGTAAGAGAAGAAAGCGAGATCATATTTAGATATTCTTAGTCGAGGGAGTCGAGTATAAAATTCAAAGTGCTATCTACCCTGTAGCCAGACGTTTATCAAACCAACAGCAAAGAAACAGATATGGAGGAATTATGTTAGATATACAGATTTTTAGAACAGAAGAGGAGATGAAGAAGCGGATAAGCCGTGAAGATTATGTAGATTTTCTTCACAAGCATCTCGACCGATTCAGAGATGATAAAGAAGCAATAAACAAGTCTATCAATTATGCCTTTTCTGATGCCGAAGGAAAGGGAGGATTCCTTGTAGCGGCCTATTATGAAGGGAAGCTTGTCGGAGCGCTTGTAATGAACAATACTGGTATGAAGGATTTCATACCGGAAAATATCCTTGTATATATAGCTGTAGATGCCGCTTATAGAGGAAAGGGATTCGGCAAGCAGATTATCAGGAAGGCAGCCGAGAACTGTCAGGGAGATATAGCTCTTCATGTCGAGTATGACAATCCGGCCAAGCGTCTTTATGAACGGCTTGGCTTTGAATCCAAGTATGCAGAAATGCGTTATAAGAAGGATTGAGTAAGATGGCCAGCCTGAATATTGATACCAATATTATTCTTGGCAACATCAAGAAGCTGAACGAACTACTGGGGAAATATAATATCCAGTGGTCGATTATAATGAAGGTTTTGAGTGGTGATCGCAAGGTTCTTGAGGCTATTTTGAACAGCGAGGAACTTCAGAACATCCATTCCATAGGAGATTCTCATCTCTCCTGCCTGAAGAAGATCAAGCAGATAAGGCCGGATGCCGTGACTCTCTACATAAAACCCCCGGCTATAGACCAGGTAAAGAACGTCATCAGCTATGCCGATATCTCGCTCAACAGCAGTATCAGAACGATAGAAGCTCTTAACAAAGAGGCAAAAAAGCAGGACAAGGTTCATAAGATTATCGTTATGATCGAGCTGGGGGAGTTGCGCGAAGGTGTAGTCCGTGAACAGATCCTCGACTTCTATAAGAAGGTCTTCAAGCTTTCCAATATAGAAGTAATAGGTATCGGAGCTAATCTTGGTTGTATGTACGGTATAGAACCGACTTTTGATAAATTGATCCAGCTCTGTCTTTATAAGAAGATCATTGAACTGACCTTCAAGAAGAAGATAGATCTCGTCTCAGGCGGCTCTTCTATTACCCTTCCACTCGTAGGGAAGGGGAAAAGGCCGCAGGAGGTCAATCATTTCCGCATCGGAGAAGCAGTTTTCTTCGGTACTTCACCCTTTACCAATAAGAGATTCCGTAATCTCAGTACGAAGGGATTTGAATTCAAAGCCAATATAATCGAGATTGCAGAGAAGGATACTGTTCCTGATGGTAAAATCGGTGAGGGGAATGTCGGCACTGTTGCCGATACGAACAGTGACCGGGATAAGGCTTACAGGGCGGTGGTCGATTTCGGTATTCTCGATGTCGATGTTAATGACCTTACCCCTTCAGATAAGAATATAAGTTTTGCTGGCACTACTTCCGACATGACAGTCTATGATGTTGGTGAGAATAAGGGTAAAGGCGGCAAACAGAAATACCACGTAGGTGATCAACTCATATTCAAACCTAACTATATGGCAGTAGCCCGTTTGATGAACACCCCCTTTATCGAAAAGAAAATTACCTGATAGCTATCAGCAGGAGTAGCAAAGCAAATATAACCTTGCTTTGCTACTCTGCTTCTATCTTCTCACTATATAACTGCTGAACATCGAGTTACTTCTTTCTGCCTGTTCTATCGCAAGTCAGCTCTTCCTGCCTGCCAGGGTAGCACAGATTTCTCCAATATAGCTGAAAGTTACCGTCAGGATAAAGGCGGTTATATCGTATAACTCCTTATCACTATAACCCGGCAGGATAAGGTTTTGTTCTATCTCATTCATGATCTTCCCGATCAGTTCTTCCATCTCATGCCTCCTTTTCTGTTTTCTCGCTTAATTAGCTGCTCCATAGTTATATAACAGGAGACAGAGAGGCGGTTATTCACCTCTCCATCTCCACACATCATTACCATTCGTTTGTCAGGTCTTCATATTCAGAAACAGGTGGCAGCAGCCCCTGATCAATGATTTCCTGAACAGAAGACGGACAGCCGGCAGTAAGCAGGTCATCCTTGCTCACATCAAGCAGATTAACTTCTTCGCTATCTTCTCTGAAAGCATAGAGAAATCTGACGAAATGAGCATAGTTAGCATAGGCCGGAATCTGCTCGGCAGTATAGTAGGGTATACGTCTGGTTGCATAGGTCTTCAGATCTTCCTTGAAGGCTTCAGAACACTCATCCCAGATCGCAGCGATATTCTTCTTTATATCACCGAAGAGAGAGTGGATTTCACCCAGAGTTGGCATCACGAAGATCCTTGCAATAGCAACCCTTCCTTTATTCCAGGCCATATGTACCAGATCATCGAGCTTACCGCTGATGGTCTTGATTCCGTACTTGTAACTGACTTTCATTTTACATCTCCTCCTTATGGTTTTTCTAAGGGGTTATCACTACTCACCCGGGCACCCATTATGTTATTGATGGTGAGGAGAGTAGCCGTTCCGGAACCGGTACTCTCAAAGTTTCAAACCCCTCTATTTATGTTGCATCACAAAAACCGGTTTTCAGGAAAAAAATTGATAAAAATTCTCTCTCCCCTGCTAATTTTATATAGTTAACTCTCTTATCCGGCAGAGAAAACGATAAATAATTTGACAGCACAGACATATCATCGTTTACTACATTTTATGACATAGCAATCTATGTTACAGGCTGGAAGGGAGATAATATGCAGGCGATAGTCACAGCCGATATCGTTAAATCGAGACGGTTTTCTGCCGAAGAGCGGCGACAGGTTAATGAATTGATTAAATCCGGTTTTGCCGAATGCTGTGATCTCTTTACCGAAGCTGCAGCCGACAGGTTCTCCTTCAGTATCGTCCAGGGTGACGAATTTCAGTTCCTTATCTATAACCCGGAATTTGCCTATCAGTTCACTCTATTCTTCCGCCTCTCACTCACCCTTTCCGAGCTTAAACCGACCTTCCGCGCCGGTATCGGCATCGGTAAGATCATTAACGAAGAGAATAATATATACGAGATGGACGGTTCGGCCTTTCATCATTCCCGCGCTTCACTCGAGCTGGTTAAAGAACCTGGCTTCAGGGAAAGGATGACCGTGATAAAGACCGGATCTGAAGATGTCGATGACTGGCTGGAACTCATTACCCAATACAACGATTACATCGAAGGAAACTGGTCCGAAAAACAAAAAGAGGCGATCTATCTCTACAAGAAACACGGCTCTCTGGAAAAGGCTGCCGCCAGCATCGATATTACCTTCCAGGCTCTGCATCAGAGGATAAGCAACTCCGGCTGGAAGCAGATGAATACCGGTTTCACCAGGTATCGGGAGCTGATAAAAACAAGCCTGAAAACTTGAAGCCACCCAATTCAAGGCAGAATACTTGAAACGACCACATTCAAGGCTTAGGGCTTGAATAAGGGGTCGGGCTGAACCGGATAGACGATCATACAGGAGGAGATTGGAATGATATGGAGATTGTTATTAGCGCATGTTATGACTGATTTTGTCATGCAGACGAAGAAGAGTGTCGAAAACAAAGTCAAGTTAAGCACGAATCTTCTCCACGGTTTTATCCTCTTGATTGTATCTTCGGTAATTTTTATCGATATTCTGGATTTTCGGATCTTACTGATGCTGGTCTTTATCTCGGTGTTACATTCAGCGATTGATTATCTCAAAGCCAGATTCAGTCTTATCAGTCACAGCAAGCGTGACTGGCTTATCTTTGCAGGAGATCAGATACTGCACGTGCTCACGATCATAGTAGCAATCCTCTTTTTCTATCCTTCTTACGGTTATACTCTTTTTCAGGAAACTATACTTCTTACGGGTCAGGCCGAATGGTTCAAAATAGCATTCTTTTTTATATTGATAACGGCCGGGGGTAGTTATTTTACCGCTTCAGTCTGTAAGCGTTTCACCTCCAAACTCGATCAGGGTTATTCTCTGGAAAATGCCGGCCAGTATATCGGAGTCCTGGAGAGAATAGTAATCGCAGCTTCGATACTGATAGGGCGTTATGAACTGATCGGTTTCCTCATCGCAGCCAAATCGATCATCAGGCATAACACAGACAGGGACAGAGCTTTTACCGAATATTTCCTCATCGGCACACTAACCTCTTTTCTCTGGGCAGCGGTATTTACTTATCTCTTCATACTCTTCAGCTAAAGTATTGAGGTTCAGAGAGAAATCCGGTGAACCAGGAATGAGCAAAAATAGTGAATACTCCAGTTGTAGGGAAGAATTCTGGAGATGTGAAATTCTTGCATTCCGGAGTGCAAGAGCAGACGTCAGTAAGGCAGGAGTAAAAGTGACACTTTGTCATCCTCGCTCTCTCATTACAATATATTTCTTGACAAATTAATAATTCTCTTTCCTAAAGGAAAGGAATTTTTGTTATATTCAGGAGAGATTTGCTTCTCGAATGCTCATAACTAAGATCTTGCCTGAAAAGGAAGGTTGAGATGTTTAAGTTTGTATATTTAGTTATATTCATATCATTCACATTAGCTTTACATTCAGTTCCTGTCGATCAAGCCACAGCCCTGACAGTAGCTTACAACTGGTTGAATCATCAGAACAACATCAGGAGTAGAGGGATCGAGATCGAGCTCCAGGATTCCTATACTCATATAGTTGAAGGGCAGACGATCTTCTATGCCTTCAACTTCGAACCGGAGGGTTTTGCAATCGTTGCTGCCGACGATGCATCCAGGCCGATACTCGGGTATAATCATAGCGGCAGGAGTGCTCTGGGTAACTTTCCACCCAATTTGAAGCCCTTTCTGACGATGTATGAGCAGAGTATTCTGCAGATTCGAGGAGAGAATCTATCCAATAGAGAGACGATAAGCCGCTGGGAAGCTATTCTGAGCGACAATATACCCGTATCACGGCACGACAGGTCTGTGGAGCCGCTGCTGGCGACGAAATGGAATCAGAACTACCCCTGGAACATTCTCTGTCCCGAAGACCCTGAAGGACCGGGAGGTCATGTCCTTGCCGGCTGTGTAGCAGTAGCGATGGCTCAGGTGATGCGATACTGGTCATATCCTGAACAGGGTACAGGTTATCATTCCTACGAAGATGATAATTACGGTTTTTTAGAGGCAGATTTTGGATCCACGACCTATAACTGGGCCGATATGCCCCACTTTTCTTCTACCCTCTCTATCGCCGAGCTCCTCTTTCAACTCGGGGTAGCGGTAGAGATGATGTATGGGCAGAGTTCATCGGGAGCATATCCGGAAGATGTCAGGGATCCTCTGGTCGACAATTTCGGATATCATTCCGATGCCGAACTGGTTATCAGGTCGGATTTTACGGCTGGCCAATGGATCAGCCTGCTCAAGGAACAACTGGATGATGGGTATCCTATGTTTTATGCCGGTTATCCCTCCTCGGGGTTAACCGGACACGCATTTAACTGTGATGGTTACGATGCGGAAGACAACTTCCATTTTAACTGGGGTTGGAGCGGTTCAAATGACGGTTATTACTCGATTACCGGCCATACTTACAGTGTGGGACAACGAGCGATCATCAACCAGTATCCTGGGATACCGCTCTTATTGAAAGCAACTGCTGGTGATACTTCTGTTGATCTCTCCTGGAGGTTTATGGATAACAGGAACAATCCACGTCAGAGAAACCTTCTCGGTTTTAACCTTTTCCGGGATGACGTTCAGATCAATTCTACCCTGATCGATGGAGAATCATTTATCGATACCGGACTCATCAATGGTGCTATGTATGGTTACCGTGTGGAAGCAGTATATACTTCCGGTAACCCGGATGCTTCCAATCTGGCTTATGCCGTACCGCTTTATACAGGAGTAGAACCGGTCGGTAGTGGGTTCAGTGTAAATCCTTACCAGATTGAGACTTTTGAGAATCTCTGCTGGATATGGCAGAATCCGACTGAATGGTCCAGTAATTATATTCAGATTGCCGATATAGATGCCTCCATAACAGAGACCTGGCACCAGGGGTGGTTTCCCATCGGTAATATAAGTAAGAAGTTCAGCGGGTCCTATAATGGGCAGTTCCATACTATCGAAGGGCTTTACATTAATCGTGAAGAGCAGGATGTGGTCGGTCTGTTCGGTTATACCGAAGGAGCAAATATCGCAGACCTCAAATTCATAGATGTAGATATTACCGGTGGTAACCATGTAGGAGTCCTGGCCGGTCTGGCTTCCAGTGGCACGACAATCCAGCGCTGTTCGGTTGACGCTGTTGTGCAGGGCAGCAATCGTGTTGGAGGTCTGGTGGGAAGCTTGAATACCGGCTCGCAGGTACTGAGCTCTTATAGTAACGGAAGCGTTAATGCCTCATCCGGCATAGGTGGTGGCCTGGTCGGTAACAGTAATAACTCATTAATAGCCAACAACTTCAGTAAGGCAATGGTTTTCAGCCCCACTATCTCTGGCGGGCTGGTGGGACGCCTCGATTATTCGGAAGTTATCAATTGCTTCAGTATCGGTTCGGTGAACGGATATATGAATATCGGCGGGTTGCTCGGCTGGCGAGATAGTTCTGTTGTAGACAATTCTTACTGGAATACGGAGACTTCCGGGATCTCTATGAGTCCCGGTGGTGAGGGGAGGACGACCGCCCAGATGACCTTTCCCTATTCTTCCAACACCTATCAGCTCTGGAACTTCACCGATACCTGGCGATCCGATGAAGATTATGAGTTTAATGCTGGTTATCCTGTTTTGATGTGGCAGCTTTATGAGCAGCAGTTCTCCCTTGCTCCCGTGCAGGGAGACGGCTCTCTCGCAAATCCTTATCAGATCGCTTCTCTGGAGAATCTTTACTGGATAACCGAAGACCATCAGCGCTGGAATTATCACTACATACAGACAGCCAGCATATCGGCCTATGATTCCCGTCTTTTTTCCTACGGTAAAGGGTGGCAGCCGATAGGGACGTATCATCTAAACGAAGATTATCACCCCTTCACGGGTACTTATGACGGTCAGGGATTCACGATTGCAGGCCTCTATATCAACCGGCCAGACGAGCAGAATCAGGGACTGTTCGGCAATATAACAGGGGGTACCGTCAGAAATCTACGAGTCACGGAGATTTCCTTCAGCACGGATCATTCTTCCGGTGGGCTGGCCGGACTGGTTAATAGCGGTTCTCTCATCGAAAATTGCTACGTGGCAGGCTTTTTAAACGGGTCAGGTTATTGCGGCGGAATGGCCGGTCGGCTGTATGATTCTTCCCTGGCCAACAGTAGCAGTAATGTAGCAATCCAGGGTAGAGGTACCCTGGGTGGTTTCGTAGGTGAGAGTAACAACAGCACCATCACGAACTGCTATAACAGTGGTACGGTTCAGGGCACCCTTAGCTCAGTTGGGGGACTTGCAGGCCTCGCTGAAGGTTCTACAGTAACAAATTGCTATAATATCGGTGATGTAACCGGTTCGTCGACAAATGTCGGGGGGCTGATTGGCCGGATTTTCGAATCTATAGTCAGCTATACCTTTAATTCAGGGAATGTAAGTAGTACATTCGAAAGAGTCGGTGGTTTGCTCGGCAACGCCAGTACTTCAGAAGTCTCCCACAGTTACAACATCGGTACTGTATCAGGCCAGAATGAGTGTGGAGGTTTGATTGGCCGGATCTATAAATCCACTCTGCAGACCAGCTACAATACCGGTACTGTAACGGGATACTCCTATGTCGGCGGAATTACCGGAAATATCTCTTCAATGATGGATGAGCCAGCTGTTATGACAGAGTGTTACAGCACGGGAACCGTCTCGGGGAGTGGGGTTGTCGGTGGTTTGATAGGTCAAACCAATACCGCTGATGTGACAAACAGCTATGCTACAGGAGATGTAACCGCCAATAACAGTTATGGGGCCGGCTTGATAGGACATTGCCGTTTCAGTACGGTGATTAACTGTTACAGTACGGGATTCGTCTCTGCTCCTGCAGGTAATTCCGGAGGTCTCATAGCTACTTCTTACAGCAATTTTGAAATTACCAGCTGCTACTGGGATACTGCCACTTCCGGGCAGGCCACGAGTGACGGCGGGGAAGGGAGAACTACCGAGCAGATGACTCATCCTTATGCAACCAATACCTATGTCGATTGGGATTTTGCTGAGATCTGGGCTGCTGATACCACTTATGAACAGAATAACGGTTACCCTTATCTCGATAACCAGACGACAATGACCCCTGTAGCGACACCACCACTTACAGGAGATGGCTCAGAGATACAACCTTATGAGATCGCATCCCTGGAAAATTTATACTGGATAGCCGAAGATCCGGACCGCTGGGGATATCACTATCTACAGACTACAGATATTGATGCCTCTGCTACCAGTAACTGGTTCTGGGGAGAGGGCTGGCAACCGATCGGTACATACATCGATGACAATCATCCCGATAATCACCCTTTCACCGGAGTTTACGATGGTGGAGGATATACTGTATCCAGCATCTTCATCAACCGGAACGAATCTGGTAATATAGGTCTCTGGGGCTTCACAACCGGGGCAGAGATAAAAAATCTCGGTGTTACTGCCCTCAATGTAAGGGCTGGCAATTATGTTGGGGGCCTGATCGGGCAGAGTGAGTCAACTTCCGTATTGAACTGCTATACTACCGGCAGTATCAACGGCACTAATTATGTTGGTGGCCTGATTGGTTATAATATATCATCGTCGATCAACAGGAGCTACAGTTCCTGTAATGTAAGTGGATTAACCGGTAGTATTGGTGGGCTGGCAGGCCAGAACTACAACTCATCGATCTATAATTGTTACAGTACAGGCAATGTGACCGGATCTGATACTGTTGGCGGTCTCGTTGGCTACAATTACGGCCTTTATAATTATATCAACTATTGCTACAGTATTGGAAGCGTCAGTGGTAACAATGCTGTTGGTGGACTCGTTGGCTACAATTACGGATACGTGCAGAACAGCTACTGGAATACTGAGACTTCAGGGCAGACATCAAGTTCCGGTGGAGCGGGCCGTACAACAGCTGAAATGACCTATCCTTACGCTGCCAATACTTACGAGAGCTGGGATTTCAGCGGGATCTGGATTGAAGATAGCTCCTGGGAGATGAATAGCGGCTACCCATTCCACAGATGGCGTATTCCACCACTTGCCGGTAATTATACCATTTCTCAGGATGGCAGCGGTGATTTTCTCTCTTTTAATGAAGCTCTCAGCCGCCTTTATCTGGCTGGGGTCGATGCAGCAGTGACTATCCAGGTTACCCCTGGTGTCTATAATGAACAACTTCTGTTCGCTGGTGAGATCACCGGTGCTTCAGAGGACAATACCATCACCTTTAACGGCCTGGAAGTTAGTGAGGACAGGGTGTTTCTCCAGTTCGCTCCCACAGAGAGCCATAACAGTCACGTGATCAGACTGACCGATACTGCTCATCTCCGTTTCCAGAATCTGACGATAGAAGTATTGGAAATTCCCTATATGTATAACTGGCCGATCCATATCATGGATAACACTCACAATATCGAGATAACAGGCTGTCGGCTTACCCCCTATATTTACATCGGACTCGGTATTCTGATCAACGGGAGTAACACCGGTATGGATGTCGGAGCAGTTAATGTGAGTAACATCCTGCTGCAAGACAATACGATAACAGGTGGTTATTATGGTATCTATAGCCTCGGGGCTGGTCTACAGGAGCGTATAACAGGCCTTGTGATCAGCAATAATACTCTTCAGGATAACCTGCTCTACGGTATTCAGGCACAATATATCTCGGCATTTACTGCTAACAACAATCTTATCGATATCTTTTCGGAAGCAGAAGATATCCTCAGCGGGGCCGGGATATATCTGAATCATATCGACGAGCAGGCCTTCCTGTCAGGTAACCGGATAACCCATCCGGGCGAGTATGGTCTTTATCTTGCCAATATGCCCGGTTCTCCCTACGGTAATCATCAGGTGGTTAACAATATGATTGGTGGCGGTTTCAGGAATACCGGCAGCAGCACCAGCGGGATTTATATCGAAGCAAATAACTCCTTTTTCGATATCCATTATAACAGTATCAACGTTGACCGGGGTTCGGGTGCGGCAATATATATCGAAGAAGGGGCCGAGGTAATAAGGCTGATGAATAATTCCTTTGCCTATACCGGTGCATTTGACGGTAGGGCTGCCTGTTATGTCAATCCTCTCTCGATATCAGGAAATGATTATAATAACTATTACACCGGTTCCAGCACCAATTTTATCTATTTTGGAGAAGAGATAGCCGATCTAACGCCACTCCAGAATGTCGGATACGATCTCCATTCCCAGATCGGCGACCCTCTCTATATCAACCCGACTGATCTTCATTCCCAGGGGATGCAATTATGGAGTCAAGGTTCGCCCATACAGGGTATTGATCTTGATATTGACGGAGATTTGCGTGACCTGTCCAATCCCTGTATAGGAGCAGATGAATATATTCCCGTTGAACACGACCTCAGAGCAACATCCCTTACCGGGCCCGATCTGCTCGTGATGTATTCCGAGAATGAATATCAGATAACTGTCACCAATGTCGGTATCGAAACCCAGAATGTCTATACTGTGAAGCTGATGCTGGCTGAAGAGAGCCTTGTAAACCGCCGTCAGGAGACCCGTAATCCCACTCTCAGAAGCATAGAACTCGCTTCGTTGCTCGTTAATTCACCTCTGGAACCGGGCGATTCTCTCCTGCATACCCTGAGCTGGATACCTGAGAGTAGTGGCGATTACCAGCTCTTTGGCAGGGTTCTCCTTTACGATGATATGAACCCGGAAAACAACGATACCAGCCTCCTGGCCGTGCACGTTACTACTCCCTTCTCTGAATTCCCCTTCTTTGAAGATTTCGATGATGTCGAACCCCCTGCCCTGCCTGCCGGCTGGACAGTGGAAAACAGTAACGACGATCACAGATATTGGCTGACGACAAATACTAACTATTATTCCCCACCTAATGCCATACACTGTCTCTGGAACAACGATCTACCTGCCGATGACTGGTTCTTTACACCACCACTTCTCTTAATAGCGGGCTATACGTATGATCTTAGTTTTATGTTCAGATCATACAGTGCCAATTACTACGAAAACCTGAAGGTTCAGCTCGGTTCAGCACCCCATTCTTCTGCTATGACCGGGGAGATCATATTCGACCAGCAGAATTTCAATCACAATTTCTATCAGCAGGGAAACGCTTCCTTCTCCGTTGCCGAAACAGGAGTTTACCACCTCGGCTGGCATAAATATAGTAGTGCTTACCAGTGGGGGGTCTATGTTGATGATATCCTTATCGAGGTAACGGAACTCGAACTCGCTGTCCCGCTTGTTACCATAGAGATTGCCGCTGGTAATGCCATCCTCTCCTGGGAACCGGTAGAAGGTGCGAATTCCTATCTCATCTTTGCTTCGGACGATCCATTGGCCGAATTTCCCGCCGACTGGGAAGGACCGCTGATCCTCGAGCAACCCGGTTATAGCGAACCACTATCAATCGAAAGGAGATTCTTCCGCGTCAAAGCCTCTCTCTCAACACCA
>CAZBDV010000015.1:16881-44609 GCA_964490765.1 uncultured Candidatus Cloacimonadota bacterium | reverse complement strand
CATGACGACCAAAATTATGCTTACTATTCTCATTCTTTTAATAGTCCTTTTATAAATATATTTTTAGTCTTAGTATTAGGTTTAGTGGATATGGGGATAAGTCAAGAGCAAAGTTCTTAACCCTTCAACTAAGCACAAATTACGGTCAGTAGAACGATGTGTATAAGTTGTGTACATCTCTGATCGTTTATTTCTCTTATCCACCTGCTTTTCCTTTCTGTAGCGTATGACAGCGGTTTTCAACATCTATCAACAACTGGGTGTGTGGATATGTGGATAACCTGTTGGAACTTTTCCGATCGGTATGTTATCAAACAAGTTAACTTATGGCCCTGATATCTTTGATGATCTTCTCAACCTGGATCCGAAAATCAACATCTGAACGGAATAGATTCTCGATATGCTTTCTGGCGTGCAGGACGGTAGTATGATCCTTTCTTTGATAGTAATGGGCTATATCTTTGAGAGATAGTTGTGGGATCAATAAATTGGTGAGATACATAGCAACCTGTCGAGGAAACACGATATTCTTCTTTCTTGTATTACCCAGGAGTTGCCCGGGAGTCAGGTCATAGTGAGCACATACCTTATTCATAATGCTATTGATATTGATATCTATTACTTTGTCTGAGATCATATCATTGAGGATCTCTTTACAGAGTACCTTGTCGATCTCTTCAGGATTGATATTATTATAGGAGCAGAAAGCGAGGATTCTGATAAGAGAACCTTCCAGCGCTCGGACATTATTGATGATATTCTCGGCTACAAACTCCAGAATTTCCTGGTTGAGTATTATATTCTCTGATTCTGACTTCTTCTTCAGAATTGCCATTCTTGTTTCGAAATCGGGGGTCTTGAGGTCAGCCAGCAATCCACTTTCGAATCTCGTTACGAGCCGTTTCTCCAGATCCTGTATATCTTTGGGAGGACGGTCACTGGTCATAACGACCTGTCTTTTTGTCTCATATAATGAATTGAAAGTATGGAAAAACTCCTCCTGTATACCCTCTTTCTTAGCCAGGAAATGGATATCATCTATCAGAAGAATATCCTTGCTGCGATATGAAGCCCGAAAATCGGGCATAGTA
Organism: uncultured Candidatus Cloacimonadota bacterium; assembly: GCA_964490765.1. Lineage (GTDB taxonomy): Bacteria > Cloacimonadota > Cloacimonadia > Cloacimonadales > JAJBBL01 > CAZBDV01. The sequence goes on along the minus strand of CAZBDV010000015.1, from coordinate 43,518 downwards.
TGACTTCTGATAGCATCTATCATCTGATTGGTAAACTCCTCAGCTGTTATGTAGTGAACGACATTGTTCTTTCTTTTCTCCTCCATAACGAAATTACCTATCGCCTGCATCAGATGAGTCTTGCCCATCCCGGATTCTCCATATATAAACAGTGGGTTATAGGTAGTCCCGGGAGTCTCTGCTACCGCCAGAGCAGCTGAATGAGCAAAATGATTGCTCTTGCCCACTACAAACTGATCGAAATTGTATTTGGGGTTCAGCTTCGTAGCTCTGTTACCCTGAGGTGTCTGTGAATAACTGATCTCGGCCTGAGGTTTTTCAGTAGAATGTACCGGATTGGTAGTAAACCTGATCTGATACTTTTTATTGAATAACCCCATTGAGATTTCAGCGATAAAATCGGCATAATTTTTGTTCAAATAATCGGCTGCAAACTTAGTGGGAACAAGAACAAGAAAGGTGTCATCTTTCGGTCTTTCCACAACTTTTGTCTCATTGAACCAGGTCTTAAAACTCTGAAGATTGATCGTCTCTTCAAGGGTATCTAGTATTTGATTCCATTTTAACCGTGCTTCTTCCATTTGTGATACCTTCATCTATATACTTCGTTTATTCCAGATTATACGGGTCGGTTATCCACATATTATCCACAAAACATCGAGACTGAGTTAATACAAGTTAATCCCATATTTACGATGATAATTATTCTACCAAACCCACGGTCAGAAACCACTTCTTCCTCGACTGGAATTAAGTTTCTGAGTCGACTTTGAAAGTCGATTACATTAGCAAGAGATTAAAATCATTCTGATTTGTCAAGGACTCAATCTCGGTAACGAGGGGACATCAGGAGTGATGATAAGGCAGATAGTATCAAGTTTTTCAAGGTGTTACGAGTCTTAATAAAAAACGACAACTATTGAATAACCGGGTTTATTCTCTTTAATCTCAGAAGTTAATGAAAGAGAGAAAAAAAATGGTTACAGAAAAAAAAAGAGCCTGCTTACCTGGTTCGGGGGATGGCTCTGTTTTTTTTGCAGTTTACACAGGTGAGATAGATTCAACTTTTGGGGATGTATTAGAGAGACAATGGGCGCAGTGCTGTTGTTAGGCACCACACCCATTGTAATTGTCTCAGAAGGTCGAAATAATAAACGGCTTATCAATAATCCTCAAGATGGACGAATTCAGCGTTCTCAAGCCAATTTTCCGGTCTTTCGAGGAGTTCAATAATATTGTCGAGAAGCAGAGCGTGCCTCTTCTCTTCATTAGCTACCTTTCTTATAATTCCCATCTGAATGGGGTCGGTAAACTCATCAAGTTTCTCCATATAATAGTTATAACTTTTATTTTCCAGTTCCAGTGCTTTCTTATAGAGGTCCATCTGGGAAGTATCACAGCTGACCTTGTCAAATTGTTTACGAAATTCGCTGAAAATCTCTTTGGCACTATCAAAGACGTCGGTGTTCTGAAAATCTACAGGGTTATTATCTTTCATCTTGCGGAAAATGTTATAGTGTTTCCTCTCATCTCTTGCCAGCATGGTTAGAATATTTCTTATACCCTCGTTATTTCCACAACTTTCAGCAAGGCGTACATAAAAATCCTCTCCCTCTTTCTCTATCCCCATTGCGATATCGAAAAAATCCATGATTCTCTCCTTTACTATTTGCTCTACAAAAAACAAGTTAATACATAATCTCTTTATCTGCAAGGAGAAAGTTAAGACTATCCTCGAGTTGGGCCATCTCTCAGATACTCGGCTTTGCAGAGAGGTCGACCTGCTGTTATCAGACTCGTTAAACCCCTCTGGTGACAGGGTGATTAAGATTGACAAATAAGAGTTGAACTATAATTTGGGCTGACATTTAAGGCAAGTCCATAATTGCCAGTAATATAGCAAATAAGAGTGATATGGAGAGAAGAGTGACAGAGAAAGAAGAATTAGAAATCATTAAACGTGGTGTTGAAGAGATAATACCCGAAGAGGAGTTAAAAAACAAGCTCACCATGGCAAAGCAACTCGGTAAGCCACTAAGAGTGAAGTACGGAATAGATCCGACAGCAAGTGATGTTCATATCGGGCATCTGGTTCCCATAAGAAAGATGCGGGAGTTACAGGATCTGGGGCATATCGGAGTGATCATAATCGGAGACTTTACTGCTCAGATAGGTGATCCAACAGGTAGAGATACCTCTCGCCCACCATTAACTGCTGAGCAGGTAAAAAAGAATGCCGAACGATATATGGAGCAGCTCTATACCGTCCTCGACAGGGATAAGACAGAGATTCGCTGGCAGTCAGAATGGTTTTCCGGTATGACTCTTATAGATGTCATCAAGCTTCTTTCAAAATTCACACTCGCGCAGTTTATGTGTCACGAGACTTTCAGAACACGTTATGAGAAGGGTCTTCCTCTGGCAATGCACGAGATAATGTATCCCGTTCTACAGGCTTATGATTCTGTAGCCATTGAGGCTGATATAGAATTTGGAGCAACCGAACAGAAGTTCAATATCCTCTGTGGGCGTGATATGCAACGTTATTTTGATATGGAACAACAGGTAGCAATGCTCTTTCCTATTCTGACAGGAACAGATGGGGTTAACAAGATGAGTAAAAGCCTGAATAACTATATAGCAGTTCTTGACAGCCCGAACGATAAATACGGGAAGATAATGTCCATTCCCGATGATCTGATAATGCAGTACTTCAAGCTTGCAACAACAGTTGGAGAAGAGGAACTTGCCGAGATAGAAAGAGAGCTTGCTGCGGGCAAGAATCCTAAATATATCAAACAGCGCCTGGCGAGAAATATTGTATCTTTCTTCCATGGCGAACAGCAGGGAGAAGAGGCCGAGAAAGAATTCGAAAAGGTATTTTCTCAGAGAGATATTCCCGCCGATTTACCGGTCTATGAGTGCAAAAATTCCCCGATCTGGATAGTGAAACTCCTGACAGAATCGAAGCTCTGTAAATCGAGTGGAGAAGCAAGACGAATGATAAAACAGAAAGCAGTGACGGTAAATAGTCGCAAGGTGGAAGAAGAGAGTGAGAATATCGAGATTGATGATGAAGTGCTCGTCAAGGTGGGTAAGAGGCGTTTTCTCAAAGTTAAGAAGGGATAAGCATATAAAGAACCGGATTCCTTTCAGAGAAAGAAGGAGAAAGAGATAGATAGATGGAATATTTGATAGTTGTACCTGTTATACTGATGAGCATTATCATCCATGAGGTCAGCCATGGTTATGCAGCTTACAGACTTGGTGATGATACAGCCAAACGTTTTGGCAGGTTATCACTTAATCCGCTCAAACACATTGATATTTTCGGCACTATTATACTGCCGATATTACTCATAATCACCACCGGCCTTGCCTTTGGATATGCCAAACCGGTACCGCTCAATCCCTATAACTTTCGCGATGTCAAACGTGATACGGGTATCTCTGCAGCAGCAGGACCGGCCTCTAACTTTATTATTGCGATTGTGTTCTCTCTGTTTTTAAGAATACTGGGGAACCTGACATATATTCCGGATACTCTTAGCGGTAATTTTCTGGCATTCTGGTTTCAGGTCTTTTATCTGATCGTATTCTTCAACTTACTGCTAGGCTGTTTCAACCTCATACCCTTTCCACCACTTGACGGATCTAAAGTTATTGGGATGTTTCTTCCTGACCGCTATTACTACCCCTTTATGCGGATGGAAAGGCAAGGGATGGCAATACTGATGGGTATTATCTTATTATCATATCTTTTCGGGCTTAACCTGATCGGAAGGGTTCTTCTGCCACCGATAACGTGGTTGATGAGATTATTTACCGGTATCTGAGTTTAAATCAAGAAGAGAGAAAGAAGTTAATTATAAAGAAAAAAAAGATAGATGGAGGAGAGAGTAATGGATTTAGAAAAGTTACAGCAGATAATAATCGAGAACGATATCAAATTTGTGGACCTGAAATATTCCGATCTTTTCGGACGCTGGTATCACAATACTTTTCCAGCCAGAAGCCTGGAAGAGGTGCTGAAAGAGGGTATCCCGTTTGACGGGTCCAGTGTTCCAGGCCTTAAATCTGTAGAAGCGGGAGACATGGTAATGATGCCCGATATCAATACTGCCTATATCGATCCCTTTTCCGAAATACCGAAGCTGAGTATTATCTGTTCGATATGCGATGCAGATACAAGGATCGGGGTAATGAAAGATCCACGCTCTGTAGCTAAGCGAGCTCACGAGTATATGAAATCTACAGGAATAGCAGATGAATCTCTCTGGATACCTGAACTCGAGTATTATATCTTTGATGAAGCGGAGTTTTTCAGTGAAGGATTCGAAAGTGGTTACCGTTTCTCATCCGCTCAGAACAAGAGATGCCTCCCTTACGATTTTGATGATATAGATGGTCTTTCTCAGGATGACAGGAAGGGTTATCATATGGATGTGCCTTTTGACCGTTATGCCGAATTACGGGATGAAGCGGCAGAGATAATGGAAGAGCTCGGCATCAAGATCCGCTATCATCACCATGAAGTTGGGCTTGCAGCTCAGCAGGAAATAGAGACTGAGCTTTTGGCCTTCCCGAAAATTGCTGACGATACGATGAATATGAAGAATATCATCCGCCAGGTTGCATACCAGAACGGCCTCACCTCTACCTTTATGCCCAAGCCGATCTACAATGAGCCGGGTAATGGGATGCATTTCCACATTCTGCTCCGGAAAGGAGGAGTGAACATTTTCTATCAGAATGGCAATTATGCCGATCTCTCCGATCAGGCGTTCTATTTTATAGGTGGAGTGCTCAAGCATGGACGGGCACTTACTGCGCTGACAAATCCGAGTACAAACTCTTTCAAGAGATTACTTCCCGGTTTCGAAGCACCTGTAAAGCTATTTTTTGGGCTGGCTAATAGAAGTGCTGCAGTGAGAATACCCAAATACGCAACAACGGAAGAGAGTAAACGATTCGAATACAGGACAGGAGATGCTACCTGTAATCCTTATCTGGCAATAAGTGGACTATTGATGGCCGGTCTGGACGGGATTAAGAATAAGATCGACCCGCGAGAAAACAATATGGGTCCATTTGATGATAATATCTTCAACTGGGAACAGGAGAAGCGAGATAAACTCCATTCTGTTCCGAGCTCATTAAAAGAGGCTCTGGAAGCTCTCCGGGAAGACCATGATTTCCTGCTGGCTGGTGATGTCTTCAGTCAGGATCTTATAGATACCTGGATCGAATACAAAATGAATGAAATAAGGAAGGTAGAAGACAGGCCACATCCACACGAAATGATACTCTATTACAATCTCTAATGGATGTTTTTTCTGAGCTGGAGTTTCAATAATGGAGTATGAACCGCTGAAGAGAGTATTGAATTCGGCTATCAGCAGAGTTCCCTTCTTGAGGCGGATATTGTACCTCCTGATGGATGCCCTTATTCTCCGGCAGTGGTATGTTAAGAGAGAGATCAAAAAGATAATGAATGAGAGGCCGGTTGCCCGGTTCTATGATAGCGGTGCCGGCCTCTGTCAGTATAGTCACTTCATATTGAAGAACTATAAGGATGTTGAAATCCTCTCAGTTGACCTGAAAGAAGAGATGCTCATCTCATTCAGTGAGTATGTAACTCCCTGTGAACAGAAGAGAGTGAAAACGGTAAAAGCAGACCTGCAAGATTACATTCCAGCCGATGAACAGGACCTGATTGTTGCGGTTGACATTCTTGAACATATTGAAGATGATACTGCAGTCTTGGCCAACTTTCGGAAGTCTATCAGCGAAAGAGGATATCTTATCATCTCAACTCCACATAGCAGTAAAGAGGCAGGTTTCACATCTGAACACTACCGGGAGGGTTACAGTAGAAATCATCTGGAAAAGAAACTTGCATCGACCGGATGGGAGATCAGAGAATTTTATTATAGTTACGGGTTCTGGGGTAATGTTGCCTGGTATCTGACAATGAGATTTCCCCTCTCAGTTGTTAATAGATTCAAACCTCTGATCATACTGCTTCCTTTATACTATCTACTCGTCTATCTGCCTGTTTTCCTGATGATGACGAGAGACTATAAGGGAAATAATAAGAAAGGGAAAGGGATTGTTGTAGTTGCCAGGGCAGCTGAGACGGTTTGAGATTGTGAGAGGTAACCTGAAAGGTTTGTTTTACTGTTCGTAAAGATTATGCTTGTGAATATATTCTGCAACAACAGGGGGGACGAGACCTGAGATATCTTCTCCTCTGGCAAGTTTCTGACGGATCATTCTCGAAGAGATATCGACAGATTCCATATCTACTGATTGAATCTTTTCTATGTAATCTAGATTCCAGTAATCTACTATTTCAAAATCTCCTCTTGGTACAGCGACGAATGTAACATTATCAAGTAACCACTTGTAGTCATACCACCTGGAGATCTGAGGGATATTATCGGCACCGATGATAAAGTAGAAACTGGCCGCCGGATACTTCTCTTTCAGTCTTTCAATCAGGTGTTTAGTGTAGCTGACACTTCCGGGTGTATGGTCCAGACGGGATACTTTCAGATAGGGATAACTTTCAGTAGCGAGTTCCAGTAGTTTGAACCTCTCTTCATAATCTATGATCTTCTCATCACCTTTATGGGGTGGATTAAAAGCGGGGACAAGATATACCCTGTCTAGTTCTAAGGACTTATAGACAGCTTTAGCAATAGCTAAATGTCCGTTATGGACAGGATTAAAAGTTCCCCCTAAAATTCCGAGCTTCATAACAACATCAAAACGTATTGTTGAATAGTTTGGTTATACGGGTAGTCATTCTCTTTTCAGGATAATGTTCCTGCAGAGAATTTACAAGTATACTTGCCTTTTCCTGGTCACCACGCTCTATATGGATTCGGGCTGCATAATAGCGTGATTTCATATCTATTTCGTCTCTGATATCTATCTCGATGACTTCATCGAGATAGAGAAGGGCAGCACTGTAATCGAACAATTTGTAGTATATATATCCGTTCAGATACTTCTTTTCCAGAAGAGTATGTTGTGCTTCTTGAATGTATCTGATTGCTTCGTCTCTTCTCTGGTCAAAGGGGAATCTGTCGAGAAAGACATTGAAGGCATCAATTGCAGCCAGAGTCTCTTCCTGACTGTAGTGAGCGGGAAGTGATTGTCGATACATCGCCTCTCCAATTCGGAAATAAGCTACATTTATCTGATTGAATTCCGGAAAAAGCCTGATCAGTTCCTGATATTCAAAGACCGCATCCTCATATCTTCCCATATTGAAGTATGATTCTGCCAGCCGGAACTGGGCAAGAGGTGTATGGACCGACCTTCTTTCGAAGACTACATCAATATAGTAGTCTATGGCTTTTCTATAGTTACCGGCTTCATAGTAGTCGTTAGCTATAGCCATCCTCTGGTCTATAGGCATTTCTCTTCTTGCTCTGCCGGAACTGCAGCCGGCGAGTGTTATTGCTAATATTACTACGAGAATGAATAATCTCTTCATCTGCTCCTCTTATCTTACTGTGTATAGGTAAATACTATTTTCTGACAATTCTGTTTCATTTATCCGGACTCTCTGAACTCATACCGGTCAATTACCCCCGAAATAGAAGAGATAGGCGAGAGAACCTACCACTACTGTTATCAATAAAGGGTCATACCATTTCATATTCGAACTCTTATGCTTGGTAACTGTAATGAGTTCTATATCGTCAAAACGAATGATTCTCCCTTCCGGTAATTCAGTGACCTGATAAGTAAAGCTATGCTCCTCCTGAAGGTAATACTTTCTGAATAGAAAGAAACCTGAACTCTTCTCCCGCTGCTTCGAATCATAGTCGAGTGAGAGATGTAAACCAGACTCCGGCTCCTGTTCGTATAAAGTATTACCGTCTTCAAGCAGTTGCCTACCAAACTTCAGCTTTAGAGGATCAGTAAACCGGCCGGCTCGAAAGTCAAGGACTATCGGATACTCGGCCGGTAACTTCTCATAAAAATGCTGGAAGACCTTTTCGGGAATATTCTCCTCTTCTACCTCTATAGCGGAATACACTACACCGGAAGTGCAGATGAGTAGAATAACGACCAGATATCTAAATCCTTTCTTCACCGGTTACAGTCTCCTCTATTTCTGTCTTTTATCCCTTTTTAAAAAAGACTTCAAATGCTCTGAAGGTGGAATAGAGATCCGCCTTGGAGATCAATTCGTAAGGTGCATGCATCCCTATAACTCCTGTTCCGCAATCAATAACATCAGCACCGTAAGCTGCCAGAAATTTAGCGATAGTACCACCGCCACCCTGGTCTACTTTTCCCAGAGCTCCCATCTGCCAGTTAACCTTCTCTTTCTCGAGTAGATGAATCAGTCTGGAGGTGAACTCCGGATGTGCATCATTAGAGCCACCTTTTCCACGAACACCGGTATATTTGGTGATACTGACGCCGAATCCTATATGAACAGCATTCTCTTTCTCATGCACCTGAGGAAAGTTCGGATTGATTGCAGCATTGACATCAGCTGAGAGTATCTGACTCTTCATTAATGTCTTACGAACGGTATAGCTGTCGTATTTCTCTCCGTTCTTCTTCAGCAGTTCAGAGATAAAGTCTATGAATTGAGCTGATTTTGCACCTGTGTTACCCTCACTACCAATCTCCTCTTTATCAGAAAAGAATATAAGAGAGGTTCTGTTCAGATTATCCGGGTTGGCTTTCAGTAATGCCTGTAAAGAAGTGTAGGCACAGACACGGTCGTCATGGCCGTAACCTACCAGAAGGCTCCTGTCTATTCCCGAATCACGGGCTTTACCTGCAGGTACCAGTTCCAGCTCGGCACTGAGAAAATCTGTTTCGGTAATACCGTATTTCTCATTAAGAATAACGAGAGCATTGAGCTTAACCGACTCTTTCATCTTCTCATCTGGATAGGGTATAGAATTGAATATCAAGTTCATCTGGGAGGCATCTATTGCATCACCGATCTTCTTCCGATACTGTTCAGCTGCCAGATGTGGAAGCAGATCGGGCATCATAAAGATAGGATCGTCATCATTCTCACCAATAGAGACATTCACTATTTCACCATTCTTCTTGACCAGAACACCGTGTAGAGCCAGGGGAGTAGACATCCACTGATATTTCTTGATCCCTCCGTAATAATGAGTCCTCATCATTCCAAGTTGTGTAGGCTGATCCTGATAGAGTGGGTTCTGTTTAAGGTCAACACGGGGAGAGTCTATATGTGGTGAAACAATGTTTATTCCCTCGGATACAGGCTTCTTACCGATTACCGCAGCGATTACATTCTTCTCCCGATAGGCCTGGTAATACTTCTTGCTGCTCTTCTTAGATTCGATCGGGGTGAACTGGTTCTTTTTCAGAACTTTTTCGGTGTAGCGTACAGTCTCTCTAACGGTTTTTGCCGTAGAGATGAAATCTTTGTAACCTTCTGCAAATTTCATTGCCCCTTTCTTTTCTGTTTCTGTTGCGGTCTGCCAGAAATTCTTTCTCTGATAACCAAGTTTTTTAGCTAAATCTTCTTTCTTTGACATTTGTTAACTCCTTTTATCTACTTAATCTCTAAAACCTTAAATTCCCGTTCACCGGCAGGGACCTTGATAGTTACATTCTCTCCCTGTTTCTTTCCGAGCAATCCCCTGCCTATCGGCGAAGCTATGGAAATGGGAAGAACACCATCTTCAGGCTCTCCAACTTCATCGACACCGACTACCTGATAGCGAACCTCTTCTGAAGAGTGAAGATCTTTGAGAGTTACTATAGCACCGAATCTTACAGCATCTTTTGGTATCTGTGCCGGATCGACTGCCTTTAATCTACTGATTCTACTACGAAGGTGGTTGATCTCCTTATCGATATGGCGCTGTCTCTCTCTTGCGGCATGATATTCGGCATTCTCAGATAGATCGCCCATCTCTCTTGCAGAAACGACCTGTTTGATCACTTCCGGCCGTTCGATGGTATTCAGATAATGTAATCTCTCTTTTAGTCTCAGCAGTCCTTTTATGGTTACGTAGAATTGATCGCTCATCTATTTACCCTTCTTCTTTTTTAGTGCTTTCAGTCCACTGGCTGCGGCTTTCTTGATTCTGACATTACCACTCTTATGCCAGTTTTCCAGATAACTTTTTAATTTGTCATACCCTTCCTGTTCAGAAATCGGGAGAAGCGCATGGGAGAGGATTTCCACAAATACCGGATTGCGGCTACCCTTGTAATTATCATAGATCGAAAAATAGAGTTGCGGGTCTATTTTGTATATCGTTTTGAGGAAATGAGTATTGTCTCTTATAGTATGTTCATTAGGATATATCCAACCCTGCTCCATTTTTTTAAAAATATACTTTAGAAGTGACGGGTTGTTCTTTGCTATCTTGGTGAAAAGATTGATGATACTCTTATGCAGATGCTGATTATCTATCTGTAACCAATTAAAGAGAATGTCGATATACTTCTTTCCCTCTTTCTTGAACAGGGGGACTACCGCCTTGTTGAGAACAAGGTTAATATCCGTAATCTCATCACAACTGGCCAGTATCTTTTTCAGATAGTCGAGAAAGAATTCCGGGTTACGTTTCGTGATCTTCTGCATCAAATAGGCGAAGACAAGTCTCCCATTTTCACCCTTCTTATGCCAGAGGTAATCATAAAAATCCAGATACTTATCGGCATTCCTGGCTATTTTGCCGGCCAGTGTCTTAGCAACAAAGACAATTACTTCAGAAGGGATCTTGTTATCAATCCTTTTAGGATAGGCGTTATAGACGATGTCTATGTCATAATCGCCCTGAGGTATTTTGCGCGTAATAAAATCCGCAGTATCCAGCTTCAACCGTTCTTTCCAGTCCAATGATATCATATAAACCTCCGCGCTTATAAATTATTAATTTTCCTCTGCATAGCTTCTATTCACCTTAACATCAGTTCACTATGGCTATCTCTCCACGTTTGAAACGGTCACCCATACGGATGACATAGAAATATATACCCGAAGCGAGCTGACGGTTGGCATTATTTACAGCATGCCAGAGAAAACTATTGTTTAGTTCTGTTAATGGTTCGATTCTACTTGAATATACCCGTTCACCAGAGATAGAATAAATACTAATCTCTCCCTGCTTCTCAAGAGGTAGCCCGATAAATTCAAGATGACTATGCTTATGTTTAACATAGGGGTTTGGCATGACCTGCACTCCTGCCAGGTCATCAACCTCTGTAAGTTGGAAACGGATCATATTCTCATTATTCGGTAGCCTGTTACCGGCCAGATCGATGATATTCTGCATCATCAGGTAATATGCCCTGTTACTGATCTTCAGGTCCTCCCGAAACTCTATCTCAACACTATCATTCTGGGCAACAATCGAGTTGATACTATTTTCCCTATCAACCTGAGGGAAATCTATTATGTAGTTTTGCGGATTGTTGGCCGGTCCGGGAGCGAGAAACTTGCTGAAGACAATGCTCAGTTCCTTATTGTCTTTGAGCTGATAAGAGGCAATAACGGGAGCTGTCAGGTCTTCCCGATATTCGAAATGATATTGTCCGTCGGGGAAAGGAACACCGGAACGGCCTCTGAGGCCAACTATCTCGAGATGATATTCATTATCCAGCGGTTCTACGATAGCGGATGTAAACCTGAGAAGCAGACCCCTCTGGTTATCGGTATGGTTTACCGAAGTAGGACGCCCTATTCCGTTATTAACGTTATAATAACCAATATTGATTGCTTCGTTGCTCAACTGGACATTGAAGAGGAGACGTAGTTCATTTACTGCCGTCATTTCCAGAGAGGTTATTTCGGGAATGGCATAGGGTATTGCTTCTTTCCAGGCAGAATATTGACTGAGGCTGGGTTGATAGGAGTAATCCCTTCCTCGCAGTGCATAATGATAAATTTCACCTTCGACAACAGATTCATCTATATAATGGTTCGTAGCGGTAGAATCGATCAGGGTTGTCTCTTCACCCACTTTGCGGTAAATGAGATAGTTTTCGGCAGGTGAATCATTCCAGGTCAATTCTACAGTATGTTCATTTATTGGATTGGTAATCAGACCGACAGGGGAGGGTGGGCCAGGAAAATCACTTCCAGTAACAAACTGTGATCTGAAAAGACCATCTTCATCGATGTTATTGATAACTACACCAGCTGGATTGTTATATGTTTCCGGTATCGGAACTACATTATAGGTTCGATAAGATGAACCCTGCCAGACCGGTTTGAACTCACCATCACGATAGTCTATCACGTAAAGGTATGGGGTTAGTGAGAGGATCAATTCTTCACTCCCGTCACCATCCAGGTCAAAGGCCTTGATCGAGTTAACTTCATCGTAATGGTCAAATGAAATATACCCGAGTGAGACAAAACCTGGTGGTGATATCTGATAGCGGAAGAATTCGAAGTACCAGAAGGTTTTATGGGGATCTATATAATCTGACTGAAAACCACCAACACAGAATTCAAGAGCACCATCACCTGTAAAATCCGCAATAGAGAGATGATAGAGATTCTTGACAGGTAGCCTCGTAGTCCAGATCATCTCATTATCTCCCGGTTGATAGATTTCGTATACCATGACATCACCATCGGTATCGGCGGCCAGCAGGTTCATATATCCATTTCCGTTAAGGTCTCTCGTTGCTACCCTTGGAGAAAACGTATTACGTTCGTTTGTCTCGGTCATATTAAATATTGTATGTTCTTCAGTGAACTCGAGGTTACCGCTTCTCCTGAAAAGTGAGAGCACCCTCGTATTCTGATAATTTCTGATCAATACGAGATCTTCTATACCGTTATTGTTATAATCGACGAAGTTACCACCAATAACGTTGTTCTGTGACCAGAAGGCAACATTGGGGTAGGTCTCACCACCAAATGTATCATAGATAACGGCTGTATCTCCAATCGGTCCAGTCTCACCTCTTAAACCCAATACTTCCAGCCCTGCATTATTGGTATTACCCATATCAACCGGCAGAAACGGATCTTCAAACTGATACTTGGCAACGAGGTTGTCGGTATCGAATTCGAAGATATTTACATCACCGAGCATCTGCTCTTCATCGATAGCCAGGCCAATGAACTCAATAAGGCCGTTACCATCAAAATCAAAAGATTTCGGTGTGGTAATGAGAGAAGTTCCAACAGTACTCTGAACAAAGGTATCGGTCGGAATAGCAGCTTTATCTATATAGACAACATCTTCGAAGAGGGGAGATGAGTATGGCAACCCACTGATATTATGAGCAGTGATCTGGACAGAGACATACCCTTCGGGGAAATATTCCGGTATCTGCAGGACGTGAAGAGAGTCAGCATAATTACTGTAAACAGTGGCATTTTCACCCGTATCAGAATTAATCTCCATCGCTATCGTTACCGGCTGGTCGAACCCTGTGGTTAAAAAATAACAGGGTATATCTTCACGGAACCGTTTTGTTGCTATAGGGGACCCCTCTCTCAGAGATGGGGGGGTCTGATTGATGTTTACCCGTACTCTCTTCTCATATACCTCTGCATTGATTGTCTCCAACTTGATTCTGATCAGATAATAATCGTCCTTAAGAGAGGGTGGAATATGGAATGTGGCTATAACATCATCAATAACGGGATTGTAATAGAAAACAGGGGTATTCTGATGAGTTACAACGTCTTTCCAGTCAAGCGAGGTTGGCAATTCTTCATTGGTAAACATAACAGAATAGCGGAAGAAATCGGGTGCATCTATTGTTCCGGTTATGGGAAACGTTTCTGACAGTCCGGCATGGTCTATAGGGGAGGTAACTTCAATGTAGGGGTGTGCTGTCATAGTCAGCATACCTTCGACATTGAGCAGGCCGTGGCCGAAGTAATTATCGAACCCGGGGGTTCCGAGGTCTCTGGCAGATGAGAAGAGTCTTGATCTCACTTCATGCAGACTGAGTCCCGGCTCTCTGGCTAAAAGTAATGCTACTCCACCGACGACGAAAGGGGTTGACATGGAGGTTCCTGAAGACTCATAGTATATAGAACCGTCATCCTGCGGGATGTAGGTACTCATTATAAATTCACCGGGAGCAACAATATCGAGGTCCGGCCCGTAACTCGTGAACCCGGTAAGCCCGAGAGCATTGTTGACTGCCCCGACAGAGATAGTTGTATTGAGTTTGGCTGGATACATAATCTCGGGAACTGGAGTATTACCGGCCGAGGCAATGATAATTACTCCCCTTTCATAAGCATATTGACAGGCGTCGGCAATGATCTGGGAGTATATATCACTACCCCAGCTGATACTGATTATATGAGCTCCGTTATCGGCGGCATAAATAATGGCAGCTGCGGCATCATCGTCTTGAAGGTATCCTGGCCCGATAGTGGTTCTGAATCCAGCCCGGAGTATCATCATTTTGACGTTCCAGCAGATACCGGCTATACCGAGCTCGTTATTTGTTTCGGCACCGATAACACCTGCAATATGGGTTCCATGGCCCGTCTCGTCTGTCGGATCGTTATCCTGTTCGAGATAATTACCGAGAGCTATTTGTGAGAGTTCGGGTGCATCAACAAAGTTCCAACCCCGCCAGTCATCTACATAACCATTTCCGGAGCTATCTTCACCGTCAGGGGGATACTCGGCATGGTTAATCCAGATATTATCTCTTGGGAAGTTTGTCTCATCACACCAGAATTCAGGATGCTCGAACCAGAGCCCGGAGTCAACGATAGCTACAATGACATTCTCGTTTCCGGTCTCATATTGCCAGGCTTCCGGAATTTTGACGAGATTCAACACCTGATAAGGGTAGAGTGGGTCGTTAGGGGTATAAAGAAATTCGTTCAAATAGTTCGGTTGTATGTATTCTATTCCATCAAATCGAAGATTCTGTGTTTTCAACTCTGTCCAGTCCAGTTCCTCCTCGAACCTGATAACATAGTATTGATTCTGCGGGGATGGTGTAACTGACTTGATCTCTCTGATCTCTCTTCCGGAGAGAAAGGTATCGAATTCCGGCAGGCCGAAATTTAAACCCCGGATATTTAGAGGCTGAGAGGTCTTGACGATCATCTCTCTCGGGGTATAATCCATACCAATCTCGGCCAGGAGATTCCAGACCGCTAAAATCAGGAGTATCAGGGACAGGAGTCTTTTCATAGTATTCCTTCCTGCCAGTTTGCTGGAGAATATGAATAAGTTAACTCCTCATCAAGAGAAGAGGGCACTTCATAACTCTCTGCTACCTTATCTTTCTTTCTGTCCATAACCTACACTCACATTCCATCAGTTTCTTCTTTGTGTTACTTCTGGACTTAATTGTCAAAATTTATAGGTCAGCCCGAAAGAGTGGGCATCACTGATATCATCACTGAAGGGGAGATAGGCATAATTAAAGTCTATCTTATTCAACTGCACTCCGATACCTGCTGTCAGGCTCTGGGTATCGTGATTCAGGTAATATCCCCCTCTGAGATTTAAAATTTCATTTATATTGATATTGGTTCCGAGCTGGACCCTGACATTACTGTCGTCTGGATGTTTGAGCATTTTGCATTCAGTATTGATATCAGCAAAATCAAGAGGGAGCAGGTAGGAAATGCCGATCTCCGGAGCTGTCGGGAGGTTGATCCTTTCTCTGTTCACTTTACTGGTCATACCGATATGCCTGATAGCCGCATTGAGGGTCAGCCCTCTTATCGGTGGCAGATAACTCAATCCAAGGTCGAGTGCCACACCTGTAGAAGAGTGAGACTGAAGTTTTTGATAGAGAAGCATCAGATTGGCTCCGGCATAGTAATTGGGTCCAAACCTTCTGGCGTAATTGGCAATCAGGTTAAGGTCGAGAGGATGGAATTCACCGATAATCTCCCCTGTAATATCCCTGGCATCGATTTTACCATAATCGAGAGCGCGGAGCGCAAATCCGTAAGAATCAGCTCCTGAGCTTGTGTTAATAGCGACACTTGTCATCTGGGTATCGAATATCCAGAGATTCTGTGTGATACTGACCGATCTGACATTCTCTAAAAGCCCGGCTGCAGGGTGTTCGATAAAAGAACCTGCCTCACCGGAGATAGCAGCACCCGTTCCCGCCATAGCAGAGATAGAGGGTGATAATGGAATGGTCAACATCTTCCAGCCGTAATCACTGTCAATATCTATGGGGTCTGCCTGCAGGGCAGCTAACCCGAAAACGATCATAAGTATGAGTAACATCATCTTTTTTGTCATTGTTTATCTTCCTCCAACCGGACTCTGTTATTTTTCAACGGCAAACTTCATGATTAGTCTCTCACCTTTTGCCTGTAACTGAGCAAAATAAACTCCCGTTGACAGACCATTTATGTCGAGAGAGACTTTATTCCGGTTATTCGTATATGCCTGACAATCTTGAACTTCTTTAAAAATTAATTTGCCCGAGATGTCAAATATTTTTACCTCGACAGGCAGATTCTGGTTTATCATAATATTGAAATATAAGACCCCTCCATTCTGATGTGTGACCGGAACGGGAAAGGGGTAACAGTTTTCCCTGATGAAAACTGTATCACTCTCCAGGGTATTGGTCGGGAGTGGAGCGGAAAAGTAGGCCGTTCTCTGCAGGTTACCGTATTCGGTTATCCAGCCATCGTCTTCGTTTCTATGCAAGAATGCACCTCTTACAGCCGGGAAGGAATGACGGTATATATATCCATTAGCAGCAGAGAGATATATATCTGTAGAGTCCTCACCTGGGAGGACTATCGGATAGTTCAGTGGCTGGTTAGGTATCATCAGGGGGTATCCACTCTTCACTACAAAGCTGTTATCCCAGATGACGAATCTGTTACCACCGAGATTGGCTATCATCTCAGGATTACCGTCTCTGTCGAGATCACAGGCTACAACTCCGAGATTCTTTCCCTCTTCTTCCGGATATGGGAGTTCGGAAGGGACCGGATAGTTAATTATCTCTCCGTTATATCCGACGACATAGAGAGAATTGTTACTCACCAGAAGTATTTCGAGTCGGCCGTTACGATTGATATCAGCGAGTGAAGGTATTGAGAGTATTTCATCATCGAAATAGAGGGGAAAGCCGTCAACAATTTCGCAGGACTCATCAGTGAGATAGAGGGTGTTATCCCCCGTCAGGATGATGATATTATCTTCGTATTCCCCGCTCCTTTTCTCTTTCCTGGTTACCGGTGCCATCATCATCGAGCGTATGATTCTGTCTTTTGCCAGCGGAAAGGTCAAGAAGCTCGCCTCATTCAAAGAGAGATCTATTATCACCTGCTCCAGGTTGTCGTTCTCTTGAGATTCGGACAGGAATATGATATGACCCTCAGACAGGACCATATTGGATACGATAACTCTGTTCTCTATCTGTAAAATGTCTATCAGCTGGAAATCATCATCGTAGAAATGAACTTCGGTATTATACTCCTCTCTGGACCTGAGTGCCAGGGCATAGCTCATAGAGAGGCCTAAATCACGGAAAGCGATGGGATGAGTTCCCCATTCCAATCCGTTAAAATAGGAACTCTTCTCCGCCCCTTCCGGTGTCACGATATGATAGGCTGCCCCTTCCTCTTCGTTCTCTACAGGTATCAGAAAAGCAGTTTTACTCTTCAACCCGGTATGCATAAACCTGATGGAATCGGTAACTACCGGATAATCGGGTAACAGCTCATAGTTCTTGAAGAGATAGATCTCTCCTGACTCTGTGGTCTGCAGCAGATATAGATCGTTCTGGCTATCCACTACAGCAGAACCCGGCAGAAGGTCTCTTCCCTCATAGTCGTAATCGAGCGTCCAGGGGAAGCTGACCGAAAAGGACATTATTACTTCCGAACTACCTATACTGTCTATCTCCAGATCAGTCTCTCCATAGAAGCTCTGAGCATAAGGGATGGAGATCGTTCCATCATCCTTTTCGAATCTACCGAAATAATCGTTATGCCCGGCACGATATGAGTCGTAGCCCGAGCCGCGCATATATATATCGGGGATACTCGACCTGAGGTGTTGTATCCCATCCGCCTCCATCAGGGTAATTCCCTGATGATTGGGATTGGCATTTATCGTATTGTATTCATAATTCTCTCTGATAATGTTCTCGTCAATGTGCCAGATGAGGATACCTGAGCCATCTATTTCCGGAAAATCAGGACCACCAAGCCCCGGGAGGTAGAAGTCCCATTCACAACCACGGTAACTGTTCTTCATAAAATTGAAGCGGGGCACCATATCAAAGGGTTCATCGTAATAATCCTGTTCCCCGTCGGGAAGCAGGCGAAAAGTAAATGATGGTTGCCCGCCAAGTTCCGAGCCGTCAGGATTCTGCTGCCGGTTCTCGATCAGGTAATACTCATCAGCGGAGATTGGTACTTTATAAAGGCGGGGAATCTGCAGATCTTCACGATTGAAAGGATAAGTCAGGGGGAAGTTATCTCCACTCTGTTGCAGTGTTACTGGCTCTCCCCATCCGGCAAAATACCGAGTCCAGGCAGAAGGAAATGGTGGCACGTGCCCGTTGGCGTTCCAGACGCCTGTCCCCATAACACAAAAATTTCCCACACCGGCAGCCCTGCCGAGGCTGGATACATTACCAAAGAGGGTCGGTAACCCCATCTGCCTGCCGAAGAGATTACAGAGCAGCCCGATAACACCATAATTCAGGTCTTCCGGATTGTCGGGGTGGTTATGATTCGTTGCGGAGATTACAATCTCTTCAATATATACACCGTCATCTGTCTCCAGTCCGGGATAGTCGTCATCCTCATTATCGGGGTCGAGTACTGCCTGTAAAAGCCTTCGATTGAGAAATGAACTGGAGATAGCGTTCGGGCTTGTCCCGTAGAGGTCTGTCTCTCTCCCGCCACCTGAATGGAGTATGATATAGGAATCATAAGCGGAGAAATCGATCAGCGGGTCGCTAATAGCAAGAAGGTCCTGCACAAGTTCGACTCTTCTTTCCAGGCTGTAAGCCGCATCACCGTAATAGGAGATCGGTTTCGGCAGGCAGATGATCGTATCGGCCACGGTATAGTTTATCTGATATGTATCGTTGGAGGCGTCCAGATAGTAGGTCTGCAGATGAAACATATACCGTTCGATATAATCTCTAATAGTATAATCAGGATTGGCCCAGAAGTCCTGGTTGGTAATAGTGTCCTCGAACCGGTAATCTGGGAACTCGACCATCAGTACGAGTGTCTGGGCTGGAAAACCTTCATTTCTGCCCGGGCCGCTATGCGGACCGAAGATCTCTGATATTACATTCTCATTCTCAGCCGGTAGAGTAGCCGGAAAGACCTGCTGCCCACCACCTGCCGCGAATGGTATAGCTGCCGTGAGTATAGAAACACCGGCCAGCACTGATAACATTAAGCTCAATATCTTTTTCCCCATTGTCTCCTCTCTGGTTTTTCATTAAAAAAATACCCTCTTATCGGGGAGATAAGAGGGTATTAGGAGGGCATTCTATGTAGGGTGTGAAAGCGCTACTTTAGTTTTCCTGCATAAACGTCATTCTCGTTACATTTGCAGACATTGAGGAACTCATAGCTCGGAGCCCAGGTACCTGCTTTAGATTTCTTGTTGCGTACAATCTTTGTCCTCTTCATCTCTACATTACAATTAGGACAGACCAGTTTTCCTTCCAGACTCGTTTCGTGTGCTAATTTAGCGGCAAATGTTCTCTTTTTTGCCATTAATTCCTCCTTTTACTATCGACAACAAAATTGGAGCTTAAATTGCTGTCAAGAAAATTCTTATTTTTTTTAAGCTCGCTCCTGATAACTTCCTGTTCTTGTATCTACTTTAATACGGTCTCCAACCTCGATAAAGAACGGAACGGTTAACTTCAACCCGGTCTGGGTTACGGCATTTTTTCCACCACCTGAAGCAGTATTACCCTTGACGTTGGGGTCACACTCTGTAACCTCCATGACGATCGATGTAGGGAGCTCTATTCCCATAATCTCACCTTCCGGGGTGCTCTTCATTGTTACTTCTGTGTTTTCTATCAGATATTTATCCAGATCACCTATCGCTTCTGAGGGGACACTAATCTGCTCGTAGGTCTCATTATCCATAAAGACATAGAAATCTCCGTCGTGATAGAGATACTGTTTTTTCGATTTCTCTATCCTGATCTCGGTTAATTTCTCGCTTATCCGGAAGTTATTCTCCAGAACCTGTCCCGTCTTGATATTTCTCAGTTTCGTTCTGACGAAGGTGTTCCCCTTGCCCGGTTTTACGTGCAGGAAATCTATGATCTCGTAGATTCCATCCTTGAACTCGATCATCATTCCGTTTCTAATATCTGATGTTGTTGCCATATAATTAATAACCTCAATGTCTTAAATTTGCTACACAGTTTTTTAACCCCGAATCTTTGACAAGAAAAAAGTTACGCACTACGCATCACTATATAATTCCTTCCTCCTGTCCTTCAGGATATGATTATACTCTGTAACCCACTTATCTCTTGCTTTTTCCGGGTCTATCGTCTCAACCCAGACAGTCTCTTCTGTCTCGTTCAGCCTCTTGAGAACTTCTCCTGTCGTATTGGTGATCTGGCTCTGTCCGGTGAAGGCCATCTCTACATCTCCGTTCTTTTCCTTTCCTGTCCGGTTAGCTGTCACGGTAAAGATCCTGTTCTCGATGGAGCGGGTTATCATTGCCTGCTGGCACCAGGGGAGGACGAGGTTCGCTGGGTGGCAGATTATTTCGGCACCCTGTATATTAAGGGTTCTGGCAGATTCAGGAAATATCCAGTCGAAGCAGACCATCATACCGACTCTGACATCATCCTTGGCTGGTTTGACAAAGAAACCACTCTCTCCCGGGGTAAAGATCTTCGTCTCCCATTTGAAGAGGTGGATCTTGCGGTAGATATAGAATTCACCATTCGGATTGATCATGAAAGCAGAGTTGTATATCCTCTCGCCATCTTTCTCAGCGAAACCGACTACATAGCTCGTTTCCTTCTTCCTGGCCAGTTCACGAAACATCTCCAGGGTTTTACTACTCTTCACATCCTCGGCTACCATCTCCAGCTCTTCACGAGTGTTGATCACATACCCTGTAGCTGCCAGTTCCGGTAGAACGATTAGATCGGCTTCAACCCCAGTCAGCATCCTCTCCAGTTTTTCCAGATTCCTGTCGATTGCAAATAACTCCGGTTTATACTGGCAAAATCCCACTCTGTAATCCATAGATCATTCACTCCTTTATTTTATCATATTTTCTTTTCACTCGCCAGTGAGATATAGTCGTTATCACCAATAATGATATGGTCGAGTACGTTAACGTCAATATATCTCAGTACCTTCTTGATCTTCTCGGTAATCAGTATATCGTCTTCCGAAGCCTTGAGTGTGCCGCCAGGATGATTATGTACGATGATAATAGCTGCTGCTCCGGTCTTGATGACACTCTCTACCAGTGTCCTGATATAGATCTTTGCCTCATTGACCGTCCCCCTGAACAGGGTCTCTTCAGCGATGATGATATGGCGCGAATTGAGATAGATCACCTTGAATTCTTCGTTCTGTTTACCCTTGAAGTAATGCTTCAGATAATCATAGACATCGTGGCAGGAGGTGATCCATTTCTCCTTGACGATCTTCTCCGATAGAGCATAAGTCATTGTGTCGCGAAATAGCTTGAGTAAAACGGCAGTCCTTTCATTGATGTCTTTCTCTTCGATGAGTTTCTCGACCGGAGCGTTCAGGACTCCGATCAGATTTCCGAATCTCTCTATCAGGTTCTTGGCCAGTTGCTTGGTGTCACGCCGGATAAGGGAGTAGGAGAGGATCAGTTCCAGCACTTCGTAATTATGAAAGCCCTCCAGCCCATCGGCACAATATCTCAATCTTAAACGCTGCTTGTGCTTACTGTAACTGTTTTCCATTGATATGACCCCTCTAATGCTGAAAAAAAATAATGGTGGGTGATACGGGATTCGAACCTGTGACCTCTACGATGTCAACGTAGCACTCTAACCAACTGAGCTAATCACCCACTCTGTATACAGTTCAAAAAAATGGGGAATTTTGTCAAACAAAAATAGCAAAGCTAAGCAGCTCACCGAAGCCTCCAGATAAAATCATTTGACTTTATCCCCCTCTTGAGAAGAGACTGCTAAAAAAAATTAAAGGAAGAATAATGAGTTACCAACATCTTTTCGGACCCGTTCCATCCCGTCGGTTAGGAGTTTCGCTCGGGGTTGATCTCGTCCCGTTCAAGTACTGCTCTATGAATTGCATCTATTGTGAGATCGGGAAAACGACCAATCTCACAATTCAGCGTGATGAGTATGTCTCATATCAGGAGATAAAGGAAGAGCTCGAAGACTATCTTGGCACACACCCCTATCTCGATTTCATCACCTTTTCCGGTGCTGGCGAGCCTACTCTCAACAGCCGTATCGGAGATATTATCACCTTTCTGAAGAAGGATTTTCCTGACTACAGGATCGCCCTGATTACCAACAGTTCTCTTCTGCCCGATCCTGAATTGCGAAAGGAGGTGAGCGGTGTTGATATCATACTCCCTTCACTCGATGCTGCCTCACAGAAGACTTTCGAAAAGATCAACCGGCCTGCAGATTCTCTGAAAGTGAAAGATATCATTGCCGGACTGGTCTCTTTCCGCCGGGAGAGTAAAGCCGAAATGTGGCTGGAGATTTTCCTTCTCCCTGGTATCAACGATGATGAAGAGGAGTTGAAGTCTATCAGGCAGGCTGTAGAGATAATTGACCCGCATAGAGTGCAGCTTAACAGCCTCGACAGGCCGGGCACAGAACGCTGGCTGGTGAAAGAGGCAGATAACAAGCTGGCTGAGATAGCCGAATTTTTCCAACCACTTCCAGTGGAGGTCATAGCCCGCCAGACTGATAAGGTTAGCTTTCCCGAAATCGATGGTGCGATGGAGGATAAGCTTATCTCTACGATTAAACGAAGGCCCTGCACTGCCGAGGATATGTCCAGGATACTCAATCTTCACATCCACGAAGTTACCAAATATCTCGAACATCTGCACAAGCAGGGGATTATCAAAGCTCAGGAGCTGGAGCGTGGTGTCTTCTACAGCTGGAACAGCGAGGCTGAGAAGGATAAACAGAAGTAACTGAACGAGGGGAGCCAGAAATATGAAGAAACCAATCTACCTCGATTATAATGCCACAACACCCCTTGCGGGCGAGGTGATAGAGACGATGAAAGAGGTGATGCAGCAGGATTTCGGTAATCCATCCAGCATACATCTCTACGGACTGCAGGCGAAAGAACGGATCGAATGGGCCCGGCAGCAGGTAGCTAAACTGATCGGCTCTCACAGCGATGAGATTATCTTTACTTCCGGGGGCACAGAAGCGAATAACATCGCTATACGTGGTGTAGCCGAAGCACTCAGAAAGAAGGGTGACCATATTATCACCAGCCGGATAGAACATCCGGCAGTTATGGAGGTCTGCAGATATCTGGAAAAACAGAATTTCCGTGTGACCTATCTGCCGGTAGACGAATCTGGCATCGTCAGCCTGTCAGCTCTTCGTGATGCGATAGCCCCCTCTACCATCCTCATCACTATTATGCACAGTAATAACGAAACCGGCTCGTTGCAGCCTGTCAGCGAGATAGGCAGGATTGCCAGAGAACATAAGATCATCTTCCATACCGATGCCGCCCAATCTGCCGGAAAGGTAAAACTCGACGTCAATGAAATCCAGGCCGACCTGCTCTCTCTTGCCGGGCATAAATTCTACGCTCCGAAAGGTATCGGGGCGCTCTATATCAGAAGAGGGACCGAACTGGTAAAGACTATCTTCGGAGCGGAACACGAGAGGAATCTCCGTCCTGGTACCGAGAATGTCATTGCCATCGCCGGCCTTGGCAGGGCAGCCGAAATAGCAGAACGCGATCTGATAACCGGCAGTAGAAGGATGAAAGAGACTCGTGACCTGCTATATACAGAGATAAGAGAAGCTCTGGCCACTGCTGGAATAGACGAAAAGCTGATCAAATTAAATGGTCATCCCGATCTCAGACTGCCCAATACCCTCAATCTCAGCTTCTATGGAGTAGATGCCGGAACCTTTCTTCCTCTGATCAACGATAAAGTTGCCATCTCGGCTGGCGCTGCCTGCCATTCCGATAAGACAGAGATCTCCTACGTTCTCGAAGCGATGAATGTCCCGCTCGATTATGCGCTCGGTTCACTCCGCTTCTCTACCGGTCGGGCAACGACGAAAGAAGAGGTCGCAGAAGCTGCCGGCATAATAACCAGAAACCTCATACCCCTCATTTCCCGTGAAGAGCCTCTTACGTTCACCGGCTCTGAAGAAGAGGAGATCAGGTTAACACACTATACACACGGACTCGGCTGTGCCTGTAAGATCCAACCTTCCGTGCTGGAGAAGGTACTGCGTGAACTCCCCGTCCTGTCCGATCCCAATGTCCTAGTCGGGCCGGAAAGTTCCGACGATGCCGCCGTCTATAAGATAGACGAGAAAAGAGCCCTGGTCCTGACCACCGACTTCTTTACCCCGATTGTAGATGATCCCTATCATTTCGGAGCTATTGCCGCTGCTAACTCTCTCAGCGATATCTACGCTATGGGTGCTAAGCCACTCTTTGCCCTCAATATCGTCGGCTTCCCCATCAACCGCCTGCCTGTTACAGTCCTCTCATCCATCCTCAAAGGGGCGGCTGATAAGACCACAGAAGCCGGTATCCCCATCCTCGGCGGGCATACCATCGAAGATCCGGAACCGAAATACGGGCTGGTAGTCGCCGGGATAATAGAGATAGATAACATACTGAGCAATAAAACCGCCCGTCAGGACGATTGCCTGATCCTCACCAAACCACTCGGGACAGGGATCATCACCACGGCAATGAAGCGGGGTATCGCCTCGCTGGAACAGATCAAAGCAGCCATAGATAATATGAGCGGACTGAACAGGAAGGCTGCTGATACCCTCTTTCAGTTTCCGATAAGTAGCTGTACCGATATCACCGGTTTCGGGCTACTCGGCCATCTCTCAGAAATGACCACCGGTAGCGGGATGGATGCCGAAATCTGGCTCGATAAAATCCAGATCCTCAACGGTGTCAGAGAACTCATAGCCCGTGACTCCGTCCCTGGCGGAACTCTCAATAATAGAGAACACTACCAGCATCTCGTCCGCTGGAACGGCAACTTCTCCGAAGCTGATAAACTCATCCTCTTCGATGCCCAGACCTCCGGCGGCCTGCTTGTAACTCTGCCGCAAAAGCAGGCTGAAGAAGCACTCAAAGCCTGTCACAATGCCGGACTTGTCTCAGCTGCCATTATTGGCAGGATGACAGAGCCAGGCGAGGGGAAAATAACAGTGACAGGGTCATAGGTGACGGAGTAACGAAGTAACGGGGTGACATCGTGATGATGTGACTTTGAGACGAAGTGACTAAGTGACTTGGAGATGAAAAGATGATCCCTGTGAAACATCTGATCACTCATAACTACAACCCATCTCCTTGCTTTACTTAATTCTAAACATTCTCAACCATCTCAACAATTTCTAATCTCTCGATCACTGATTTCCGATTCCAGCTAAGTTTTGCTTCCATTGGATCCCTAAACCCTAAACCTGCTAATCCTCCTTGCTTCTCTTCCCCTGGATCTCACAACTCACCACTCACTACTTTTTTCTCTCAGTCTCTCCCTCACTTCTTGCTCTCCTTCCTCCGGTTTTCATCCGTTAATCTGTTTACCTGTTAATCCGTTAATCTGTTAATCCTTCTTGCTTTACCCCTGGTAGCCTGCTTCATCTCCCTTTGGTTTTTTCACTAATCACTAATCACTCATCACTGCGAAGCCTCCTTCCTCCGGTTTTCATCCGTTAATCTGACTACTTGCTAATCCTTCATTGCTCTTCCTTCCTCTGGTTTTTCCATTCTACATTCTACATTCTAAATTCTACATTCTTTTCCCTCACAACTCACCACTCACTACTCACTACTTTTTTTCTCTCAGTCTCTCCGTCACTTCGTCACCCCGTCACTTATCTCTCCCCTTGCTTTACTCCCATAGGCTTACTCTCCTCCTCTACTATATATGCATCACAAAATTATATATCTGCTATCTTTTTTCTTTTGTTCCGGCAAAAGAACCGAAGAAATTGCTTCTCCGTGGCTGCTACCCAGTTCGGCGAAGCCCATGAAGCAAAGAAAACCTCTCACAACGTCTTTCGTTTACGTTCTTTCTTTTTCTCCGTAAAAAGAACCGAGGAAAACTCTCCCTCGTGGCTGCTTCCGAGTTCGGCGAAGCCCACGTAGCAAAGAAAACCTCTTCCAACGTCTTTCGTCTACGTTCTTTCTTTTGTTCCGGCAAAAGAAAGAAGCAAAGAAAACCTCTCCAGCGTACAATCTAACAGCTAAAAACCTGCTCGAACGGGCTTCTCTCGATAAACTCCTCGCTTCGCTCGTCGGACAGTATCTTCGAAGCCCCTTCTCGTACGGTTTTATTAACGCTGTTAATTGTAATGCTGGATTTTATCTATTCCCGCCCACCACCCCAAACGGAATTAAAAGCACTTCGTCTCTCCCTCTCTCAGTCTCTCCGTCACTTCGTCACTTCGTCACTCCGTCTCTTCCTG
>CAZBDV010000015.1:0-16781 GCA_964490765.1 uncultured Candidatus Cloacimonadota bacterium | reverse complement strand
CTTTACTCCTATATGCTTGCTATGCTTCCCTTGGATCTCACAACTCACAACTCACCACTCACTACTTTTTGTCACTCCGTCACTCCGTCACTTCGTCACTCCGTCTCTCCCTGCTTTACTCCTATATGCTTGCTATGCTTCCCTTGGATCTCACAACTCACAACTCACTACTCACTACTTTTTTTCTCTCAGTCTCTCAGTCTCCCCGTCACCCCATCACCCATCTCTCCTTGCTCTTCCTTCCTCCGGTTTTTCCATTCTACATCCTAAATTCTAAATCCTACATTCTTTTCCCCTCCCTCCGGTTTTTTACTCATCACGGATCACGGCGGAGCACCCTTTTTCTCCACATTTTCCTTGACAACTCCCCTGCAAGATGAATTTCTATACTTATATAAATATGCAAAAAAAATGGAGATATGTAAGTATGGATTATCCCGGTGATGTTTTTGTCTTTACTATCAAGGCCGAGAGGTATTTTACCACCCGGCAAAACAGATTTCTACCAGCTTATCTATCAGTTAAAAAATCAAAAGTATTCTCGATGAATGTAGATAACACTGCAATCATTGATCATAAGTTTTTAAATAAATAATTGGAGGGTTATAATGAAAAGGATAAGTTTATTGATCTTAATAACCTTGATCTCGTTTTCGTTGCTTTCTGGACAAACCATAATCGATATTGCCCAGAACGGAGACTTTGAAAACTGGACCGAAGGACTTCCTGATCATTGGTACGGTGCGAGATCAAGCATCGGAACTACTAATGTTAATGAATATACTACATCAGCATATTCAGGAACAACTTCTTGCCAACTTGTCAGGAGTTCTACATCTCATGCAAGATTTACGACCGAGCCATTATCAATATTAGCTGATACTGAATATACCATAACCTATTATGCTAGAGGAAAAGGAGATATAAGAAATGCTTTTTATCGTGCAGGAGGATATTCAAGTTATTCTAATTACACGGTACTGGACACAGATGAGTGGACAGAAATAGTATGGACTTTTGAATATAGTACTGCTCAAGACGATGTTGAAGTGATTTTTTCAGTTATAAATACTGATGCAGCAAGAGATCATATTCAGATCGATGCTGTTTCCATCACTTACGAACAACCAGAAGATCCTGTACTTTATGCTAATCCTAACGAGCTTTCTGGCTTGATTTATGTTTTTGACGAAGGTCCATCTGATGCACAATCCTTTGAATTATCAGGTACTAATCTCGATGGAACTGATGTCACAGTAACAGCTCCGGCTAACTTCCAGGTATCACTCAATGAGACTAGCGGCTTTGATAACGACATTACATTAACAGCATACGATGGAACAGCAACTGATATCTGGGTCCAGCTTGTTGCAGGTTTAGAGCTTGGCGACTATACAGGAGAAGCCATTATTGGTGGAGGCGGAGCAACTTCAACTACAGTTGCTGTAAGTGGTAATATAATTGAACCCTTTGATATTCCGTACTTCAATGCTTTCAGATCTCAGGATGATCTTGATATTGCTTTAGCTCAAGGATTTGAACTTTATGATTACGCAATACACGAAACAACAGATCCCTATTTCAGATTTATAACGGTAGGCAGTTATATTGAATCACCCGACATCGATTTCACTCAATATGACTATCTGGAAATTAGTTTTGATGCAACAACCTATGGCGGAGATCAGGGGCAGACACTTTCTCTCATGGTATCTGCCGATGATGGGGCTAGTTATGACTTAGTTGATTCATATGCAATAACCGGGAACTATGTAACTTATGGGGAAATTCTTGATCTGACTGATACATACGATATTGCTACTGGCAAGATTAAGATAGAGATGACAGGTGGTGGAGCAAGTACCCGCTTCAGAGATTTCTCAATCGATATCTTCGAAACAAGTACTCCTATGATTACTGCCGATCCTGCCGATCTAACGGGAACGTTAAGATATTTTTTAGGTGGAGGGCCTTCAGCAGCAGTAGAGACTGTCATAGAAGTTGTGAATGTTTATGGAAACTATACGACTGTCGGTTCAGTGACACTAATCGATGAATCGGATTTTGAAATAGCCAAAGAGGAAGAAAGTGGAGAGGGTCGTACAGAATTTGGTTCAAGTATTACAATCGATAATGTGGAGGGTGACCTAACCTTTAATTTGCTTGTTAGAATGAAAGAAGGCCGTCCAGTTGGTTATTATTCTGACGAGATTGAGATCACTGTTGATAACGGAATTGATGATCCTTTGTCAGTTATCATTCAAGTTGATGGTGAAGTTATTTCTATGATAACTGCCGATCCTGACGATCTAACGGGAGAATTAAGTTATATTATAGATGTTGGTCCTTCAGAATCAACAGAATGTGAAATAGAAACCAAATGGGATCCTCCCCCCCCCACCGGTCCGCCCCCCACCTTTCCTCTACCAGAGCCCGTGCCCCCCGTGGTTGTAACGGTAGACGTTATACATGTAGATACTTCTGTTTTTGAAGTAAAATTACCAGATGATGAAGAACGTACAGAATATAGTTCACAGATTGTGATTCCAGTTGATGGCGATATAATCTTTACTCTACTTGTTAGAATGAAAGCCGGTCTTGACATTGGTTATTATTCTGGTAGTATAGTTATTAGTATCATTGATGATAACGGCATATATGGAGATCCGTTAATTATTCCTGTGGATGGATGGGTTTTACCAGCAGGGTATTTCGTTAATTTTGAAGGTGAAGGTGAAACTAAACCAAGTTATGATCCAGGAACAGTTACTCTCAGCGGACTTGATTGGGATATGACGCAGGCCTTAATTGGAACAGCTGATGGAGACATGAAATTTGGTAATCGTGCAGCTCGGATTCTTTATGATGGAACCACTTATGGCTCGATAACGATGCTTGACTTAAAGGGAAACGGTATAGGTGAGATCAGTTTCTATTATTCTAGAGCCAATTTCTCTGGAGACAGAACAGGAATAGCTCCTCTATTTGTTGTAGAATACACAACAGATGCAAGGAATTGGACACAGATTGGCAATGAGACAAATCTAGACGGAGTTGATGAACTTACTCTGTTTACAGCTGAAGCAAATATTCCCGGTGAAGCGCGAATACGTATAAGACAAACTGGTGGTGATAGCGGTAAAAGATGGAATGTTGATAACATTCAGATTACCGATTATGAAGAAGAGCCACCCCTCCCCGTCGAGCTCTCATCGTTTACGGCGTCTCTGATTGCCAATGAGGTTGTGGAGTTACAGTGGGTGACCGAGACAGAGATCAACATGCTCGGTTACAATGTCTATCGTAACGATTTCAATCAGCTCGGTGATGCGGTCAGGATCAATCCGATGCTCATAACGGCTAATAACTCATCTCAGCAGCAGACTTATACATTTATCGATGAAGAGGTAGAGTCGGGTAATACTTACTATTACTGGCTGGAGATTGGTGATCTCGACCTGACGACATTCTTCCACGGTCCCGTATCGATCAGGATCATAGGTGAAGATGAAGAGGGTGGAGTACCGGAGATACCGCTGGAGACGAAACTTATTGGTGCATTCCCCAACCCGTTCAATCCTGATACCCGTATCGGTTTCAGCCTGGCAGAAGATATGAGGGTAACGATTACCGTCTATAACGTTCTCGGCCAGACGATGCAGACACTGCTCAATGACCGTCAATATGAGGCTGGTTATCATACCGTCCTCTGGGATGGAACCGATCTATCCGGGCGTCCTGCTGCATCAGGAGTTTACTTCTACCGTATGGAGACTGATAACGAATTTGAAGAGATCAAGAAGATGATGCTCTTGAAATAAAGAGAACATAGTATAATGAAGAGCCCGGGGTTTATTCCCGGGCTTTTTTTTTATTCTTTCTTTTGCGCCGGCAAAAGAACGAAACAAAGAAAAGCTCTCACAACTTTTTCTTAAACTACTTTCTTTTGGACAGCCAAAAGAAAGTAGCAAAGAAAAACTGCCAGCGTACAATGTAACAGCTAAAAACCTGCTCGAACGGGCTTCTCTCGATAAACTCCTCGCTTCGCTCGTCGGACAGTATCTTCGAAGCCCCTTCTCGTACGGTTTTATTAACGCTGTTAATTGTAATGCTGGATTTTATCTATTCCCGCCCACCACCCCAAACGGAATTAAAATCACCACTTCTCCCTCTCTTCTTCACCCCATCTCTTCATTACTCCATTACTTCATCACATCATCACTTCGCCACCAATCTCCCCTTGCTTTACTCCTATATGCTTGCTATGCTTCCCCTGGATCTCACAACTCACAACTCACAACTCACTACTTTTTGTCACCCCGTCACTTCGTCACCCCGTCACCTTGTTACTTTGTCACCTTGTTACTTTGTCACTTCATCACCCCATCACCCCATCACTCCTTGCTCCGCTCCCTCCGTTATCCAAAAAATCTTGACACAGGAGAGTTCGGGTAAAGTTATTTATAGACAGACAAGTCAGGAGAGCTGTAAGAAAGGTTATATGACAAAATACAATTACGATGTTATAGTGGTTGGTGGCGGCCATGCAGGTGTGGAAGCAGCTTTAGTTTCAGCCCGGATGGGAGCTCGCACCCTGCTATTTGTCATCAAATACGAGAGCATAGGCAGGATGTCCTGCAACCCATCGATCGGCGGCCCTGCCAAAGGGCACATGGCTCGTGAGATCGACGCCCTCGGTGGTGAGATGGCGAGGATAGCCGACCTGACCGGCATACAGTTCCGGATGTTGAACAAGAAGAAGGGCCCGGCAGTCTGGGCACCCCGCTGCCAGAACGACCGGCTGCAGTATTCGATTGAGATGTTACAGGCGGTAGAGGCGCAGGACAGCCTGGAGATCAAGGAGTCGACAGTTGATGAGATACTGACTCAGGAGAACGAAGTAATCGGGGTGAAGACCAATATTGGAGAGAGCTATTATGCTCCGAAGGTAATAGTCTCCTGTGGCACCTTTCTGCGTGGTGCGATACATATCGGCAAGAATACGTATTCGGGTGGCAGATCGGGAGAACCAGCAGCTTTGAATCTTTCTGAGTCACTTCAGAAACTCGGCCTGGAATTGGGTAGATTCAAGACGGGGACACCGCCACGTATTGATCTTCGAACGATGGACTATTCACAACTCATTGAGCAGCCGGGTGACGAACCACCTCAGGGTTTCTCTTTCTACCGTGACATAGAGTTAAAGAATCGAGTAAGCTGCTATATGACCTGGACAACCGCCGAGACTCACCGCCTGATCCGTGATAATCTCGAACGGTCAGCTCTTTACAGCGGCAATATAGAGGGGAGAGGCCCCCGTTACTGCCCTTCGATAGAGGACAAGATCGTCCGCTTTGCCGAGCGGGAAAAGCATCATATCTTCGTTGAGCCGGAAGGCCTGCGTACTTATGAGGGTTACGTCAACGGTATCTCCACCAGCCTCCCACCCGATGTGCAGAAAAAAATAGTTGCCTCGATACCCGGCCTTGAGCAGGCAAAGGTCATTCGTTACGGCTACGCCATAGAGTACGATTACGTCCTGCCCGGCCAGATCGACGCTGCTATGCAGTCTCACAGGATCAGGGGGCTCTATCTGGCAGGCCAGATCAACGGCACTTCCGGTTATGAAGAGGCGGCCGTTCAGGGTATGGTGGCCGGCATCAATGCCGTTCTCGCTCTCGATGGGCAGGACGTGCTGACATTTGCCCGCAGCAGGAGCTATATTGGTGTTCTTATAGATGACCTGGTCACGAAAGAGACCGAGGAACCTTACCGGATGTTCACCTCTCGTGCCGAATATCGCCTCTCACTTCGCCAGGATAATGCTGACGAGCGTATGATGCCGATCGGCTACAAATTAGGCCTGGTATCAGAAACACGGTGGCAGCGTTTCCTCAAGATGCAGGAGATCAAGGAACGGGAGCTGGAAAAGCTGAAAACCCGTAACACGGCGAAGAGCAGCGAACTGAGCGAACCGACCCGCTTGATCAATATCCTCCGCCGTCCCGATATCGAATATCGTGACCTGGCAAGATTCGGTTATGAGATCCCTTCCGACGTAACCCCTGCACTACAGGAGCGTTTGACATTAGAGGTAAAATATAAGGGATATCTCAAGCGGCAGGAGGAGGATATCAGGAAATTCGAATACTTTGAGAACTACCCCATCCCCTCAGAACTTGACTTTATGAATATCCAGACAATAGCATACGAGGCGAGGGAGAAGCTGAAGAGGATGAAACCGGCCTCTATCGGCCAGGCAGCCCGCATATCGGGTGTGAACTATACCGACATCACTGCCCTGATGGTCTATCTGAAAAAGCGGAATAAGGAACTATGACTACAATCCGGCCCGTGTTACAGAATCTCCAGATTCAGGAGTATCAGATAAAAAATAGCTTGTAACAATAGCCGGGATCAAAACTTAATCTTCGGGAGAAGAAGAACGAAAAGTGAGATGAGGAAGATATGAAAAACACGGAATATCAGCCGCATAAGCGGGAGACCTATATCAGGGTCGGGCTGCTTACGATCGTAGGATTGATGATACTCTTTTTCGGTTACGGCTGGATGAGCGGCCTGTTGAGCCGGGCGAGATATACCAGGATGCAGGTCAGCTTCAGCAATGCGGGTAACATAGAGCCCGGGAGTGCTGTAACCCTTCACGGAGTGAGAAAGGGAAGGGTGGATACTATCACGATCAAAGAACGGGGTGTAGTAATCGATATACTGGTAGAGCTCGACTTTCCCCTGCCAGCCGACACAGAATTTCTGATCAGAGATGCTGATCTGATGGGAAATCGCCAGATAGACATCATTCCCGGAAGCTCTGCCGAGCTGCTCGGGCCGGACGATATTCCGAGAGGTAGTAACCTCACCAGCCTCGCAGGCCTCGTTCCCAAGCTCTCCGATATAGTGGCCGATCTCGATAGGGTCCTCAAGAGTGTTTCCTCAAGGGGCGATCTGCTGGATGACCTGTTCGAGACGATAAGCTCTTCACGGCAGTTGATGCAGATGCTGGAGAGGTTCTTTTCCGCTAATTATGACGACCTTAACGAGATAGTGACTAACCTGCACCAGACCTCGCAGGAGATCAACACGCTACTCTCAGAGGAGCGGGATACGATCCAGACGACGATGCATACCGTATCCGGTTCGGTCTCGGAACTGGAAGAGGTGCTCGTTAAGATCAACAACATTCTCGATGAGGTAGAGCCGGTTATTGCCAGAATCAGCCAGGAAGAGGGCACGCTGCACTATCTTATCACCGAGAAGGATTTATATGAAAACCTGCTCAAAACCTCAGCCGAGATCGATTCGCTGATATTCGATATAAGAGAGAATCCGCGCAGGTATTTTCAGTTCAAACTGTTTTAAGGCGGAGCGGCAATCAGCTGGATAATGGGCCAACAGAGCAGACAAACCAGAAAGGAGAGCAGGAGGGTATTGGCTCGTATACGGAGAGCGGAAAAAAGATAGTATCGGCAGAGAATTACGTTATACTTAATACTATGAAGAAATTAAGGACAATAGAATGGTAAGAAAGATAATACTGATGATAATGCTGCTGCTGGTAGCAACCCTCCCCCTGTTGAGCTATCAATTCGGCAAGAATAAGGTTCAGGTCGAGAAGATCCAGTGGTCTATGATGAAGACCCTCCATTTCGACATCTATTTCCCGCAAGGTGCGGATGAATTCGGCCAGACTGCAGCCCTGATGGCAGAGGAGGCCTATTATTACCTGCAGGATGCCTTTCAGACACCTCTCTACTCGAGGATACCGATAATCTTCTACGAGTCACACCGTGAATTTCAGGTTACCAATATCATTTACCAGCTCCTCTCTGAAGGGGTTGGTGGTTTCACCGAATCTCTCCATAACCGGGTGGTGGTTCCCTACGATGGGAGTTACAAAAAGCTGGAAGAGGTCCTGATCCACGAACTGACCCACGCATATATCAATGCTATGGACAGCGAGTTCAGTGCAGCCCGCTATTTCAATCTACCCCGTCTCTCGTTCCCCTTCTGGTTTGCCGAAGGGTTACCGGAGTATCTCTCTATCGGAGGCGAGGATAATTACAACAATATGTTCGTTATGGATATGGTGTTCAATTCCTACCTGCAACCACTCGAGACAGTAGGTGGCTATTACGCCTACCGGCTCGGCGAATCGTTTCTGACCTATCTGGACGAGGCCTATGGCCGCGATACGGTGATGCGATATTTCTATGCTTTCCGGACTTCCGGGACCCCTGATGCTGCTACGAACAGGGTTTTCGGGATGGATTTCGAAGAATTGCAGAGTAGATGGCGTAACCAGCTCAAGCGTGATTACACCCCGTATCTGCAGACTCACGATATTCCCTATGAAGCCTATGAACGTAGAACCGATCAGCAGAAGGATGGCTCCTATTTAAACTATGCACCTCGCTTCTCACCTGATGGCCGGATGTATCTCTACTTCTCCAACCGTAACGAAAGGATGAGCATCTGGCGCGGGCATACACTCGATATATTCGAAAATGAGCGGCTCATACGGGGAGAATCTACGGGCCGTTTCGAGCAGTTCCATTTTCTCCGTACCAATATCAGCTGGTTTCCCGACAGCCAGCGCTTCGCTTTCGTTTCCAAGACAAAATCGGGTGATGTGATCTACATTGCCAGCGCAACAGACGGCAAGGTCCTGGAATCGATCGAGATGTACGACTTCGATGCCATTTACGAGATCGATATCGACAGCAGAGGTGAACGGATCCTCTTCTCCGGCCAGCGAAATATGAAGAATAACATATACTATATGGATTTCGCAACCCGGGAGATCAGGCAACTGACCTCCGATATCTATTATGACCATCAACCCCGCTGGTCACCCGATGGGACAAAGATCGTCTTCTCCTCCGAACGGACAGAGACAGAGGAGCATAGATACGAACACCTCTTCAACCGGCTGACCGACCAGATCTACTATTACAATCTGGAGCAGGAGAGGTTCTATAAGGTAACCGACGATAGTTTCAGCAATCACTCCCCACTCTGGAATGCAGCAGGTAACAGAATCCTCTTCATCTCGGAAGAGGATAAGGTCTCCAATTTCCATATTATCGATATCGAAAGTGGGCAGAGAGCCAGGGTAACACAGACCCTGAACGGCGTATTCCAGGGTGACCTTGACCATAACGGGAATCAACTCATCTTTTCCGCCTTTTATAATAACGGCTGGGATATCTATCTTGCCAATCACCCGCTCGAGAATCTCGTATACTACGAATATCGCCTGCCGGAAGAGTTCTCTCCAATAGATGATTTCCACGAACGCTTCCAGCTCTATCGCTACCGTTACTATGGCCAGCGTGAGAGAGAGGTGGAACGGGTAAGACGGCCCCGTGAGGTAGAGCGCTCCGGTGCCGAGTTCTTTCGGGTAAGTACTGAGACATCACTGGAAGACCGGCCGGAAGAGCCCAGTCCGCCCGAGATAGAACCCTACAGGGTTAGATTCCATCTCGACCGGCTCTGGGGTGGTATGGCCTATTCTTCGACTTACGGGACGGTCGGTAGTGTGCTGATCGGGCTGAGTGATGTGATGGGTGACCATACCATCAGTGCTCAGGTTGGCATACACGGCAAACTGAAGGAATCGGACTTCATCTTTACCTATCTCTATCTGCCGCACCGCATAGATTACGGCTTTGGTATCTATCAGCTCACTGATGACTTACTCTATTACTACCCACAGCATAACATTTATGTCAATGTCAGGGAGAAAGATACAGGTGCTTACGGGCTTATACGTTACCCCTTTAACCGTTTCTGGCGTCTCGATTTCGAAAACCTTATCTACCGGCGGAGTGAGCTTTACGAGCAGTGGAACCCTTACAGCGGTAATTGGTTCCGGATAGGGAAAGAGACCGATTTCGTCTATTCTCCCCAGCTCAGGCTGGTACACGATAATATACTCTGGGGCCCGACCGGGCCTATGAGTGGCTGGCGTGGCTATGTAGCGATCAATAAGAGCTTTGCCAGGGAGCGGCATAACTATCTAACCGCTCATACAGACCTGAGGAGCTATTCACTCTTCGCCCGCCGTTATTCCTTCGTAACCCGCTTCTTTGCCGGAGCAAGTACCGGTGAAAGCCCCCAGAGTTTCCGGCTCGACGGGTATAACAACATTCGTGGCCTTACCGAGGAGACGAGAGGTTACAAGAAGGTTATGGGCAGCCTGGAGTTGAGGTTCCCCTTCATCGACCAGCTAAGGATGTCATTCCCGCTACCTCTGACTCTCTATCAGTTACGGGGTAGTATCTTTACCGATATCGGTGCAGCCTGGAACGATAACAGTGATTTCAATGCCTTCGAGGACGGCCGGTTAGACGATCTGGTCCTCGGCTTCGGATTCGGGCCGCGAGTCAATCTCGGGATATTCGTGCTCAAGTTCGATGTCGCCTGGAGTACAGACCTCGATAAAGCCGGTAAGCCGACCTACTATCTCAGTATAGATCCGGAACTTTGACGAAGATCCTTCCGTAGGAAAATAAATAAACACATAGAGGAGCCAATTTATGAGTAAGTTAATGATCAGTCTCTCAGGGATACGTGGTATCTTCGGCGATTCGCTTACACCTGAGACTGCTCTCAACTATGCAGCACACTATGGAATGTTTTGCAACAGAGGAAAGATAATCGTTGGCCGGGACTCCCGGACGAGTGGCGAGACTATCCGTAACGCAGTCGTGTCAGGCCTTCTGAGTGTCGGCTGCTCTGTCATCGATCTCGGTATAGTAGCAACTCCAACCCTTCTTCTGGCAGTAGAAGATAGTGATGCGGACGGTGGAATCTGTATCACCGCATCCCACAACCCGGCAGAATGGAATGCACTCAAACTCTGCGGCCAATCGGGTATGTTTCTCTACCCGGAGGAGTCACAACGCTTTCTCGCTTCTCTCGAGCAGCCACTCAGTTATGCTCCCTGGCAGGAACTGAAAGGGGTCAGATACGATTACGAGGCGACTATCAGACATATAAGAAAGATATTGGCAGTACCCTATATCGATCTCACTACCATCAGGTCGCGTAACTTCCGGGTAGTCATCGATTCGGTCAATGGTGCCGGTGGCCAGGTTTCTGGAGCTCTGCTCAGAGAACTCGGCTGTCAGATTTTCGAAATTAACAGTGAACCTTCCGGACGTTTCGCCCATAATCCGGAGCCGCTGGCAAAGAATCTCCATCAACTCAAAGAGGCTGTCCTGGAGAATGAGGCCGATATCGGTTTTGCTACCGATCCCGATGTGGATCGCCTCTCGATCGTCTCCGAAAAAGGCGAAGCGCTCGGTGAGGAATATTCGCTCCTTCTCGCTGCTGATTTTATTCTCGGCAGGCAGAAGGGTGACGTGGTAACCAATCTCTCCACCTCGATGGCAATAGACGATATTGCAGCCCGGCACGGTGTAAAGGTTCACCGCACAAAGGTGGGAGAGATCAATGTCGGCAGGAAGATGCTCGAGATAGAGAGTCCTGTCGGTGGTGAAGGTAATGGAGGCATTATCTGCCCCGAAGTTCACTATACCCGCGATGCCCCGGCCGGAATGGCCATAATCCTCGCCCTCCTGGCCGAGTCATACCTTCCGCTCTCGGAGATAGTACAGAAGATACCCCGTTATCATATCTGTAAAGACCGCATAGAGGTAGAACCGGAAAAACTCGACACTATTATGCAGAGAGCAGAAACACTCTACAGCGACAGAGAGATAGATAGAACTGATGGGATAAAATTTCTGGGGAAGAACCACTGGATACATATCCGTAAATCGGGAACCGAACCGATAATCAGGATCTACGTAGAGAGCAGTGACCCGGAAGAGGCGGAAGAGCTCTGCAGATCAACACTGAATAAACTCCTCACAGAATAGTAGAAGGAAAGTTTCCGGGTGAGTCGCCAAACGAACACGCTCAGTTATCTCTACTGTTTCCTGGCAGTTCTCTTTTTCTCGACTAATGAACTGGTGGGAAAATTCATCGGGACCAGTATCTCCCCGACAATGATCACTATCGTCCGCTTTCTTATCGGCTTTGTCGTTCTGTTCCCCTTTCTGCTTGGCCAGCAGAGAAGGGAGAAACAGGCATTATCTCTCTCCGATCTCTATCGGATCAGCCTACCCGGTATCATCAATGTCGTCGGAGCTATGCTATTTCTCCAGCTCGCTGTCTTTTACGGAAAGGCCTCTACAAGTGCTATACTGATCAGCAGTAATCCGATTTTCGTTTTCTTCCTCGCACCACTCATACTGAAAGAAAAACTCTCTCCCGGCAGGCTGGCCGGAATGCTGCTCGGACTGGGAGGTATCATCTTCGTTATCAGAGGCGATATCCCCTCTCTCGTCTCCGGTTCTGATCCTGCTCTCGGCTTCATATACGGCCTGCTCGCCTCCTTCACCTTCGCACTCTTTACCGTTATGGCCAAGAAACAGGTGCTCCGTTACGGAAATGTCCGCTTCAACACGATATCATTCCTCGTCGGTGCTCTAATCCTTCTGATTGTCAGCCTCCTCATCGGACTCGACCTTACCTTCGAAATTACCGGGCCAAACATAGCCTATATAGCCTATCTCGGCCTCTTTGTTACAGTTGCAGCCTATCTCTTCTATTTTGCCGGTTTGCGTAATGTCCCTACAACCACCGGCTCGATGATATTCTTCCTCAAACCGTTCCTCGCCTCATTCCTCTCCTGGCTGCTGCTCGGCGAAAAAATATCTCCACTGCAGATCTGCGGTATCATACTGATTATCGGTGGTATCTATCTCGGCCAGCGATGTGCACCAGCAGTAAGAGATGAGGTAACAGCTACATAACGTCCACCCCCAGAGGTGGTGATTTTTAAGTTGCGTCTGAGCAACAAGATAGTGTCTAGCGAACCCCGTGATATTAACTATTTCTTGACAGATACAATAGGTTAATGTGAGGAATACTCTTATAAGTTAATAAGTTAACGGGATAAAGGATGATAGGAAAGGGACTATATCCGAAAGCGAGGTATTCTGCAGGGTGAAAAGAGGGGGAAATATATGAAGAATTTTAAGTTTTTGCTGATCATAACCATATTGTGCCTGATTCCGGCGGTTCAGCTTATCGCTCAGGCTGATCACGTTTTAACTGATATTTACCACCGTGACTATGATCTGATCAACAGAACGGTCATCGTCTTGAATAGTAAACCCGATTATACTCTACAGCAGAGAGTTAGCGAGCGGCAGATAGTTGTCACTATGGAGGCAACAGCACTCAGAGATAACTTGCCACGCTACCGCCGTATAGTCAGCCCTGTCCTGGAATCTTTCAGCCTGACAGCTGGTGATAATGGATCCCTTATCCTGACCATCAACACGAAGGAGCGATATCATATTGATTATTTCGAACTTAGCGGTGCCGAATACAGGCTCGTTCTCGATATATACAATAAAAGGGAACCGGTAAATGATTGGGAGAAACTCGCCTTTGGTAAATTCTACTACACAGTAGGTAATTCCGCTCTTTCTGAAGAGTTGATGCGTCAGATACTGCAATCGAGCCCCCGCATAAGCAGTGCCAACTACTATCTTGGTATGATCCACCTCGACCGTGGAGAAGAGGATGAAGCAGTCCGCCACTTAACTAACGTTAACTATAACGATCCTGAATACTTACAGGCTCAGATGGAACTTGCCCGCTTGGGAAGGATTGAATTAGATTATTCCCGTGATATGGAACAGCTCTTCCGTGAATTGCGTGATAACTTCCTGCAGGCCGGTGATATAAACAGGCAACTCTTCATTCTTGCCTTAGCCTCTTCTATCGAGGGGGATAGCCAGAAGACCGAAGCAATCATATCACGTATGGATCAGGACGATCCTGCAGTTGAAAGGGCTGCAGGTAATGTCCGCAAGGTTTATGAGGAACTCACTGGCAGTAATTCACCACGCCTGCTCTCCTATCTTTCCAGCCCAATTCAAACTGGCGGGATAGAGATCATCGATATCATCATCTTTATCGCTATCCTGATTGTAGCCACTGCTGTTATTGTCTATCTTATTACAATGCTTACCTGGAAGAGTAAACTCAATAATGCTCTGATCACTTTCGAAAATTCCGGGGAGAAGAAACCTGTCAGGACGGCTAAAGAGAGGCTTGCAGAGAAGATTGCCTCCCGGGAGGAGATCAGCAGGGATGTTGCTCCCGCAATAAAAGAGGAGAAGCCAGCCAGGAAAAGGGAGAAAACTCCAACAACTCCGGCGAAGAAAACCAGCACGAAGAAGACGAAACCGGTAACGAAAGAATCAGGCACAACGAAGCCGCAGCGTTCTACTATAGAAACAGATGAGAACGGTGAGAAGAAACCGGTGAAACGGGTCCGCTCGGTAACGAAAAAGGGGCAGTCTACAACCAGAGCGGTTAAACGTACACCAGCAAAAACTGCCAAGAAACCGGTTAAGAAAGAGACTAAGCCACTGTTAAAGAAATCAGAGGAAGAGACGGCGGCCGATATTCTGACCGGGCCGGTAGATGACCTGCAGAGACAGCTCGTTATTAAGCTGCATCAGGATGGCTGGGACCACGAAGCAATTGCTAACGAACTTCAGGTTGACCTTATACACGTAACCCTGATAATCGATACCTATGAGGAAGAACTGCAAAAAACGAAAATATGAGCTTAAAGAGAACTGAGATAGAGAAACTATAGCCTATGAGATATATTCTAATTATCCTGCCGGTAATGCTGATACTTACACCACTATTCGCCCGTGAACAGATCAGGGTAGAGTATGACAATGGACTCAGCACCGATTACATAAACATCACTACGATAGACGATATACCCTATTTCAATATCCTGGAACTGAACAAGGCTCTCAGTGCCCTGATCAGTATCGATGTTATGGACAGGCGGCTCTTCGTGGAACTCTATAAGAAGAGGCTCATCTTCCTGCTCGATTCCCCCTACCTGCTCGACCAGAACGATCTCTATAACTTCGTATATTCCATTGTCAATCTGGATGGTAAGTACTACATCCCGCAGGTTTTTCTGGAACGGGTTATGCCCGTAATCCTGCCGGGTGAGGTAAGTTTTGATCCCTTTACCAGGACAC
Organism: uncultured Candidatus Cloacimonadota bacterium; assembly: GCA_964490765.1. Classification (GTDB taxonomy): domain Bacteria; phylum Cloacimonadota; class Cloacimonadia; order Cloacimonadales; family JAJBBL01; genus CAZBDV01. The sequence continues at coordinate 1,668 of CAZBDV010000015.1, read as the reverse complement.
TCTTTGCCGGCTCACCTGTTGACAGGTCGTTCCGCACTATCATTATCGACCCCGGTCATGGTGGCAAAGATCCGGGTGCTCTCGGCTATTCCGGAGATCATATTAAAGAGAAGGATATCGTCCTTCCCATCGCTTTCAAGATCAAACAGCTCGTCGAGGATAATCTCGATGTTCAGGTTCTCCTGACAAGAGAGGATGATAGTATGGTTCCCCTTCACGCACGATCTTCCTTTTCCAACCGGAATAACGCCAACCTCTTCATCTCACTCCATTGTAACGCAGCAGAGAATAGAAGTGCCCACGGTATCGAGGTCTATTTCCTCTCCGTGGCCAAGACGAGTGATGCCAGAGCAGTCGAGATGATGGAGAATGCCGTCGTCGAGAAGTACGAGACAGAGGAAGATGCCGAAATGTATTACGATGACCTGACCCAGATCCTTATCGATATGGAACAGGCAGAACACCTGAAAGAGAGTAGCTATCTCGCCCTGAAACTACAGGCCAATTTGGTCAATGCTACCGGTGCACGCGATAGAGGAGTGAAACAGGCTGCCTTCAGAGTACTCGAAGGTGTCTTTGCCCCGGCAGTCCTCGTTGAGTTCGGCTTCATCTCTAACCGGGAAGAAGAACGGAAACTCTTGAATGAATCGTATCAGGATATACTCGCTCAGGCTGTATTCGAAGGCATCAGAAGCTATATTCACAGTTATGACCTCTTCAGATAACTTAAAAGCCTTAAGGAATCTATTACCGGTTAACCTTTCTGCAATTGCTATAACGCTCCTGCCCGCCAGTTAAAATATCTCTCTATATGAAAATGGAGCGGGCAACGGGACTTGAACCCGCGACATTCAGCTTGGGAAGCTGATGCTCTACCAACTGAGCCATACCCGCTCACAGGTCATTATTTCTAATTCACCTCAAAGAATGTCAATTCTTTTCTTCCTAATCTTCCTTGCTTTACCCCCGGTAGCCTGCTTTACCTCCTCTGCTTTTCTTCTGTTAATTCGTTAATCTGTTAATCTTCTAACCTGCTAATCCTTCATTGCTCTTCCTCCCTCTGATTTTTCCATTGTACATCGTACATTGTAAATTGTACATTGTTTAGCTTCCTCCGATTTTTTTTCGAAGCTTTGTTTCCATCGGATCCCTAAACTCTAAACCTGCTAATCTTCCTTGCTTCGCCTTCCCCCGGATCTCACAACTCACTACACACTACTTTTTGTCACCCCGTCACTTCGTCACCCCGTCACTTCGTTACCCATTTCCCCTTGCTTTACTTCCACAGGCTTGCTTCGCCTACGTTCTTTCTTTTTCTCCGTAAAAAGAACCGAGGAAAACTCTTCTTCGTGGCTGCTTCCGAGTTCGGCGAAGCCCACGTAGCAAAGAAAAGCTCTTCCAACTTTTTCTTAAAGTACTTTCTTTTGTTCCGGCAAAAGAAAGTACCAAAGAAAACCTCTCCAGCGTACAATATAACAGCTAAAAACTATTGTTGACTCACTAAAACTATTCGAATAATCGGGTTACTCTATACAACGTTAGTAATACGGATAGAGTAAATCAGTATTGTCGTCGAGCTCGGTAGCAGCCACGAAGAAGAATTTTCCTCGGTGCTCGAACGGGCTTCTCTCGATAAACTCCTCGCTTCGCTCGTCGGACAGTATCTTC
>CAZBDV010000014.1:0-47275 GCA_964490765.1 uncultured Candidatus Cloacimonadota bacterium | reverse complement strand
CCCATTAGGTGTCAACCTAATTCCCTCTCTTATTATTAAGTTGCGCTATAAAGTAAGCTTGACAAAAATTAAGAGCTGGAAATGATATGTGATAAACGAGAAAGAATAGACATAGAGGTATTGAAATGGATAATACGAGGTTTTTATGTTCAGAGATGTAAAAGTAATCATTATTGATGACGACAAAAGTCTGACAGAAATGATCAGTCAATTGATAACAACCTACGAACCGGGTATTGAAGTTCTGCAGGCCTATACCGGTAAACAGGGCCTGGATATGATATCCAGCGAAGAGCCAGATCTGATAATTCTTGATATCAAGTTACCCGACATGAGTGGTTGTGAAGTCTGTCGGATTTTAAAGAACCACGATGTCCACGCCAATATTCCTATTATTGTGGTAACCGGATTGAGCGATCATAAAGAGCTCAAGATCAAGTTTCTGGAGATGGGTGCAGATGCATTTCTGAATAAACCTTTCGAAGATTCGGAATTGATAGCCCAGATAAGAGCTCTGCTCAGGTTGAAACAGGCTGAAGACCAACTCAGGTATGAACGTGATGTACTGAAGAACAAAGTGGTGAAACAGGGTCGAGAGTTAGTAGAACAGGAAGAGCGTTGGAAGGTTATCCTGGAGTATATAATAGGTGGAATCTGGGACTGGGATCTGAGGACTGATAAGATATACATCTCACCTCAGTGGAAAGAGCTTTTAGGATACGGGAACGAGGTCATTGATGACGATTTGGTCTTTTTCTTTGCCCTCATCCATCCTGCCGATAAAGAAAGATTTCGTAAATCTATCAGTAATTATCTTAATAAATCTGAACCAGAGTTCAATTCCGATGTGAGGTTACAATGCAAAGATGGAACATATCGCTGGTTCCTTTATCGAGGGCATGCTATATGGGATGAAGACGGTAGTCCGGTCAGGCTCATAGGTGTCCACTCCGATATTACAGATCACAAACAGCAATTGATCAATCTGGAGAAGATGGCTTTATACGATAACCTCACACGACTACCCAACAGGGTACTTTTTTATGATTTTACCGAGAAGATGATAGCAGCGACACAACGAACTTCTGATAAAATAGGCATTCTTTTCCTCGACCTCGACAATTTCAAGGATGTTAACGATGCTTTTGGTCACTATAAGGGTGATGAAGTTTTGAGGTATGTAGCCAGGAAGCTTAAAAGCCTTATTCGTCCCCTCGATTTTGTAGCTCGGTTTGGTGGAGATGAATTCATGCTGGCCATTTACAATATACAATCAGAGAAAGAACTTGAGATAATTAGTGAACGTTTACGCAAAGGTATAGCCGAACCATTACAGATAGATGATCAGGAAATATCGATTGAGTTCAGTTTGGGTTCCAGCATTTACCCCGATGATGGCGATGAGATCGATCATCTGTTGAAATATGCTGATCTGAAGATGTATGAGGAGAAGCGGGAGAAGAAGAAAGCAAAATAGCCCGATTACTATATATATTCATCTTGAATGATAAGTAACCAGGCTATTTAATACCGATTGTGTCTTATCTGTTCTTGAGCAGTAGTTCGGTTTCCAGTGCTATCATCAACTCCTCATTAGTCGGTATCTTATAGACCGCTACGCTGGAATCTGATTGCTGTAATTCAAGAAAACCTTTGGTGAACTGATTATTTTCCTTTTCATCCAGCTTTAAACCGAGATAATCCATATCCTTGCATACCTCTTCACGCAGTATTGGCATATTTTCTCCAACACCCCCTGTGAAAACAAGGATATCAAGACCGTTCATTACAGCAGCATATGAACCAATATATTTTTTAATCCTGTAAGCATAGACTTGGAAAGCCTCTATCGCTCTGGAATTTTTCTTCTCTAATATTTCCTCTTCGATCTCTCTCATATCATTACTGATTTGAGATAAACCGAGCATACCACTCTTCTTGTTGATTATAGTGTTAACCTCATCAATGGAGTAATTGAACTGCCTGACAAGGAGTATCGGGATAGCGGGATCTATATCGCCGCAACGGGTGCCCATCATCAACCCTTCCAGTGGGGTAAATCCCATGGAAGTATCCACAGAGTTACCTTTATTAACCGCAGTAATCGATGCTCCATTGCCAATATGGCAGGTTATTATCTTCAGCTCAGATATGTCTCTCTTTGCATATTCGGCAGCTTTCATAGAAACATATTTATGTGAAGTGCCATGAAAGCCGTAACGGCGGATTTTTTTTTCGGTGTAGAACTCCAGAGGTAGGGGATAGAGATAAGCACAGGAGGGCATTGTTTGATGAAATGCCGTATCAAACACACCGCATTGTGTCAGGTTGGGAAGATGTTTCCCGACAGCCTCGACACCCTTGATGTTGGCCGGATTATGTAATGGGGCAAAATCTGAGCATTTGATCATCACATCGATAACCTGTTTATCTATGATGACAGAATCAGAGAAGAATTCACCTCCGTGAACGAGACGATGACCAACCCCATCTATCTCACTCTCATCTTCTATCACACCGTGAGTCTTGTCTAAGAGTGTATCGAGAATAAGCTGGATTCCTTTCTCATGATTATCTACTATGATCTCTCTTTTCTTCTTTGTATATTTGTCACTGATGTAGGAGAAAAGGCCGATATCCTCCCCGATTTTCTCAACGATACCTTCAGCTAGCATAACCTCTCGTTCGGTATCGATAAAGCTAAATTTGATTGATGAACTACCACAGTTGATTGTTAAGATCTTCATAAGGTCCTCTTTATATGTATTTTTTGTGTTCGATTATCAGGTAAAACTAAAGAGAGTAGGATACCGTTGTAATTCGGTTATCTTGAATCCTGATATTCAGGGAATAGTATGCTTATCTCTCTCGCTCCGCTTTCAGGTGAATCAGAGGCGTGCACAGCGTTGCGTGGCAGATTTTCGCCATATAGCTGACGAAGCGTTCCGGGTGATGCTTTTCTCGGGTCTGTTTCACCATTCAGTCTCCGGAGATCGGAAACAGCATTGTCTTTTTCTAATATTGCTGCAACACTCTTCCCGCTTGTCATGAAATCGATCAGTCTTTTACAATAATCTTTGCCTAGATGTTCTACATAGAATTCTTTTGCTATATCTCGTGTCATTACTATCATCTTTAAGGCAAGGATATCGAAACCATTATCTTCGAGTACTTTTAGTATAGCACCGATCTTCTTCTTCTCGGTCGCATCTGGCTTGATGATGAAAAGAGTTTTTTCAACCATGCTTAATATTCACTGCACAAAACGAGTTAAATGCCGAAAATATTATAATAATCGAGTGCTGCAACTTTGATGGAAACGTCACGACCGAGCACCTTACTCATCGAGATCTTATGGTCGAGAATATTATTCCAGAGTGAGTATATATCCTTTTCTTTGATCTCTATTCCGAAATAATGTTTCAGCATATCCTGATAGAAGGTATCTCTATTAACAACTTTTACAATGACGTATTTGCTTGTGTTCTTCGGGCATATATCGTATTCAATGAAACGCCTATCTATAACAGCAAAACCCTGTTTTAGTAGATTTTCAAAGTTGAGCTGATCGTTGCTTAAATCATTCTTTTCCATATCAACCTCCTAGTATTCGTGACATAAAATTGTGCTCGTTATTATTGGCAAACAATTTTTATCTTTTAACTGATATATGCAGGATGTCAGATCTTTTTTGCCATACTCTAAAGTAAGGTGAGAATTTTGTTCTTAATAGTCTCCGGTTTGATCATTCTCATACAATTATGATGTCCGAGTGGACATCTCATAGGTCCATGATGATGGCAGGGACGGCAATCCAGGTCAACTTCACAAACGATGTCTTCCTCACGATACGGATAAAAACCGAAATCTCTGACTGTTGGACCGAAGAAGGCTATAACCCTGGTCTTCACAGCGTTGGCGATATGCATAGCGCCACTGTCGTTACAGAGTAAGAGGTCAGCTCTATTGATCAGAGCAGCAGATTCCAGAATAGAGGTCTTACCGGCGAAATTTGCCCCTTTTGCACTGGAAGCAGTTAATACTTTCCTGCAGAGTTCCTCTTCCAGTTTGGAACCTATCATGATGAATTCTGCCATCTCTTTTAGATTACTCATAAGTTCCGAGTAATACTCTTCTGGCCAGCATTTGGTTTTCCAGACGGAACCCGGAGCTACAGCTATCAGTATTTTATCGCTGGATACCTTTAAACTATTTGCTTTCTCTCTATCCTTTTCTGATGGATACAATTCAGTCTGAATATCTCCATCCGTAAGGCCAAATGGTTGCAACAGAGAGAGGTTACGTTCTATTCGGTGACATTGCTTTGCGGGGCGAATTTTTTTTGTCATGAAAAGTGAGCGTAGTTTTCCGGCAAAACCGATACGTCGTCTAACACCGGAGAGGAAAACCAAAAAAGCTGTAGTAAAAGAACTGTGTGGTATTAAAGCAAGGTCATAATGCTCTGCCCTGATCTCTCTTGATGTTCTCAGGAAAGAGTGTATTTTTCTCTTTTTTTTGTCGAATATTATAATCTTATGTAGATGCGGGTTGTTGCTCAAAATTGTTGCAGTCGAGGGTATGACCATAATATCGATCCTCGCATCAGAAAAGAGCTTTTGGGTCTCCCGGATAAGAGATGTAACGAGGATAACATCACCAATAAAGGCAGTTTGAGCAATCAGGATTTTCTTACAATCTGGCATTTTTTAGTTCCTGATACAATAAGAGGTTTTGGGCAACAGTATTGGTGATACAGAATTGCTTTACGCTCTCTCTTGCCTTCCTGCCCATGTTCTGGCGCTCTGACGGGTTAAGAGCCAGGTCCAGTATAGCAGAAGAGAGTTGAAGTGGATTCTGAGGTTCCACCAGTATGCCATTTACTCTGTTTTCTATCATCTCGGGTAAACCACCGGCAGTGGTTGCTACAACGGGAAGCCCTACTGCCTGAGCATCGAGGACCGATGTCCCTAATCCCTCTTCTTTAGAAGGCATCACGAAGATATCAAATGATTTAAGAAACTTACCAACATCCTTCTGGAAACCGGTGAAGATAAAATTACCGGTAATCTTTAATGTGTCGGCTAATTCTTTCATCTCAGGAAGTAGTCTTCCCTCCCCAACAGCCATAAAGTAGAGCTTATCATTTTTTTTTAATAAATGCGCAGCAGCTCTTAGCAGGGTTGGATAATCTTTGTGTCCAACAAATGCAGCTACTGTTCCGATCAGAACTGCATCTTTCGGGATACCCCATCTTTCCCTGAAATCTACAGGTTGATCTGCTCGGGAGAATTTTTCGAGATCAATTCCACTATGTATAGTAGCGATTTTGTCACTGCCAATACCATCGGATAATAACACCTGTTTAATATTCTCCGAGATTGCGACTATTCTATCAACTAAGGAGCTACTATATTTTAAATAAGAGAAGCAGTGTTTCCTGATCGAGAAATCAACCCTGCGAACAGCAATCAATTTTAATGATGGAGAGAATATTTTTGCCCAGAGCCCCCAGGCGAGTGCATGTCCCGAATGAAGGTGTAGTATCCTGTAACCTCTCTTTCTGGCCAACAGGGCAAGTTTAAGGCCATGCAGGAAGTCCCACTCACCCCAGAAGGGTATATGATATACTGGTAAATCGTTCTCAATAAGATAGTGATACAAATCTGATTTGCAGGATGTAATAAAGAGAGTATCATAGAATTTATCTCGCATAGCCTGGTAGAGATATACTGCCTGTTGCTGGCCACCTCGCCAACCCTTTTCCGTATCGATATGTAATACCTTCATGCGTTCAACTCTGTTTATCTGATATCAAGTGTTACTCAATTCTGCTCTCTGTTGTTCAGTACGTGCAATCGCTGGTATTTATACCATACACCCCAGGCAGAGTTTTTACAGAGCTGAAACCCAATTGCTCCATCCAGAAAACCGAGTTGCAGAATGTACATCTTGATAAATTTAATCAGACCTCTGAATATAGCTCCCGGGGGACTGCATTTTTTACCCATTTTATTCAGTCGTTCAGCAGCAATATCTCCGTAGAATTGCATCTTTCTGAAGTGTGACTCCAGTGTAGGGTATGTATAGTGGAACATGCGATTCTTTAAAAATGCAATTTTCTGTGATGTGATAACAGATTCGTGTAATGGTTTATCGTTGAATTGACCCAATTTACGATTGAATAGTCGCAATGGTGCATCGTGCTGCCAGCCGCAATATTTTATTATCTTCCCGAGATAGTAGGAAGAGCGTCTGATACGGTAAGCATTGGAATCAAAACCTTTGCCAGCAAGTTCTCTGATCTCCTGTTGCAAAGTCTGGCTGAGTTCCTCATCAGCATCAATAGAAAGAATCCAGTCATAGCGAGCGCTGTCGACTGCCAGTTGCTTGGTTTTACCGAAACCGAGCCATTCACTTTCAACAAAACGGCATCCAAATGTCTGACAGATTTGCCGGGTTTTATCCTGTGAACCGGAATCCACAACGACGATCTCATCAGCCCACTTTACAGAGCGCAGGCATCTTTCGATATTCTTCTCTTCATTCTTGGTGATGATCGTAACAGAAAGTTTTTCTGACATTGCTAATCATTTACGTAACAATTTATAGTTATTGAACCCACCGATTTGTTTCCCTCTATTGAAGAACTTTTCTATCCAACTGAGCAGCCTTATCTTGAATTTCTCATGCTTGTGAGGTTGACGATAGGGATTGGGTTTACCAGAATATTGCAGCTTATCCTGCCAATCAAGCCTGGCAATCCTCTCTTTCATAACTGCCGGATGTGTATCTCTGTAGAGAGCTAACATGCTAAGCGGACCATAATCGAATTCCGAAGGGGCTTTTCTGTAATACTCTTCAGCCCGGTTCTTACCCCAGTGGACCGTGTTTAAGGCTTTACTTTTATTCTGCATCAGATGAGGTGGCCTAACCCATCCGTAATGAAATATCTCGGCATCCACTTCAGCAACATTCAATTTCCTTGTTCCATCAGGCTGGCGAGGGTTATCATAATAGGAGAAATAGCGGAAGGATTGGGCACTCTGATAGGAATGTATTTCCGGAATATTTCTGATTATCCTGATTTCGTGAGGATACCAGCCATGACCGGTATGGTAATGCTTATAATCTCCCCAGAAATGTATGTAACGGAAGAGAAGCCCTTCAACTTCCTTATCTGGCAGGAGCATTTCACATCGTTGTTTTATTTTCGGAAGGTCTCGCTCGTGTACTACCTCATCTGCCTGAAGATAGAATAACCAGTCACCACTACATTTCTCTTTAGCAATATCTGTCTGAATGGAGTTTATTATTCCTTTCCTGAAATATTTCTCCTCCCACTCTGTATAGATGATTTTGATTCTGGGATCATCAATCGCAGCTATCTGCTGGCGTGTCGTGTCATCCGGGTCCCCTTTCCCGACGGCAACAACAAACTCGTCACAGATAGGGAGGATAGATTTGATCGACTCTACGATTGGGTAATAGAGTTTAACACCATTTCGGACAAAAGAAAAACCACTGATCTTCATCATTCTGCCTATATATACCAACTCTCGGCTAACCTGACTCGCGTAAGATTTTCTATATCTCGGTTCAGCAGGCGAGAAGCAATATTTTTAAACTTTTCTTCATTATCACTGACATAAAAAAGGTCTTTACCACTCCTCTTATCTTCTCCTGAAGCTTCAGGGGATGGGTAATCGTCGGGATGAGTTACCAGAAATTCTCCGAGATGAGAAGTAATTGCTTCCGCACTGTCAATAAGAACGACCTGCTCGCCAACGAATTTCTGAATAACAGATTTAAGGATGGGGTAATGAGTACAACCCAGGACCAGAGTATCGATCTTCTTTTCAAGAAGTGAATTAAGATATTCGCCAGTGATGATATCAGCAACAGGATGATTATGCCATCCCTCTTCTACGAGTGGAACGAACAGGGGACAGGGTATAGCGAAAGTTTCAATGTCAGGATCGATTCGCCACATCTCATCTTGGTAGGCCTTGCTGTTAATAGTTCCCTCCGTTCCGATTATACCGATTCTCTTGTTTTTAGTCTTGTTGACCGCCTGTTCTGCTCCCGGTTCCAGTACACCAATAATGGGAACGGTAAATCTTTCACGAAGTTCTTTTATGGCTATAGCGGAAGAGGTGTTACAGGCAACGATAATCAGCTTTACCTGTAGACTGTTAAGGAAACGGGCATTCTGTATAGAATAGTCAATTATCGTATTCTTTGATTTCGGTCCGTAAGGGACTCTTGCTGTGTCTCCAAAGTATACTAAATCCTCTTCTGGGAAGCGATTCCGGATTGCAGAAAACACAGTTAAACCACCGACACCGGAATCGAAGATTCCTATGGGTTGTCGCTTCAACTTAATATCTCCTCAAGTCTTTGCTTATTGAGATCAGATACTAACGCTCTGACCAGTTTAAGACAATGCTGATAATCATCGAGCGACATCATACCGTTATGGCTGTGAGCATAACGTACAGGAACACCCAGAACGATGGTCGGAACACCGATATCGCTAAGATGAATCACTCTGGCATCGGTTCCACCAGAAGTTCTCACTGAAATCTGATGTGGGATCTTGTTGGTCTTAGCCAGTTCGACTGTATATCTGCTTAATTTAGGATTAGCAATCATCGTCGGATCGAACAGCCTGACATGAGCCCCTTTGCCGAGTTTGTTCTGAGCTTTCTGTTCATTGCCAGGGAAATCATCAGCCGGTACACCTTCAACGACTATTGCCAGATCAGGTTCCAGAAGTCGTGATAATGTCTGTGCTCCCCGGATTCCGACCTCTTCCTGAACCGAGCCGCAGCAGAAGACGGTGTTGGGATGATCATTATCCGCCAGATATTTTCCAGTCTCTATAGCTATAGCAATACCAACACGATCGTCAAAAGCTTTGGAGAATATCAGGTTATTACGTTCTTCATGAACGAAATGGGGAGTGGGGACAACCGGTGCTCCTGGATTGATACCGAAATTATTAATTACATCTTCGTCGGATTTTGCTCCGATATCAATGAACATGTCATCGAGTTTTAATTCTGTCTGGTTTCCTCTACTGTAATGTATCGGAATGGAGCCTATGATACCACTGATCAATTCATCGTTCTGATTGATAACATTAACTGGAGAGGAGAGCAAGGTTCGCCAATCCCAACCACCGAGGTTATAAAACCTTATCAATCCGTTCTTCTCAATGCGGGTTACGATGAATCCAATCTCATCCTGATGGCCAACGATCATGATTTTCGGTCTGCTGCTATTACCCTTATACTCGAAAGCGATTGAACCGAGACGATCTTTTTGATATTCAGCTTCCTGGCCAAGCAGGTCGATCATGATCCGGGCTATTTTCTCTTCAAAACCGGATACACCGGCAGTGAGGGTCAGTTTCATTAATAATTCCAGAGAGGTCATTTCTCGCTCCTTTCTATAATATCTTATCATTAAAGCAGATGAAACCTGCATTTATAGTTTTTTGTCAAGGGTAAAGGTATCGAGAGTCACCTGAGTTATGCTCCATTGGACTCATTCACTCTCAAATCAATTCTCTTGACAGATATATGTCAATTGAAGCTGATATTATAAATCAGTATGACAAAGTTGATGAAATGGATATGATTCAGAGGTTTAATGGTATTAGGTTACTATTTGTATAAGCTACCTTATACGGCTATATATAAAATCCGCAAAAGGTTCAAGAGATCTCTTCCGGTCGTCTTTTATTGTGCATCTCTCATTGATTGGGAGATATTCGAACCGGTGCAGAAATATCTTATTGAACTACCGATAGTAACTGATAACAGGGAAGTAGAGGATTATTTCCAGAATCGGAATAAAAGAACCTATCATCTACCCAGTTTTCCATCTGCAGTGATAATGTGCAGGCATGCATATTACAAGTTCCCGGCAAATGAGATAATCAAAATCGGTATGCAGCATGGATCTTATCATTTCAAAAGATTAACTAGGGCAGAGAATTATAACCGGTTCAACCTCTTTCTGCAGATCAGTATGGCCGATGTTAAGTCTGTCAGAGCGATCGGGGTTCATAACAGTATAGCAGTCGGTTTCCCCAAACTGGATCCTGTAGTTAGTTTTAAAAAAAATCCTGAACTTCTGCAAACTTACAAAGAGAAGGCTGGTATAGATGATGCTAAAGAGACGATTCTCTTCACTACGACCTGGTTTGAAGAGGGTATGTCAGCCTTTTACAGGTGGCGGGACAGGGTTGGAGAACTGTCAGATGCCTATAATGTATTAGTTACCATGCACCCTAAAATTCCAAAGAAGGAGCGTGATTTTATAGCTAATCTGCCGGAGATATACTATATCGACAGAGAGGGGACATTGCCCTATATCCTTTTAGCGGATTATTGTATTGGTGATACTAGTTCCATTCTGGCTGAATGTTCAGCCCTTAACAAACCGCTTATTACTTTTCGAACAAAGGGTGGAAGACGATCGTTACAGGAAATAGATGATTTGCTGGATAGGATCAGTATTCGAATAGATAGCTTTGATGAGATAGAACCGGCGATGGGAAGATATAAGGAGAATCCACGATTACTGGAGAATGAACGGAAAGAGTTAAGCAAGATGATATACGACGATATTGATGGACAGGCAGGATGGAGAGCAGCAAAAGCAATTACAGATCTGCTTCCGGAATTGAAAAAAGCGTAAAGGTTCTTTTCGTCAGACAGGCTTAGGTTCGGGATTATCTGGAAATAATTTGTTTGATAAAAAGATTGAGCTAACATATATTTATAACAAGGTGAAGGTATAGATGAGTGGATCAAATGAATACGATAGCATAAAAGATAGAACTGAAATCAGGGGAAAGAGAATATTTTATTCTATCCGTTACGCAATGGGTTTGTTGATTTTTTTTCTCCTGCTCTCTTGTGGGAGTGATAGTAGTGTTCTATCCCCGGAAGATAATTACGATCCCTATCTCATAGAAGAATTACTGATAGACGGCAACTCTTTTGAAATTACTACTTCGCGGCCTGTAGATCTCCGATTCTCCTATTTTAATGTTGAGAATAGTGAGGAAAAGTATAAGGGCTACTCGACAGACATCAGTTCAGATTACAAAAAATTTTCTCTCCCTGTAAGTAACAGCGATCTCTATTTCGAGATCGAGATTATGGTTATCAGCAGTGATTCACATATGGATACACTCCTCTATTTCTACAGTAGTGAACCGGATACCGATTTTCTCCGGGTGGACTTTGTTGATGTTGCTCAGGGTGACGGGAATCTGATTAGAACTCCGGAAGGGCATGCAATTGCTGTTGACGGCGGTTATGGTACATATTCACCAGGCTGGGCACCAGAGCAGGATTGGAATGGAGCTGGCCAGCCGTTAATGTTGAATTATGTTCAAAATGAAGATGTACATCACTTCTCTTATCTAATAGAGACTCATCGCCATTCAGATCATTGGGGTGGCCTGCAGGATATTATAGATGCAGGGATCGAATATGACTACTATCTCTCACCCCAATATACCATAGGTTATCAACGAGGTGATTATCTCAATCTCGATTCTGCGGTCAGCCTGCAGATCCTTAATATCGGCTACCCACCCGATGCTATTGGGACGGGTGTTAATAATACTTCGATAGTGCTGAAAATAGTATACGGTTCAACAGAATATCTCCTGACTGGCGATGCTGAACGTGAAGTTGAGCTTTTTCTGATCAACAGCGGCTATAATCTGTCTGCCAATATCTTGAAAGCGGGGCACCACGGTAGCCGAACCTCTTCAACTTCTGTTTTTCTCGCAGCAGTGCTGAACCAGTTTGCCAGGGTAGTTACTCTCAGCTTCGGGACTGGTAATCCGTATGGACATCCACACAGCCCTTCCAGATTCAATAGTTATGAAACATTTGGAACAAATCAACCGGAATCGAGTTATGTGGGAAGCAACTTCCATTTTGATATAGGGACGATAAAGACCTATAGTGATGGTAATGTGCTGATAATAAAATATTAAGAAACAGGTATCTAATGAAAATAAAGAGAATTAGCCTTCTTGCAATAGTAATTCTGCTCATCTTACTGGCCAGCTGTGGAGAGAACAGACCTACAGGTGAAGATAACAGCAACCATGAACCTCCCGAGATTATCGGGGTTATCTCTGTTCCCGATACTGTGTATACGAGAAGTTTCTTTGTGGCTTCTATCGTTGTCAATGATCCACAGGATCTCGATGTACAAGTTCGGTTCAATTGGGGGAACGGGGTAGTTTCCGAATATACATCTTTCTCATCAAGTGGTTCATCATTAGAAATGGCCTATGCTTATCAGAACAGCGGTATCTATACAATATCTGTCACGGCTCGAAATAGCGCAGGCCTCACTATCAGTGATGAGTCATCTACACGGCAGATAACCGTTCTTGATAAAGAACATCCCGGCCCAATCAATGATCTCCTGATACATAACAATAGACTCTTCATGACAACCAGTACTGATGTAAATCTCACCCTTTCTTATGAGAGAGAGAGCATGGCGGGCAGAGCTTATAAGGGCTATTCTGCTCAGAATAAACGAAATTATGTCGATTTTCCACTTCCGGTAGAGAGCAGTAATATTGATTACCAACTATATCTGGAATTGCAGAATGATGTTACGATATTCGATACTCTTCTGGTTTTCACATCGACTGACAGCCAGTACCCCCTGCTAAGGGTTGATTTTGTCGATGTCAAACAGGGTGATGGGGCTCTGATCCAGACTCCGGAGGGAGAAGTTATTGCTGTTGATGGTGGATATGGTACAAGGGTGCCACCCTTTGCAAATCCAGATGCTACCTGGCATGGTGCCGGCTATCCCTATATGCTCGATTATGTCCTCAGCGAAAATATTGGGCGTTTTAGATTCCTGGTAGAAACGCACAGACATCAGGATCACTGGGGTGGTTTACAGGATATAATAGACCATAATATACCTTATGATTACTATCTTTCACCAGATGAACCCATTGACTATGAGGTGGGCGATTTCCTCAATATCAATTCGACTGTAAGTTTTGAAATACTCAATATAGATTTTCCTCCCGGTGTCAGCCAATCGAGTGAAAATAATCGTTCCATTGTTCTAAAGGTCGAATACGGCGAAATAGCCTATCTGCTTACCGGTGACATGGAACATCCTGTAGAGAATTATCTGGTAAATAACAACTTCTCACTATCTGCTGATGTTCTTAAAATCGGCCATCATGGGAGTCAGACCTCTTCAAGAGATTATTTTCTGAACGAAGTACTCAATCGTCATGCCAGAATAGGAGTTATCAGTTTTGGGACGGGCAACCCCTACAATCATCCACACGACTTACAACGTTTTGCTGATTATGAGATTTTCGGAACCAATCAGCCTTCGGAACAGTATCATGGTGATAATTACCATTTTGACACAGGTGATGTAAAAACTTATTCAGACGGCTACATAATCATTGTGAGTTACGAAAAGTAACTAATCTCTGTATTTAAGGACTATTCTCAACATCAACAATTCGGGAGTTCTGCCCGGAAATAGTCTATCTCTACCCTCTACATCAGGGAGGTAGGGTCAATATCGATCTCGAGTTTGATCGATTTGCTGAGTTTCAGGTTATTGATCAGAAACTGCACACCACTGAGGAGATGTTTTACCGAATCTGATTTGATTATTATATGGTATCGGAAACGGTTATTGATTCTGTGAATAGGTGTAGCAACTGGACCTAATATATCGAAGATATTACAATCAGGCAGATTCGCTTTATTATCATAGTGTTTCTTCAGAGTATTGATGAGTGGCCTGACAGATTTAACCTCCGTTTTCAAATAAGCCTCGTTATTATGTGAAAAGACTATTCTGGCATTTCTGACATAAGGCGGATAGCGAAGAGCTTTCCGGGTCTCGAGCTCTTCTCTGACAAAACTGTCGAAATCCTGTTGTTGAGCATAAACTATTGCGTAATGCTCTGGATTATAAGTCTGAATTATCACTTCCCCCACCCGGCTTCCTCTGCCTGATCTGCCTGCTACCTGGGTCAGTAGCTGAAATGTCCGTTCAGTGGAACGGAAATCCGGTATGTTCAGGCTGTTATCAGCAGAGATCACACCCACGAGAGTAACATTGGCAAAATCAAGCCCCTTGGCAATCATCTGGGTTCCGAATAAAATATCAACCGAACCCTCTCTCATCCTGCGGAACATTCTATTATAGCTATCCTTCCCTGAAGTTGTGTCGGCATCCATTCTCAACAGCCGTGCCGATGGGAAGAGGATCTGAAGTTGTTGCTCCAGTTGCTGGGTTCCGGCCTTTCCAAACTCAAGTACATAACTGCCACATTCAGGGCATTTACGGTACATCCTCTCCCGGTGACCGCAGTAATGACACATAAGTAGATTATCCTCCGAATGATAAATCAGGCTGACATCACAATGAGGACAACGATGTATATTACCACAGGCTAAACAGATTACATAAGAGGCATATCCCCGCCGATTCTGAAACAGTATAACCTGTTCCTTACGTTCCAGGCGGTCAAGAATCTTCTCCTTCAGCAGTTCGGATAGCAGAGTACCCTCCTCTTCCTCCTTCATATCGAGGATGATGACTCTCGGCATCGGAATTTGTAAAGGACGGTGAGTCAATTTCAGTAGTTCATACTTGTTTCTCTCTACGTTATACCACGATTCGAGAGAGGGGGTTGCACTGCCCAATACTACGGTAGCATTATTCTGTTTACCACGGAAAACGGCTAAGTCTCGAGCATTGTAGCGTGGATTCTTGTCCTGTTTGTAACTCCCCTCATGTTCTTCATCGACAATAATTATGCCTATGTTCTCCAGAGGAGCAAAAACGGCACTCCTGGCACCAAGGACGATCCGGCATTCTCCACGTTTGATACGTTTCCACTCTTCCCATCGCTCCCGCTCATTACGGTGGCTGTGCAGAATGGCTATATTCTCACCAAAGGCATTATAAAAACGTTCTTCCATCTGAGGAGTGAGGGCTATTTCCGGTACGAGTATCAGAGCATTTCGTGTTTGACTCAAACACTCCTTGATCAGGCGAATATAGACTTCTGTCTTGCCACTGCCGGTAACTCCATATAACAAAAATGTTCTAAAAATTCTTTGCTCTAATTCGGTTTTAATTGTTGTAAAAGCCAGTCTCTGCTCTTCTGTCAGAGATAGATTGCTCATCTGTCTGGCCTTTACTGACCTCTCTAAGCTCTCTTTGACCTCTCGCGGTTCGATTCTGATCAATTCTTTGTTACGAAGAGCTTTAATGATAGAATAGCTGAAATGTTCTGCAAGCCGGGCCAGGGGAATTACAACTTCGCTATCGTTGTCTCCAATTCTCTCATCTCTGTTTATCTGCTCTATCATTTCCCAGGCTTGCCGCTGTTTTGCAGTTAGTTCCGATGTATCTGCTACAGGGTAATTGATGAAGATGAAATTGGCATATTTCTTTTTGATTTTATTGTCATAGATCCGCTTAACCTCTATCAGGCCAAGCTCTTCCAGACGCTCTAAATGTTTATAGAGCGGTAAATTCTGCAAGCTCTCCCGTAAACGGGAGATGTTGAGCCACTCAGCTTGCGAGAGATGTTCCAGAATACGCTTCTCTGCTACCGATAGTTTTGTTTGGGAATCTGATGGTTTAAGACGTACTTCAAGAGCTATCTGGATTTGTATAGCCGTGGGCAGCATGGCCATGATAACTGTTCCCAGACTGCAGAGATAGTAGTTACTCATCCATTCGGCGAGATTAAGAAGATCTTTTGATAAGAGAGGCCTGTTGTCAATTATTTCCAGAACATCTTTGTATTTACTCTCTTTGCTCGACTCTGGTTTTGCACTCTCCGACCAGATAAAACCGGTAAGATGGTTGTTATTGAAATTGACCAGAACCCGGCACCCACGCTCCAGTTGAGTATTACACCTGTAGGTATAGAGTTGGTTAATGTTTAACGGCAATGCCAGGTCGTAATAGTACATTTTTATCATCCAAATAGATCAGAGTGAAGACTTATCAGTTCAACCGGGATCTGAAATTTGTCTGACTTTTCCCCCGGATGCCGGATATGTTGGCAAACGGTAACGGTTATTTCGCAAGTATCTTCACATCAGTGTAATCTTGATCATTATGCAACCATAAGGGAGAACTATAGTCGGCAACCTGCCGACTATAGTTCTCCTCAAAGGTCAATTATCTTATACGGCTGTCAATTTCAGAAATAATCCTACTCTTGACGGTTTCCTTTATTGCATCCTGCTTACCGGTTATGGCTTTCTGAACTCCTCACCTGAAGTCATCAGCAGTTACAGCGTTAGAATCCTCTGCATCGGGAGAGTCATCTACTTAAGCAGGATCATCTTTTTAACAGCAACGCTATCGCCAGCCTGTAATCTGTAAAAATATACTCCACTACCGACTGAAATCTGCTGAGCGTTCTTCCCATCCCAGACCAGATTATAAAAGCCGGGTTCTAAATTCTCTTCAACTAAACATCTCACTCTCTGGCCAATGATGTTATATATCTCCAGACTGACCTGGCTCTCTTCAACGAGTGAGAAGCTAATAGTTGTTTCCGGGTTGAAGGGATTGGGGTAGTTCTGATAAAGTTCCATTCTGCTTATCGGGTTGATATCAACAGGGACATCGAGTTCGGGTGAAGAGATATAGATAGTGAAATCATCAATGAATATTCCCTCCTCTTCGACTGACTGGTCAGAAGAGAAGTAAAATCGGATTGATATCTCTTCACCGAGATAGTTATTTAGGGAGTACTGTTTCAGTTCCCAATCGGAGATACCATTGAAGGTAGTGATCGTCTCCCACTCTTCATCGCCAGAATCGACCTGCAGGTAGCAGTAATCATAGCTCGGTTCAAGATCATACCGGACCATAAAGGTAATGGAGGCATTCTCTGCCTCAACCAGGTTTATGGGCTGATTGAACAGCGCATAACTGTTCACATTAGAGTTGTAATCTCCCTGAGGGCTGTCTGCCAGCGAATAGTCACCACTATAAGCGTGGATGCTGGAAAGACCCCAGTCTCCGGTAGTTATCCAGTTGCTCAGGTCATCGAAGCTATCGACCAGGTAAGGAGTATAGAGATAGAAAGAATAATTGTTCTCCGGCTCACTTATAACGATCTCTTCGGTATGTAATCCATAATTCTCTGCTTCGACTTTTATCTGATAGATACCGTAAGCGACCTCATCGAAATAGAATACACCTTCATTATTGGTAGTGACTGGATCGAGTGGTGAATTTAATATAGTGACAACAGCATTAGCAATTGGAGTCTGTTCGAAAAAATCGACAACAATACCCTCAAGGCTACCCTCTCCGGCAGGATTGAGTGCTATGTTGAGTGTTGTCTGTTCCTCTTCTGTTATGCTGACAACTTGAGGTTCTGAATCTACGTATCCGTAAGCTGAGAAGGTTACTTCATACTCTCCCGGTAGAAGGATTCTGTAATACCTGCCAAAAACTTCATTGCTCCTGTAGGGCTCCCTGAAGTTACCAGTGTCATCTATTCCCGCGATAAAGACCTCTGCTACTAACGGTTCACCTGTAATGGCATCAGTAACATGGCCTGTCAGTGAGGAGTGATGAATGCGTCTAAGTAGCAGCATTGCTGCTTCCAAATTATCGGCTGTTATCTGCTCTATATCAGCAGGTGGCGGAATGAACTCCACTCCCAGTTCTATCGTATAACTGAAAATTCCATGCTCTCCATAGGCATAATCGTCTGTAGCTCCTCTTGCTGGATAGAGTGCCCAGCTCGCCTGTGGAGTGTAATGACCGGGACTGTTAAGGTTAGGAATTGTTGTAGCCATTTGCACTGCCAGGTCTGAGAGAGCATCGACATCTGGAGCATAGACATTATCGTCATATCCGTAAGGATAGAGAACCAATTCGCTATATGTGTGATAGGTGATACCGGCAACGAAGTGATGGTCATTCAGGAGTTGTATCATAGCATCTACTTCCGGTTCAGATCCTCCGTAAGGGCCGGGATATGTTGGAGCTGTTAACTGATTATCAGCTCCCCATTCAAAGGGATAATTTCTGTTCGGATCTACACCATCGGTTCCATAGCCATAGTAACCATAAGTATCGAACTGCCCATTGTTGTTATTGTCTCGCAGGTTCTTACGCCACCAGATATCTACCTCATTGAGTACTACCTTATGACCGTCGGGATTGACTATAGGAATGAACCATATTTCTGTCGCATCGATCAGATAGGATATATAGTCATCAATAGTATAGTTGTCCAGGAGGTGGTTGAGAAACTCCATAGCTACTTCTGTGCTCAGTGGTTCTCTGGCATGGTGGGCACCCATATAGAATACCGCAGGTTTATCGTTGAGTGAATCAGGATCTGTTGTAACCTTTACTGCGAGGATATCGTGCTGATAATTAGAATAATAATCGTTACCTTCCTGAGTATAGATATTGGCCCAGCTGTCACCCAGATCATAAATACGCACAATATCAGGATGTTCCAGGGCAAGAGTTTCAATCTCATCCAGAACGTCGTCGTATGTCCGGTATCCGGGGATTGTTCTATCTCTTAACTGCAAATTACCTCTTAACTGCTCTTCTCTCTGAGTGATCTGAGGGTCATATCCCATATCTCTGAACTTCTGGTATTGTTCTCTGGTGACAACCAGATCCAGAAATTCGCCTGGCCGGTAGGCCGCAATATCATAATTTTCCCGTGTCAATTCTTTGATCAATTCCGGTTCGGGTGAATCTAGACGAATAACCATTCGTTCCATAGCATATATATTAGTGACAAGGCAAACGGTAAAAACCAATATTGCCAGTATTATCACACTAAAAAGTTTCATTATCATACCTCATATCTCGATTTAGATCTTCATCACATAATCCTCATCATCCGGAATTGAGACAATAAGAACTGTTGTTATATTTCCTCTAATGCAGAACAGTAGAGAAATTGATTACTATTTACTGGAGTTACTCTCGTAGAATCCAAAAAACTAATGTATATCCTGCAAGTCTGTAACTCCTTCCCAGCGGGGATCTTCGGGTGCGATTTCCAGTAACCTCTGTCTCAGGGTCTGGTATTCCTCTATTTTTTCATTCTTGTCATAGAGTTCCAGAAGCAAGAACTTAACATCGAGTGCATCAAGCTCTTCTTCAGGATCTTCGATATCTTCACCATAGTAGCTTAATCCGGTTTCAAGTGTCTGGAGTGCATCAACATATCTATCCTGTTCTTTTTGGACGAGAGCCAGCCAGACATAAGCATCATAGTGTTCTCTTCGGGTATTAATCGCTTCAAGTAACGCAGCTTCTGCTTTTTCGAGCTCTCCAGAATAGAAATAGGCTTCACCTTTGTGTCGCCAGGCACAGGACCATTGTGGTGTTGACTCGGTAATCAAATTGTATATCTCAAGGCTCTGTTCATACTGATTAAGGCTAAGCAGGAGATTTGCAAACTGGAATTTTGTGCTGACATAGAGTGAATCTACATTATCATAGAGTGTCATAATATACTTGTTCAGTTCCAGATAGTGAACATGAGCTAATAGAAGGGGTATCTGGTAATCTTCAGGGTCTTCTTTCTGCAGTTGATTATAATACTGCAGGGTTTCCAGCAGTTTTTCTTCTGTCGGATTTTGTTGATATTCCATAAACCTGTCGAACAGGTCTTCGGCTGTCAATATGGAACAGAATGAGACGATAACCAGAATGATAACGGTATTTTTAATCATAATATTCCTCTTTAGTTCTATCGTTAATTAAGTTTTAGTTTATAGGGTCTTCAACCAATCTGCAGTAATCAGCTATCAGTATCGTACTGTAAACAGGTTCGATTAAATCGGATACCTGGCAGGTTTTACTGGTTTGTCAGTCAGTAGATTCAAACTCCAGCTCTTCTTCCATCTCGGACTCTTCATAGATTCTGCGAAACTCTTCATCAAGCCGCACTTCGATCCTTTCCCAGATGTCATCCCAATCTTCATCAAGTTCTTCCGCCTTCTTCAAATACATTCGGGCATTATAACCGTATCTTTGAGCTACCTCTTCAAGTTTTATGCTCGCTAATTCTTCGATATCGATATCTTCATCATAACTATCCGGATCTAACAGGATATGAACAAATTCATTGGTGAATTCTTCCGATATCTCCACATAATCAGCATCACTCATAACACGGCCACAGCTACTCAAGAATAAGGCAGCAACTACCAGCACAATGATGCTTAAAACAAAACTTCTCGTTTTCATAATATCTCTCCTTGTATTAGTGAATTCTAAAATTTGCGCTACTTGTAGCGGGTGGAGTAGAAGGCTCCACTAAAGATATCCTGTCACCCTCTTCCAATCCTTCGATTATCTCTACTTGTTGAAAATCGTTGATACCGGTCTTTACAAGAGCAGAAGTCGATATCGTGTCGTTCTCTACTTTATAGACGATATCCTGCCCCTCAATATCACTGAATATTGCTCTGATAGGGATGACCAGAATATTCTCTTTTATCTCTCCCAGTATAGTAACATTGGCAGTCATACCTGGTTTGAGCGGTATGTCGCTTTCAAGAATTCTAATTTCGACCGGGAAGACTTTGACGTTGTTTCTCGTGATAGCCATAGCTCCGATTTTTGATACCTCACCGGAATAACGATCATAAGGGAAAGCGTCGACCTGTATGTTGGCCTGCTGACCGATAAATACCTTGGCTATGTCAACTTCATTGATGTAAGAATTGACCACCATCTGATTAAGGTCTGCCAGTTTCACGATCACTGTTCCATCAGAGAAGGAGCTCGTACTCGAAACAACCATTTCTCCCTCTTCTACCATCTTCTGTATGACCGTCCCGGAACTAGTAGAAACGATACGGGATATGTTACCATCCGTATCGATCTCTCTTATAAGTTCATACTGTTGTAAAGCGCTCTGATAATTAATAGTAGCAGTTTCCAGATCATCAAGTGCCTGGTCTACTTCGTCTCGGGAAACAAACTGTCGCTCGAAGAGAACCTGTTTCCTGTCGTAATCTTTTTGGGCATTATCCAATCTTAGCCGAGTTAAATGCAAATTGTTGCGGATGCTGGCAATCTGATTGGCCTGATTGAAATCGGGTTCTATCTCGGCAATAAGATCACCATTATTAACATAATCACCTTCATCAACGTAAAATTTCAATACTTTGCCGCTGACCTTCGATTTGATATCGATCTCGCGGATAGGGTAGATGTCACCTGTCTCTTCAAGAATTACACTTATCGAGCCACGCTCCACTTCGACTGAACTGACAGATCTCTTCTGTTCCCTCTCTTTTCCGCCACCTGACAAAACACCGATAATAACAGCAATAACTATTATAATAACGACAATAATTGCAAACTTTTTCATTTAGTTTCCTCACTCTATATGGTTAACAAACAATAAATCAATCACCATCTGTCAAGGATTCTGCGTGAGAGGAAGAGATTAATCTCTTCCTGTTTGATCATTAACTGATAATAGCGGGTCGATAAATCTAGTTCAGCTTCCAGATAATCACTGGTAGCCTGATCGAGTTCCAGCAGACTCATAATCCCCAGGTCGAATCTCTCCTGGGCCATGTCGAGATTCTCGCCAGCCAGTTCATGTCGCTGTTGACTCAGGTCATAGAGCCGTTGTTGATTTTCCCAGTCTCTCACTAACTGGGTAAATTCCTGTTCCTTGCTTGAAGTGAGATAATCGTACTGCATCTCCTGAACGAGTAGATTTCTCTTGCTTCGTTGGTAAACCTGTCTGTGTTCCAGGAGGTTAAACAGAGAATAAGAGGCAGTTAAAGAGAGGGTATAAGAGTCCCTGTATCTGTCGAAATCGAAGAGATCGTCCGTTACTGCCTTACCTGGGTAACTGTGTGAGTAGTTATAATTAAGAGATATAGAGGGAAGAAAATCGAGTCTTGTCTGCCATAATGATATTGAACTCCGTTTCAGGTTGTTATCGGCTATAGTTAGTTCAATCGGTTCGCTATATTCGAACTCCTCATCTGTGAGTTCTATTGCCGGTTCTCTGAGATCATACCCTTCATCATCCATATTGAGATACAGGAAAAGAAGCTCCCGTGTCCTCTGATAATCGATTTCGGCATTCTCTAAAGATATCCGGGCATTGATTAGAGCTATCTCACTCGTCTTCAAATCGATCAGAGCCCTCTGCTGCTGTTCGTATAAAAGCTCGATCTGTTCGTATATCTTCTCCTGTAACTCAAGATTGTTCTGCTGAATCATCACCCTTTTCTGAGCTTCCAGGACCCTTATATAGCGACTGAAGATCTCAAATACTGTTGCTTTTCTGCTCTCATCAAATTCGAGCCTGGCATTCTCCCAGTCGATTCTCGCTCTGCGCCAGTTGAAATATGTGGGTTCATTCAAAGAAATCGATTTTGAAAGATTAAAGCCGGCCGATTTGCTGTCGGTATCGAAATAGTGCCGGCTGGTACTGATTGTTGCTGATGGGAGAAAATCAAAATAGCTCGATAAGAGATTGGAATAAGTATTCATTTTCTGCAGTTCATCAGTCTGATAAGGGATGGAATTGCTTAGCCCCTCTTCAATCAAATCATACAGGTCATATTGCAGTTCCTGAGCATAGCCGGGTGTTGTATTCAATACAAGTGCAATACCGGTGATGATAACCAGATGTAAACATCGTTTAAGGTTTGTTAGTTCCATAGTCTATTCTCCATTTGTTATCTAATTATTAAGTATATGAGCATATTAAAAATACCTGTCAGGAAAAAAAATGAGAGAGAGAAATAAAGAAGAAAGCGGTGAAAGTATCGGGTATAATATCCTTTTAGTATGGAAATATCAGCCTTTTGATCCAGTAATATGATGTACTGCTCAACATTGTATCTTTCCAGCAGATAGGGTATGAAGGTTCTGACAAAATAGCGAGTTAACTCGAAGGCAATCTGAGCAAAAAGATCCCGGATCTGTTTAGCGAGCCATTTAGGAATCTTACGTCCCAGTCCAAGGGAATCAATCCTGTCTAGCACCCTATGATAAATCTGCTTCTCAATTTGAGAAATCCTGGAATCTACGTCGATATTTTCGCAATCTCGGAGAAAATCGTTCAAGATAGAATGGAGATGATCGGCTATTTTCCTTTTAATCTGGTAGATCAGTCCAGGTGTTATTGGAATGGGCCAGCCGAAAAGATATTTCTTTTCTGTCGGAAAGAAGAGTGCTGCCCGGAGTGAAACAACAAGCAGATAGCCCAATCCGATATTAAGTAATAGAAAGAGTAATGCTTTAACTATAACCATTATTGAACTTCAAGGTTAGAAACTACAAAAGGTACCGATGTCAAAATCTGCCAGCTGCACCGCCACCTCCACTGGCACCACCGCCGAAACCGCCGAAACCGCCGAAACCACCACCACGGGAACTACCTCCAAAGCTACCACCTCCTCCGAAACCTCTGCCGGACATACCGAATATGATAAGCCAGGGTAATATCCTCCCTTTGGTGACGATCATAAGGAAGATAAATATGATCAGGACGATCAATCCGGGTAGAGGTGAGGCATCTTCATTGTTCTGAAGATATTGGAATTGTGCAATTCCGGTCAATTCAACATTATTCTCTCTTGCCACTAATGATGCAATTGCTACAACAGCGGCAGTAACGCCATTATCGTAATCTCCCCGGCTGAGGTAGGGGACAAGGTAACGGTCTCTAATCTCTCCAGCCATTCCGTCGGGAATAAACCCCTCAGCTCCATATCCTGTTTCTATTCTCACCCAGCGGTCTTCTACCGCCACGAGAATCAATGCTCCTTCATCGTTCTGTGAACCAATACCCCATTCCCGATAGAGATGGTTTGTATAGAGGTTGATATCTTCTCCCTGTAAATCATTAACAATTGCTACTCCGATCTCGAAACCGGTCTTCTCTTTCAGCTCTGTGATAATGTTTAACAGGTCAATTCGTGTCTGATTTGACAGAACAGACACATAGTCGTTCACCCAACCTTCAGGTTCCGGATATGTTACCCCCTGAAGAAGTGAGAGACTCATCGGGAAGATGAACATCAGCAGTATCAAGATGATACTAATTCGCATCCAAATCTTTCTTTCAGCAGTGTTAAAGTGATTATCTGTATCAAACATTGTTCAATAGGTGTCCTAACTTTTCTTTTTTTGTCTTCAAATATCTTTCGTTATCCTTGTTCATTTCTATTTCTATTGGTACTCTCTCTTTGATACGCAGATTGTAACCCTGCAGACCTACAACCTTTTTGGGATTGTTGGTCAGCAATCTGATAGTGTTAACTCCCAGCTCTTTCAGTATTTGTGCTCCTATACCGTAATCACGTAGATCCGCTTCATAACCGAGAGCTAAATTTGCCTCGACCGTATCCTTCCCTTCATCCTGGAGTTGATAAGCTTTTATCTTATTGATTAAACCAATTCCTCGCCCTTCCTGTTTCATATAAAGTATAACACCCTTACCCTCCTCTGATATCATTTCGAAAGCCTTTGCTAACTGTGCTCCACAATCACAGCGTAAGGAATGAAGGGCATCACCTGTAAGACATTCAGAATGGACTCTGACAAGAACATCATCCTCGGGATTAATAACACCTTTGACCAGAGCAATATGGTATTCATCCGAAATCTTGCTCTTAAAGGTGAAGATACGGAAGTCACCATATTTAGTCGGGAGTTCTGCTTCTGATACTTTCTCAACGAGAGTTTCATTCTGGCGTCGATAACGGATCAGTTCCTCTATGGTTATTATCTTCAGATTGTATTTCCGCGAATATGTGATTAGGTCTTTCAAACGGGCCATTTCCCCATTATCTTTGATAATTTCGCAAATAGCACCAACAGGCTGGAGACCTGCCAGAATGGCCAAATCAACTGCTGCTTCTGTATGTCCAGCTCTTTTCAGAACACCACCTCGTTCTGCCATTAGTGGAAAAATATGGCCCGGTCTGACAAAATCCTGCGCTTTTGATTCGGGATCAGCTAATTTTCGTATTGTATTGGCCCTCTCTGCTGCCGAAATCCCAGTTGTACTCTCTCTGGCATCAACAGAGATTGTGAATTTAGTATGATGCCTGTCGGCGATCTTTTCAGTCATCAAGGGGATATCTAATTCTCCTAACCGTTCTGCCGACATTGGAACACATAATAACCCTCTGGCCTGCGATATCATGAAATTGACCTTTTCGCTATCGATCAACTCTGCTGCTCCAATCAGATCACCTTCATTTTCGCGAGTTTCATCGTCAACAACGATGATTAAATTACCCCTCTTGATCTCAGCTATCGCCTCATCAATTGAAGAAAAAATCTTATCCATCTTACCTCTTATCTCTCCCAATTAATCATAGGGTACCTTCATTCTTCAGTTTGATGTAATAATCTATCGACCTGTTATAGGTTTTCTCTGCTTCAGGAGGAAAGAAGCAGGCCGGTAACTCGTTCATATTACGATGATAAGCCAGACATTCACAACAGATCCCTTTTCTGGAACATGGGTACGTGCAGTTGCAGGTCTTAAGGTTTTGCTCTTTGTTTTGACATTTCATCGGCATTCTCCTTTCAAATTTGTCATCATTAAACTGACTGTTAAAGAAACGATCGTTCAAATAAAAACAGTTCTTCTATCTGGCATAATTTGTCAATCCATAAATCGATTGCCCAACAACAGCTATTCTTCATAGCTATTACAGGGAGAGAGGGATCTATTTACTCAAAAGTAATAGATATGAGAGCAGTGAGCGTGACAAGCGATACAGAGAGATTGGTAGTCGATTAAGTCAACTGAAGCTGATTCTTTTTTTTAGCAAAAAGGGGTTTCCCACTCAATATCAGAACTTTCGAACTCTCTATTCAGCCATTTGAGGAAATTCAACATATCTTCAGGGAGGTCGATTGTAACTTTCAGATCTTTTGCTGTTATAGGGTGACTGAACTGCAAACAATAGGCATGCAGGGCATGTCTCTGTAGCCGATTAGATATATATGCCGAGAGTTTTTTTCGTAGATTGAACGGAAGATTGGAGATTCCCTTCTTTTTACCGTAGGTACTGTCTCCAGCGATAGGGCAATTAATGTGATCGAAATGAACTCTGATCTGATGAGTTCTACCGGTTATCGGCCTGACATCAACCAGAGAAAGGTATTCATAGGTTTTTAATACCCTGTACTCTGTGGTTGCCTCCCTGCCAGTAAGTGAGACTGTCATTCTGGTCCGATCTTTAGTACTCCTATTGATCATAGTTGAGATAGTACCCTCTAATTCTTGGGGTATACCGAGCAATACAGCCTGATATTTTTTTACTACCTTTCTATCTGCGAACTGTCTGTTCAGCCGGGAAAGAGTTCTATCATCTTTGGCAATTATCAAAAGTCCGGAGGTATTCTTATCAAGCCGATGGACTATTCCAGGTCTCAGAGGGGTATCCATATAGGGTAGATTGTTCCCGAAGATGTTGATTATAGCATTGGCAATTGTACCTCTTACCTGATTCGGAGAGGGATGGACGGATATACCGGGGGGTTTATTAATTATGGCTAGAAATTCATCTTCGTAAACAATCTTGAGAGGTATGGATTCCGGTTCCAGTTCCTTACTTCGAACGGCAGGAATCTCGATATCTATAATATCTCCCTTTTCCAGGAGATAGCTCTTTTTTATCTGAGCACCATTAACGATAATATTGCCTGACTTGATTAGTTTATCTACAAAAGAACGTGAATATAGCTCATCATGCTCCAATTCTGCGAGATATCTGTCGATTCTTAAAGGAACTTGACGATCGAAGATTATTTTCATCTCTGTTTTTATTGACTATCCTCCTCTTCTTTACCTTTCTCCGTCTCCTTTTTTATCAGATTATAAATCCCTATTACAGCACCAATAAAATTACCGTTAGCATCACGAACAAGTTCAGAACGTAAAATTATGTGCCTCTTCATTGATGCCATATAGAATCTCTGCTGCCTGTTCTTGGATTGAGACTTTATTATTGAACTTACGTACTTCTTGATATTGTTATCGATCTCCAGCCCGAAATTAGCCTCCAGGAGGTTTATATCTTCACTCATATTTGGGAAATGCTCTTTTATAAAATCGTTAACATAGACGATATCACCTTTCTTATTGACTATCAGGAAACCGTTTTCTGTCAAGTTCAAGAGAGCCAGGATTCTACCACGCTGTTCCTGTATCTTATCCTTCTTCAGAGAGTCAAACTTCATGATAATAGTGAGCATCTTCTGCAAGATCTCGACTACATCTACGAGTTCTTTATCATAAGACTTTTTATAGTTCTCAATATCTATATCCTGATTATAATTTCCCCGTGCAACTTCAGAAATGATATTCTCGATACCACTGAGCATCTTCTTGAGATAGGTTGGAAGGTAGGAGATAAGGAAAATGACT
Organism: uncultured Candidatus Cloacimonadota bacterium; assembly: GCA_964490765.1. GTDB lineage: Bacteria > Cloacimonadota > Cloacimonadia > Cloacimonadales > JAJBBL01 > CAZBDV01. The sequence continues at coordinate 19,788 of CAZBDV010000014.1, read as the reverse complement.
ATGCATGCCTGCAGGATTAGAATAACGAGTAAGATATTCCTGACCTCATTATATGTTAGCTGAAAATCTCTTGCTTGTGTTATGCTGAGAGTAATCAGGATGTATTGTATTACAGCCATAACAAGTAGTGCAATCAGAAAAATTGAGATCCGTTTCTTTATAGAAATCTTCATATTGACAACCCCATCTTTTCAGGTGTTACTTCCTTGATCAACTCTCCTATATTACTTGTAGGACCCAGGAGGATCAGGACATCACCTTCCCTGATAACATCATTAGCTCCCGGCAGATCATTAACTCTCGTTTCTACAACGTTTTCACCCTCTTCGGTTACTCTCATTTCGGTATATTTGATAGCTACTATGTGTATATTCCTCTCATTAGGGAGATTGAGCTGTTGCAGTGTCTTACCTATATAGGAATCAGGAACAGCCAGTTCAGTGATACAATGTCCCGAACTGAGGCTGATGTAGCTGAGAACGTTAGGGGAGAGGAGTGTGTTGGCTAATTGCAGTCCAACCTGCTTTTCAGGGAAATGAATGTTCTTTACACCAATTATCTCCAGAATTCTGGCATGGAGTTGACTGTCAACTTTAGCGTGAATATTTATTACACCGAGTTTCTTTAAAATTGCACTGGTCAGAACACTCGTTTCCACCTCTCCAACAGCTAAGATCACCACATCAACATCTGTGATACCGATGTTCTTCAAAGACTGTTCGTCGGTACAGTCCATTTTCACAGTGGCTGAGACACGTCCTCGCAATTCTTCCAGTTTCTTCTCATCGTTATCTATTGCGATAGTCTCTGCTCCGTTTTCAAACAGAGTGGTTGCAACAGTAAATCCGAACTTGCCCAGGCCAATAACAGCAAATTTCCTCATCTTTTTTAACTCCTATAATCTCAGAAAATTAAGCTTCATAGAAAAGGTTTCTTTGTCAATATAACAATTAAATCGCACTTTTGGACAACTATTATCTTATCACCGGAGTGCCCTTCTCTTGGGAATTATCCAACGGATATCTTTTCTTCCAAAAACTGATAATCTGACTGCATCTTCTTTCTTGAGAGGGCAAAAATGAACGTAAGGGGACCTATACGGCCGAAATACATGAGAATTGTGATTAAAATCCGCCCCGTTTCTGAGAGGTAAGGGGTTATACCCATAGAGAGTCCGACTGTCCCGAAAGCAGAAAAGACTTCGAAAACAATGTGCTCAAAGGAGAAAGGCTCAATGAGCATAAGAAGGAAGATGATTATGAAGATCAACATTATAGAGATCGCTATTAGAGCCATTACCCTTCTGATCAGAATATCGGAAAGTCTACGTTTAAAAACTATAACATCCCGATTAGTGGATAGAATGGCTACTATGGAGAGAATTATGACAGCAAAACTAGTTGTTTTTATACCACCACCGGTCGAACCAGGAGAGGCTCCTATGAACATCAATATCAATGAGATGAATACAGAGGCTTTGCTGATATGAGCGTTGTCGATTGTATTAAATCCGGCAGTTCTGGTAGTAGCTGATTGGAAAAGAGAACCGAGTATCCGCTCTTTAAGGGTGAAATTCTCCATAGAGTGATTGAATTCAGAGATGAAATACAATACAAAGCCTAATAGAAGAAGTATGACTGTGGTAACTAATACGATTTTGGTATGAAGTGTAAACCTGACCAGGCTTCTCTTTTCGAGCAGGTTTCTCTTCAGATCAACCAGTACAGAGAAACCCAATCCACCAAAGACGATAAGGAGTATCATTGTTATATTAATACCGATATGACTTCGATAGGCCATCATACTGTTGGCATTCAGACTGAACCCGGCATTACAAAAGGCCGATATTGAATGAAAGACAGAAGAGAAGATTGCCTGAGAGGTAGATTCATAGTCTCCTGCAAATCTGGTATATAAGAATATGGCACCGATCAATTCAAATACCAGCGTGGCGATGACAATGTTTTTGATCAAACTCATCATATCAAAGCGGGTCTGCTCATTTATAACGTTTTGCATTATGCTCTCACCCCTGAAAGAGAGCCTCTGGCCGGTCAGTATGGCAAAGGAGGTGGATATTGTCATAATACCAAGTCCGCCAATCTGAATGAGAAAAAGAATGATGAGCTGTCCAAAGAGGGAGAAATGTGTTCCTGTATCATAGACGATAAGTCCTGTAACACAGGTCGCTGAGGTTGAAGTGAAAAGAGCTCCGATAAGGTTCGTGCTGTTACCTTCTGCAGTTGACATCGGCATTAAGAGTAACACCGTTCCGATCAGTATGGTTATCAGAAAACTGAGAAGGACAAAAATCGCTGCATTATCCGAAAGATTCTTGAACCTTTCGATAGAAGAGAATTTTCTGTATGATCTATATATATATATAATTCCCTGCCTGACGACAATCAGAAGTTGAAAGATACTCGGATGGTCAGTCATTGCCAGTCCGAAAAGGATAATTATGAAATCGGGAATATGCAGCCGGATGCTGACTATAGAAATCTTATCAGCTAAAATGCCACATATGACATGGGAAATCAATAGATAGAGGGTGATCTGAGTATAGATTATGTTGAAGTCAGAAAAATTTGGTAATCTGTTCAGGGACGTTGTCAGGAACAGACCAATCAGGTTGAAAAGAGCAATAACCGTTAAAAGTCTATTACTCTGTACTTTTAACCATTCAAAGGAGAACCATCTCTGTGTTTTATCTTGCATCTTTTTCTTGATTCAAATATTGCTACTTCTCGATTCCAGTTCTTCTGATTATACTTCTATGTATCTGCTCCGGTGTATTTGATGCATCGATTTTGATAAGCATATCTCTCTTTTCAAAAAAGGTGATCAGAGGCTTGGTCCGCTTCATAAAAATGTTAATCCGTCGCTCAATTGCTGACTTATGATCGTCACTTCGTAGTATTAATTCTCCACCACAATCATCACACTTGAGATCGTTTTTCGGAGGTTTGATGATCAGGTTATAGTCTTTCTTACATTTACGACAAACACGGCGTGCTGTTAATCTCTTGATAGCTATCTCCTCATCGAGTTCGAAAAAGATAGCGTAATTGACAGGGATATTCTCCTCCATATATCTGGCTTGTTGTAAAGTTCTTGGGAAGCCGTCGAGTATTATTCCCCTATCCTTCTTCTTCAGATGCTCTTCTATAAGTGTAAAGATATATTCGTCCGGAACCAGCTCTCCATTTTCCATATAGACTGTGATCTTATTTCCTAAAGAGGTTTTTCGTGCCATGTTCTGTCGTAAAAGCTCACCGATATTGATATGTTTAAAACCATAGTTCTTTTTAAGGAGGCCTGCTTGAGTCCCCTTGCCACTCCCCTGAATTCCTAAAAACACCAAATTCAACACTACAGTATCCTCCTTTGCCGTTTATCGATGTTATATCACAACGAATTAGAAAATCGTAAACAGATAAAAAAGTCAAGCTATTTTCGATGTAAGGTAACTCCTATCAATGCTGCTGAATAGACTTTTTGGAGAATTGATTGATATTGGTTCACCGATCCTCTTTTTGTTTGACATTATAGAGGTCATATTTATAGTGCAGATTAGGAAGATGAGGTCATTATGGAATCAAGTAAAGAAAAAGAGGAACAGAAAGGCAAGAAAAAAAAGCTGAAGAAAATGCTCTATTGGGTTATTTTTTCTGCTGTCATAGTTTATACGTTCTTTTTCACCCGTTACAATATAGTGAGCTACTGGCAGGTCAAACAGGAAAATCGCAGATACAGTGAGCAACTGGCCGAAGCAAGGCTGAACAACAAGGAATTACAGCAGCTGATTACTGAACTGCAGACTGATCCGAATGCTGTGATCAAGATCGCTCGTGAGAGATATGGAATGAAGAAACCAGAGGAGACCACTATCAAATATGAGGGGCTTAAGGATTGATTCTCCCGCTTACTAGATTGTAATGAAAAAAGTCCTTCTTGTAGCCATTAATGCCAGGTATTCCCATACCAATCTGGCACTCCTCTACCTCAACAGATTGAGTAGAGAGAGAACGGATAGTAGAATTATAGAATTCATCATATCCGAGGACCCTTTAAACATATTAAATGAGATCTGCAGCTACAATCCCGAGGTAATAGCATTTTCTGTTTATATATGGAATGCCCGGCTGGTTAGAGAACTTATCCCGGAACTGAAGAAAATAATGCCGACAGTAAAACTCATCCTCGGGGGACCTGAAGTGAGTTATAATCCTCAAATTTGGTTATCCAGATATCCAACCATTGATTACATCATCTCCGGTGGAGGGGAGCATGCCTGGTGGAAGTTATTAGAAGATGAATTTCAACACCCGGAAAGAGTTATCAATATCCCTAATTACCCTCTTACAGAAATTCCTTTTCCCTATAAAGATGTTGACCTGAAAAATTTTAGACAGAAGATAGTATACTACGAAGCGAGCCGGGGTTGTCCATTCAAATGTTCATACTGTCTCTCATCGCGAGAGGAAGTACCACTGGAGTACCGCAGTTACGAGCAGATAAGAGATGAATTGAGTTTCTTCATAGATAAGAAGATACCTCTGGTAAAATTCGTTGACCGTACGTTTAACTCAAATGTTGATTTTGCACGAGAGATATGGAATCATATAGGATCACACAGCAGGGATACCAGATTTCATTTCGAAATCAATCCCTTACTGATAACCAGAGAAGATATTGCACTATTAAAAGAGATTCCCCAAAATCTCTTTCAATTTGAGGTTGGAATTCAATCTACTAACTCTGACACACTCCGGGAGATTAACCGTCAGGGGGAATGGGAGAAAGTCAGAGAGAATGTAGAATTACTGATAAAGGAAACCTCAATACCAGTTCATCTTGACCTGATATTTGGATTGCCTTATGAGACCTTTGAATCGGCACAGCGTTCATTTAATGATGTATACAGTCTGAAGCCGGACCATTTCCAGCCGGGTATGTTAAAAGTTCTTCCGGGAACAGTAATGGCTGAGAAGGCAGCTGAATATGATCTGGAATATCAAGAAGAACCACCATACAGGATACTTTCCAATAGATGGATAACTTTTTCTGAACTCTATAAACTGCAGAGTATAGAGCATCTTGTCAATAATCTCTATAACTCTCATCGTTTTATTAGGACTATCGAGATACTGGAGAATATCTTTTCTTCTCCATTTGAAATCTTTGCTGAGCTGCTTTCTCACTGGGAGGACCATAGAGTTAATTCCTGGCAGAAAGACTGGGTCAAGACAGCTGCACTTTTAGCAGGTTACCTGTCGAAGAAGCTACCGGAACAGTATGCACTTCTGCTTGATGCTCTGAGATGGGATCTCTGCTCAGGTTCCGGATTACAATACTATCCGGAATTGCTCCAGAATGACAGTATTGCAGAGCTACGATTTAAGTGGAGAAAGTATCTGAGACATAATATTGAAGAGTTATGCCGGGAGTTCAAAACGGAACGTAGTGTTCTACATAAAGCCATGGTATTCAGAACAAGCTCTGAGAAATTTAAAGAGAGATGCGATCTTACAGACAATACCTTCTTGCTTTTCCTGAACTGTGAAGATAGGTCTAGAAAAGAATTCTTGCTCGAACTTACACGCCTGGATACTGATTGAACTGATAGTTTTGATGTTTGATACCAGTAGTAATTCTCCCCGGACATTCTTGTTACACCCATCTCTCATGACAACCGGACTTTGTTGATCTGGTTTCATTATGGGGTGAACAGCCATAATCAATCTTACTCCCTTCCTGCAATTCGTTTATGAAAGCAACACAGGTATAATGCATTCCGGTCCGGTTCAAGTATTGAGCATAATTGGTAATGAAGATTATGCCTTGATTCACAACCAGATGTAAAGGTGACAGGTCACAGTCAGATTCTATGAGTTTGTCGATTATAGTTGTAATAATTGATTGACATAGATTTTGTGATGACTTGTTGTTTAATGAGACAAATTCAAAAACAAAGCCTGAGGATATATGATTGGTTAAGAGCAGAGATTATTATTATCAGCCTATATCAGCCCTGATGCATACTGACAGTATTTCACTCGACTGTGAAATGACAGTGAGAGAAGCTCTGGAATATATCCGCAAAAATTCCGGAGACGATCAGATCGTCTATTTTTATGTTACTGATAATGATAACATCTTGAAAGGAGTGATACCTACACGGCGCTTACTGACTGCAGATCTGGATACAAAGATAGAAGATTTGATAGACCGGCGAATAAAGTATATTCCCGAAGAAGCAGCCCTGATCGATGTCTGGGAGATGTTCATTTTTCATAGATTTCTTGCTCTTCCGGTTGTTGATAAAGATAAACATCTGGTTGGTGTAGTCGATGTTTCTCTCTTTACAGACAATGTTGCCAATATTCTCGAATACAGCAGGACCGATGAGATTTTCGAGACCATCGGTTTTAGATATTCTCAGATCAGAAACGCATCTGCTCTCAAAGTATTCAGATTTCGTTTTCCCTGGCTTACTGCCACTATCATTAGCGGGATCATAAGCGCTATCATGGTTAGCAGATTTGAATTAGTACTGGCTCAGAGTATAATGTTGGCGTTTTTTCTCACTTTAGTCCTGGGCTTGGGCGAGAGTGTTAGTATGCAGTCGATGACGGTTACGATTCAGGCATTTCGTAATATACGACCTACGGTCAGATGGTATATCAAATCATTACTAAAAGAATTGAAATCTGCCTTTATGCTCGGATTAGCAAGCGGTGTTGTGGTTTTCTTTGCCATCATTCTCTGGCAGAAAGATTTGCTTCCTGCAGTTGTAATAGGGGGGAGCATAATAGTGACAATTACTGTTGCCTGCCTGATCGGACTTACTATACCCTCTGTTCTGCATCTATTGAAGCTGGACCTGAAAATAGCTTCCGGACCGCTTACCCTGGCTCTGGCAGATATCTTTACGATAGTAATTTATTTTAGTGTTGCTTCTTTATTTCTATGATAGTATCTGTAGTATTATCTTCAAAGAGACTGTAAGATCTGTTACCAGGCCATTATTTAGAAAGAGGAATATTGATTTTAAATCCTTATAGATTTGATTGTGCCCTGGTTTAACTTGAGGGCGGGTTCACCACGAATCATCATTATTATACCAAGCTCTTTCCCACATTGAGGACATAGTGGCTTTGTATGGGTCGCACTGTTTTGCAAGCCGACGAAATCATCTTCCATTCTGTTGAGGAAACATTTGATCAACCGTCCTTTACCTGCTTTGTAATAGCGGAAGAGCTTGAACCCACACCTGCAATAAATTGTCAATATCTTACCACTCTGCATCCTGGTCACCTTCTTATCGATTATAATCTGTTCGCACAATATTTATAGACCTGTCAAGAAGTCAATCAATTGACAAAACCTTCAACTGATATTGGATGGTAGTTACATAGTTGAAGCGAATCAGACAGAGTTTACTCAACAGGAGGTAAGCGGAATGTCAAAATTCCTCTGCATTATTATACTGCTAAGTCTTTTTCTGCTGTGGTTATCAGGTTGTGGGCAGCAGGAACAAGAGAAGTTCGAGACAGGCGAAATGTCAGATTTCTATGACGAGCATAACGCTCGTAATTCTCTCGATTGGTTCGGGATTTATGAAGGTGTTCTTCCCTGCGCCGACTGTGAGGGGATCTATACCAGAATTGAACTCGATAGGGAGGAAAGCTATAGAAAAATCACTCACTATCTGGGAAAGGGAGATGGTACAGTCTATGAATCAGAAGGTGCTTTTATATGGGACGAAACGGGAAACAGGATAACTCTGAAAGGAGCAGAGGGTGCTAACAGGTATTTTGTGTCCGAGAACAGATTGATACAACTCGATCTTCAGGGTGAGAGAATTACCGGAGACCTGGCAGAGCTGTACGAATTGAAAAAGCAGTGATATCGATATATATAAACTTCCATCACGGTCAGTGACTGAATTTTTTCAGATAACTTCAGAGATATTGAATTCTCAGGGTAAATAATCGCCTATATATAAAGGAAGGCCCCCTCTGTTTTCGAGGGGGCTATGTTTATTAATTGATATCTGCAATAACTCTGAAGTTGTAGTTCTTATTCCACTGATATTTCTTGCGAGTTTTGCCAGAGTCCGTGAATATTACAATAGCTGGTTGCCAGTATTGTTCCCTTCTTATCTGTTTTAAAGCTTAAGGAAACTCTGTGATGGGTATATATTGTGCTGCTGTCCGGTCCTTCAGCTGATTCTCCATGAGCAGTGAATTCTGCTTTGCCTATCTGATAGGGAAATTTGGCCCCTTCAGGCTGAAAGTAGACATCTATCCAGCGAATATGATGTTTGGTCTCATTGGGGTGGGCTATCTCTTTACCGATTGTTACCTCGATAGAGAAAAATTCTCCCTTCTTGACTCTGTCCGGTGCTTCGATAACAGGTACGTGTTTTTCCTGTTTCCAGTCTGCTGATTGATACAATTCCTTGATTTCTTTCATAGTAACCTCCTCTTTGGTTTGTGATTAGTTGCTCAATATCCGATATGATTCAATTTATTAGATCCTGTCTTGAGACATCTAACAGAGTTAGACGAAATCCTCCATTATCTTTTCGATAGCGTTATTGTCCTGATTAAGAAAAGGGTTCTTGTCCTTGCCTATCCTTTCCTGATAGGTTTTATCTTCAGACTGGTAAATTAATCCCAACGGAATTTTTTCGCCCCATTCAAAGGACCTGGTCAAGGCAGACTGCATATCTTTCGGGTTGAAAGAATTATCTTCTTCGACCCTGTATAGACGTTCTGCATACCAGTCATAGGTATTAACTTTATTGAAGGAGACGCAGGGTTGCATTACCTCTACCAGAGAGAAGCCAGGATGTTTGACCGCTTTTACAATCAGTTCTGCTAAATCTTCAGTCTGTCTGGAAAACCCACGAGCTACAAAGCCGCAACCAGCAGCAATAGCCAAAGCCAGGGAGTTGAATCTGTTTAGAATAACCCCTTCTCTCTGGATTTTGGTGTTATAGCCCTGGTCGGTAGTTGGCGAGGCCTGCCCTTTGGTAAGGCCATAGATCTGATTGTTGTGGACAATCACCGTAATATCTATATTTCTTCTTATATTGTGAAGAAAATGGTTGCCTCCCTCTCCATAACAATCACCATCCCCAGTAGAAACAAGGACAGTAAGTTCCGGATTAACCATCTTTGCTGCTGCTGCCACTGGCAGAGCTCTACCGTGTAACCCGTTAAAACAATTGACCTTTATGTAATGGGGTAATTTGGCTGCCTGACCAATACCAGAGACCAGTAAGATATCTTTAGGATCCTTGTTAAGGCTGGATAGAGCTTTCTGCATGGCAGTCAGTATACCAAAATTACCACAGCCCGGGCACCAGGCTATCGGGTCATTGCTCTTAAAATCTTCTGGTTGCATACATCCTCCCGAATGATTAGGATTTAATAGTTTCAGTAATTTGACGGATTAAGCTGTCCAGCGTAAAAGGGCGTCCGTCGTATTTCAGGATTGACCCCGTGACTTCAACCCCGGTTTCCCGTCTTAACAGTTTCGCAAGTTGTCCTTCAGCATTGTTTTCGATCGTATAAAGTTTCTTTGCGCTCTTAATCTTAGATTTGATTTTCTCCTGATTAATAGGCCAGACCTGTGGAAGATGGAGCATAGCAAGCTTTTTGTTATCGATTACCTCAAGACTCTCCTTCAAAACATTAAAGACTGATCCGAAGCAGAGGAATATCGTATCAGCATCTTCGATGTTATAGACAACAGGATCGATGAATTCTTCGTTCAGTAACTTCATTTTTTTCTGATAACGCTTTTCGACCATTGCAATCCTGATTGCTCCGTCTTCTGTTATATGCCCCTCTTCAGTATGCTCATCACTATCAATATAGATCACGTCGTTAATCAGTGAGAATATAGCACGAGGTGAAACACCTGAGGATGTAAGTTTATACCGCTTATACTCTTTAATTTTCTTTGCTTCCTCAGCAGAGAGGAAATCTCTTTCTATTGCATCTCTGTCCAGATCGAATTTCTCGATGTTTCGTGCAGAATCAGCAAGGAATTGATCTGATAGAATTATTACCGGGATCTGGTATTTTTCTGCTATGTTGAATGCTCTTCTGGTCAGATAGAAAGACTCTTCAATAGTTCCGGGTGCATAGATAACTTTAGCAAACTCACCATGTCCTGCCCCCAGAACCAGGTTAAGATCAGCCTGCTCTGTTCTTGTCGGGAATCCGGTAGCGGGTCCCGGTCTTTGAAAATTGCCGACAACTAGAGGGGTTTCTGTCATACCGGCCAGGCTTATCCCTTCTCCCATCAAGGCAAAACCACCTCCGGAAGTTGAAACCATTGACCGGACTCCACAGGCAGATGCCCCTATCACCATATTAACCGCAGCAATTTCATCCTCAGCCTGTTCAACTATTATTCCAAACTTGTCAGCATATTGAGCAACTGTTTCCATTACCCCGGTTGAAGGACTCATTGGATAGGCCGAATAGAATTTACAACCTGCTGAAATAGCTCCCAAACCAACTGTCTGTTTACCAGTCAGGAGATACCTGGGACTCTCTTTCCCCTTCTTCAATTGAAACCTCGCAGAGTCAAATGTATCCTTTGTTTTATGGAAACCGAGCTCTGCAGCTTTCTTGTTATTGCGGACTATCTTTTCACCTTTGCTGGAAAATATGTCGGATAGCACTTGTTGAACGATATCCAGGTCTATACCTGCCAGGGCTGCTAATATTCCTGCAGAAACTGCATTAACATAGATATCATCTCCACCTGCTTCATCGGCCTGATTGTAGAAATCGATACAGAAATAATCTCCACAATTCTCGATCTTGAACCTCTTTTTATCAACAATCGCTATACCTTCTTCATTCAGGCTTTTTTCGTGTATTTTTAAAGCTTCAGCAGTTAATGGTATCAGGATGTCTACCTTCTCTCTGGGAGAATGGACTGCATCAGTTGAAACCCTGATTTGATAGAAGTTGTTGCCACCTCTTATCCTGGACATGTAATCTTGATGGGAAAAAATATAGTAACCAGCTTCTTTGAATGTCTTACTTATTACAGCCCCGATTGTGTTCATTCCCTGACCGGCTTCTCCAGTAATTCGAATATTTAGCTCCTCAATCATAAATCCCCCTGTCATCAAATAAAATATTCTGAGATTGCCATCGCTGGATATCATTCATAGATGTTATATTTAATTAATATACAACAGGTTAGGTGTTTCACCAAATTATTCTTTGCGCATTATTAATGAGTTATTGAACTGAATATAGAATACCCTTCTTCAGATGGATGACTGATTGAATAATGATGAACCAGTGAGTTAAGCGAGCTCAGGAGGTGGTGGAGTTTATTTTTCTTTCTGCTGGGATGATAGTATCAGAATTTTACTCTTTTCAGGAGTTGAGAATTCAAAGCTACGATAACTGTACTGATCGACATCAGAATTGCTCCGACAGCCGGAACCAAAAGAACACCCGCCCGGGCCAGAAGTCCAGCAGCCAGTGGTATCGCTACTATATTGTATCCGGCAGCCCACCAGAGGTTCTGCAACATCTTACGATAACTGGCTCTACTCAGAAAGATTATGCGTGAGACATCTCCAGGATCATTGCGTATAAGTATGATATCCCCGGCTTCTACTGCTACATCGGTTCCTGCCCCTGTAGCAATTCCAATATCTGCAGTAGCCAGAGCAGGGGCATCATTTATACCATCTCCGACCATAGCTACAAATTTACCTTCTGACTGCAATTCTTTGATCTTTTCTGCTTTATCTTCAGGAAGAACTTCTGCAAAGACTATGTCAATATCCAGTTCTCTGGCTATGCTATGGGCTACTGCTTGAGAGTCACCTGTAAGCATGGCAACTTCTAACCCGTTTTGTTTCAGCTCTTTCACTGCCAGATAAGATTCTTTTCTGATAGCATCGGCAATGGCAAATACTGCCAAAACTTCCCCATTTTCGATTAGATAGACTGAAGCCTGTCCTTTATCAGCAAAGCTCTGAGTAGCGTCTTTGAATTCAGAGGATAGTTCTACAGAGTGCTTTCGCAATAATTCCGGGCCACCAACTCTCAGATCTCTGTTTGAGACAACAGCCTGAACGCCCTGCCCGGCTATTGCCTTAAAGTCCTTACTTGCCGGTAATTCAATGTTTTCTTCCTCTGCGCTTTTTAAAAAAGCGCGAGCTATCGGATGTTCCGAATCATGCTCTACTGCTGCTGCCAGCTTTAAAGCCTCTCTTTCATCGAGACTTTTTATAGTTATCGTCCTTACAACTCTCTGTTCTCCAACGGTGAGGGTACCGGTTTTATCAAAGACCACGGTGGTGAGTTTTCGCGCCTCTTCCAGGCCGCGTCGATCTCTGACCAGCAGGCCGTTACGCGCTGCGAGAGTAGTGGAGATGGCAATCACCAGGGGAATAGCCAATCCCAGGGCGTGTGGACAGGCAATAACCAGAACAGTTACCACACGGGTGATAGTGAAGTCTAATGATGCGCCTGAAAGTAACCAGACAGCAAAGGTGATCACAGCTGCTGATATGGCAACCATAGTCAAGACAAAGGCAGCTCTGTCAGCCAGTGATTGAGCACGTGAACGTGATTGCTGAGCCTGTGCCACAAGACGCATAATTCCGGCCAGAGTTGTATTATCTCCTGTTTCTCCGACCTTGACACGAAGTGATCCATCACTGTTAACAGTACCGGCAATTACTTCATCCCCTTCTACTTTCTTAACTGGGGTTGATTCTCCAGTTAGCAACGATTCATCTACTGAGCTACTCCCTTTTACAACAATACCGTCAGCCGGTATAGCAGAACCGGGGCGGATGAGGATGATATCGTCTTTTTGGAGTTTCTTAACAGGAATTTCAATTGTCTGATCGTTGTCAGTGAGCTTTAGTGCGGTATCAGGAAGTAGTTTTGCCAGTTCTTTTAAGGCACCCTGAGCCTGAGATATGGATCGCATCTCAATCCAGTGTCCCAGGAGCATGATCGTTACCAGTGTAGCCAATTCCCACCAGAGAGCATGGCCCTCATAACCGAGGGTCACAGCCGCACTATAGACAAAAGCAACGCTGATAGCCAGACCAATAAGGGTCATCATTCCCGGCTTGCGGTCGCTTAACTCTCTCAGTGCCCCCTTGAGGAACACCCAGCCACCGTAAAAGAAGACCATCGTTCCAAAAAATGCAGGAATAAACTGTGAGCCGGGGAATACAGGAGCTCGATAATTGAACCAGCCCTGTAACATAGGTTCCCAGACAAGGGCAGGCAGAGTTAGAATCAGACAGATCCAGAATCTCTTGCGGAACATAGTTCCACTATGTTCCGAATGGCCGGTATGATCTGTGTGCTGGTGTTGTTTGTTCTTTTGCGGGACTAACTCTTCATCATGTTGATGGTGATTATGTGTCATTCTCTGTTCTGAATGGTGATTCTCCATAATGTTCCTCCTGTCGTTTAATACATCATTTGATCAACATCATTTTCCTGCTCTTCGTCTGCCGGGGAGTAACTAAACGGCAGAAATAAACACCGGAGGTAACGGTCTTTCCATTGTCGTCTTTACCGTCCCAGACAACCTGAAATTCTCCTTTTGGGTGGGTAGGTGCGGTAATCAATTCTCTGATCAACTGACCACGTATATTATATATCTTCAACTCCAGCAACTGCTCAGTTTCGGGGAGGTATAACCGAATTGTGGTTTGAGGATTGAAGGGGTTGGGGAAATTTGAGAGTGCTATAGGACTGTTTATCTCATTAAATCCGTCTTCTATAGACACGGGGTATTCAATACTTCGAAGATAGGGATATCCATTGTTCATCATATAGTCCTGGTCTGCAGCCCAGATTTCCTCAAAGTCCCAGGTCATATAGGTATTGGCTGCATAGGGGTATGTCATTTCCAGGGTAGTTCTTCCCTCTCCCATAGAGCTAACAGACAGTCCAGCAGTTTCTATATTCCAGTAGTTGTTATTATCTACCCCTTCTCCACAACCGACCAAACCCCCTGCTAACGAAGTGTTGCTCGATACACTACCTGTTGCATAGGAATTCTCGATTACTCCGTTTACCTGTTCACCGACAAGACCACCAGTACATTCCAGGCCACTTACGTTACCGGTGCTGTAAGAATTGGTTATGTCAGAATTATGATTCTCTCCCACAATTCCTCCGACCCAGCTCCAAAGGTCAGAAGTCGAAATGATATCACCAGTGTTAAAGCTGTTACTGACGAGTGAATACTCGTAACTTCCACCTACCAGACCGCCTGTATAGTGTCCCGTCCCTTCGACCGGACCGTTGTTGAAAGAATTGTTTAGGGTAGCCTTATCAGACAGAGTCCCTGTCAATCCACCGACATAATAGGAACCATTGACTGTTCCGGTGTTAAAGCAGTTATTGATCGAATATTCATATCTTACTTCTTGCCAGTTATCGATGCCAGGTCGATGATATCTGATTGGAGGTTTCTTAATGTCTTCCAGCCTGCTTGACGGAGGCTGGTTTGTCAGATATCCGACGAGGCCTCCTGCATAATAGTGACCATCGATAGTCGCATTACTGTAACAGTTTTCCATTGTCGATCCCACTTCGATACCTACGAGACCGCCGGAACCATAGTTGGCAGAAACTTGCCCGGTGGCATAACTATCAAAGATCGAAGAGTAATAGCGAAATCCAACGAGTCCACCAACACCATTAGTCCCGTTAATGTTACCTGTGCTGAAGCTTTTCTCGATAGTAGAGTAGTATTGAAGTCCCACCAGGCCCCCGAGATACCAGCTGCCAGTTACTCCCGTTACATTACCGGTAAAATAACAGTCAAGAATCGAAGAATTCGTATCGATTGCTATCAAACCTCCAAGATGAAGATAACCATCAATATCGACGCTACTATAACTCGCTTCCAGAAAGGAGTCAGTATTTTCTCCGACCAATCCGCCACAGATGCTGTCTATATTAGATGAGGATATTACTCCGGTAGTATAGCAATTATAGATAACTGACCCTTCACTGTTGTAAGCGGTCAAGCCACCGATAATGGAACCGGCAGTATAATCGATATCTGTCAGTCCGAGATTTTCGATAGTTGCCTCTTCAGTATAGCCCCATAACCCAGCATAAAGACCGCTGGGATTATTTATGAAGAGACCGTCTATAACAAATCCCTGACCATTATAGGAACCGCTAAAATGTGTAACAGTATCACCTATCGGTATCCAACCCTGTCCGTTAAACCAGTTTGCTGTCTCTGAGGCATCAATATCTGCCATCTGCTTGTAGTGACTCGCAAAACGGATTGCTTGATCAGGTTCCTCTACGATCTCATTCCTTGCTGTAACCCAGTATAAATTCTCCAGGGTTGATATATGATAAGGGTCGTCAGGTGTACCATTACCAGATGCCGGCTCTACTGGTGCCTGTGCTGAGAGTATCTCTAATAAAAGAGCAAAAAAAATCAGAATCGCCATTCTTTTCATCTTTATCTCCGGTTGTTTTTAATATCAATGCTTATTCCTACGTCGTCTGTAGAATTCTTCCATACCAGCTCCTATAGCTATTCCCAGACAAAGTCCTGCCCCAATATTATCAATGGTTATCCCAATGATAAGCCCTAAGGCAATGCCGATAGAAATACTGGAATCAACTTCTCTTTTTGATGATTTCTTACTGCTTTTCGGTTCTTTGGTTTTCATCCAACACTTCCTATAATTCTCTCAATTACACTATTGAATACATTGGTTTTGCCAACAGTATTACAGAGGTGCTCAGCCCGTATACAGAGGTTAAATCTACTTGCAAAGCATCAGGCTGATACGGTAGCGTACCTCTCTTTAGTTTTTTTAAAATATTCCTTATATGAGCGATTACTGTCAAATATTTTTCCTGGAATCTGCTATCTGTCGGTTTGTTCTTTATTATCCTGTTATGATCATATCTCTCTAATAGCAGGGAGAGGTTCTTGGCAAAGGAAACTAGAGAAGAAGCAGGTGATGGCAGAGAGAATAATCGTTGAATACTTGCAGCGTAAAAAAACTCATTGAGATAGCGAGCTTTGATGATGTAATTGCAGATAGCTATCGGAAGTGATACAATTGGGTGTATGAATCCTGGTAAGATAAAGATTCCAATCGTCTTCCGGTGATTCTTCAGAGAATAGCGGTTTCAAAATTAGACCGTAATGGAAAAGCATCAATTCACTATTTATGAAAATTTCTGATGAATTCTTCCACTTCTGGGATACCTCCCTGATATATCAGATACCCGTTATAAGGCTCACCATCGGTAATATCACGCGCTATCGGGGTTAGCATCATTCTCCTTACCTGGTCAGGATCGTCTGTCTGCCCCAAAACCCAGCCCAGTTTGATGTAAGCCGTTTCTGGGAGCATATTTTCTGCAGGAACGATCCCGTAACTCATAAGATCACGGCCTGTATCGTAAACGAACATATGTACGAAACCCCAGAGGGTCTGAACGGTCATATAGATGTGTATACCTCTGGCAATAGCCCGTTTTATTGCAGGATAAACAGGTTTGTTGATATGTCCCAATCCTGTTCCGATTATCACGATACCCTTATACCCGTTATCTATAAGGGAGTCAATCATATCAGGGTGCATATTGGGGTAATAATATACCATTGCTACCCGT
The DNA here is from genome assembly GCA_964490765.1 of uncultured Candidatus Cloacimonadota bacterium. Classification (GTDB taxonomy): domain Bacteria; phylum Cloacimonadota; class Cloacimonadia; order Cloacimonadales; family JAJBBL01; genus CAZBDV01. Next base: position 3,100 of record CAZBDV010000014.1, on the reverse strand, counting down.
TCTTCAAAATACGGCAGAACCTTTACTTTCCTGTCTTTACGCCTTTGATTGTAATCACTTTTTATCGGTTTGATCTCACCGAGTTTAACCGTCGCAAGCGGAGTATCACCGATTGTCCTGAAAGTCGAACGGTAAGAGGAGTGCATTTTTCTTACCCTCGTGCCCTGATGTAGTAATCCATATTCATCGCTTGTAGGCCCGAACATGCAGACCATCACCTCGGCAATATCAGCATTTCCGGCAGTATAGGCGGCGTGCATAAGGTTTAATGCCGCATCAGAGGAAGGGCGGTCTGAAGATCTCTGAGAGCCTACCATAACAACAGGGATTGGGAGATCCTGTAGCATATATGAAAGAGCAGCTGACGTATAGTGCATGGTATCGGTTCCGTGACCTATTATAATACCGTCAATACCCTTTTCTATCTCTTCACCGATAGAGATTGCCAGTTTCTTATACTGCTCGGGTCCCATATTCTCAGAAAAGACAGCAAAAAGTTTCTCCGTCTCCAGATTACATATATCAGCCAGTTCAGGAACAGCACCATATAGCTCACCCGGTGAGAAAGCAGGTATAACGGCACCTGTTCTGTAATCTAATCTCGATGCGATTGTTCCACCGGTTCCCAGGAGTTTAACCTTCGGCAAACCCGGAGTACGGGGGAATTCTTTCTCAGGGATCTTATAATGTGCCTCTTTAAAACTGTCCTCTCTCATACTGATAATTGTCTCTATGTCTATGCCAACATTATAACCGGTCGGGAGTTTGATAACTATATGCCTGTCATCATCAGTCTCTGATCTCGGTAAAATTATACCCTGAAACTTACCCCGTGTGGTGTTAATCGTACAGTTTCCCCAGACCCTCATCTTGAAGGATTTCAGTAGTTCCAATGCTTTTCCACGGTAACCTTTGAAATAATCAAGCATTACTTTAGCCCTCTCTGATTTCTTTCATAACAAACTTCTCTAATTCTGATAGAGGGAAGTTACCGAGTGCATCCTTTCTGAGTCTTCCCATTATCCAGTCCCGCTCAGCACGGGGCTGATTCTTTGATTTATGCCTGAATCCCTGATACATCTGGTGCAGGATTGGAATTTCCTTTATGATTTCATCTCTGCTCATTTTGTTATATCCAGCGAGAGTGAGCAATGATGAGAAGAGCATTTTGGGGTTATCATAGAATATCGGTAAGATCTCATAAATGATATCGAAAGCGATACCTTTAGAGGAGATAAAATCAATAAGTTCCGAGAGCCTTTCTGGTTTGAAAGGTAAGGACCTGTCACCATGCAGGGATCTCAGACTATGAGCAAACAAGAGAGCAACCTTTTTGGGTGGCAGATTATTATCTCTCGAGATCTTAGATATTACCGGCATCAGATTATTCCTCAAAATATAAGTATATGAATCCTGAGGAACACCCCATTCAGCGAGCTGTTCAAACCTCTCATTAACCTCAACCGGTAGATTCTTTCTCGCTTCTTCTATCATTTCCGATGAGATGGATATCGGTTTGGAATCTGTATCGGGATACATTCTATCTGCACCGGGAAGCACCCTTTCAAAGAGAGTAGTGCCGTTCGGCAAAGACTTTCGTGTCTCATTTGGAACACCTCGAAAAGCGAGTAAACATCTCTCCTCTATAGTATCGATAGCTGTCTTAATATCTTCTTCAGGCGACCAGAAGAGGATCTGGGCATCATCTTCGGAAGCCTTTAATATCCGGGCTATTTCCTCCCATTCGTCACAGCTTATGGTAGGAGTTAACTCCTCGGAATGATACATGTTTGGTTTCTCAAGGCAGGGTATGACCTTCAATCTGTCTGAAATCTCATCGGCAAAAGTACGCCCTGGTTGAGTGAAGAATGATAATATATTTCTAAATCGAGGAAGATTGACCGCAATAAGTAGCCAGTTTTCTCTGGCTGCCTGTTTAATAACTGGGATATGCTTCCACTTCTGGATCTTAAGTCTCTCTTGTCTTACAGACCAGTTCTTTTCATCGATACTTTTGTCCTTAAGAGCTCTGACGATCTTCAGGAGAGAATGTTGACGAAATGCTTCGTTATGTGTAAGAGCAGGAATCCAGGATATATGGGCTACACCTTTGATCTCTACCCTTGTACCCCCGGTAACACTCACATTAACATCCTGACGCGCAGCTCCAATACCTGTTCGTACCCGTCCTGAACTCCTGGCCAGAAAACGGATGTACTGACATGCCTCTGCAGCTTCGAATGGAGTAAGCATATCGGGGTACGTTACCGTTTCAATCAGTGGCATGCCGAGACGATCAGTATAATAAGTTCGCGTATGTCGATGATCAGATACCTCACGGCAACTATCCTCCTCAATACTGAACTGGATGATACGAATCTTCCTGCTGGAAATAGGTATTTCACCCTCAATTCCAACTATCGTTGTTCGCTGAAAACCTGTAGGAATACTTCCATCGAGATATTGTTTGCGGGTGATATGAAGTTCACCGACGATGTTCGTCTTGAGTAAGAGGGCGATCTCCATCCCATAAGCGAGAGCTTCTCTGTTCAAAGGAAAGGGAGGAGTATCGTCTATCTCATAGGTGCAGGCCGTTTCGTTCTTAATCCTGTATACAATCTGCTTGCGTGTTTTGAACTCCATCAGTGCTGTACCATCATATTCTCCAAGTTCACTGAGAGTGGGTCTCATATGCCGTATGATCTCAGCATCATAATTGTCAAAATCAGAATAGATTCCGGCAGGACAGCGACAGAAGAGCTTCCGGGAAGTCAGTAACTGCTGATGGACCTCTAAACCACATTTAAATCCCAATCTTTTATAGGTGTCCGGTGTTGCCTCTTTCAGAGCTACCCATCCTACCCGTTGTCTGGTTTCTAACCAGTTCTTTTCCCAGGGGTTTTGCATAATCTTCCTTTGGTATGGACCTGTGTAATTTTTATATTGGAAGAACCTTTTTAGTTTTCCTAAATCTCGTCAAGAAAAAGCAGAAGTAGAGTGTAGTTTGCTATCGATTTGTCTATTGATAGTATTAGCAGGTTGGCGATAGGTATTTGTGAGTAGAGAAGCAAAAAAATGGTGGAGCATAGCGGGATCGAAC
>CAZBDV010000013.1:0-52995 GCA_964490765.1 uncultured Candidatus Cloacimonadota bacterium | reverse complement strand
TCTTTGGTTCTTTCTTTTGACGGCGCAAAAGAAAGAACGTAGAAGAAAGAAGTTGAAGAGCTTTTCTTTGCTACGTGGGCTTCGCCGAACTCGGAAGCAGCCACGGAGAAGATTTTTCCTCGGTTCTTTTGACTGTCCAAAAGAAAGTAGTTTAAGAAAAAGTTGCAAGAGCTTTTCTTTACTCCTTGCTTTGCTACCACTGGGGCATCATAATTCAGTGTCTTCGGTGTCTTTCGGTGGCTAAAACTCTTCTTGCTTTACCCCGGAAGCTTGCTTCCCCTTCCTCCGGTTTTTCACTAATTATAACAATCAAGTGATTTCACTCTCCGCGTCAAAATATTATAAAGTGCTCTACAGAGATATGTCAGATCGGTCATGACCGGCCTTTTTTCCCGCATTTCCAGGTATCGTCTCTCTGAGCTGATCAGATCCCCGAGGGTAGTTGCCCTGTCGGCCGTATATACCGGAATCAAGCCCGGCTTGTTTCTCAGCCTTAGTGCTTTCACGTCATCGGGATATTGTTCCAGGAAGTGTGGACTGATCGCCCTGGCTCCAATGATCCTGACGTCACCTTTGAAGAGGTTGATGAATTGCGGGATCTCATCGATCCAGAATCTTCGCAGGAATCTACCCCAGGAGGTGATCCGGAAATCGGTGGCGAATTTACCCGAACGTGCTACCGAATTCCGGTCCAGCATATATTTTTGCAGATATTCGGAATAGGGGTGCATCGTTCGTAATTTATAGCAGTTAAACGGCTCTCCGTTCAGCCCGACCCGCCGCAACTTGATCATCAGCCCGTAGGAGGGGTTGAGATCGCAACTCGGCTCTCTGATCTTTTTGGTCACGAAATACATAATCCCGTCGATCTCTTTATAGCCTAGCACGATGAAACCACAGAAGTAAAGTCGTCCCAGCATCTCCGTCTCGGAGAGCGAGCGGTTCCTCCCTCTTGTCAGGGCGAAGTAAAGCCCCTGTGTCAACGGTATCTTGGGACAGACCCGCCGGAAGATGAAATCGCAGAAGTAGAATAAATTGCCTGCAATTCTTCCATAAGCACTCATAAATCTCAGATAGCGCTGATTGATTGTCTCACCGCAACAGACGTAAACCCCGCCCGGGCGGAGATTCTGGTTCACTCTGATGAAGTAGCGGTTGATGCGCCTTATATCGTTTATCTTATGCAGGTTGATGAAGAGCTGCTGCGAGTTTTCGTATAAATGCTCGACATTGTAAAAGGACGAGCTGTTGAGGATCAGTGATTCCCGGTCGGCAAACCTCGTCAATTCCAGTATCTCATTGAGATAATTGAAGAGTGGCATGTTATCGGAGAGATATTTCTGCCAGAGCTTGACCATCACCGTATCGGCCAGGCACTCTTCATCGAATTCCGGCTCATACGGCAGTTTGATTGCCGGATTATTATAATCTCCATTATAGAACTTCTCGACATCCTTATCGAGCTGGGCAGATCTTGTTACGAGTGGGTTACCTTCAGCAATATCGGTATCACGCTGCAGCCTGATCGAGAAAAAAGCCAGGCTGAAGAGTATCAGTTCGAAGATGGACGTGAGCAGAATGGTGCTCAATACGATCGTTCTCGAGAAATGGAAGAGCTGCAGAAAGTAGATCAGAAAGAACACGACCGCCAGTATGGCCACATTGTTTCTGATCAGGCAGGATAATACGTCCCTGTATTTCTTGAACGACCTGAAGTCGTATTTACACCCTATGGCAGACAACAGGACCCAGATTACCATGAAACCAAGCAGGGCTTCGGAATAGCGATGGAGAAGCCCCCTTGTTCCTGACCGCTGCCAGACTACCAGGAAGAAAGAGAACCAGACGATCGATATGTCCAGAACAGAGAGAAAAATACTGACTACCTTGTGTTTCATATACTCCTTTGTCCACCTTTAAACGTAAATCCAAAAACCTTTTCCAAAACCACTCACCCGATCTCGGGCAATCACCTCTACTTCTATTGCCCAGATAGAAAATTCTTGTAATTTGTCAACTTATTTCTGAGATAAAGCAGGAAAGAGTGACAGGGTTACAAAGTGACAAGGTGACAAGGTGACGGGGTGACGAAGTGACGAAGTGACGGGGTGACGGGGTGACAAAAAGTAGTGAGTTGTGAGTGGTGAGTAGTGAGATCCAGGGGAAAGAAAAGCAAGTCCATTGGGAGTTTAGCAAGGAGAGTTATGAGTTATTAGTTATTAGCTAATAGTTATTAGTTGGTTAGCAGGAATCGGAAATCAGAGATCGGAGAATGGAAATTGTTGAGAAGGTTTAGAATGTTTAGAAAGTTTAGGATCAAGCAAAGCAAGGAAGTTGCTTGCCGTTACTAGTTACTAGCTAATAGTTACTAGTTATAAGATGCTTCGCAGAAATCATAACCACATTACTCCTTTTCTTCATTACTTCGTCACTCCATCTCCCTGCTTTACCCCCGGAAGCTTGCTTCTTCTCCCTCTGGTCCAATTATTCATTTTTCATTATTCATTATTCATTAACCTCATTACCTCGTTACTCCGTCACTTCATCACTCATTCTCCCTGCTACTCCCCTCGCTAGAACCACTACGGGGTGGTGGGTGGGAATAGGTGAATGTGATACCGTTTGGGGTGGTGGGCGGGAATAGATAAAATCCAGCATTACAATTAACAGCGTTAATAAAACCGTACGAGAATGGGCTTCGAAGATACTGTCCGACGAGCGAAGCGAGGAGTTTATCGAGAGAAGCCCGTTCGAGAAGGTTTTTAGCTGTTATATTGTACGCTGGAGAGGTTTTCTTTGGTTCTTTCTTTTGACGGCGCAAAAGAAAGAACGTAGAAGAAAGAAGTTGGGAAAGCTTTTCTTTGCTACGTGGGCTTCGCTGAACTCGGAAGCAGCCACGGAGAAGAATTTTCCTCGGTTCTTTTGCCGGAACAAAAGAAAGAAGGTAAACGAAAGACGCTGGGACATTCATTAATCATTAACCTCGTTACTCCGTCACTTCGTCACTCATTCTCCCTGCTACTCCCCTCGCTAGAACCACTACGTGGTGGTGGGCGGGAATAGGTGAATGTGATATTGTTTAGGGTGGTGGGTGGGAATAGATAAAATCCGGCATTACAATTAACAGCGTGAAGAAAACCGTACGAGAAGGGGCTTCGAAGATACTGTCCGACGAGCGAAGCGAGGAGTTTATCGAGAGAAGCCCGTTCGAGCAGGTTTTTAGCTGTTAGATTGTACGCCGGCAGGTTTTCTTTGCTACTTTCTTTTGACTGTCCAAAAGAAAGTAGTTTAAGAAAAAGTTGTGAGAGCTTTTCTTTGCTACGTGGGCTTCGCCGAACTCGGAAGCAGCCACGAAGAAGATTTTTCCTCGGTTCTTTTTACGGAGAAAAAGAAAGAAAGTATAACAATACGCTGGGGCGTCATAACTCAGTGTCTTCGGTGTCTTTCGGTGGCTAAAACTCTTCTTGCTTTACCCCCGGAAGCTTGCTTCCCCTCCCTCTGGTTTTAATCCGTTAATCTGCTAACCACCCCACAATTACTCCAGCCATTCTCCCCGCTGTCTCCCCATCCCAATACTCAGGCATATTTACTTTCATCTCCTTCCCTCCAAGCACCTCCATTGCTGCTTCAATAATACTCTGAGTATCAAGTTTCACCAGCCTGTTCGTCCCCTGGGAAATAGTAATAGGTCTCTCAGTATTCTCCCGCAGGGTCAGACACGGAACCCCGAAGAATGTCGTCTCCTCCTGTATCCCTCCTGAATCGGTCAGCACCAGGGCAGCCTCCATCTCCAGCTTGAGAAAATCCAGATACCCCAGCGGCTCGGTTATGATAAGATTGGTAATCCCCTTAATTCTTTCTTCCAGCCCGAACTCTTTTATATTCTTTAACGTCCGGGGATGCATTGGAAAGATCAGCTTTATCTTTTCTCCGATCTCGCCGAAGGCCTCCAGTATAGCCTCCAGCCCCTCTCTCTCATCCACGTTCGACGGCCGGTGCAGGGTTATCAGCCCGTATTTCTCATCTTCCTGCAGCCCCAGCCTGCTCTTTATCTTTGATTCTTTAGCCTTTTCTTTATGCTCCAGCAGCGAATCGATCATTATATTCCCCACGAAGAAGATCTTCTCGGCAGCGATCCCCTCGCGGAGCAGATTCTCATCGCCATCCCTGGACGGGGTAAGCAATATATCCGATATCCTGTCGGTCAGCACCCGGTTGATCTCCTCCGGCATCCTTTCATCGTAGCTACGTAATCCCGCTTCCACATGAGCCACCGGAATATGCAGCTTCTTCGCTACAAGTGCTGCAGCGATTGTAGAATTCACATCCCCTGCCACTATTACCATATCCGGCTTTTCTGTCCGGAAGATATACTCTTCATATCTCTCCATTATTCTCGCTGTCTGTTTCCCGTGACTACCGGACCCCACCTTCAGATAGGTTTCCGGTTCCGGCATATTGAGCTCTTCAAAGAAGAGTTTTGACATCTTTTCGTCATAATGCTGCCCCGTATGTATGATCGCTGCCCTGCAGAATTTTTCCTCTTTCTCCAGAGCCCGGTATAGCGGCGCCATCTTCATAAAATTCGGCCTCGCCCCGACTATCAGATGGATATATTTTCTCATAATTCAGTTTCCTTGTTTATTGGTTGCTTGGTTGCTGGGTTGTTTAGTTGCTTGGTTACTTAGTTGCTTAGTTACTTGGTTACTTAGTTGCTTAGTTACTTGGTTACTTAGTTGCTCAGTAGTTGAGTTATCTGGTTCACCTGTTTCAGAACACTAAGCTATTCTATTCCAAAAAACGAGGCATCTCTGCCTCGCTTTTTCCCCTAATGCTATCCTAACTCTATTGCGTCAAAATATTCGGTGTTTTCGGCGTGTTTCGGCTGCTATTACCCTTGCTTTGCTGCCGCTGGAGCGTCATAATTCAGCGTTTTCGGCGTGTTTCGGCTGCTATCTCAACTTATTTAGTTTTCTTACAAATTCTAGTACAACACCACCAAAGTTAATCACATAACCAATTCTTTTCTGGGTTGCAGCTAAATAATGAATCAGTTGTGCTTCATGTATTGGAACTATCTTTGAACAGGACTTTACTTCAATTATCACCTTATCTTCAACAATCATATCAGCAAAATACTCGCCGACGATCTCATTTCGATATTGGATGACTATCGGAACTTGTGTTTCACACTTTATACCATTAAACTTAAGTTCTAATTCAAAAGATCGTTCATATACTTTTTCCAGAAAACCAGGACCTAGTTCTTTATGAACTTTTATTGCACAACCAATGATTTTATCGGACAGCTCCTTCTCGATTATCATATTTCATCTAACCTTGCTTTTGCTTCCACTGGTGTGTCATAAATTCGGCGTTTTCGGCGCGTTTCGGCTGCTATCATCCCTTGCTTATCTACCGCTGGGGCGTCATAATTCAGCGTCTTCAGTGTCTTTCGGGGCCATCATCCTTCTTGCTCTGCTTCTGCTAGAGCGTCATATTTTTTTCGGCGTCTTCGGCGCGTTTCGGTTGCTATTTTCTCTTGCTTTGCTACCGCTGGGGCGTCTTAATTCAGCGATTTCGGCGCGTTTCGGCTGCTATTACTTCTTAGTAAAGAAATCTACTGTCTTTGCTAACCCCTCTTCAAAGGAGACCTTAACTTCATAGTTAAGAAGCCTCTTAGCCTTCTCTATCGAAGCAAGAGAATGCTTCACATCCCCCTTCGCCGCTGCCTCATGCAGCGGCACCACATCCTTCCCCATAATATAGTTCAACTTCTCCACCAGCTCAAGCAGCGTAAACCTCACATTAGTCGCAATATTCATCACCTCGCCTGCAACCCCCGGAGCCGTACAGGCCTCAATATTCGCCCATACATTATTCTCCACGTAAGTAAAATCTCGGGATTGCAACCCGTCACCATATATGGTAGGTGACTTCCCTTCTGCAATCATTCTGATGAATTTCGGTATCACCGCACTGTACTGTGATGTCGGATCCTGGTTCGGTCCAAAGACATTGAAATAACGCAAGCAAACCGTCTCCAGCCCATAGATATGATAATATATCTGACAATACGCCTCACCTGTATATTTCGTCAAAGCATACGGCGAAAGCGGCCCTATCTGCATATCTTCCCTCTTCGGCAGCTCTTCCGAGTTTCCATACACCGAAGAAGAAGAGGCATAAACCACCCTTTTCACTCCGAACTCCTTTGCCGCTTCTAAAATATTCAGGGTACCCAATATATTCACATCATTGGTCGTTATCGGATCGACTATCGACCGCGGTACCGACGGCAACGCCCCCTGATGCAGCACATAATCCACCCCCTTAACCGCACTCCTCACAATATGAAACGACCGCAGATCCCCCTCGAACAGTTCAAATTTTTCATTCTTAAGAAAGGGGATTACATTCTCTCGCTTACCAGTCGCAAAATTATCAAGCACTCTAACCTGATGTCCCTGCTTCAACAACTCTTCTACTATATTGGACCCTATAAACCCGGCCCCACCTGTAACTAAATACTTCATTCTATATCCTCATCTATTGATTTAATTTCTTTTGATATCATTCTCTACTCCTTTAACTAAATCCTTCTTGCTATGCTTTCCACTGAGGTGTCAAAACTTTTCTCCGTGTCTTTGTGCCTTCGTGGTGAAATCCTTCTCTGCTTCACCTACCGCTGGGGCGTCTCAATCTTTTCTCCGTGTCTCCTTGGTTATGTTTTCCCCATGCTTTGCTTCCGCTGGTGCGAGTATTAATTCCGCTTGGGGCGGCGGGTGGGAATAGGGGAATGTGATACCGCTTAGGGTGGTGGGCGGGAATAGATAAAATCCGGCATTACAATTAACAGCGTTAAGAAAACCGTACGAGAATGGGCTTCGAAGATACTGTCCGACGAGCGAAGCGAGGAGTTTATCGAGAGAAGCCCGTTCGAGCAGGTTTTTAGCTGTTAGATTGTACGCCGGAGAGGTTTTCTTTGTTTCTTTCTTTTGCCGGAACAAAAGAAAGAAATTTAAGAAGAAGATTAGTTTGTAAAGAACTCTACAGTCTTACGAAGACCTTCTTCGAAAGGTACTTTCACCACATATCCAAGCAAGTCCCTTGCCTTGGATATGCTGGCCATAGAATGCTTCACATCCCCCTTCGCTGCTGCCTCATGCAGCGGCACTACATCCTCCCCCATAATCCCATTAAGCCTCTTAACCAACTCAATCAAAGAATACCTCTCCCCACAGGCAATATTAAAAATCTCCCCCGCCACTCCGGGGGCCGTGCAGGCCAGCAAATTAGCCTGTACTACATTCTCCACATACACAAAATCCCTCGTCTGCAATCCATCCCCATAGATAACAGGCTCTCTCCCTTCAGCCATTGCAGTTATAAATTTTGGTATCACCGCACTATATTGCGATGTCGGATCCTGTCTTGGCCCGAAGACATTAAAGTATCTCAACGCCACTGTTTCCAGCCCGTATAGCTGATAATACATCTGACAGTATTCTTCCGCCGCAGCTTTCGTCAGCGCATAAGGAGAAAGGTTACATTTCGGCATATCTTCCCGTTTGGGCAGTTCAGGCAAATCTCCATAAATTGCACACGAAGAGGCAAAAACAATCCTTTTCACCCCGAACTTCTTCGCCGCTTCCAGCACATTAAGCGTCCCCATAACATTTACATCCGTCGCAGTCACCGGATCATCAATAGACATTGGCACCGACGGCAACGCCCCCTGATGCAATATATAATCCACCCCCTCAACCGCTCTCCTCACATCCTCTTCCGACCTCAGATCCCCCTCAATTACTTCCAATATCCCACCTTGCTTCTCTCCCGCTGGTGCGACATATTGTTCGGCGTCTTCGGTGTCTTTCGGTGGCCATTTCTCTTGCTTCACTTCCGCTGGAGCTTTTCTCAATTCACGCTGCTTTAGCAGCGGCAATAGATTCTCTCTTTTACCCGTAGCAAAGTTATCAAGAACTACAACCTTTTGTCCTTGTTTAAGCAGCTCTTCTACAATATTCGACCCAATAAATCCAGCTCCACCAGTTACCAAATACTTCATTCATTCCTTCTTGCTATCCTAGTTTTTAATTTTAAATTGTACATCGTAAATCGTAAATTGTACATTGATTTACCCTTTCTTGCTATCCTCATCTTTAATTGTACATCGTACATTGTAAATCGTACATTGTATTTTATATCCTCTGATCACAGATCTCCGATTCCTGATCACAAAAATTATTCCTCAAAGAAGAATTCATTCTCAAAAGCAGGTCTAAGGTCATTCAACCAGGTTGCTTTTTCATCGTATTCGGCAAATACAAGTTTATTAACCCACTCACGCTGTCTTGCCTGAAGAAATTTGAGTACGAACACTTTTTTGTCGTTTATCTCTTTTATCCCTTCAACATTAAGTTTCCCGGGAGTTGCTGACATTGAAGGACCCCTGACAGTTCGGCATAGCCCCGATAGCTGATTGACCGAATCACAATAGATCGAATATGCTTTGTATAGTGGCACTGAAAAATAGTGGTCAGCTCCGGTATCCCTTTCTACAAACATATAATAGGGAACAATTCCTACTTGATACTGTGTTCTCCACATTTTTGACCAGACATCACTGGAATCATTAATGTTACTTAAAATGGGCGACTGGCTTCTTATAACAGCTCCGGTTTTCTGAATGTTTTTTATCGCTTTCCTTACAAACTCGTTTTCTAACTCGATCCAGTGATTGAAATGTGCCATGAAGGCAAGATGTTTACCACTCTTTACAACTTCCCTGAAAAGTTTCAATAGAGCTACGGTATCTTCATCGGATATAAATCTAAAAGGCCAGTATGACAGAGCTTTTGAGCCAATCCTGATAGTCTTGATGTGCTTAAAGTCTGCTGATAAAAACGGTTCTATGTAAGCTCTTAGCTTCTTTGCCGGCATTACCAAAGGATCACCGCCGGTAAACAATATGTCTGTAATTTGGGAGCTATTCTTAATATATCGATAAATAGCTTTTGTCTGATCTGTTTCGAACTTGAGTTGCTTATCTCCAATAAATTGAGGCCATCTGAAACAGAAAGTACAGTATGTATGACAGGTTTGACCCTCTCTTGGAAACAGTAAAACTGTTTCATCGTATTTATGTTGCAGTCCCTTAACTTCTTTTCCCTCAAGCATTGGTACATTCGATTTCTGGCCGGAGGGATGAGGATTCAATTCTGATCGAATCCTATTAAGAATTTCATTATTGAAAGAACTGCTTCTTAATAACTCATAATGCTTATCACGAACCAGACCCCGATGAGGAAAAGTCATCTTGAAGATCGGGTCATTCGGTGCTTTCTTCCAATCTATAAGATTCTCGATAACAAAATTATTAACCCTGAAAGGAAGAAGTTTAGCCACAATCTTCATCGATTCTAAATCATTTTCAGGTAAATTCTTCAGTTCTTTAATCTCTGATACATTATTGATGTTATAGTACTTGATCTTGTAATTATCAAATTTCGACATTTAACTCCTCTTTTTCAATACTCATTATACTTCTTTTCCTTATCACAGATCTCAGATCCCTGTTCTCACTCTTTTCCTTCTTACTAACCCCATTTTCAATTGTACATCGTAAATTGTACATTGATTTACCCTTTCTTGCTTTCCTCTATTTTAAAATTGTACATCCTACATTCTACATTGTACATTGCTTTTTCCCTGCACCACCAGTCACCAAATACTTCATCAATTATCTCCTTTGTTTTGTGGTTTCAGGGTTGTAACGTTTTGTGGTTTTGAGGATTGAAGATAAGTAACTAAGTTTATGATCATCATTCTTATTCGTTTTATGGATAGATTAACTTCTGTTGTTTCTTCTAAGTAATCAAGTCGATATGCAATTTCAATCTGGGTCTCTAGTTCTGATAAAGAACCCTTTGCGATGTGAAGAAATTGTATGAACTCTCTTGGGTTTTTTCTTCCTGAGCCTTCAGCTATATTTGAAGGAATCGAAATTGCTGCCCTTCTCATTTGTGATGTCAAAGCATACAATTCATGCTTGGGAAAGCTGCTTGTCAGCCTATAAACCTCAACCACTAAATCCATACTTAGTTTCCAGACATCTAAATCCTTATAGCTTTTCATCCTATCTGCTCATCTTTTTCCACGCCAAAACCTACAACCACTCCCACTACATTCCCCACCAGATCATTCACATTATACCCTCTATACGGTAAGAATCTCTGCACATATTCTGTCAATACCGCAAGACCCAGACCAACCAGAAACAAGAAAAACAATGATTTGTTTCTGTCGTTAGCGAGTCTATAAGCATATATACTGGATAAAACACCCCATACAGCAAAGATCAAAACGTGCAATAGATAATCCAATCGAAAAGCCAGAACATAGACTTCATTCAAATTCTCGCTTGTTCCGGTAGTTAAAGGCATAACCGATATACCGATCAAAAAGGCAGAATAAGCAACCAATCCCACTGATATCCATTTTCTCATCTTCTAACACTCTCAGCACTCCCCTTCCCAGTGCTCTCTTCTCATTACTCACATCTCACTTGCTACATTCCAAACTCTTTTCTTCTTCTTTCAAGGATCTTCTCAAATTCTCCTTTGCTATAGTTAGGCTTCAGTTTATCAGCCAGATCCTCTTTCACTTTAGCCGGTATACCAGCAGCAAAGACCAGTGGAGGTATAGACTCAGAAACAACACTACCTGCTGCTACTATTGAACCCTCTCCAATAGTAACCCCAGGCAAAACAGTAACATTTATAGCTATCCATACACGCTTTTCTATTATAACCGGTGCCACGTACGCTTCACTCACATTAGCATGATATTTCATTGCCTTTGAGTGGGTGAGTATGAAGTTCTGTCCCGAAATAGCTGTTCCATCCCCAATACTGACAAAATAGGGATAAGGATCATCGATGGTAACCATCGGGCCGATATGGACATCTTTTCCTATCATTACCCCTCTCCACCTTTGCAGCCTGACCCTGACACTGTTATACGGCATTATCCTCGATATTACCTGTAACCAGTGATCCTTTGTTCTGGATATCAAAAATCTACTACGAAAGAATAATCCTTTGTATCCATGCTCTCTCGCCGTATGAGTAAGAGCCTTGAAAAATGGCCGCTCAACATGATTAGGCAGAGTCTGCTTTTCGATTTTTAAGTAAGGTTTCATTTTTATTTCCGTGAGAAGAGAGACGTAAGAAGTGAGAAGTTATGGTTCATTTCAGTAAAATACTAGTTATCTCCTATGCTCTCCTCTCTTACATCTTACTCTTATTTTTGATTGATTTGATTAATCCCAATAACATCTGTTTTAATGAACCTAAATCTTTCTGAAGATCCTTTACCCTCTCTTCATTGATGAATCCAATAATTCTCGATATCTCCAGTTGGGTATCCAATTCATTGATTGAACCCAATGATATATGTAGAAACTGTACAAACTCTTTATTAGATTGTCTTGCTGCTCCTTCTGCAATATTACTTGGTATTGATACCGCTGCTCTTCTCATTTGTGAAATGATTCCATAGATTTCTTCTCTAGGAAAATTCATAGTGATTTCATATATATTAGCAACAAAAAAGATACTCTTTTGATAAACTAGCAGATCTTTATGAGTTTTCATACTTATCTCACTTTTCACTTCTCACTACTTACTTCTCACTTCTCTCACAAACCTCTCCCTATACTCCTTCATCGTCAAAAACTCATACCCTTCTTCCACATAGAACTGTATCAGCTTCTCATAGAGCGGTATTGCCTTCCTCCCCAGGTTCTTGACCTTCAACTTTGCTCTCAGATAATCAGCGATTAGATAGGATAAGAAATTCTTTGATCTTCTATTGATTTTTCTTTCTTTTCCTTCGTTCCATTCCTCAATAAATTCATTGGGGTGGATAACGAAAACCACAGGCTTGCAGTTTTTTCTTGTTTCTCTATTCAGGAATCTTTGTTGTAAACTTGTCAAACCTGGAAAGATTCTCATTGTCGTTCCAGCAAATGGCAGCAGAGTTGCCGATAGCGGTATCTCAAGCAGATTACTGTTCCCTCTCTTTAATATGTTCTCTTCCTCAGTGAAATAGGGTAATCTCGGAGTTTTCAGAAAACTCAGCTTTTGTCTGGAGCCAAAGGAGAGAAAGAAATCGAATCGTTGAGATGCGATCGAGCTATCTATGAGGAACCCAGATTCAATTAAAGCTCTGCCCGTGATCGGAGATACTCTTATAGCAGGTGCACGAAAAGATATAACCACATTCCCGGATATGTCTTCCAGTAGTTTCTTTGAGTATTCAAGATGATCTCTCTGCTTTTCAAAAGGCATCACATCAAAGCCATTCTCTTTTGTATGAGATTTTCCGTGAGAACCAACTTCATGTCCGTTTTCCAGTATCATCCTGACAATCTCTGGATATAGTTCCGCAATATACCCCGTATAAAAAAAAGTGGATTTGACACCATGTTTACGGTACAAATCCAGCAGTATCGGCATACCCTCCTTCAGAACCTTCTCTCCGGTCTCATCCCTCAGGTCATTGAACCAGATAGAAGTGGTCTCCACATCATTTGTCAACAACGCTATCTTTCTCACAACTCAATTCTCACTTTCCCATCTTCTCCCCTACTCACCCTTTCACGTCTCACTTCTTACTTCTCACTTTTCACTCATCTCTTCTCATCTTCTCAGAGCTCACTCTCTCAGCGCTTATTTTCTCCCCTTCTCAGAGCTCCTTTACCCAGTGCTCCCTTTCTCAATAACACATCTCACTTCTCACATCTTACGTCTCACCTTTTTATTTCTGTAGTATTTCTTATAATTCGTATGAACAAACACAAAGAAATTTATACAAAACCTTTCCATTACATTTCTCGACCACAACTCCGGATGAATAGTAAACATTATCTGGTCCGGTAGCTCATCTATATGATCCAGGATATCAAAAGTAGATGTAAATGAAAAATCAAATTTAGACTTAACTCTGTCCCGTACAGCCACATCACTCCCGTTCCATCTTCTCCCTGTATCAGAGAGGTATAATACTTTATCAAAATCAAGATCTAGATACGGTTCAGCTATGACTCCGAAGTCCCTATTGTTAAACTCTTTCCACAAATCCCTGTTATCATACGGAGAACCTGACCTTCCGTGCATACATATCGTTTGCACCGGATAATACTCTTGGAGCTCATTGAGTTTTTCTTCAAATGAACTGATAGCCTTTTTCATATCACCATCATTCGCAGTTAAGTCTTCATAGTGATATCCCACTTCGTGCCCCAGCGAAACCACCTCTTTGATGACATCCGGATCAAAACCATTCTTCAAATAACGAAAATAATACGAGGCCTTTACATCTAGCTCATTTTCCGGCTTCGCAAAGACCAGAGCCTTCTGATTCCATATATCAATATCGTGACGTAGGATAACCACCCTCTCCAGTGGCGCTTGCGCATAATCTTCCAGCCTCTGGAACGAATATCCTGCTTTTTTTAGCCTCTCGATAAGGATCTTGTACATATCTAAAGTGAAGTCTTTCATTTTTTAGTTATTAGCTATATAGTTATCAGCTATTAGGGGTGGGATGATAGGATCCTTATCAGGGCTGTTGTCATCTTACTAAGTTCTGTCAAATCATTAGTTAGTTTAAGATATGCATCTTCATGGATGTATTTCAGATTCTTAGCTATCAATAACTGAGTATCGACTTCAGAAATAGAACCTAATGTAACATGTAAAAACTGAATAAGTTCTTTCGAAGATCTTCTCCCTGAACCCTCTGCGATATTAGATGGAATAGATACCGCTGCCCTTCTGAGCTGATTTGTGATTCCATAGATTTCAGTCTTTGGAAAGAGTGCAGTAACTTCATAGATTGCAGTAACAAATTCAACTCCCTTTTTCCAGAGAATCAAATCTTTATGTGTTCTTACTTTCTCCATCTCTTGACCTTAATTCTTGCTTTACTCGCTTTAGATCTTATATCTATATAGCTAATATCTAATAACTCCTTCTTTGCTTAATCCCCATTAAGTTGGATTCCCGCTCCAGAAAAACGTCTATTTAAAAAAGGTTCATATAGAAAGTACGCTAACAAGTGGTTGTAATCTATATGACTTGGATCTTCATCACTTCTGTCCCATATCAAATCTTCAATTTCTGCCGGATTTGTTGTTCCCCAGTAATTATTGGTTGCATCTAAATATCTAATCTGCCCATTATAAAAAGCCCTTGTACTTACAGCATATTCAGAACAATAGAAGTTATTATAGTTAATTGTTGGATAAGATGCTCCAATTTGACCAAAGATGAATCCATTCTGAACTCCTACAGCAGAATAAAAAATATTCCTTTGTACATTAATTGTGCTTCCTATCCCATTAAAAACGGCATTTGAGGAGTTTCCAAATATGTTATTTACTACTTGAGCCTCTGAACTATAATAATTTGCAATTGTTATAAAGTCATTGTCATAAAAGTAGCTGTTTTCTACTGTAATGTTAGTACTCGTCAAAATCTCCAATCCAATACTGTTGTCAATAAATATACATTTCTCTACAATGCCCTGCAGAATGGACTCAAATTTGAGAGCAGACTGATCCTGAATAGTTGTACCTCTAATTATCGAATAAGAAACCTTGATATTTTCAGCTGCCATGAAAACACATGCACTCATTTCACCTGATAATATTGAATTTGTAATCGTAATGCCTTGCTCCTGAATCATTAGGGAAGTTCTTCCGAAATGAAATATACCTCCAGATATACGATTATCAGTTACTTTTGCATTTTGTCCGATTAAAACTCGTTCATATGGAGTTAAATCATTGTTCTGAGAATAAAACCCATCATTTGATGTGACCCGAAAATATTTGCCCGGCTCATCTAACACTGTCAAATTCCCTTGTATTGTAACGATTTTTCCGGGATTGATCCTAATAACAGTTACGGGATTGATAATGATTTGAGAGCCAGAATGAAAATTTGTGTCCTCTTCCATAACATAATGTCTTCCTGATTCGAATACCATCACGTCAAATATATTACTGCTTAAGAAAATATCCGGATACATTATCAGCGGTTCATTTATGCTGGAAGCGATATTTTCGCCTTCAATAATACTTACATCATACTCATACAGAAAACCCCAGTTGTCCTTATAAGCGAATAAGTTGTATTTCCCCACAGGTACTCCTTTAAACTCAAAAGAACCGTTGGGGTTTGTAACTCCACTTTTAATGGGATTAGATAATCTATGATCAAATTCAGTTTCCTGAGAAATATGTACACCTATGTGAGGATAATCCAGATTAACTCTTGTGATTGTTGTATCAAGACTGACAGCTTTATAAAGCTCAACAACAATTCCTGAATTATCTACAACATCATCTCCCTCTAATACAATATAGCCTGATAATGATCCTGTTAAATATTGTTGTCGTTCCCCACACGATGTGATGAGAATAGCAAATAATGACAGGGCAATAATTGATGTAATTAAATGTTTATAGATCATAAGTAGCTCCTATTCCAAATATTTAATAAACGTGATTATTTGTACTCTCTTTATAGCTATTTTGTGAATCTTTCGTAATCAAACTCACAACCTGTCATTTCTTTCTTAGATTCTGGAAAGTTTTCGACAAACCAAACCATAAAAGATGTTACATCTATCTTCTCTTTGAGCATCCTATCTCTTCTTTCACTATAAAATTTCTTGTTATCTTCCTTTGCCAATTCAACAGCCTTTTTAATAGCTTTTATCTGATCCTGCTCAGACTCCCCAAATTGATAAAGTAATCCGTAACTTGCCTGGTCATCAATACATCCATAACGATTATTGTTTATAAAAATTGCAGGAGTTCCGAGGACTGCACATTCTGAAGCCATTGTTCCGCTTTCCCCGATGAAGAGATGAGCATAGTAAAGAGAATCGTGCATATAGTGAGGTTCGATATTTATTCTATGCTGAAATAGTTCTTCAGGAAGGTCACCTTCTGAAGAGATGTATACATCTAAATACTTTCTTAATTCCTTAACAAGTCTTATTTTATTAGCTATAGTAAACCCTTTTTGGCCGATATCATGATGAGCAGACCATGAAACAAATCTTATAATAGCGTATTTCTCCCCATAACTTAAATGTAATCTTCTATAAATTTCAGGATTCGGAGTATATCTGTTAGGATGCAAATAAGCCAATTCATGATATCCAGAATACCTTATCTGTTTCTTTCCGTGATTTCGCTTATATGAGATTGAGGTGAGGAAAACATCAACAAATGGAGTGGCAATCCAATCAAAACCTCTACTTGTTTCAGTATCAGCAAAACATATATGTGGTTTCTTCATCAAATAACTAACGTGGGATGAAGCAGGGGAAACTCTGCTTATAAAGATATCGGGTTTATATTTCTTTGAGATTCTTAGAAGCTTAAAATCGCAACTAAATATGCTAATGATCTTCTTCAGTAGATTCCCTGAGGTTTTTCCTAGCAAACTGAAGTTCATGCGATATGATTTTAAGAGTTCAACTACGCATTCCTTATCTCTCGCTATAATAAGTACATCATGTCCTCTTTGCTTGAGTTCCCAATACAAGTATTTAAAATGATGAACATGCGCAGGGTGCCCTATCTCGATAATATACTTCATTTTGATTATTATATGACCTGCCGTTTAACAGCAAGATAAGGTAACATCAATGTTTCCATGATAAATGGGAGAATATCTCCCTTATTATAAACTGCATAAACATGCTTTTTTTTATATGGTTCAAGTAGTTCCCTAACTGAATATTCCTTCTTCAACAATCCGACTATACCAAATGCAATATCAACCCAGAAATGTATCCAGTATAATTCATCATAATCATTGTTCTTTGTCTCAGGTCTTAGTTCTTCAACAAGACTTTGATAAAGCAAATAAGGAAAATTAAAATCTAATTCGATTGGTAACCCAATTTGTAAGCATGTCCTTACGTTTATCTCAATAAGACAATACCTTGAGGTTCTTAAGTCCCATAGATACTCGCATTCTATTATTCCCTGCAATCCCGTAATCTGTGCTAATTTCTTTGAATATTCGACGACCTCTTCATTTTTTATAGCTTTTATTATAGTTGAAGTGCCATTTCTGAAAGGATGTTCCCTGATTCTCTGACAAACAAAGCTTCTCAGTATTTCTCCGTTGACAATATACAAAATGCAAAACACAACCCTGTTGTTCCTATTAAAGGGTAATAGTTCCTGTATCAAGAGGTCATTGATGTCATAATTCTTGTTTACATCAGATATTAGTAGTTCATAATTCCTATAACTATCACTAACAATAGCTTTTTTACCAAATCTCCTATGGAAATCCATGCCATATTTTCCTCTTATTATAAGAGGAAAACTTGTTTTATCTGTTACTTCTTCACAGTCATAGGTTTTCGGAGCTGGTATTCCTGCCTGAATAGCAAGATCAATTAACTTTGATTTATCATATACATTAGCAAATATTTCATAATCAGAGGTAGCTATTCTATAGTATTCAGAGAGTTTTTTTTTGTTCTTAGATATTGTAAAAACTGCATGATCATTAGAGGGTAGCAGAAGCCATCCCAGTGTATTTTCCCTATGAGCTAGATTTATTAAAAAAAAAACTAATTCATCGCTATTAAAAGAAGGACAGTAGAAAAATTTCTGGCAGTATTTTGAATACCTGGCAATACAGTTATCTGTATCAATTACATAAACAGATATTCCTTCTTTACCTAAAGAACGGGTATTAGCTAATCCCTGTACATGACCACCAATAATTATTGCACCGGAAGTACTCCTAGTAAATGAGTTTTGATTTTTATATGATAACACTTTTACTCCGCATGTCATTTGGGTAATAATCTATGAAACATTCTACTGATTAGCATAGCCCCGTGCATGAAGAAAGGTATAGGATTATATAAATCCCAACTTGCTTCTATAAATCTTTGATATGATTTAATAACCTCAGCAAATGAAAAGTACCCTTTTAAGATCCCATTTATTGCATATAACATATCAGTGTATAAATTTATCCAATACAGGTTTATTCTATAATGGACTTGATTAGGAAGGTATGTTTCATCTATATATCTGTAAATGGCTAATGGAAAATTAACACCACTTTTTTCTGCTAATCCAACCCACATCCAGGTTCTGGGATTAATCTCAATAAGTTTATACTTGTTATCTCTGGAGTCCTTAATAAACTCTACCTCACAAACACCCGAATAATTAAGCTCTTTAATTATTCGCTCCACAGGATCTAACAATTCCTCTTCGTATAAGCTTCTACAACAAGTTGCTGTACCAAATCTTAAAGGTCTCTCTCTTAGTTTAATCCCCATCCAATAGGAGTGCAAGATACCTTTCTCTGCAAATAAAGCAACAGAAATCGTCTTGTTATCCCATGGAACGACCTCCTGAATAAAATACTCTTTCGGTTCTATCCCTTTTAACATTATTTCAATAGCTTGAATTAGTTCTTCATCTCTATAAATTATAATTGCTTTTGTCTTGTACTTCTTGAAGAAGTTTAAACCATTATTACCTTTTATAATAGCCGGATATCTTAGATTTAAGGATTTTGGATGATCTCTATTTGGAAAGAACGTTCTGGGAATAGATACATCGATAGATTGAGCAATCGAAAGTAGCTCTCTCTTATTATAGATTTTTCGTAGAACATCAAAGTCTTCAGTTATTATCCGGTAATACTTACTTAGAAGTCCCTTATTTCTAGAAATATTATAAACCATATGATCATTTGAAGGAAGCAATAACCAGTTCTTCAGCCCTTCGGATGTGTTTATTTTAATAAGAAAATCCACAAACTCCTTTGAAGTATAGTCGGGACACTGAAAATATTTATTGCAATACTTTGAATATCTTGCTATACAATTCTCCGTATCGATGACTATTATAGGAATTCCTTCTCTTCCGAGAATTCTCGTATTAGCTAATCCTTGAACATAACCTCCGATTACGACTACACCATATATTGAATCAGAACGATTTTGCATTATTTTGGCCTGAAAATGATAAATAAAATAATAGATAATGTGTTTTCACAGGTAATCCTCTATCTTGAATCAACAATAAAGCTTCTATTATTCTTCTCGCGAATTCGCCTTGAAGGAAGTTACGGTTATAATATTATAGACATCAGTCTCTTTCATAGATTTCACGGCAAGTAAGAAATTTTGCATTTAATCTTTTCCCTTCTTCTATTATCCTTTTATAAATGTATATATATCCGGGAAACTCTTCTTTGTTAAAAGTTCTTTGATGCCAGATGACAGTGAAGATAGCATTATTCGCTTGTGCTTCAAACATAATCTTACTAACTAAATTCCAGGCAATATCTATATCATTTCCTGACTTTTTAAAAAGAAAACTATCCATTAGAGCTATCGGTATTACATACATTCTACTTATATCATCTGTAAAGGGCAAATACTTCTTGTTAGGGAAACCAATATCATTCTTTATGGCATACGAAGAATCATACTTGAATCCCACTTCACTTTGTAATTCCCACGTCAGAGGTATCTCTAAGTTCAAGTAATGTTGCCTGATTCCAATCACTTCGCTTTCGATTATATCTTCTAATAACGCTTTCTCTTCTTTCAACAATTGTATGTTTTTATAGGATAGATAGCTTCCGTGAAGACCGATCTCCCATCCGTTTTTGTCCAGTTCTTTGATTATACTTTTTACTTCATTTCCCATAAGGGAATAACGACCAACAGATAAGGGCCAATTTGAAGGCTTTATAGGGTTGAATGGTATTGTTTCGTGCAGAAAGAAGAAGGTAGATCTAACTGCGTAGATTTCTTCAATTTCCATGATTTTATCAAAACACCAGTAAGGATTGTTTTTAATCCCCGAAGAAAATTTTTTTTTGCTGTATTTTTTTTTTCTCGACTTATGAGTTAAGTATTGATAAGTCTTTCTGACGCGGTCAACATCATGTGTTAAGCATATCGTGAATTCTTTCATTCTCCTTCTGACCCTTATTTCAATTATTGTTGGTAGAAAATAGTCAATGACAACAAAATTTTTAGTCTACAGGTACTGCCGACAAATATGGCCTATCCAATATTTTAGCGATAGAGCATCTGCATTAACAGTATCATATCGATCTATATCATCTACATTCAATAAATCATCTATGTAAGCTCTTTCTGACTTTAATATTTTTTTGAATTGGTTGTCGGAAGACACTATGTAGTTTTTGTCTGTTCCAATATCTTCCTTGTTTATGAATTTTTTGTAATAAATCTTTATCATACCCGGAACCCTTTTCGTATCGGCCATTTTGTAACCCTTCCCGCTGGGATAATAAGCGAGCGGCTTGTAATGCTTAAGAACCAGGTCTGTGTATAGGTTTAGGCTGCGTAATCTCAGTTTACTCCGTTTAAATGTATTGCATTCAAAATCATATCTAAATGTAGCAAATTTGGTACGGCTGTAGTTCTTGTAAAATTCGTAATCAATGAAAGGAGAATAGCAATATACAAAGTCATTATAACTGTTTGCTTCGTTGCCAAAGTGTTTACGAAGAGATCTCTCGACACGAAATGAAGTATAACGTTCCGAATAAGTTGCGAAATCTTGATAATAATTGCGAAGTTCTTCAATTCGTGAAGCAAATTTTTCTTTAAAAGTACTATCCAGAGAATCCAGGACTTTACTGGCTTCGCTCATATAAAAGTGATCGATCATCATTTCGTATGAAAAATCATTCTCAATCAGATTTTGGATATTTGGCGATAAAGTACCCATAGTACCAAGTCTGCCACCCCCTTTGAAAATATCATCACCGAAAATACCTGTTATTATCTGATCTGAATAATTGC
This sequence comes from uncultured Candidatus Cloacimonadota bacterium, assembly GCA_964490765.1. GTDB lineage: Bacteria > Cloacimonadota > Cloacimonadia > Cloacimonadales > JAJBBL01 > CAZBDV01. Next base: position 32,079 of record CAZBDV010000013.1, on the reverse strand, counting down.
TTAAAAACTCCATGATGTATACATAGTGTGTCAATTGATAATTCCTGGTTCCGCTTGATAAAAGTGAATTCTTTTCAGCATACATTGGGAATATGTTATTGTAGTAATTATCATCGAATACAAATGGCATATACTGCATGCTTTCTTTTTGTGATATATATAAGGGGATCGACACATCACCTGAGTTCTCAGTTCCATATGAATATAAGTTAACCTTATCTCTATGATCTGGCAGTAAATATGCTAGTACTGTGCGGCAGTCCCAGCCACCTGTAAGTGACAAATTTATTGTTTCATCAACAGGAGGAAGACATCTAATGATAGCTTCTTTTAATGAGCTGTCAAACAATTCAAAACTTTCTTTATCTTTAATAGTGGGCTCATCGAATAATTCCCTTATATCCCAGTATTTATTAACTTCAATATCACCACTGATATTAGTAATATAAGATGCATTTGGCAGACTTTTTATTTTATTTATGTAAGTATGCTCGGATAAAATATATCTGAAGTAAAGATGCTCGGCAATACTTACTCTATCGAACTCAATTTTGGTCAAGGTATCAGACGCCAAAATACATTCTATTTTCGACCCAAAAACTAATTTTTCGTTATCTTTAAAGTAGTATAGTGGATAATATCCGAATCTGTCGTTTGTTAGCAACCACTTGCTGGTAGTAACTTCATACACAAAAACATTATAACTGCCAGTTAAATGAAGTGATAACTCTTCTTTATATGATTTATAAAGATAAGGCAACAGTTCATACTCTGATAGATTTTCTTCTAAAACGTATAAATTTTTAACACGTTTTATCACTTCATGATCTACATGCATATAGCCATCAATTGCGCAGATAATACCGAGCTCCTTATTAAAGATGAAACGATCGTTATTTTTCTTACTTACAGGAATAACATTCGCTAATACCGCATATTCTTCTTTATAGACTTCACTCTGTTGATTCGCACTATATTTGAGTTTATCTGCCATCTTCTCAATGGGAAACATAGCTTTCTCGGATTTATTCTTCTTTATGTATGCTATTCCACATATTCCTGCCATCAGATCTCCATTATCATGATATTATCTCTCATTACTTATGTATGATTTTCTTCCTCTTGAACTAACCATTCAATTAGTTAATTTTGGCTTACTTGAATTGTTAATAACTCTTTTATATATCGCTAATATACGCTTTGCAATCGTTTCTGAGTCAAGCCCTAACTTAATTAATCTATCTCTTCCATTTGTTCTTTTTCCATAGTCTAAGGCACATAATATCTTATGGGCACAATCCTTTGGATCTTGATTAGTAATAAAATGACCTTCTAAATCACCAAACAACCACTTAACATCTCCAACATCTGTTGAAACGATTGGGCAATTACAAGCCATAGCTTCTTTTATAACTTGAGGTGAACCTTCCCATAGAGAAGTCAAGAGTACTAAATCAACGCGGTTCATCAGATTACAAACCTCTTCTCTTGAAAAACCTGCTAGCTCTATGAGATTTACTGGCATTCTCGCGGATAATAATTTCAATGCCTTTTCTGCTAGTCTATGGTTTTTTACATTAATATTAAAGCTCGAACTAAACAATATATTTTTAGCATTCGTTTTTAACTTGCCTCTATCTGTATCAATTATAAATTTCTCAGGCTTAAATAGTTCAATGTCTACTCCACAAGGTACTATAGATACGCTCTTTCCCCCTAATACTGTCGCCATTTTCTCATTAACAACTATGCACTCATCCAAAAAAGGATACACAAAAATTTTTGCTATTATACGAAGAGACTTCATATTTAGATCAGAGCCATGGAATGAACCGATTTTTTTTACCCTTCTTTGAAAAATACAAACAAGAATCGACCAAAGAAAGTGACCATGAATGATATCAAAATGATGAGATGCAAGGTGTTTTTTTAACTCAAGAATGCTTTTTACGTATCCTAATATCCCCTTCCCCTCAATTGGAAAAAAATCTATTTCACATCCCACCTTTTTGATTGTCATAGCTTGTTCTTTAACGAATGAAGCTATGCCGTTGGGTTGTGTTTTCCTATGAACAATCAGAACTCTCATTTGTGATAGTTGATAAATTAGGTATTTTAGGTTATTATTAGCGAGACATCGTTATTGCTGTTTACATCTTATTAAACAAGACGTTTTTATAAAATAATTGATCATCACTCTTTGCTACTTTGCCAAGAATTTTTCGGCCATCCATTTAGTATAGTCTTCGTGTGTTAGACATATTATCTCTTTTCTTTTAAAATTGAGACCAGATAGTATCTTTTTAAATATTGGATCAACCATTTGTACAGGCATTGATGGATGATACCAAAAAACACACACCCTATTATGCTTTATTGCTCTGTTTATGATCATTTGATACCGTTTGATGTGATAATCAATGCTCCATTCCTGCCTGTATCCAAGTTCTGCTGTGTTCTTGAATTCCCACAAACCAGATGAATGTTTATGCGGTAGAGCTAGATTGTTCCCATTATCTGTCCTGAAAGAGGTAAAACCAAGTTTCTTAAGACTGTCTAGATTTCCTATCTGGTGTCCGGGATGGACAAAAGATTTCAAAGTGATTCCCTTTTCTTCAGATAATTTCTGACATTCCTTAATCTCTGCTTCGAAAACTTCAGCAGGACAATTCTCATCCGAGCAATCTATATGTGAAAATGAATGACAGGCAATTTCGTGTTTGACCTTTCTTGCGAGAATGTCATCAATAAGATCCGGAGCATACCAGGCAGGATCTGTCTTATAGTCTCTACAGGGATCATCATCGAACCAGTCTCCGGATCGATAATCCCAGTATTTACTATTAGAATATGGAATTCTGGGAATGTTAGGATGTTTTTTCCCGTTTTCTTTCTTGCAACTCTTTAGAACTAAATGGCCAACAGTAGCCCAGGTTATAGGGATATTATACTGATCACAGTAATCAAGAATTATTGGAACATTTTCCCTCGTCAGCATGCCCATCTTTTCAGCAATATCAGGATCGAATCTTCTTTCATCTTTCAGATATCTGAACGCCCAGGCCATCTCAAAATCAGCTGAGATAAGACAGACTGCCTTATATCCCTCGGGAATGTACTTGCTAGGATCCTCGTTAGTTTTCTCGATTACCGGATTTAAACCTAAAGCGAACTTTAGTTTGCTTAATCTAGCCCTATAGAATTTAGGATTTAGAATGTAGGATTTAGGATTGTTTATTTTCATGGCTTGTTTTTATAATCGACGTAATGATACGAATAATACTGTCGATATCCTTTAACATTGATTCACAGTCTGATACATAACTTGTATGTTGTAGTAGTTCTAACCAGTACTCCGTTTCATGGACTTCTTTCAATGCTATATTTAGTTTTGCTATAAACTCTTTCCTCGATTGAGAGACTACCGCTTCTCTAACATTGGCACCAATAGAAGTGCCCGATCGAAGTAACTGTTTCGACAATATGAATTCTCTCTTTTCGTTAGTTAAATGTTGGTATAGATTAATTGTTTTTAGGGCAAAATCAAAAGTCATATCGGCTATAAGATTTGGTTTCTTCTTCCTCATCCTATGTCCTTAGTATAATTCTACATCCTACATTCTAAATTCTACATTCTAAATCCTACATCCCTCTTGCTGCTTCTTGATATACTTCATTAAGGTTCTTCGCATATCTCTCCATAGAATACTTTTCTCTTACCTTGCTGATATTACTCATTGCCCTTTCTTTATGATACTCATAGCTATTCAAAACAGAGAGTGTCTTTTCAACACAATCATCAATATCCCCTGTTTTGAAGAGAACGGCAAATTCACCATCATTAGAAATCTCCTGAAAGACATCAAGATCGTTAACTATGCAGGGCAATCCGCACATCATCGCTTCTACAATAGCAATGCCGAAAGTGTCTCTGGTACTCTCATAAATGAAAACATCGGATTGGGTTAGATAAGGGAAAACATCTGTAACATTTTGAACAAATTTCACTATATTATCGATATTGTTACTTTTGGAGTAGTCAACACATTGACTATATCGGATCTCGGATTCTTTACCATCTGTGTAATTACCAATTAACCAAAGAGATGAATCAGGGAAGTAATGCAATACATTTTGAAATGTCTTGATAATAAAGAGTTGATCTCGTCCACCAGTATAATTGCCAACCATAATAAACCTGAATCTATTTCTCGGATGCCTGAATGCTTTGTTAATCTCAATACCATTACATCTTATTCCATTATAAACAAGCCTGCCCCTCAGTTGTTCTAATTCCATTTGGTTGATCTTAGCGTATAGCTTCATAAAGCTTTCTGAAACAAAAATTGCCTGATAAACCCACCTTCTCAAAAATCTGTAACAGATGTGTTCCAGTTGTAAATAATTATCTACTGCTCCATGGAAAGTTCTAATGACTCTTATATTAACAAATAGCTTAGCTGCAACCACAAAAAGCATTCCGAGATTATCATGGACATGCACTATTCTTATATTATTGGTTTTTATTAAACTAATCATTTTAGACATTATAATCGGATATTGGAGTAATATCTTAGATAAATATGGCCATCTTTGCCTGGAAAGGAGTACAACTCCATTGTTTTTGTAAAACATCAACAGGGATTTATCAATTGGTGGATAAAAACAGCAAAAAATGACATTATTGAAAAATTCTTTGTTGTGAATACAGTTATCAAATAGTCTTTCGGTACCTCCCATCCCTTTTGTTGAAGACACAAGATAAAGCGTTTTATGCCCATTATATTTTTCCATACTGTCCATAGCTGTTTTTCTTTTGTTTATAATACAGATAGTTCCCATAGGCAAAAATCATACCATACCAATATACACCCGATGAAGTGGGATACATAAATGCACCAGATGTGCTGTGGATGAGATATGCGCTAACTAAAGACAACGAGATCAAGATATTTATTCTATGTTCTCTCTTTCTTGGTTTGAGGAGATTATCTGAGGCAAGCAGTTTGGAAATAAATCCCAGCCAGAGCCTTAAAAACAGCAAAAAACCTACTATGCCAAAGGTAAGCAACATATACTGATTCCCTGCATGCCCATCAGCGTATTCTCTTGTCTCGTCACCAAAACCAAAACCAATAATAGGCTTCTCTCTAAACTTCTCCATCACTCTTGCTCCCCTCCGGATTCTACCAACTTCCGATGTCTCAGGATCTAAATCCAGAAGGTATTCGTGGTATAAAGACCGATTATAGGCATTCAGCAGCTGATTTCTAATTAATGGTATATTCCATACTACCACAATTGTCAGGATGATTAAAGGAACGATTAACAAAATATTTCTTAGCAGCCTTGGTATCATAAAGAAAGAATATATAACGATTAGAAAAACTGAAGCAAATATCCAGCCTCTTGTTCCCGAAGAAAGGATATTCAGCATCCCGATGACAATACTAATATATGAAATAAACGGCTTTAGTTCTGACTCTTGACTGTTCAGATATAACAATCCACCAATGATGGACAAAAATGCAAATTGACCCCCTCCTATTGTTCTTACATATTGTAAATCAGGCTCATATATCCTTCTTGTTACATCAATACCAGCAAAGCTTGACACAAATTCAGTTCCAGTTGATATTTGATAAATATTGAATACAAACGCTAAAATGTTTCCCAGAAAAATTAAATAAAACAGAGAGGCAAACTCATCTTTATTCCTTAAAAGACAGGGGAGTATCAGTAGCCAGGAAAAGTTTATCATTCCTCTAAAAAAGGTTGTAAAGTGTGCTATCCCCTCTATGATAACTAATATAACTATATAGATAACAATAATCAGGTAGTTATTTCTATAAAACACAGGAACTGGGTTCTTCAACGCTTTCAATAGAGACACCAGTATAAATGCCATCTCAAATCTTAATATCCCCAGTCCGGGAACAGAAGCCAAATATAGGGGCATAGAACGCCCATACAGGCCACCCGGAGAAAAGTTTACAAACAGAAAAACAAAAATCCAGAGATAATTTTTATTAGATCGAAAGTAAAAGAACAACACTAACAGTTGCAGTAAGGAAGAAACAATTTGTGGTGTAGAATAATGGACATAAGCCCCTGTAACTAATATAAGTATAGTTATTAGCCCTTTAAAAAAAAGAGATCTTTCCTGGTTAATAGATTGTGTAATTCTCTTTATTGGCACAGGTTTGATTTGAGTCATTTCTCTCAAAATCCTGTCTCCTCGATAAGTTGTTGGGTAGATCGTTCAGGGCTATAGTTCATATTGACTACATTTCTTATTGCTTCAATAATATCTAACCTCTCCTTCTCGTTTTTCAGGTAATACCTTGCCATAGAAGCTGATTGATTATAATCATATATAATAGGAAGTCCTGCTTTCTCAAACAAATCCTTAACATCTTTACGATATTCAGCCAATGGCAGAATTCCGCTTGCTATACAATCCATAATTCTCAGATGTATACCATTTATCAGACCGGGATTGGCATCCACCGGATATAACTTGCAACAATTAAGTATCGTGTTCAATTCTTTATCAGATATTCTTTTTTCCGGGTGAATGACATTTTTCTCAAGTTTCGGGAAATAGGAATACCATCGTTTGAATGATCTACTAGTATATATCTTTATGTCTAAATCAGTAAATTGATTCAGAAACATAGCTCTTTTAAAGCCGACAGACGTTGAATAAGTTGAACCAACAAATACTAAATCGGAACCCCATTTGGCCTTTTCTTCAGAACTAACTGCTTTATTATAGATTACAATGGAGTTGGATGCAACCAGAAAAAAATGTACATTTGATAACCCCGTGATCTTTAACTGTTCTTGAATCCCTGTATCGGCACAAAAGATATGATCAGCTTTAATAAGACAGGACATAAAAAATTCGTTCGTAGGAGTATAAAAAGGACTATCCCCTAGAAAGAAGCATACTTTGGCAAATTTCTTCATCTTCTCAACTGTATCAGGTAAAAGCATTTCGCTATTGTAGACTAAGACTAAATCTGGTGTATGTTTATGAAATACTTCTAGATGTCTCTTATTGATTTTAGTCACATATATTCTATACCACTTTGAACGTATTGTTAAGGGGAGTTTTCTGATGTGAGTGTGAATTTTCTCTTCAAATGATTTTGTATCCTCTCTGTAGTCATAATGTTCTACATCACAGTTATTTGTTATAAATCCCTGCTTTAATGTCTCTGCCAGAGTATAAAATTTTGGGGACAATAAAAGTACTTTCATGAATATTTTACCTAAATCAATCTTTATATGCTTGACATACACTGTATAATGGGATAACTATTACATCCGTATTATTACCGGTCCGACAAATAATCTTCTTTAAAAAGAGAAAGAATTAGCACATCATGATATTCTCCATCAAAATAGTAGTGTTGTTTTAGTCTACCTTCTTCTTTTATAACATTCAATTTCTTATGTAGGCCCATTGTACTTACATTTTTTTCAAGTGGGTAACCAAATAGCTTTCTTAGATTTAATACACCAAAAGCATAGTCTATAAGCAGCTTTAATGATTCTATACCTAATCCCATACCTCGCTTTTCTTTACTGCCTATTACTAAACCCCAAATAGCAGTTCCCGAAACATAGTCTATATTGTTTAATTGGCTAATTCCAATAAACATTTTAGATTCAATTTCGTCAATACCAAAATAGATATTTTTGTTGCTCCTGTCTGCCAGCAACATATCAAACCATTCTTTATCCATTTCAATTGTTTTAGGGAAGCGTGGATACTGAGCCAATTGAATTGTCTCCAAATCGTTTCTCCACTCACTAATTTTTTCGATGTCAGCAAATTTAAGTGGTCTCAGTATTACTTTGTCTCCTTTTAACATAATCTTACCTCATTGCTTCTTGCTTATTTTTTATAATAGTTCTATGGAATCTCTCAATCTTCTTATAGCACATTCTGCAGCAATCTCTGCTTCTTGTCTATTGGTACCCCCCGTAATAACCCATCCTGATCTTTTAGCACTATCGGTTAAAGGAGAAATTACATCTCTATCTTTAATAGCCAAATAATAGGATATCAGATTAGGTATTTCTGATAAAGAGTTATCACTGATTTTCTTTATTACAGAAAAGGGTGGAAGAGTTAGATACAGAATAACCGATCCCTTATTCTTGGTCACTCTCAGATCTGGCTTTTCCCCTAAAGCGACCTTTATTGCTGCTTTATCCATATCAATACCAGTTGATGCCTTAGTCAGATAAGAGGCAATAAAATCACCACCTAGTCGTGGACCGATTTCTAATACTATTGGTCCTTTTTCTGACCATTTGACTTCTGTATGTGCTGCTGAATTATCAATACCTAAGGAAAATATCGCTTCTTTAACTATTTTATCTATATTTCTCTTTTGTACTTCACTCAACTCTGCAGGTTGAAAGTGACCAATTTCTACAGTATTAGGATATGGTGTAATCATCTTTTCCGTATATTGGATGATTGTTGTTTCTCCATGATAAGTTATAGTTTCCACACTATATTCAGGACCATCAATGAACTCTTCAATAAGATATGAGCCATTATCAGAAAACTCAAGCGTTTTACTAACGATTTTAGTATAATCTTCATAATTATCGATCCTATAAACACCTTTGCTGGAAAAGGCATTTAACGGCTTAATAATTAAAGGATAAGAATACTTAGTTAACTCTTCCTCCGTCAATAATTTTCCATTTGAAATCAAATCTCCCTTTGCACAGGGAATACCGTTAGCCAAAAAAGCCTGCTTCATCAGATATTTATTGGTCGATCTTTCAATCACTTTCGGTGAATGAAATATATACCCCATCTCTTGTGCTAGTCTAGCCATAATTTTCAGTGGGTTTTCCATTTGCCCGGTTACTATTCCATCAACATTATTTTTTTCAGCTATTTCTTTTGTTCTCTGATAATCATCACCGGTAACCTGATAGAAAAAATCTGCTTTAGCTTTTCCAGGTGGGGTTTCCTGTGGATCGATAACTACTGAAGTCAATCCTAATTCTCTGGCTGCCTCAATAAGGGTTAACTGGTTTATCCCTGCCCCAAAGATCATTATAGTCTTTGCCAATCAGACTCCAAATACCTTCTTGACTGCTTTGATCAAAGATTCCTGTTCTCTTGTAGTCAGCGAAGGATAAATCGGCAATCTCAATAACCTGCTAAAGAACTCCATAGACCCTTTCATCTCCTCATCGGTGGCCAACCCTTTATAGTAGCTGTTTCGATGCAACGGAGTATAATGAACATTACACATCACCCCTTCTGCCCTCAAAGCATCCATTATCCAGTATCTATCTTCCGGGGGAACCAGAATACCGAAAAGATGCCAGTTATGTTTGGAGTTTTTAGTAATTTGCGGGAAATCGAGACCTGGTATGCCTTGTAACTCTTTCAGGTAGAATTCTGCTATTTCCCTTCTTTTTTCCTTCATCCAGTCGAGTTTTTTTAGCTGAGAGCAACCCAGAGCTCCCAAGACATTAGACTGGACATAGGAATTGCCTATATCGACATATTCATAATATCCTCTGTCTCTGTTATCTGTAAGAAAGGAGTATTTATCTGTTCCCTTATCCCTTAGAATCTTTATTCTTTCAGCTATCTCATCAACATCAGTAACGAGAGCACCACCTTCTCCAGTAGTCAAGTTCTTGGTACCGTGAAAACTGAAAACTGAAACATCAGCCAGTGTCCCCGTTTTCTTTCCTTTATACACCGATCCTATCGACTGAGCAGTGTCGTGAATGACATACAGGCTATGCTTCTTTGCTATCACATTAATCTCATCCATTTCAGCCGGAATACCGGCATAATCTACAGGGACTATAGCTACTGTTCTCTCGTTTATCGCTTCTTCGATCTTGCTGACATTTATACTCCCATTATCCGGATAGACATCGACTAACCTGATAGCCAGATTATTATAGAGTGCTCCCAGAGCTGAAGATGTATAGGTAAAGTTGGGCACAATAACCTCTGAACCCGGTAGAAAACCCTTTACTCTGAAGGCCAGCTCCAGGGCAGTAGTAGCACTATTCATAAAGAGTACGTGCTTGGCTCCAAGATACTCCGATAACTCTTTTTCAAACCTGCGACATTCAGGCCCATCTCCTGAAATGAAAGTCGATCTCATTGCCTTATCAACAGCCTGGAAATCATCTTCATCCAGATATGGCTTATGAATTACTATCTTCTCTTTGCAGACGGGTGTTCCGCCGTTTATAGCGAGAAGGGGATTATTTCGATTTAGCATGTTTGCTCCAAATAGTGATGAAGTAATGGGGTAATGAAGTAATGAAGAATAAAGATTCTCTCATCATGTCTTCTTTTCTCTTAAGTATTTGATCAGACCTAAAATCTGATTTCTGATAATCTTAGTATTATTCTCAATCTTTTCTAGTTCATCGGTTTTTATATAGCCAAGCTTGTCAGAAATAACTAATTGTGTATCCAGTTCTGCAATGCTTCCTAAAGCAATGTAAAGAAATTGCATAAATTCTTTATCATGTGACCTGGCAGCACCTTCTGCAATGTTAGATGGAATAGATACTGCCGCTCTTCTTATTTGAGATACGATACCATAGATTTCTTCTTTAGGATAATTAGCTGTCAACTTATAGATCTCTTCAACTAATTTTATGCTATTTATCCATACATCCAGATCTCTATGCGTCTTCATTACCTCATCACTCCATCACCCCATTACTTCATCACTTCATATCTCTACTCTGAAGTATCGGCTCCTTGCATGGCCACTTAATACCAAGTTCCGGATCATCCCAGCGGAAGGTCATCTGCTCATCGGCATCGATATACTTCCCGGCATAGGCCAATTTATAGTGAAAGACAGCATTTTCACTTTTAACATAGTATCCATTAACAAAGCCCGGAGGGATAAGTACCTGCCTGTATTTATCTGATGATAGATCAAAAGCAGCCCATTTTTTGTAGTTAGGTGAATCTTTCCTCATATCTACAACCACTTCATAGATCTCCCCACAAACACAAGAAACCAGTTTCCAAGTTTTATTGTCTCCGTGCAAACCACGCAAAACATTATTTTTAGACAGAGCAAACTTATCGTGAATAAAGTCCAGCTTTTCAGGCAAATACTCTCTATAGTTTTCTTCATTATACGAACTATAAATATTCCCCCGCAAATCCCAGAACATCGACGGTTCGAATATCAAAACATCGGGTAATATTTTAGATCTTGCTACTTTCAAATCCTTATACGACATCAATCATCTCCGATGGTTACAGGGTCACAAAGTGACAATGTATTTTTTCTTCACCTTGTTACTTTGTTACTGTGTCTACTTTGTAACCTCAAAACTCCATCACTTCTTTTCTTCATCACCTCATCACTCCATTACCCCATCACTTTTTGTCATGTCACCCCGTTACTTCGTTACCCCGTCACTTGTTAAAATATATCCTCAATCTGCGGATAGATAACAAACCCACCCTCTTTGAGGTACTGCTCTTTCTTCATCAGTTTCACGTCACTTATCACCATTTCATTCACCAGCTCTTCCACGGTATATTTTGGATCCCAGCCTAACTTCTTCTTAGCTTTGGAAGCATCACCTACGAGCAGATCCACCTCTGTCGGACGGAAATAGAAGGGATCAACCTTAACTAATATCTGTCCCTCTTTGAGATGTAAAGGTTCTCTTCCAACCATTTCCCAGAAAATGTTCTTATCTATTGATTGAATAACACCAACCTCATCGACACCCTTGCCGTTAAACTCCAGAGTGATCCCAATAACCTTGAAAGCCATCTCCACAAATGATCTTACAGCCGTAGTAACCCCGGTAGCTATGACATAATCATCCGGTTCATCCTGCTGCAGAATGAGATACATAGCTTTTACAAAGTCCTTAGCGTGACCCCAGTCCCGCTTGGCATTGAGATTTCCCAGATAGAGTGTATGCTGCAGGTTCAGAGCTATGTTTGCTACTGCTCTGGTTATCTTTCTGGTTACGAAAGTCTCACCTCGCACCGGTGATTCGTGATTAAATAAAATCCCATTGCTGGCATGTATACCATAAGCTTCCCGGTAATTCACTGTAATCCAGTATCCGTATAGTTTGGCAACAGCATAAGGCGACCTGGGATAAAAGGGTGTTGTCTCTTTCTGGGGCATCTCCTGGATCTTGCCGAAAAGTTCAGAAGTAGAAGCCTGGTAGAACTTTGTTTTATCTTTTAAACCTAACATCCTTATTGCTTCTAAAATCCTTAAAGTCCCTATACCATCAGAATTTGCCGTATATTCCGGGGTAGCGAAGCTCACCTTTACATGTGACTGGGCTGCCAGATTGTATATCTCATCTGGTTGGATAGATTGTATCATGCTGACTATGTTTGTCGAATCGGTAAGGTCGAAATAGGCATAGCTGAAATTCGAGTCCTTATCGCGGTCCTTTTCAAAGAGATGATCTATCCTTGCAGTGTTGAAGAGACTCGATCTTCTTTTCAATCCATGAACCCTGTATCCCTTCATTAATAAATATTCAGCAAGATATGCTCCATCCTGGCCGGTAATACCGGTTATCAGTGCTTTTTTCATGATTCTCCTTTTATCTTATCGAGATTTGGATAAAAATCGGGTGTTCTCATCCCCTCTCTCAGTTTCCAGTATTTAGGCTTTCGATTAGGAACAAAGATCGCACCTTCAAAGGGATTATCACTTGTGATCCACTTCTTTTCTCGCATGAAAGTGCTGTTGTAAGTCGAATATCCTCCTCTTTCCTTGCTCATATCTTTACCATAAGAATTCACCTTAATTCCTCTATGCCTTCTCCTTGATCTCGATGCTATTAATTTTGTCGTATAGTTCTTTATTTCTATACCAAACAATTCGCATCGGGCAGCATAATCATCGTCTTCGCCACCTATCTCCAGAAGTCGTTCATCAAAGTAACCAACTTTCTGATAGAGTTCTTTTGATATCAAAAAGTGACTCCACGATTTCTTCAATAAGGCAATGTCATCTTCCATAATTCCTGATCCTTGTATAAATTTCCTGAAACTCCACGCTAATTTTACATCATCATTAAGGATCAGGACCTTATCATTGCTGGCATTTATCATTATGAGATTCCACATCTTGCTTAATCCAACAGGCTTTTCATGATCGATGAGAGTAAGATTTGAGTATTTTTTACAGAATCTTCTTAAATTTGCTAAATACTTCAATTGTTTCTCTTTATTCACATCTCCATTAGCTGTGACAATAATCTGAGATCCAGGGAAAAGTAGATTAATCTGCTTAATCAATGGTATAAGACATCCTGTAAACCTATCAGCAAAAGTGGTAAGTCCAATAGAAAGATTAAAATTCGCAGAATACCGACCTATAGGCCAGATAGCATTGAGCAGATATCGCATTGTATGAAATGTCCAAAATGTTCGAAATTTTAACACCGATAAAATCATATTGATTTCCATAGCTCCTAAGACATTTAGTCGATTGTTTAATAAGCTCATCTGCCAGAGAGATTATTTGATTTTTCTAGTTATCGTAATGAATTATTATGTTAATATTAACCCCTTAGTTGATTTTACGAATTTAGCTGGTACTCCACCAACCATTGTGTATGGCGGAACGTTTTTTGTTACAACTGAATTATTCCCAACTATTGAATGATGTCCTATTGTTATTCCCGGATTGATTTGACAATATCCTGCTACATAAACATTATCTTCGATTTTAATTGGATTAGTGGGTCTAAACTTGTCGCTATTGTCTTTTAGAGGTATTCCAGATATTGCTTTTTTTGCGGAACTATGTGTGCTTAATATACTTCGATTTGCTATATGAACATAACTGCCAATTGTAATATTTTCACTCCAGTCAAGTATGACTTCTGGTCCAATATATGACTCTCCTCCAATGATTATTTTTCCTTTTCCATTTCCAGTACATACAACCCCACCTTCTATCTTTGAGTTTTTTCCTATTGAGATATTTCTAAGGATAGCATTGCTTCCTACAAAAACTCCTTCGGATAAATTAACATTATTGCCAATGTAAACGCGGTTAGATATAATACAATTAGAACCTATAACAACATCTGATGCTACATAACAATTCTTGCCAATAGAACATCTCTTCCTCAGTCTAGCCTTAAGCAAGCTTTGCTTTATTCTATTCTTCAATTTCCTATAATACTTCTTAACCATCTAGTACCTCTATTTACTACCCTATAAACAAGAGGTTTTTGTATTATTAATGGCACAATTACCTCTTTTTGTGAAAACCCTCTTTTAAATTCATAGATGCCCGGAAGATTTTTTTTGTTGATATAAGCTAGGTCGAAGAAATCACAACCGAACTGTTTTACCCGTTTAATAGCTTCCCAATATAAGACTTCTCCTAAACCTAAGTTAGGAATGTTCGCTTCGTAATTAGCCAACCAGGCAATTGCATAATTTTTATCATAGGCAATTACTCTATTAACAAAATACTGATCGCCGATTTTAGTCCATATAAAGTCAAAGTTAATGTTAACTGCATTAAATATAAGCCGCTCAAAAAAAAATTTGGGTAGCACATATATTCCTTTACGAATACTTGCTCTTTTGTAGAAATAATAAAATCGATCTAAATCATCTTCAACCTCAACTACTACATCATTCTTTTGAGCTTTATTGATCATCTTCCGTCGGTTTTTATTTAGATAATTATCCCAAATATTATTAATGTCTTCGTTTAGATCAATAATAAGAGTTTTATGAATGACTACATTATCTTCAATAATAGCATTTTCGAAATCACTTATTAAAGGCAAACCAAATACATCTAATCGAGATAGACCTTTAATTTGTATTGCATTGTAATTAATTTTATTCGGTCTGGATAGGAGCCAACCCCCGAAAGGGATATACATGAATTGCCCTGATCTGTAATAGGTATAAATACCTTTTTTGTATTTATGCATGGGACATATACCAATTAATTCATCTTCTTCATAAGCACACAAGTAGAAGAATTCAGTGTTGAAGAATTCACTAACCACTAAATTCCAATCAGGCCAGTGAGTAGGTGAAGAGAAGTTTGTTTTCAGAAATTCGATAATTACTTCAAAGTTTTTCTCTTTAACAATATCCATATTATTCAATCCATATTATTTTATTCAGCAGTAGAAACTCTTTATTGATTCGATAACGAGATTTCCTTCTTCTTCGTTCATTGATGGATACAATGGCAAAGTTATCAACTCATTCCATATACTTTCTGTGACAGGAAGCTTCCTGTAATATGGTTTATACATATCAAAAAGATGATTAGGATAATAATGAACTCCTGTAGTTATGCCTTTCTCCATTAGATAAGTTCGCAATTCATCTCTTCTTTCTGTTTTGATAACAAAGTTGTGACAAGCGGGAAACACATAGTCCTTTATTGGAGGACACTTGATTGCAGAAATCTCTTTGAAAGCATCTCTGTATCTATCAGACCAAAATCGTCTTTTATCATTCATCCATTCAAGCTTTTCCAACTGAGCTAGACCTATCGCAGCAGTGATATCATTCATATGGTACTTATAACCGAGTTCCGTAACATCATAAAACCAGTCATAGCTATTACCTGCTCCCCGGTCGAATGTATCTTTGGAAATACCTACCCAACGTAGTCTTTTTATTCTATCAGACCATTCTTTGTTACTAGTCGTTAGCATCCCTCCATCACCAGTAGCAAGATTCTTTACTGCCTGGAAACTGAATGCACCAAAATGTCCTATCGAACCTAACATCTTGTCCTTATATTTTCCACCACAGGCATGGGCACAATCCTCAATAACATAAAGATTATGTTTTACCGCCAGATCCATTATCGGGTCCATATCACAGGCATATCCACCGTAATGCACTACGATTATCGCTTTAGTTTTTTCAGTAATTAACTTCTCTATCTCTTCAGCAGTTACATTCAAATTTTCAGGCTCAATATCACAGAAAACAGGTATTCCCCCATTATATAATATAGCATGGTTTGTTGAGACAAAAGTCATGGATGGTGTGATTACTTCATATCCAGATACATCCAGACACATAAGTGCCAGATGAAGTGCTGCGGTAGCAGAATTCAATCCTAACGCATAATCTACACCTATATATTCAGCATACTTCTTCTCAAACTCCGCAGTTTTGGGGCCAAGACCCCACCAACCTGACTCAATTACTTCTTTAAGATACTTTATCTCAAGTTCATCATGATAAGGTCTGTAAACAGGTATCAAATCTCCTCCATACTTTCAAAAAATTCATTTAGTAATGGTAATTTCTTATCTTTGGCCGACAGAATACACTTATTAAGATTAATCTTCCAGTCAATCCCAATCGTTGTGTCGTCATATCTGATTCCAGCATCAAATTCGGAATGATATAATTCATCGCACTTGTATTCAACAATAGCATAATCACTTAGTACTGAAAATCCATGAGCAAACCCCTTCGGGATGAACAACTGTAAATGATTTTCGTCTGATAGATCAACGGAAATATGCTTTCCAAATGTTAGAGAATTTCTTCTGATATCAACAGCTACATCGAGAATCTTGCCCATTGTGCACCTGACTAATTTCGCTTGAGCATATGGTTCTTTCTGAAAATGTAGCCCTCTTATTGTACCATATCTGGAATAAGATAGATTATCCTGTACGAAAACAGTTCCCGCGGGTAAATACTTTTGATACTTCTCAAAGTGATAAACTTCCTGAAAGTAACCTCTTTTATCTGAATAAATTTCCTGTTCAAACAGTATCAACCCCGGTAATTCTAAAGTATATAACTTCATATCTGATATTGCTCATATAGATTATGATTTTCCAATATATTCTCAAGATATGATCTGTAATCTGAATTAGGTATTATTTCTATTGCTGATCTAAGCCCTTTAATATCCAGATATCTCATCATATATGACACCTCTTCCAGACAGGCAACTTTCAGCCCCTGCCTTTTCTCAATGGCTCCGATGAAAGTAGATGCATCAAGAAGTGCATCAGGAGTTCCAGTATCAAGCCAGGCAATACCTCTGCCTATCAGGTCAACATTCAATTTACCTCTTTTCAAATACTGATTGTTGAGATCTGTTATCTCTAATTCCCCCCTGCCTGAAGGTTTAAGATTTTCGGCAATTTCTATTACATCATTATCATAGACATATAACCCTACTACAGCATAATTCGATTTTGGCTTCAGCGGCTTTTCTTCGATTGAAAGAGCTTTTCCCTGATCGTCGAACTCAACCACTCCGTAACGTTTTGGATCCTTAACATAGTACCCAAAAACAGTAGCTCCATTGTTTCTATTAATTGCTTTTCTAATGAAATCCATTTTACCGTAGAAAATATTGTCTCCCAAGATCAATGTTACATCATCTTTACCGATAAATTTCTTCCCGATAATAAAAGCTTCCGCTATACCTTTTGGCTCTGGCTGAACAGCATAGGATATACCAACTCCCAGGTGAGAGCCGTCTTGAAAAAGATTTTGATAAAAAGGTATTGTTTCTTTGTTCGATATGATCAGAACATCTTTAATACCGCCCAACATCAGAGTAGACAATGGATAATAGATCATCGGTTTGTCATAGATCATCACCAATTGTTTACTATAACACAATGACGTTGGATACATTCGTGATCCTGCACCTCCGGCTAATATGATACCCTTCATAATTTACTCCTGCTATATTCAATTTCTTCGTTTATTGCGTATGATTTCACAATGTTTTAAAATTCTTTGATAGTTACTTGGTTTTGCTAAATACATGAAATACCTTTTCCATAAATACATCTTTGATATATAAATAATCCTTCATGCCAAATAGTTCCGTTAGTCCTAATGTAGCTACCGTAAAGACAACACACTGTGTCACCAAAGTAATAAGAGGAGGTGTTGTCAGCAAAAGATCGAAAGAAAAAACAAGAATTCCTACTGTCACTGATAGCAAAAAGGAAGGAAAAATATCAGACAACTGATCAAATGATGTATAGCTAATAAACTTACCGCTCCAGTGACTATATATAAAAAATATGGCAATTGAATGAACTATCATACCGATTATCATTACATCTATACTGAACAAGATACCTGATAAAACGACCGGTACAAGCAATAGCTTGCTTGCCAGGTTGATCTTCAATACGATGTCACTTCTACCCTGAACTAAAAGCATATTAGAGTTTACTGCTATCAGGGGCACAAAAATCCCAACAAAACAAAGTAAGCGAAGGTACGGTACGGAAGGTAACCACTGATCGCCAATTAAAGTGATAGTAAGTGTTCTAGAAATGGCCGCTAAACTTACCAATGGAACCAAAGTAATTAGCATTATGCTTTTTATTAATTTCCGATAGGCTGTTTTTAGTCTCAATGTGTTATCCTGAATAGAGGATAAAGCAGGATAAGTAACTTTTTGGACAACAATAGTTATGTTTTGAGATAATAGATTCTTAAACCTCTCGGCTCTCGTATAAAAACCAAGATCTGATGCGGCATAAAACTTCCCAATAACAATCGATACCACATTTCTTTGCACAGTGTTTAAAAAACCGCTGACTAAAAGCTTCCACCCAAATGAAAACATCTGTTTGAAAGATTCGACACAAAACACAAAAGAAGGCATCCATCGATTCCAGTAGAATAACAACAACATACTGATAAAAGCAATTAATAACTGTTTTGTTACCAGACTCCAAACTCCAAATCCGTGATAAGCTAGATAAATCGCTGTGATGCCTGACACAACAGAAGATAAGATCGAGATTTTTGCCAGCAACTTGAAATTAATTTTTTTCATTAACATTGTTCTCTGAACAATGGATAAGGACCTTAATATTAATATCAATCCGGATAAGCGTATGATTGGTTTTATTTGGGGTTCGTTAAAAAAAACACTTATTGCTCCCGCAAAGATGAATAATATAATATATACTGCAATACTAATGGCCAAATTATAATAAAACACTGTTGAGAGGTCTGCTTGGGTGCAGTCTGTTTTTCTTATCAAGGCACTTGGTAACCCGCTTGATACAAAAGGTTCAAAGAATGCTATAAAAACTAAAGTCATCCCAAATAGGCCAAATTCTGCCGGAGTGAGCAATCTGGCCATGATAATGCCGAAAATGAATGCTATACCATTTGTCGAAATGTTCTCGATAAAACTCCAACTTAATCCGGATACAGTTTGATGTTTAAGTGTCATTTAAGTTAAGGTTTGGGTTGAGAGCAAGGGGTGTAGAGCATAGGGCTAAGTGCTTAGAGCAAAGAGTAAAAGGAAAAATTACTTCATCAGTAACGTCTTTCTGAAAGCAGAAATCATTTTGCTAATACTCAATAACTCTTCTTTCAACTCTTCTAACTCAGCCAAACTGATTATACCCCTGCGATTATAAATGATTAAGATATTTACACATTCAAATACCGATCTTCTCGATATATTAAGAAATTGTGAGAACTCCTTATTATGATTAGAAGCAGAGCCTTCTGCTATGTTATTTGTTATACTCGTTGCTGCAGCTGGAAGTTGCTCAGAAAATCTATAATACTTCAACTTATCTGACTTATCAGCGATATCAAAAAGTCTATCAGAAAGATCTATTGCTTTTCGCCAGATGTCTAAACCTTCAAACCTAAACATTCTCTCCGCTCTCAGCCCTTAGCTCTTTGCTCTCAGCTCTTAGCTCCAAGCCCTAATCGCTCCTGCTGATACTTCCTCTCTTGAATATCCTTCCACCAATCATCATTGTCGAGATACCACTGGATAGTTTTGCGGATGCCGGTTTCGAAGGTCTCTTTCGGTTTCCAGCCGAGTTCCCTTTGTATCTTGGAAGCATCAATAGCATATCGGAGATCATGGCCGGGACGATCCTGAACATAGGTTATTAATTCAGTATATGATTTATGTTTATCAGAAGGCCTTAGATCATCTAGTATTTGACAGATATGAATAACAATATCGATATTACGAATCTCGTTGTGGCCACCAATGTTGTAGGTTTCTCCAACATCTCCCTCTCTGATTACCACGTCAATAGCTTCACAATGATCTTCAACAAAGAGCCAGTCTCGGACATTCAAACCCTTTCCGTAAACAGGGAGAGGTTTATGAGACAGACAGTTAAGGATCATCAATGGGATGAGTTTTTCGGGGAATTGATAAGCTCCATAATTATTGGAGCAATTGGTGATCAGAACCGGCAATCCGAAAGTTCTTTTCCAGACACGGACCAGGTGATCAGAAGATGCTTTAGAAGCTGAATAGGGTGAACTCGGATCATAAGGGGTCGTTTCTTCGAAAAGACCTTCATCTCCCAGCGAACCATAAACTTCATCGGTGGAAACATGATGAAAACGAAAACGTTCTTGCCTCTCGTTATCGAGTTCTCGGTAATAATGTAATGCGTTCTGTAACAAGACAGCAGTACCGACGATATTCGTATTGATGAACTCCATAGGACCATCAATAGACCGATCAACATGAGACTCAGCAGCAAAATTAACAATAACATCCGGTTTATGCTCTTGAAAGATCTTGCCTATTGCCTGATTGTTACAGATATCTACTTTTTCAAAGAAGTAGCGGGAACCACCAAACTCTTTGTCTATGCTCTTCAGATTATTTGGGTTACCCGCATAGCTTAGTTTATCTACATTGATGACCTTTCCGGAAAACCCCGGTCTTTTGAAAAGATAATGAATGAAGTTTGAGCCGATGAAGCCCGCTCCTCCAGTTATTAGATAATTCATTTTTCAGTTCCTCTGTATTACTCTATATTATTCTCACTTTTCGGGATTGATGGAATCCGAATTGAGCAGCATAAAATATGATTTTAATCACTTCTTAATAAACATTCTTCCATGGTAGGTTTTGAAATATTTCTCACGTCTCAGGGCATCTTCTTTTGATAAGTCATTAAAATACTCCAGAGGTTGAGGATAAGGATAAGGCAAAGTTTGAGGTTAAGGTTAAAATATTCAATCAAATCTATCTTGTGTTTATGTTCATAGGTTTTCCATTGGAAAGAAATATAGTCGGCACCTTGCCGACTGGGAGGACACACTATGCCAATTAATTTAGATATCCAATGGGAGCTTAGCTTCGAAAGGAAATCCAAGGAGCGAAGCAATGTAGGATGTACAATGTACGATTTACAATGGAAACACCATAGGTTGCTTAAGCAAGTCCATTGGAAGCTAAGCAAGGAAGAAGGAGTTAATAGCTACCAGTTAACAGAAAACATAAAGTGTTAATCTATAAGTGAGTAGAAACTTGCTAAGAGAAAATGATTCCAAAATTATAGTAGACTAACCATTGGCTACAAAAACAATGATTAATCAATACTGTTAGTAGATTAGATGTTTATAACCCATAATCCCCTTGAAGCATAGTTAAAAAACTATTATCCTGAAGCAAGGAAGAGTTATTACCACTATAGTAAAACCCTCCATATTCTTTTTTCCTGGGAATCTGTAAACACCTTTTCCCTGCTTTGATCACATTATCGTCGTATGCTGGGATTTTTATATTATCGCCAGGGTTTTGACTTAATAGAAAGAGAATGATATGCTCTGCATATTTAGTGATATTTTCTCCCCAGATATCCACCAAAGTATAACTAAATCCGGAATTATGCATAATAAAAAACCCAAGTAATCTGCTCTCTTGTTTGATATAATAGATTTCCATTCTTTTAGATATCCAACGAAGATATCGGCTATCTCGTACATTGGTGAAAAGGTATTTTTGTTTTGTTCTTTCCCACAATAGATTAATCTCATCTCCAATATCTGATGACTGAAGTCGTTCGATGGAAATTGAAGAATTCCTCCTTGATCGAGATGAAACCAATATTCTTATCAAAAACCTGTGGAAAAATAGTAAAGCTCTTCGTACAGGATATTTTCGATACTTTCCAGGATAACCGTAGTACTCATAAAGATAATCAGCACAATTATACTTTTTTAATTTAAGGGTGGTTAAAAGCTTCTTTACGACGTCAATAGCTGTAGAATTGAAGTACACATAGTCTTTAATAATCTCCATCCGTTTAAAAAAAAGATCTATACTGTAGTTCCTGAATTGAGGAAATATAAACCAACTCGAAGCATTAACAACGACTGTCTCTTTTCCGTTCCATAGCATTCTCGTGGGAATATTACCAATAAATCCAACTATCTTATATCCCGATCTTAGAACTAGGCCTCTTGGGAAACCTTCATAAAATGCAGGATTTTCTTCCCACCGAAAATAAATCAATTGCCGCCATTCATCCAAAGTGCGGTTCTGATCAGGGAATTGATGCAAGAATTGTGCTAATTCTGGATAATCTGTTTTATCTACACTATCAATTGTGCAGTTCAATATTGCTCCGGTATTGTCAAAACTATATCTATGTCATTTAAATCTAATTCACAATGAAACATATCCGCCATCTATAACAATATTCGTTCCGGTTATCCATTTTGCAGATTCACTAAGTAAGAAGACACAAGTGTCCGCTACATCCTTGGGTTGTCCAATACCGAGAGGATGAGCTTTTATCATCTCTTCCACGGCATCACTGGTTGTTTTATCCATCATTGCTTGAGACATACCTGTTTTAACGACGGCAGGTGACACACAGTTTACTCTTATGTTGTAACGGGCAAGTTCTACAGCAAGGGATCGGGTTCCTGAGATCAGGGCACCCTTTGTTGCACTATAGACAGTTTTAGTCGGCTGTCCTGTAATACCCATTACGCTGGAAATATATATAATGCTTGCTCCGTCAGGATTGATATTCTTTTTCTTAACTATATGTTTTGTCAGTTCAAATCCGGATATAACATTCACGGCAAAAGCCCTTTCAAAATGATGTGGTTCTGTTAACTTCAACGGTAATACTATTTCTATTCCGGCAGAATGTATAAAACCAGATATAAATCCGATATCTTCAACAACTCTACTTACAAGGTCTTTCAGCTTATCATATTCAACCAGGTCCTGACAATAAATTTTATGCCCTTCGCCTGATAACTTCAATAAGGTTTCCTTTAAACGGTTTTCATCTCTTCCTAACAGAGCTACTTTTGCTCCCTGTTCACTGCATCTGATTGCACAGGATCTTCCGATACCTGATGAAGCTCCGGATATTATTACTGTTTTGTCATTGAGTTCCAACATATAACAAACCTATATCTCAATCAATTCAGTGATGTGTGGAGTGCTCAAAGTAAAAAATGCTGAGGCCAGAGATAAACCTACACCAAAACCGGAAACAAGAATTTTTCTTGGTATGTCAAACTTATCTTTCACGCTAGTAGCAATAGTTAGAGGAATAGAGACAGAGCTAGTATTACCAAATTTCTCAAAACTGTAGGGCACTTTTTCCTTTTCAAGCTTTAGCATCTTTCGGACGTGTTCGTTCATAAACCTGTTCGCTTGATGAAAGACATAATAGTCAACTTCCTCTTTTTCGAGTTGACTCAACCTAAGTACTTCTCTGACATGCCGGGGTACATTTGTTATAACAAACTCAAATACCCCTTCTCCATCCATATGCACTTGTTCATCACTATGAAAACATCCGCCAGGTTGCTCTTTTTCTAAGAATGATTCCGAAGTACAGGGATTTCTATATCCACCTGACTTGATCATTATATAGTCAGCCTTTGAGCCATCAGAGTCCAGTTTGAAATATGATTCGCCATATATCTCTCCCCTTTCTACAAGACAGACAGTAGCTGCATCACCAAAAAGAAATCCTGTCTTCCTGTCTTTGAAAGAGTAGACTTTTGTTCTTGTCTCTGCATTAATCAATAATACTCTATCTACTGTCGGCTGGGTAGCAAAACTATAAGCCATGCTGAGACCATAAACAAAGCCGGAACATCCAAGATTAACGTCAAAGGCGGCACAAGTCTTTGGTAAACCAAGTTTATGTTGAAGAATAATACCAGTTGCAGGAATCCTATAATCAGCGGTTTGAGATACAAATATAAGTGCATCAATAGAGCTTCTATCAATATTCATATCGCCGAGTAACCTTTCAGCAGCAGCCAGTCCGAGATCTGAGGAGCACATATCTCTATCAGTCACTCTTCTCTCTTCTACTCCGATTTTTTCCACTATCTTCTCTGCATCGTCACTTTCGAAGTATTTATTGTCTGTTCTGTTATGATAGATATTTTTTGGCACAGCAGCTGAAAGCCCTGAAATACCAACACCATTGAACTTCAATACAGCCATAGTTATTGATGTGACTCCAGATAGCCAGCAAGATCTTTTATTGTTATGATTTTTTGGAAATCATCTCGTGGAATAACGAAACCAAAATCTTCGTCAATCTTGGCAATAACGGATAGATAGGCTAACGAATCCCATTCTTCGTATTCTCTAAATTTGTCGTCGGGATTTACTGTTCCACTGTCTCTTTCCAAGACATCTTCAAATAATTCTTTGATTTTATTTAACATAAGACCTCCATGCGAATGGGAAAAATAGTTATTAGTTAATAGCTATTAGTTACTAGTTGATAGTACGTTTTGATTCTGCCAAAACTTTTTTCACCTCTCGTTGGAACCTCATCAGAATAGGGATTCAGAGGATTTTCTGTATTATCTGAATGAAATTTGTGAAGCATAGATTGTAGAGTTGCTTAGTTGCTTGGTTACTTAGTTGCTTGGTTAAAATCCTACGGGAGCTTAGCTGTGAAGGAAAAACCAAAGGAAGGTTTAGCAATGAATAATGAATGATGAATAATGAATAATTACCGATGGTAGCATAGCAATGAAGTAAAAACCAAAGGAAGGAATAGCAAGTCCATTGGTAGCAAAGCAAGGAGGAAAGAAAAATCAAGGAGGACAAGGAAAATGTGTAAAAAGAGAATTCCGAGGCAGATAGAGCATCTGGTGAGTAATACCGTGAAGCATTATCTGAATTCTAAAGAGAGCCTGCAGAGACTGGTTGATATGACCAACTGGGTCAAGGGGAGATGCGGGGATTATGTGTTTCAAACGTCGCACGGGACACAGCAGATCAAGCTCTACGAGCCTCAAAAGTACAAGAACCATATCAACACACCTTTGAGGAAGCGAGTAAGAGAGATAATGAAACTGGCCAACGAAGATCCGACACCGTCACTGAAAGAGAAACTCAGGTACCTGTTCAGGACCTATCCCTACTACCTGAAGAAGGAGCAGCCGATCAAGCTGAAGCTGAAGAACTTCTACTTTACAGAGCCTGTCAGGGAGGGAGCTACCCTTTTGATCTATAAGATGGAACCTGAAGGTTTCAAGGACCTGGAAAATGATTTCCTGTATGATGTAGTGCCCTACTATCCCGACCAGACCATAGAGTTCTCTTATCAGGGGGAGGAGGAGGAATGGTTCTATGGTAGGATTAATGGGACGTATGTGTTGTCGAATGTGCTGAGGTTTTATTGGAGGTAGATTATCTGGTTGCTTGGTTGTTTAGTTGCTTAGTTGCTTGGTTAAAATCCTACGGGTGGAATAGCTTCGAAGAAAAAACCATAGGAAGCAGAGCAGGATTAGTGGTTGCTTGGTTGATTCTGGTTGCTTGGTTTTTTAGTTGCTTAGTTGCTTGGTTAAAATCCTACGGGTGGAATAGCTTCGAAGAAAAAACCATAGGAAGCAGAGCAGGATTAGTGGTTGCTTGGTTGATTCTGGTTGCTTAGTTACTTAGTTGCTTGGTTGTTTGGTTAAAATCCTACGGGAGTGAAGCAAGGTTAGGCAAGGAGTTCATTATTTTTTGATTCTGGTTTTGAGGTATTTGATGAAACCACCGATCATCTTCTGAACAGATAATGTCCTTTCCTCGAGTTCAGAAAAAGTTGATTCATCAATATATCCACAATCTAAAGCGACGTAAAGTAGGGAAAGAACTTCCGAAGCTGACCGATAAGAATATCCAAGGAAAACCAGAAATGATTTGGTAGAGCCGCTATCGAAACCTTCTGCTATATTAGACATAATCGAAACTGCTGC
Source organism: uncultured Candidatus Cloacimonadota bacterium (assembly GCA_964490765.1). Classification (GTDB taxonomy): domain Bacteria; phylum Cloacimonadota; class Cloacimonadia; order Cloacimonadales; family JAJBBL01; genus CAZBDV01. The sequence goes on along the minus strand of CAZBDV010000013.1, from coordinate 6,038 downwards.
TCTCCGAATCTGATCCTTAAATCCGAAGTCAATCCTGACATTGCCCGCCGAAGTTATCTTGTAAATCTCTGAAACAAGAATACGTGCCTCTTTCCAGGCATCGATGTCAGTGAAAGATTTGAGGAACATGATAGATTCTGGTTGCTTAGTTGCTTAGTTACTTAGTTACTTAGTTGCTTGGTTGTTTGGTTAAAATCCTACGGGAGGAATAGCTTATGAAGAAAAAACTATAGGGAGCAGAGCAAGCTTAAACAATGTATTTTTTCCGGGGGAAATTTGTCGGGTAGATAGAGCTTCGCCGCGTCACCTCCACAAGGTTTTTTATAACCTTAAGGTGAGCAAAAACTTAGGTTGCCAGAACAATTTAAATCAAAATCAGCAATACACTAATAATACACCGTATCATTGGGATTTGGTTAAGGAAATTGTCAAGAAATAGTTGAAATGGTGCTGGGGTTACTTGGTTGTTTAGTTGTTTGGTTAAAATCCTACGGGAGTGAAGCAATGAACAATGAACAATGAATAATGAATAATGAATGATGAAGAATGAATAATGAATAATTGGACCAGAGGGAGAAGAAGCAAGCTACCGGGGGAAAAGCGAGTGTAAAATAGCCACCGAAAGACACCGAATACGCCGAATAGTTATGATTCACCAGCATATGATGATACATTCTTTCTTTTTCTCCGTAAAAAGAACCGAGGAAAACTCTTCCTCGTGGCTGCTACCGAGCTCGGCGAAGCCCACGAAACAAAGAAAACCTCTCCAGCGTACAATCTAACAGCTAAAAACCTTCTCGAACGGGCTTCTCTCGATAAACTCCTCGCTTCGCTCGTCGGACAGTATCTTCGAAGCCCATTCTCGTACGGTTTTATTAACGCTGTTAATTGTAATGCCGGATTTTATCTATTCCCACCCGCCGCCCCGTAGTGGTTCTAGCGAGGGGAATAGCAGGGAGAATAAGTGACGGGGTGACGGAGTAATGAGGTGATGAGGTTAATGAATAATGAATAATGAATAATTATCAAAGGAAGCAGAGCAAGTCCATTGGGAGTAAAAGCAAGGCCTTTGGAAGTGTAGCAAGTAGGGTTAGAAGAAATAAGTTGACAAAAATGGGTAAATTAAACCAGGGTTGAATTGGAGTTGAGTGGTGTTTTCGGGCGGGCAGGCGGAAATATGAAAAATGATTTTATCTTTACCGAAACGAAGACGATTTTGATCGCTGATGACAGGGAAGAATCCAGAAAATTAATCGCGAGCCATTTAGAGACGACAGGGTATAAGACCATCCAGACGGATAGTGGCCGCAAGGCGCTGGAGATCTTTCAGAGCCGCAAGATCGACCTTGTAATTTGTGATATCAAGACCCCGATAACTACCGGGCCGAAGACCTCGTCTTTTCTGGAGGGCTTTTCTGTTAACGAGCTGCTGGAAGGGATAAAGAGGCTTTCTCCCGATACTCCTGTTATATTCGTTACCAGCTACATTCCGACTCCAGCTCAGAAGCTGGAGATGAAAGACAAGGCGGACGCCTACCTGGAGAAACCGATTTCCTTACACAGCCTGACGAGAACAGTGAAGACCCTCATAGACAGTCCTTTCAGCAGCAGAGAAGAGAGGGACGATGAAGATCTGAGGTCTCCGGAGAGATTATCCCGGCAAAAGATGCAGCCGATAGCCGAGAGTGAAGAGCAGAAATTCGATTTCGACCGATACCTGCAGGTACTCAGGCTGCACAGGTGGAAATTTGCCGCCATACTGGGACTCTCCCTGCTGTTTGCCCTGTTCCTCGGCCTGAAGATCGGGAGGGATTTTTATGAAGTGACTTTTGAGATCTTCTTTCTCCGGGCTGATAATCCCTATGCCCAGGAGGCAGACTTGCCGATGGTCTCTACCGGATTCAATACCAATTTCTGGCTCAGTGTGATGAACTCCGACGAGGTTGCCAGACTGACGGAAATCAATTCCGGCTATTACTTCCCGGAGGGCTCGGTCCAGAAGATGATAAAAAGCAAAGCAACCGACAGACGGGACATATCCAATCCGGTATTCGAGGTAACGCTAAAAGCCCGGGACAACGTGATGATACCCCATCTGAGCAGGGCCTATGTCTCTGCTCTGAACGATTATATAGTGAACTATCAGATAGATTCCTCGGAGAAGCTGATCACCTACCTGATCAATCAGATTGCCGCCCAGAACGATCAGTTAGCCGAGATCGACAGGGTGCTGATCTCGGAACAGGGATCGAATCCCTATCTGGCAAGCGATTTCAGTAAACTCTCCACCGACCTGGAGACTTATCGCAAGAACCTGACCGCAGCCCAGATCGAACTCTCCTCTATCAGGGCGTCACGCAGACATACAGAAGCGGAACTGGCGCGTCTCGATGCACCACTGCCTACAGAGGCGGTATTCTCCGAACAGTTGCGAGAACGGCTCGTGCAGTTGAATGATGAATTGAACAGGGCATTGACCGACAAGCAGGAGGCACATCCGGAAGTGATAGCGATAAGGAACAACATAGCACGTATCAACCGGATGTTGAGCGAAGAGCTGGAAGAGAACATCGGCCAGAGCACTCTGCTCCGTAACACCTCCTCACGCCAGCAGTTGATGAGCAGGTATGTCGATCTGCAGGTTTCGGAACTCTCGTTAGCTACCCGCGTGCAATCGCTGCAGAAGGTGATCAACGAGCTGGAAGGCCAGATGTTTCCCGACGATACAGATGCCAGGCAGCAGCAGCTCGTCCGGAACAGAGAGCTGATCCTGATGAAGATAAAGATGCTCAATGCGCGGCTTCTGGACGTGCAGTCATCCGCCCAGGCCAACCTCAGCAGATTCGTAACGATAGATGAGCCGCATATCCCGCAGGAGAAAGCGGGTAAGAGCCTTCTGCACTATCTCCTTATCGGCCTGCTCATCGGGATCGGTGCCGGGGCAGTTGGTGTTTACGTCTATGACCGTATCGACCGCCGTTTCGTCGTTCCGGAAGATATGCAGAAATTCGAGGAGCTAATCTCTTTCGGAAACGTCTATCATAATAAGGAGATCCCCTCCTATTTTCCGGCTCACGATTCTCTGGCTCAGCTAATCAGCCAGGATAACGAGATCAGAGAGACAATATTCAGTATCAGGAAACAGCTGACGAAATCGGGCAGCAAGACGATATTCGTCTGTAGTCCGGTCCGGGAAGAGGGTAAGAGCCTCCTCTCGATGCTGCTGGCTACCGGCCTGGCAGACAGGAAGCTGAGTGTCCTGCTCGTCGATACCGACGTCTATAACCCGAAAGTATCACAACTCTATAACAAGGAATACTGCCGTGGTTTTTCCGATTTCGTGATGGGTAAATGCGCTTTTGAGAAGGTTGTATATCCGACCGATAACGAACATCTGATGCTCACCCCGGCAGGGACGAACGAGAGGCTGGACGATTTCCGCTACGAGGAGGATGCCTGTGCTTCCTTCGTAGAGAAAGCTTACGGGGTGTTCGACATCATACTGTTCGATACACCGGCAGCACTCTTCATCCCGGAGATCGCCAATCTGCTGGAGGTGATGGACCTGGCAGTTGTAGTCGTCAGGCTGGGGCTGACCACCGAAGCCTCTTTCGAACGGCTGACAAAGCGAATAGCCCTCTGTGAAAGACCGTCAGCCGGATACATCATCAACGGGGTAAGGAGCAGTATCATCAGCGGCCGTTACAACTACTATGACTATTACGGCTATCAGCCGAAGCGGGAGAAGAAGATGGAGAGGCCGAAGATCGATGAGCTGCTGAAACAGAACAGGAGGCGACGCCGATGAAAAGGGCTTATAGAGACGGCCAGAACCAGGTCCTGAAGATACTCTTTTGGTTGATCATCATCACCGGGTTTGTCGTTACCTTCCTCCTTATTAATAAAAACAAGACAGAACTGCCGGCTGGTGGGAGTGAGATTGCACAAGAGGGGCTGACCCTGCTGATTGCCGGAATAGACAGCTACGAGCTGACTGATACGATGATGCTGGCTAGAATAGACGATGAGAAAGAGGAGGTGCAGGTAGTCTCCGTCCCGCGTGACCTGCTCGTCTTCGACGACCGGGGAAGGCCTATAAAGATCAATTCGGTATTCAAGCGGGCAAGAGTAAATGGAGCAGAAAGAGACCAGGCAATGAAGCAGCTCGGGTATTACCTGACACGGGTAACCGGCCTGGAATTCGACCGTTACGTGGCGATTGACTTCCAGCTCTTCATCGATCTGATTGGCGAGCTGGAGGGGGGAGTGACCATCGACCTGAAGGATACATTCCTGGAGAAAAGGGGTGAGTTCCCGGAGAACCGGCCGGTATATTCGCTCGATGGAGATGAAGCTCTCCTCTATTCACGTGACCGTTATTCCGTGGCAGGTGGCGACCTGGGAAGAGCGAGAAGACAGCAGCAGGTCGTGAAATCGGTAGCAGAAGAGATCGTCGGGATGAACCTGATAAAGGATGCAGGACGCATACTCCGTATCATCAGCCTCTACCAGAGATACTCCTTTACCGACCTCAACTTCGCAACAATGGCAAATCTCTATCAGCGATACAGAAGAATAGAGGATTACAATCTCTATACCCTCGTGATCGGCAAAGAGCTGAAAAATGGCCTGCTGAGAGAATCCTTCCGGCAGACGGGAGCAGGCTGGGAATATTTTCTGGAGCCTGGAGCTGGTGAAGAGAATTATCTGCAGATCCGGGAAGAGATCAGGAACATCACCCGGCAGGAAGAGTATCGTGAAGAAAACCAGAAAATAAGAGAAGAGAGTGCCAGGGTGAGGATTTACGCCAGCGAAGATAGAAGAGGGAGAGAGCTGACAGAATTGCTGCAGGCCAAAGGGATGCGGGCCAGCCTGGCAGAGAGTCAGGGATTGCGGGAGAGCCTGAAGAGCATCTCCGTTAATCCGGAAATATATGACAGATATCCCGCGACAATCGTTTACCTGGAGAATCTGCTGAACGTCAGGGCCGATAAGGACGAACGCTTGAGCTTAACCGACAACATGGTTGAGATAGTTATCACTCCGGGAAAGGGAACAAATTTTCCCTGATGACAGATGATCTCCCGGCCTGATATCCGATGATAAAAAGGGAGGGAGAAGATATAACCCGGAAAAGACCAAGAGGTAATATATGAAAGAGATCATTAACCGTTTTTTGTTTCTGTTTATCTTACTGTTGCTTACGCTGAGCGGCCAGTTACACGGTAATATATACACCATAAGCCCCGGCGACCTGCTGGAAATCAGAACACTGGGCCATCCGGAGTTTACGGTTTCCAATATATACGTCCTGCCGGATGGAACCTTCCATTTCCCCGGTATTGGAGCAATAGAATGTGCCGGAAAGAATCCTCACGAACTCGCCCTGGAACTGGAAGAGAGACTGGAGGTCTATGTCGTTAATCCGATGGTAACCGTCTTCATCAAACAGGTAGAGAATCAGCGGGCTAATATCTACGGCTATGTCAATGCACCAGGGAGATATTACATCAGTGAAGGAACAGATATCTTTGCCGCTTTCGGTATCGCTGGCGGGGTGGTCAATTTCCGGAGGGGAACTATCGTGAAGATCATCAGAGCCGACAGGTCTGTGGAAGAATACCGGGTGAGGAATTACGTCGGTGCCGACAGGATAGTACACGAGGTACCACGGCTCTATGCCGGTGATACGATGTATGTCAGAGAGCCGTGCTATATACTGACAGATGAATGGCGGACTTTTTTATATACGATCGTGGTGACTATATCGATCCTGACGTATATTAATAATTATCATTAAGGGTCATGAGGTTAATGAATAATGAATAATGAACAATGAATAATTGGACCAGAGGGAGAAGAAGCAAGCTACCGGGGGGAAAAGCAAGTGTTAATAGCCACCGAAAGACACCGAAGACACTGAATTATGACGCCCCAGCGTATTGTTATACTTTCTTTCTTTTTCTCCGTAAAAAGAAAGAAACAAAGAAAACCTCTCCAGCGTACAATATAACAGCTAAAAACCTTCTCGAACGGGC
>CAZBDV010000012.1:44331-53088 GCA_964490765.1 uncultured Candidatus Cloacimonadota bacterium | reverse complement strand
CTGCTAATCCTCCTTGCTTGGCTACCGCTGGGGCGTCATAATTCGGCGTCTTCGGTGTCTTTCGGTGGCTATTTTACACTTGCTTTACCCCCGGTAGCTTGCTTTCCCTTCCAATGGACTTGCTCTGCTTCCTTTAGCCCAATTCTACATCCTACATCCTACATTCTAAATTTCAAAACCTTCTTGCTTTGCTCCATCCGGTTTTTCCATTGTACATCGGACATTGTACATCCTACATTGCTTTGCTTCCTCCGGATCACATCTCACCACTCACTACTTTTTGTCACTCCGTCACTTCGTCACCCCCTCACTCCGTCTCTCCGTCACCCCGTCACTTCGTAACCCATCTCCCCTTGCTTTGTTCCCACAAGCTTGCTCTGCCTTCTCTGCTTTTCATCCGTTAATCCGTTAATCTGCTAATCTGCTAATCCTCCTTGCTTGGCTACCGCTGGGGCGTCATAATTCGGCGTCTTCGGTGTCTTTCGGTGGCTATTTTACACTTGCTTTACCCCCGGTAGCTTGCTTTCCCTTCCAATGGACTTGCTTCTCTTTCCCCTGGATCTCACAACTCACCACTCACTACTTTTTGTCACTCCGTCTCTCCGTCACTCCCTCACTCCGTCTCTCCGTCACTCCGTCTTTACGTCACCCCGTCACCCCGTCACCCATCTCCCCCTGCTCTCCTCCCTCCGGTCCAATTATTCATTATTCATTGACATTGCTCCCGTATTTTTTTTTAAAGCAAGAGTACAAGACCTTAAAATTAAACGAGATATTGGAGTGATAGATGGATAAGAGGAACCGCATACAGGAGCATCATGTTCTGGAGATCGGAGAGAGTGAAGAGATAACCTTTTACTGGAACAGGAAGCCATTGAAGGCGAAGCGGGGTGAGGTTATTGCCTCAGCCCTCATAGCGAACGGGATATATATTTTCGGATATCATCCTCACGACAACACTCCGCAGGGTATGTTTTGTGCTAACGGCCAGTGTGCCAAGTGCGGGGTTATTGCCAACGGTATCCCGGTCAAATCCTGCATGGTCAAGGTGCAGGAGAATATGATCGTTGAGAGTATGAACGGGTTACCGGAGCTGCCACTGAAAGAAGAGCCTGTCAGCATAGAGGATATAGAGGAGCAGAAGACAGACATTCTGATTATTGGTGGAGGCCCTGCCGGTTTATCGGCAGCGATAGAGCTGGCCCGTTATGATTACAATATCGTTTTGATCGATGATAAGAGCGAGCTTGGTGGTAAACTCGTTCTCCAGACCCATAAATTTTTCGGCTCTGTTGAGGACTCTTATGCCGGCACTCGTGGAATCGATATCGGCAAGATGCTTTCTGACAAGCTGCGTGAATATCCCAACTGCTCGATCTGGCTTAATTCTACTGCTCTCTTTGTCTTCAAGGATAAGAAGGTGGGCATTCTGCAGGATGAGTCATACAGGATAGTCGAACCGAAAGTCATCCTCAATGCAGCGGGAGCCAGAGAGAAATTTCTCCGCTTTCCCGGTAACACTCTTCCCGGTATTTATGGTGCAGGAGCTTTCCAGACTCTCGTCAATCGTGACCTGGTCAGGCCGTCCAGAAGGCTCTTCATAGTCGGAGGTGGGAATGTCGGCCTTATTGCAGGGTATCACGCTCTGCAGGCCGGTATCACAGTTGTCGGCCTGGTAGAGGCAATGCCACGCTGTGGTGGTTATAAAGTGCACAGCGACAAGCTCAAACGGCTCGGAGTGCCAATATATACGAGGCATACGGTTCTCTCCGCTCAGGGTAGTGATGGTGTAGAATCTGTTACTATCGCTGAGATAGACGAAAATTTCCAGCCCATAGCGGGTACGGAGAAGACCTTTCTCTGTGATACCATCCTCATAGCAGTTGGACTGGAGCCTTTGAGCGAGTTCACGCAGGAGGCGGAAACAGCAGGGATAGAGGTCTATTCTGCTGGAGATTCCAATGAGATTGCGGAAGCCTCTTCGGCTATGTTCAACGGCCGGATCATAGGGCTGAAGGTAGCGAAAGCACTCGGTGCGCCGGTAGAGGATATACCGCACGAATGGTATGCCAAAGCGGAAAATTTGAAGCAGGAGCCTGGCAAAATCTATGAGCAGGAATTTCCGGAAAAGCGGGAGGGTGTTTTCCCCGTTATCCACTGCCTGCAGGAGATCCCCTGTAACCCCTGCACGACCGTCTGCCCTCATAAATCTATCGAATTGAACGGTGATCCACTAATGGGCCTTCCCCGCTTCACTGGAGAATGCTCCGGCTGTCACCGCTGTCTCACAATATGCCCCGGCCTGGCTATAACTCTTGTCGATTACCGTCAGAACAGGGAAAAGCCGATCGTCACTCTACCTTATGAGGTGTCCAATTATCCAGTAGAGAAGGGAGACAGGGTAAGAGCGGTCGATATAGACGGTAATTTCCTGGCTGAACTGCCGGTAGTTAACATACTCAAACACAGGAATTCCAAAACCGATCTCATCAAACTGGAAGCACCGCCCGAAATAGCAGCGCGGATAGTCTCCTTCCGGGTTCAGGATGATGAAGTAACGAAGCCGCTGCCCGAACCGGTAATATCGGAAAAAACTTCGGATGATGCAATGGTATGCCTCTGCGAAAGAGTCAAGGTTGGTGAAGTGAGGGAATTGATTCGTAACGGCCTGACCGATATCAATCAGATCAAGGCCATAACCCGGCTCGGTATGGGTCCCTGTGGCAGTAAGACCTGTGATACACTGATCAGGCAGATCTTCCGCGAAGAGGGTATCTCAGCAGATGAGATCGTTCCCAACACGAAGAGGCCGGTCTTTATCGAAGTACCGTTGAAGAGCTTTGTCGATTCCGGCAGGAAAGGGAAATAGAGTCCTGTAACGCTCAGCAGCGAGCAGAGAATAGATAAGTAAGAAAAAGAGTTGCTGCAAGTTAACCGGATAAACAGGCAACGAATACTATAAATGGAGATAGAAAGTGACAAACAGGAATGATGATAACCGGATATACGATGTAATAGTCATAGGTGCCGGTTCACTGGGAGTGCCGACAGCGCTGGCCCTGGCAGCCGAGAAGCTGCAGGTGCTGGTTATCGATGCTCTTCCCTCTGCCGGACAGGGCAACAATAAGAAAGCGATCGGGGGGCTGCGTGCTACCCATTCCGATAAAGGTAAGATCAGAACCTGCCTCCGCAGCCTGGAGATATTTGCTAACTGGCAGGAGATGCACGGTGACGATATTCAGTGGATGTCTAACGGCTACAGCTATCCCGCCTATACAGAAAGGGATGAGAAGACCCTGAAGGATACGATGAAGATTCAGGAGTCCTTTGGGCTCAATATCAGATGGATCTCAGCCGAAGAGTATCGCGAACTCGTGCCTGGTATCTCTATGGAGGGGTTGAGAGGTTCGACTTATTCATCCGGAGACGGTTCTGCTTCTCCACTGCTCGCCATTGAAGCACTCTACAGGAAAAGCCTGCAGCACGGTGCCCGTTACAATTTCCGGGAACAGGTGACAGGCCTGAGATCCCTGACGCCAGAGATCCTGGAGGTTGCTACCGATAAAGGGAAGTATCAGGCCCGCTATGTAATCAATGCAGCGGGTAACTATGCCGCTCAAATAGCAGCGATGCTCGGGATCGATATCCCGGTCAGACCCGATAACCATGAAGCAGGGATCACCGAACCGGTGAAGAGATTCTTCGGCCCGATGGTGGTTGATATCAGGCCGACAGAAGATTCAGCCAATTTCTATTTCTATCAGAATTATGAAGGGCAGGTAGTATTCTGTCTTACACCCGATCCACCCATCTGGGGTGTAGATAACGACTCCACCTCTGTTTTCCTGCCTCAGATTACGAAAAGAATGCTCAATATCTATCCCCGCCTGGCCAATCTCAAGGTGCGACGTACCTGGCGCGGTCAGTATCCAATGACACCAGATGCTTTTCCCATCGTCGGTCCGGTTAAAGAGGTGCCCAACTTTATTAATGCAGCCGGCCCCTGTGGGCAGGGCTTTATGCTTGGACCAGGTTTGGGTGAGTTGATAACGAGGATAGTCCTGGATAAGCTCAGTGACGAAGACAGGGAAGTTCTGGATAGTTTTTCACTCTATCGCGATTTCTCATCAGCGGAAGTACTAAAGTAAAGCAAGAAGAGGTGAGAGACGAAGTGACGGGGTGACGGGGTGGTAAAAAAGTTGTGAGTTGTGAGTTGTGAGATCCGTTAGGGGGGGAAAGAATGTAGGATGTAGAATGTAGGATGTAGGATTTAGAATGTAGGATTTAGAATTATGTTTCGGAGCAGCAGAAGCAAGATGAAAAATGTTTCTAGCTGTTAATGACCAGTGCTCAACTGTAGTTAGCAAGTTTGACTATATCGGATACAGTCTTGCTCCACTCCCTCTGGTTTTCCCATTGTAAATCGTACATTGTAAATTGTACATTGTTTCGCTTCCTCCTGAGTGTCATATTCTTCGGCGTCTTCGGTGTGGTTCGGTGGCTATTTTCGCTTGCTGTTCCTTCCAATGGACTTGCTCTACTTCCTTTAGCCCAATTCTACATCCTACATTCTACATTCTAAATTTCAAAACCTTCTTGCTCCACTTCCTCCGGTTTTCCCATTGTAAATTGTACATTGCTTCCCTTCCTCCGGAGTGTCATATTCTTCGGCGTCTTCGGTGTCTTTCGGTGGCTATTTTCGCTTGCTGTTCCTTCCAATGGACTTGCTCTGCTTCCTTTAGCCCAATTCTACATCCTACATTCTACATTCTAAATTTCAAAACCTTCCTGCTCTACTCCCTCTGGTTTTCTCATTGTAAATCGTACATTGTAAATTGTACATTGCTTCGCTTCCTCCGGAGGTCATATTCTTCGGCGTCTTCGGCGCGTTTCGGCTGCTATAATTCCCTGCTTTACCCCCGGTAGCTTGCTTCCCCTTCCTCCGGTTTCATCCGTTAATCTTCTAATCCTTCTTGCTTCCTGATACAGACAAACTCTCCAGTCTCTTCATTATATATCACCTGGTTTCCCTCACCTTCAGCAAACTCGGAGGTTGATACGGCTATATATCTCATCGGGGGCATACCTTCCACGATGAATGTCCAGTCACGTAGCACATAATCTTCGATAGCAGCATCACGGATCGCCTCTTCCACGCTATAATCTTCAGGTAGACCCTCGGTTTGCATCTTGGTCATATAATTAGTCCGGAGAGCCATCAGAGCAGCCTGAGGTTGATTCTCCTCCACGATCTCCTGATAACCTGCAGGTTCCGGAACGCCAACAAATAAAGTCAGGACAGCAATTATAACGAGTGCCACCAGAATTACGATCCCAACAAACAACGGAAGATTGAATTTTTTGGCACTCTCCCGCTCAGTTCCTTTCTCTGTGGCTTTTTTCAGTTCTTCATCCGACATAACATACCTCCTCCTCTTTTTCTCATAGTTGATCACTATACTGCTTCTAATCTGGAATATGTCAATTGATAAAGAGATTAAACCCCCATTCTCCTCTCCTCTGCCTCCGGTAGCTTGCTTCTCCTTCCTCAGGTCTTCATCCGTTAATCTGTTAATCCGTTAATCTGCTAACTCTCCCTGCTTCATCTCCGGCAGCCTGCTTCTCCTTCCTCCGGATCTCACAACTCACAACTCACCACTCACTACTCACCACTTTTTTATCACCCCGTCACCCCGTCACCTCGTCACCTCGTTACCCCGTCATCCATCTCTCCCTGCTCCGCCCCCTCCGATTTTCATCAACCTATGAGTATCCTACGAGTCGGCGGCATCCGGCTCCCATCCTCCCCAATGGTTACTCGGAAGCAAGGGATTATCTATATACTAAAGCAACACCTCAGGGGAATTGATCGATGAGATTGGTCAAAGGTAATGAAAGTAATGAAGAATTTAAGAAGAAGCAGCCTGGTGGTATTCTATCAGCAGGTTTTTGATGAGTTCTTTTACGGTAGTGATTTCCTCGATCCGGTAGGCATTGGCACCGCAGAAACCAAAGCCATCTTCGAAATTACCTCTTTTAGCATTAGTCAGGGCACTGGCAATACAGTAGGGAACGACTCTGTAGTCACAGGTTCTCAAGCATCTCCAGGGGCAGTTGACCGGTTTCTTGATACCGGAGGTAACGTCGTCCAGGAACCTGTTCCGGATAGCTCTACCCGGTAACCCGACAGGACTGTCGATAATAATGATATCTTCCTGACGGCATTTCATATAAGACTCTTTAAATTTTGTAGAAGCATCACATTCCTGAGTAGCGACGAACCTGGTTCCCATCTGCACACCCTGAACTCCTGCCTGCATAAATCTATAGATATCGGCTCCCGTAAAAATTCCGCCTGCAGCTATTACAGGGATCTTCTTATGATACTGTTTTTCAAAAGTGGCAATGAGAGGTACGATTTCAGCGATCAGTTTTTCCAGCGCATAAGCGGGATCATTAATCTGCTGTTTCTTGAAACCAAGATGTCCACCGGCTAATGGGCCTTCCACAACAATAGCGTCAGGAATGCGGGTATAATGATGAGCCCAATACTCGAAGACGATCCTTGCTGCCCTGGGAGAAGAGACTATCGGGATGAACCTGGTAGGGGAGTTGACAAATCTTTCTCTACTGATAGAATCGGGAAGTTTCAAGAAAAGCCCGGCACCAAGCAGTACTATATCTGCATCTTCGTCTAAAGCTACGAGCAGGAGTTGATCAAAGTCAGAAGAGGCCAGCATCAGATTAACTCCAATGACCCCATCGGTTAGTCGTTTGGCGTTCCTGATCTCTTTGGCCAGCGCTTTCCGGTTGGCAGCAGGGAAATCTGTATTGAAATCGGGTTCGAGCATACCTATCCCGGCTCCGGCAATAACTCCGACTCCACCCTCGTTTGCTACTGCAGAAGCTAAACCGGATAAAGATACTCCAACTCCCATACCACCCTGTATGATCGGTATCTTAATCTCCAGGTCTCCAATTATTAATTCTGGTATATCGTGAACCATACTGTTTCAAATTCCTCACTCTTAATATATTTTCACGCCATATTCTGGCAACTTTTTTTTAGAAGAATAGAGTAGCTGTACCAACATTCAACTCCAATTATTCATTATTCATTGATATAGCTTCCTCTGGTTTTTACTAAACTCTAAACTTTTAACAACCAGGTAACCAGTAACTCGTAACACGTAACACGTAACCAGTCATTCTCCTTGCTCTTCTTATTCCAAAACCTTCTAAACTTCCTCAACCATCTCAACACTTGTCCTGATCGGTGTCGATAACTCTAGAGGATATTCCTGCAAAGCCTGACCCCTGCTGGGAAGAAACCATCTGGATAGCCTCGCCAGCGGAAGAAAACAGTACACCAGGAATCTTTATGCATTCTGGTTCCTCCACGCAGAACTCTATGAGAACCGGTTATTAAACCATCAGGATCTTTGCTGGAACCTGCAGGGTATCTGCCGAACCTGTCCCAGCACCATTCCCATAAATGACCGCTCATGTCATAGATCCCTAATTCATTTGGCTTCTTCTCTCCAACTTCGGGAAATTTGTCTGTATCCTCTTTATTATCAGAATAATAACCCACTTCGTCCAAATCATTGCTTCCGGAGTACAAAAAACCTTCCGATTTGTTTCCACCTCGGGCAGCAAATTCCCACTCTGCTTCAGTCGGCAATCTGTAACCATTTGCCTTCTGGTTAACATCAATGTAAGTTTTTGTTTCATCAGATCCTTCATTAGCTGCAGAAAAATGCTTGCATACTCTAATATCATAAACACATTCCAGACCCTCTTTCCTGCTCAGTGCATTACAGAACTCTATCGCCTTGTACCAGTTGATAAAAAATTCTGGAACATTATCACCAATGTATGTATTATCAGAGAATCCCATCACTTCCAGCCAGTCCTTTTGAGTTATCAGGTATTTTCCGATGTAAAAACTCTCTACTCTAACAGTATGAATCGGCAGAGCCCAACCTCTTGGATTATCCGTCTCACCGCCCATTTCAAATGTTCCACCCTCCACTAACACCATTTCTCTGCCCGAGATTCTTTTAAACGTGTTGAGCATAATCTCTTCTCCTGCCAGTTTCTATCTGAAAAACTACTAACCTAATGTCCTATTCCATATAGTTGAATTTACTTTAGATTAGATTAATTATATCTCCGAATGCATTGATAGTCAAGCCATAAATGGTGAGGGAAAACACAAATCAATGCTCAATTAACTAACTATCTAAGACCTGCGGAGCTAAGCGTATCAGCTCTTCGATGCCAGGAGCAATACTCTCAATAACTCTCCGGGATTGATATGTTTGATAAACATTACCGATTTCTTCAATATCTGTTATCTTGTGACATTATATATCAGTTCTGCTCAAAATATCTTTCTTCCTTTCTTGGGCTGACTTGTGATTTGGATTGATTTTAAGTGTTTCATCGAAACAGATTAATGCTTCCTGGTATCTATTCAGTTTATACAAGGCAAGTCCTTTATGAAAAGAAGCTGTTTCTAATTTCGGTTTAATTCTGAGTGCCTGATCTAAACAGATTAAAGCTTCTTGATATTTTTCTGCATAATATAAAGCATATCCTTTATATTCCCACACAACAGCTGTTGCGGAATCAATTTTTATAGCTTCATCATAACATGTAATGGCTTCCTGATAACTAGTAAGGGCATAAAGTGAATGTCCTTTGTAAATCCAGGCGGAGATGTCTTCAGGGTCAATTCTTAAAGCCTCATCA
>CAZBDV010000012.1:0-44231 GCA_964490765.1 uncultured Candidatus Cloacimonadota bacterium | reverse complement strand
TCCTTTGTAAATCCAGGCGGAGATGTCTTCAGGGTCAATTCTTAAAGCCTCATCAAAACATATAATGGCTTCCTGATATCTACTAAGGTAATATAGGGAAGATCCTTTGTAATTCCAGGCAGAATTGTATTCTGGATCAATTTTGAGTGCTTCATCGAAACAGGTTAAGGCATTCTCATATTCACGTAATAAAAACAAGCAAATCCCCTTATTATACCAGGCTCCGGAATTCTGCGAATCTATCGTTAAAATCTTATCATAGCAGTTAAAAGCATCTTGAAATCTCCTTAAATTGCACAATGTATATCCTTTATTCATCATAAACCTCACTTCATCCGAATCTATCTTCAGAGCTTCATCATAGCATGCAACTGCTTCTTGATACTTATCAAGTTTAGCCAGAGCAAGTCCTTTGTTATTCCAGTAACCTGCTTCTTTAGGGTCAAATTTGATTGCTTCATCAAAACATTCAATAGCTTCCTGATATCTTTCAAGTTCATACAAGGCAAGTCCTTTATTGTGCCAGGGAAACTCACACTGGAGAATTTTCAATGATTCTTCAAAACATTCAATAGCTTCCTCATATCGTTTAAGTCTATGCAGAGCATCCCCCTTTCCCAGCCATATTTTGAAATTATTCGGTTCCATTTTCAAAGATGCAGCAAAAAAGACTAAAGCTTCCTGATACCGGCTTTGATTGAGTAATGCATTTCCCTTATTGTACCGGACTATAGCATATTCCGGCTCTATTTTGAGTGCTTGATCGTAACAGATTATAGCCTCTTCGTTCCTTTCGAGAAGTTCAAGCACTCTGCCCTTATTATTCCAGGCATTTGAGCTATGAGGATCTATCCTGAGTGCTTCGTCATAGCACTCTAACGCTTCCGTATACTTGAAAATGTTATGTAGGCAAAATCCTCTGGCATTCCAGGCTCTGGCATTTTGATGATCTATATTCAAAACCTCATCAAAGCATTCAATGGCTTCCTGGTATCTACAGCGATGTAGCAAAGCCGTGCCCTTATCGAACAAGGTTCTGGCATTCCGGGGATCATTATCAAGGGTGGCATTTATTTCAGCAATATCTACTCTGTCAAAACCGTATATATGGTCGAGAAAGATAGCGCGATTAAAGCACTCCTGAGCCTCCTGCTGTCTGCCAAGAGCATCAAATGCCTCCCCTTTTCTATACCAGGCATGGGCATTTTCAGAATCTACCCTTAACGCTTCATTAAAAAAAGGTAAGGCTTCCTGATGTTTCCCGAGTTTATATAAGGAAAACCCTTTATTGCTCAAGGCATTAGAATTTTTGGGGTCGATCTCTAAGGCTTTTTCATAACAGGTGATCGCTTCTTCATGTCTGCCAAAGTTTCTTAAGCATGCACCTTTGTTATTCCATAAAATTGAGTTATCCGTATGTGTCAGAACCGCCTCAGAGTATAATTTTAAAGCATCCTCTTCTCTTCCGAGATAGCTCAGGACATTTCCCTTGTTAACTATGGCACCCTCATTGTCAGGGTCGATTCTCAGTGTCTCATTGTAACAATCAAGAGATTCTTTGTAATTACGATCGTTTTCCAGAGAAAGTGCTTTATTCCGCCAGGTATCAGCGTCTTCAGGTCTGATTTTCAATGCTTCATCACAACAGTTTACAGCTTCTTTATATCTTTTCAATCCAAACAGGGTCGCTCCTTTCTTATCCCAGACATAAAAATCACCGGGATCAATTTTCAATGCTTCGTCAAAGCAGGAGATCGCCTCCTCGTTTTTCCCGAGAGTATTATAAGCAAGCCCCTTGCGATACCAGTAATCAGCATTATCAGGACTTAATCCGGTAGCCCTGTCATAACTCTTTACAGCCTCCTCATAATTACCAGTGCATTCTAATGCCAGACCCTTATTAAACCATTGATTGTTTGATTCAGGATCTATTTTTAATGCTTCATCATAGCAGGATATCGCTTCCTGATAATTGCAAAGTCTGTAATATACCATTCCTTTGTAGCTCCAGAGATAATAATCTTTAGAGTCAAGCTGAAGAGCTTTATCAAAATAGTCTAAGGCTTCCTGATAATTACCCTGTTCATAAAGTTCGACACCTTTATCATATAATTCCCTGGCTGTTAATTCCATTTTTTCTCCTGCCTGCTTCATAAAAGAGAGGATCTCTTTTCCTGAAAGAACGAAAGATCTTATTCAATAACTATTTTAGGAGGCAACCGTCTCTCCGATAAATTCAAATATTCCAGGTTCATCTGTCAAGCAACTTAACGACAATTCAAAATGAAAGTATGAGACTGTTTTATCTGCCTTACAGTCTGCAGAAAAGGTGCATTTCAAATTTCCGTTGACACCACAAGAATTGTATATTAACTAAATATTCAGGCAGGGAGGCATTCTATCAAAAAGACCCAGGCAGATTACCCGGAAACGGACTGGAAAACGAAGTTCAAGAGGTGGGGGGACACCCGTTTACGAAGCACTGATAGGAGGCTGAAATTACCAACGGCAGCGTATGTAAATTAATGAGTATTCGGTGAGTGATGCGCCGATGGTAATAACGTTGATTTTTTGATACATTGATTAGCGTATAAAGATCATTTATGGAGGAGCAATGATATTCTGTTTTAATTGCGGATCATTACTTGGGAATAATCATACTCTATGCAGGGTTTGCGGAGCAAGTTTCTCAAAAAAAGTTGAGATCTCAAGCGAGAGACACGCAATCCCTGATTTTGTCTTTGTCGAAGGGGGTACGATTGACAGGGTAATGAAAAATCCCAGCATTGCTAACAAAAAAGCTAAGCTGTCATCAGATAGTTTCTATATCAGTAAATACCTTTTAACTCAAGAAAAGTGGACTCAGTTGATGAAACCAAAAGATAGATATTTCAGTGGATTAAATCTTCCCGAATGTAATATCAACTGGTTTGAAGCCATTGAATACTGCAACAGGTTGAGTTTAAAAGAAGGTCTAACTCCCGCATACAGTTATGATGATTATGGCACAGATCCGGATAGATGGGAGAAAGGCTGGAACGAAATGGATGAAAACCATCTCAACATATCTGTTAACTGGACTGCAAATGGATTCAGAATACCCAGGGAAACCGAGTGGGAATTTGCTGCCAGAGGGGGTGTAAAATCAAAGGGATATATTTATTCAGGGGGAGATATTCTGGATGAGGTCGCCTGGTATGGCAAAAACAGTGACAGCAAAATTCAACCGGTTGGAATGAAAAAACCGAATGAACTAGGAATATATGATATGAGTGGACTATTATGGGAATGGTGCTGGGGTTATTTTAACCGTAAAAACCCCACTTCTGATACCTATATTTCTGATTCACCGGTATATAAAATGGTCGTAAGGGGAGGTAGTTTTCTGATAGAACATTTTTTGAACGTGGGTTCCAGATATCCCTCAACTATTTTTCCATTTATTCCGACAGGTCTGAGAATTTGCCGAAATGTTCTATAGTACTTACAGATAAGAAATATCATTCCTGCAGCCACAGCCTTTATACCGTTTAAAAAGTGGAGCAATTTTCAATACCTACAAGGTGCATTATTCAGTAGCGCTGACAATAAATTGATTTTGTAATAAAACGCTTTCATAAGAACCATATAAAAGATATCTACATAAATAATCGATAAGATATAAATTAGATTTACCATACATATTGTTAATCAATAGGGTGCAGATATACCGTCTGCACCCTAATCGATTCATTCTCAATGCCTTGCAATAATTAAGTCTTTAAGCGTATGCTATGTTAAAGCCTTAATTAATCTTAGTATTTCGTTTCAATCAAAGAAGAAACTATGGTGAAGTTTCTAAGGTAAAATCATAGTACATCTTCTCTTCTAAGTTCATAAGATCATTAGCTACTTTTTGCATCATTTCCTGGGATATAGGTTGGGGATCATCAAGTATTCTTCCATTATATACAGTGAATGTTGTAACATTCCACCAAGCATCTGGGTTGTTTCCATTAAAATCATGCACATAAAAGCGATGTGGGCCATAAGTTATTACTGTACCTCCTAGGTTGACTTGTACAGTAGCATCTGAATAAGGATCATTTCTTAAATAATAGGCATTAACCTTAACAATATAAGTACCATTAAGAGCAGTTGGTGCAGTAAATGTCTCAGGACCAAATCCTACTAAGACATCAATGTCTAATGACCCTTCCGTAATAGTCATATTAGCATAATAGCAATGTTCACCCAATGGATTCCATACGTGAAGATCAAGATCTGCACTTGGTGTGTTCCACGTTAATGTAATCTCAATGTCATTGTATCCAAAATCGCCATATACAGTTATCACATCACTAATCCCTGTATCTCCATTACTACTATTAGCTCTTAATTGAATAGTATTACCTCCTGACAGAATTGATAATGGAGTATTAAATTGACCTGATGACACAGGAATTACCTGATCTATTCCATTTAAGGTCAAAATGGCATGATTTCCAGGGAAAGGTAAGTAGTTCCCAAGAGCATCTTGAAGCTGTATATGACCAGATACATTAATGACATTGTTAGTAAAAGTTTGTCCATCAAGTGGATGATTGATAGTAAAAACTGGCAAAGGAGGTATAGGGTATCCTAAATCAACATTGATGAAGTATGGAACACCACTCGAAAGAGTAAAATACTCATTGTACTCATTATAGCCAATCTTATACAATCTTACATGATAATCTCCCGGCATTAGATTTTCTAGAACTGCTGGTGTAATGACATTCATATTAGTCCCATTTAAGTATATAGTAGCACCTTCGGGATAAGAATTGATTGTGATTGAAGTCTCATCAATTTGAATTACTTGAAAAAAGCAAGGTCCAATTTGGTTAGATTCTAATTGTTGAGGCCATTCAATACCAAGTAGCCTTGCAAAAAACCCCAATACTCCTTCAAAACCTTTGAAACGATAACCTCCGTAAACAAGACTTGAACTACCTTCATTCCAGCCGTAAATAGAGGATGCATTTGCGTTAAACGAACCAATATTAGGATTCACGGTATAGAAATCCACGCTTGCTATGTTTGATACAAGGAAGTTTAAGAGAGATCCTCCACTAAAGAGTACACCTCCATAACTACTCATAACGTTTTGAAACGAGTTAAAACCACCAGTATAATATGCTGGATCAACACGCACAACAGGTGGTTCTATTGGTTGCCAATCATCTCCTATACTAGAGATATTTTCATATACCTCTACGTTTAGAGCCGTTAATGCATCAATTATAAGAGTTTCGAAAGCATCTAAACCAAGACCACCAGTCATTACACTGACAAAAGATGAAATTGCAAAATTTTCGATGGTATTTTGAGTTTCAAATACACCCATTATTCTTACTTGATTGAATCCATCTAATGGTACAAATAATATATCATGATCAACAAATAGTTCCTCAAGATCTGTTGGAATAAATGCATCAATGAAATTATCAACTATACTTAAAGCAATGACTCCAATTGTAAAAACTGGGCCTAATGTTCCTCCAGAAGCTATAGTTGCAGCTGCACCGCCTAGAGTTAGCACTCTGTTAGAAAAAGTTAGAATAGCTGACATACTATCTAAAGTAGCTAACAGATAATGAGTATTGTATATAGATCCATTACGATCAAAATGTCTAATTTCTGATGCAGATATCTCAAAAAAATCGTACATGCCTGAAGAAAAAAGTAATTGATCGAATATTGCTTTTTCATCGTTGGATAGGGACTGGATTTCTTGTTCCATAAGATTTAACAAGTGTATAGCTCGATCAAGCTCAAAATCCACCAATGCGAGGTTATAATCATTTACTACATCAATAGCATTGAAATTAGGCATGATTATGTCTCTTATTACCTCAACAGTTCCTTTGTATAAATCTACTACATTTGCAGCAACTTCACCAGGTGGCAATCCAGTCTCTGGTAATGGTAAAACATCAAATGAAAGGGTATTTGAAAGCGAATTATCTTGAATATTTCTTAGATAAACTTCTGTATGACCCACAGGAACAACAGGTACAATTACTTGGTACTCCAATTCATCCCATCTTAGTAAAGGAGAATATGAATCGTTAAAGTGCAGCAAATAATCTTCAGTGTTTGATAATTCTTGATCAGTTGATAATATTAAAATACTACCTGGTGCACCTGAATAATCTGATAAGGAGATCATTAAACCATCAAATGTAAAATCTGCTATCGCTGTTTCACTCGATTCAAAATGTTCTTTAAAAGCTTTGGCTTTTAAAGTTGTTGTTTCCGATACTGTTATAGGGCCATCATACATCAATGATTCTTCTGTTGGTTCATTTCCATCTGTCGTGTAGTAAATGGTCGCTCCATCTGTTTCGCAAAAAATACTAACCGTTATTTCTTCTTCGTAAAAACCACCTGAGGGATTAAATGTAGGAGTAGCGATTTGCGCCATTTGAATAGTATAGTCTGCGTAGTACCACCATCTAGGGCCTGGTCCATATGTGTCACCTCCCCATGCAGACTCTTCTAATACTTCACCAGCTCCTTCAATATGAGAAACAGCAGTAAAAACATTATCATCAGGTGGATTCACTGAATGAATAATCTCTGAGTGAATAGCTATGATTATATCATCCTCCGGAATGAAACCATAATCATCTAATTGAATCACATAAGTTGTTTCAGCTAACAGTGAATCATATTCTATTATATAGGGAAAAAGTCCTGGTACTGGAATTCCTGGTCTGTTTCTTGGAATACCATCCAAACTATTAGCAACAGCTAAATGTGTTTTTTGAAGAAGCCAAAAATCAACTAACGAAGATTCTATGTATAGATTACTAGCATCGTTCCATACTGATAAATTGCCAACATTATTATGTCGACTCGCCCAAATATTATACTCTTGTATATCGTTAAAGGTTCTATTAACTTCTCTTTGGGGAGTTGACAGTCCATCATTTCTTGTTGCTATTACCCGAGCTCGATATGTATCGCCAGAAATATTAAAGCTTCCTATATTTAAATACTGATCATGAAGATGCCATATGATTTTCTTGTCTACTCCTGGATGAACTCTGAGTCCAATATCTCCAGTTAAGAAATCAGGATGTGCTAGAGCAGAGAATGTTAATCCTTCATCATCAGATATCAGCAATGATATCTTACAATCAACAGGGTTTGTGTTAAACTTAAGATCATACGTAATATATACATTTCCTTCGCTTTGATTCATCGTTACATTAGATACTATCGGAGCACCGGTTATTGCTAAAGAAAAGGAAATATTTAGCAAGATAATAAAGACTAGCGAGATTATAAGCTTTTTCATTTTGCCTCCTAATCCTATTTAATCATTAACATCTTCTTAATCTTGTTAAAGTTTCTAGTCGTCAATCTATAAAGATAGATACCAGACGCAACCTCTCTTCCTTGAGAATCCTTTCCATCCCATTCAATAGCATAACTCCCAGCTACTTGAGTACCATCAAATAGTGTTCTTACTTTTTGTCCTTTCATATTAAAAACTAATAAGCTAACACTTGATTCTTCCGAAATACCATATGTTATAACAGTATTGGGATTAAATGGGTTGGGGAAGTTTTTCCCCAAAAAAGTTGCATCAACATCTGGAAGAAGTTCTTTACTTGCTGTCTCTTCCAATGTTGAGTTAATTATTGAATCACCAAACCCTGATAGACCTAAAAGAGACATAGGCAAAAGGGTTATAGCAATAATAAGTAGAGCGAAGCCTTTCATTATATCCTCCTTATTGTTATACAAATTTGTTTCAATCATTTTAAAGCGAATGCTGACTACGAATAAAGTTGCAGTGCAAATGATATTGCATCAAACTGTTATAAATTCTTAAAGCTATAATGCTGTTGTATAAGCACCCTGCCCGGTTGACTGATCAAGGTATAGTTACATTGGCGAATCGTGTTTTGATAAAGTATACGTATGACATGATATGGCTAATTCTTATTACATATAAAAAATCATTGATATCAATCCAGGCAGGTTGTCCGTAAACCAGATAAATAAAAACCTCCGATAATAAATCATCTTCCCATCCCCCAAAACATGAACTTAATGACCGTTAATCGATATCCAGAAAAAACAGATGTCAAAATCCACATAACAATGAAAATATTCGGGATCTTTCTTCACTGGCCGTTTGGCTGAAATTTTACTGGCTTACATTATTTAAAACAACTATATGGAGATCATCAATGCTATGGAAGTTCTCTCACAGGAAATCGGGGCATAAACCAGTGAGTCATTTGATTAACATTGGAGCATCCAGCCGGTCTTAAAAAGAAAACTAAGCCGGTTGATATACACTCGGCCTGCTTCGTTACCGTTTGAATAATCTTCAATTCAGTTATTCTCCCTGTCTCACTCCCTTTGGTTTTTACTCCAAAACCTCAAAACTACACAACTTCAAAACGGTTTCCTACCCTGCCTGCCTTTGGTTGTCCAATCACCAATTAAGAATCACGTATTACGGCAAAGCTTTTATTTATTTTTCATTATTCACCTCATCTCACTGACCTGTTCAAGACATCCTTAAAATCTCTAATCAACCTGTCTGAAATAGAATTTAATTTTTCCGGCCGGCCCTTTATAATACATATACAAACTAAAAAATCATCTTCGACCAGCAGAAAATTATCAAACTTAACCATAAATCAATAAGGAGTGATCATGAACAAACAAGCTACCAAAAAAAATCCCGTTGCAAGTCTCGGAAGAGAGATCAGATTAATCGAGCAAGAGGTTAACAATCAATCAACCAAGAAAACGGAACAAGAGAGACCGGGTAAACAGGCTGCCTTTGCTGAACTAATAACTGATAAACTTTTTTTGAAAGAGATCGAGCTGCTCCAGTCGCTTCCTGCATTTAAAGAGTACGAACTTTCAGCAAAAGATATTGTTATTATCGCTCATCTCTGGTCTGATCATCTCACCTCGCCGGGCAGGGGATTGTCTTGGGATGATCTTTGCATGAGGACGGGGATGGACATATATGAAACCAATGCCTGTCTTTCTTATATTGCAGACCTGTATAAGAGAAAGATCATCAATATTGACAACAAACAATGGCACCCGTCAACTGTCAGCCCTTTTGATATCATCGGGAGCGAGATAAGTCTGAATATAAATCTCCTGATCAAGATATTTGATTACAACATCAAGAATGATATTGAGCATAACCTCGCCAAAAAATGGGAGAACAACGACATTTTTCTCAGGGATCTCTTTTATTGTATGAAAACGGTAATGTTTTATGCGGGTAGCGATAATGCCATAACTTATTGGCGAGATCAACCGAAATTTGAGGTTGATAACCTGATCTTTTCTATACAGCCTCTTATACAGCGTATGAAGGAAGCCGCCGATACCCTGAATATTGCTCAAATGGTCAGAAAACTCAAGCTTGATGATACAGAGATAATGATCTTATTAATAGTGATCTACTCTGATTCTATGGCCCTGGAGCAGATCGAAGCAGGTATATTTCTCCAGATGTTCAGCCGGAATGATAAGGAATACAATCATAATGCTCAATATCTGGAACCGGAATCGAGACTGATATCTGGAAAACTGATCAGGATCTATCCCGATATCAGAGGCAGGTTTATAAGACAGATTACACCTACTCCCAGGTTATTATGGGCTCTGAAGGGTAATATCAAAAAAAGGTGATATATCCGATGTTAATGGTTTCCTGACCTTGATCATTATCAAATCAATATTCAAACAGCAATTATATTGCTCAAGGGGATTAACTAGACAAGACAAAAAATAATCCAACCAATTACCCTATACTTCCCTTCAAAAAATTTGAATGACCAGGGAAAAAATTTAACTTTCAGCCCACTCTCTTTATAATAGATCAACACTCAATTTCTGATAATTTCATTTACTGTCAGAGTTCAACCTTAATCGTCCAATCTTTGAAAGGAGTTGCTTATGATATTCTACATTTCGTGCCGCACCCCCCGTCTATTCATTTTTCATACTGTTTTAACTTATCTATCAGCGCTGACCTGCATAGATCAAAATCAAAGGAGGTAATAAATGAACCATTCTTCCTGCAAGAAACCTGTTGATGCTCTGCGGCACATTATAAAATGGATGGAGAATGGAGATATCAATTGCATCAAGGCAATCATGAGAGACACTCCTGATGAGGTTCAGCAGAGAGTTGACCAGGCAGACCTTGCTGAATTAAATAACCTGATCTCATCATTTAGCAATCTGCCTGAATTTCAACGATACCGGCTGACAGAGCGTGATGTCATTGTTATTGCCGTTTTATGGCAGGATTATCTCGACAAGCAAAAGCATGGCCTCCCCCTTAACGAGATCTGTCAGAAGACAAATCTTGATATCTTTGATTTGAATGGTTGTATCGATTTCTTCCAGAGCCTTATGGATAGAAAGGTCCTTCGGTTCAATCCCCGTAAACGTAGAGTATCAAAGATCAACCCCTTGAATATGCTGCATCACGATTATCGTCTCTGCCAGGATTTTGTAATGAAGATAATCGACGTTGATCCGGTAAGCTATATTGAGCGGATAATAGCCTCAAAATGGAACAATGACAGAGAGTTTATCGCCGATCTGAAGATGACTTTTGATTATTTCTATTCCTGTTATGAAGAGTTCCGTGCAGCTTCAGATTTGCATATTGATGAGTTAGATTCAGATATATTCTATCGTACTCTGGATCCGTTAATTCAGAGGCTCCATCAGCACGATGCCAGTCTCAATATCATCAGGAGTTTCAAGAAATACGGTCTCGATGAAACAGAGCAATACATTCTTATCTACATGCTCTTCCATCACGTCGCCGGTACTACCTGCGTTCAACACGATAGTATCCTCAATACGATCAGTAGAGATAGAGCAGAATATCATAATAACACGAAATATTTAGATAACGATTCCAGGCTCTTCCGGGAAAATATCCTGAAACGCGACGAACCGGCAATGACCGACGAAGATCCCTATCCCTGGATGGTACTTCACGACGATTATGTCAGTGAAATTTATGCTTCTGATGAAGAAGAAAAGATAGAGAAGAAAGAGTATTCCCGCTATTTGAAAAATACAAAAGCCTTCGAAGTAATTAAAACTGGTCAGGGGATCAAAGACCTTATCATCCCCGGTTCCGAAAAAACCATCCTCGACTCTATCATGACGAAATTAAAAAAACCCCGGCTTCATAATCTTTCCGTTTGGGGTCTCGGCTTAGAAGGAGCTGTCAATCCGGACAGGGTTAACGGATTCGTTGCCTTGTTCCATGGATGTCCGGGAACTGGCAAAACTTTCGCTGCCGGAGCAATAGCCAACGAACTCAACAAAGATCTGATCTCGGTAGATTGCACCAGATTAACCGATTGCTATTACGGAAGAACAGAAAAGCTTGTCAGAAATGCCTTCCGTACAATGAAATCAATATCCGGTGATGTCGAAAATCCACCTGTATTCCTTATCAATGAGGCAGACCAGCTGATGCACTCCCGGACCGTTGACTTCACATCTTCGAGCGTTATCGAAAACAAGATCCAGAATATTATCCTGGAAGAGCTGGAGAACTTCAATGGTATCCTCATCCTCACCACAAACCTGATTCAGCTTATCGATGGGGCATATATCAGACGTATCAACCTCAAGATGAGATTCGACAAGCCTGATCATGAGTGCCGGAGTAAATTGTGGCATCTTCATCTCTCTTCCGATATCCCGGGCGCTCAGGACATCGATATCGATTATCTCTCTCAAAGATACGAATTCACGGGTGGTGAGATTGCTCTCGTTGTCCAGAATGCCTGCACCGAAGCAATTATTCGTAAGGGAAAAGCAAGAAAACTGACATTGGACGATCTCATAAAATATTCCAATCTCGAACTACCAAGGCAGAATAAAAAAGCAAGGGGAAGTATAGGTTTTTAAGTTATCCTGGTATGAGAATTGTTATCTTCCCGCTACGCAGTACTCTTCAAAGCCCTGCCTGTTATATCCTGCCGGTAAATAAGATCATGAGATGATTTAATATTTCCGGAGAAATGTTTATCATAGACTCAGGAGGCTAAATGATAAACGAAAACGTTGATAATACTCAGGATAACCCTATAAGAGATATCTACACTGTTCAGGTCAGACAGGGATCGGAGAAAAAGATCATCCAGCTGATTCAAAACCAGATAGAAAACACCCCATTTCTTGATAAAGTTGAAAAAGTATTCATGAAAGTTCAAAAAAGCTCCTATCATCGAGATGGCAAAATAATCGATAGAGAGATTAATCTTTACTCCGGTTATATCTTCCTGCAGGCAGATCTCTCTTTTGATCTAAATCAAATGATCGAACAGGTTCCGGGGGTGATAAAAATCCTTAAAGCGGCAAAACATCCGCCTAAACCCAGGAAGAAGAAACCGGCAGCAAAAAATGTTAATGATAAATTGCCTGCTGCCAGGAAAATTATCAAAAAACAGCCCGAAACACCAAAAAAGCCCGGAAAAAAAACTACGCGGCGACGAATCACTAAGAAAAAACCTAAAAAAATAAAACCTGGTATCAGATTAATCCCCCAATCTCTTACTCAAAATGAAGCCAACAAGCTGCTCGGTATCTCGAATATCTCATTTTCTCATCAAAAACAGATTCAATTCATAAAGGGGGATGCGGTTAAAATCATATCGGGACCTTTCAAAGATTTTGACGGTGTAGTTAATAAAGTAAATAACTCAGATAATAAACTAACGGTCAACGTAGCCATTTTTGGCAGAGTCACGCCGGTTGATCTCCGCATTGATGAGGTTGAGCATCCTTAAGGGTCTTCTTCAGATAACTTACTCAGTCCGGATTCGATTGGCTTTTCGATGCCAGGACCAATACTCTCAATAACTCTCCGGAATCTGTGCTTTGAATTATCTTGACTGTTTCTTCAATGGTAGTTATTAATTAATTTGATTGAACCATACTCTACTTCTTTTTGATGTTGTTCAAAACTATCAAAACTATAAGTTGTTCGCGTTCATTTTTTTTTACATCCAGATCTTTCTAATTCACACCAACCTTTGAGACACTACCATAATAGTTTTGCAATGGCTAACAAATGTTTGACATATTGTTGTGCTTGTTGTTATTTGTTTTGTTGTGTTTAAAAGAGCTTATACGTGTTTCTTCAAGAACGAATATACATCTTTGAATCATCAGGGCTTAAAGGAGTTTGATTTGGATGATAGATGGCTATCAGTGGGTGAATTAAACAATTATTTTGTAATCACAAAGGATTCGTTGTTTAAGTGGGTTAACGAAAAGTGGATGCCGTCTCATAGATTGGGCAATCTGTTGAAACTCAAAACTAATGGAATAAATGAAGAGTCCCGTAGAGGTTGAGCTAATGAGGTTAAGAGTGAATAAGGAGTTAAGGAAGAGCAACTTATTAAATGAATTTGGTTTTCGCATGTCTTCCACCACTTCCCATACATCTCGAACAATCATGCTGGCAGAACTTGAGATATTGTTTACACAGACAAAAAATAAGAAGTCATCACTTCAAAATTACCAACTACTGATAGTAGATTATAACTGCTTGCATAAAAGTTCCTTTATAAGTCGGGAGCTAACCTTGAGAGACCTAAAATCATTGTACGGCCTGGATGATAGTATAACTTTATTTAGAGTCCTTAAATTGCTCTGGGGAAAAGATCCACAATCTCTACCAATTTTAGCTTTTTCCTGTGCATATTGTAGAGACAGTCTTTTAAGAGCATCACAATCGTTTGTTTTAAAATATCCTGAACGAGCGCTGTTGGCTAGACAGGATCTAGAAAAATTTTTATCGCAAACCTTTCCAAACAGGTTCAGTTCCAAAACCTTATGTTCAGTCAGTCAAAACATTAATTCATCTTGGACTCAAGCCGGATATTTAAAGGGAAGAGTTAAGAAGATAAGAACTAGAATCAACCCTTCAGTGGTCTCTGTTGTTTATGTGCTTTTGCTCGGTTTTTTATCCGGTTATAGAGGGACTGCACTTTTTGAGACTGAATTTACCGAGTTATTAGACAGTTCTAAAGAAACTTTGATCATGCTCGCTGAAGATGCTTCACGACAAGGATTAATATACATGAAAAGATTGGGTAATGTTATTGATATTGATTTCAGCAAGTTGTTGCTAAAAGAAGAAATGGAAACATTATATGACCAAGATTGATTCTCTGTTAAAAGCATATCAAAAACACATCAAGATACCCTGGAGAGAAGATGCTTCTCCTATGGAAAGAGTCTGGTTCTGCGTATATGATGAAAATGATGAACTTCTACTACGCTCTAAAATTGAAGAGTTTGAGCTCGCTACAATTCAGAATAACCACCAGTGGGAACTCTATGATCTGACAGACAGTTTTGCTAACTGGCTTTCAAAAGAGAAGTATGCTGAAAGTTACTTTAAAAATCCTAAACTATTGAACACAATTTTACCAAGATATGCTTCTTTTTTAACTGCAGAAATAAATAAGTTTATCGGTTCGCAAAATATTGATGATAATACAGTATTTGCTATTCATGGAGTTGGTTCACTCTTCGGTTTACTCAAAGTTAAGAATTTTGTTGAAAGAATAGCTCCCTTAGTTAAGGGTCGGTTACTAATATTTTTCCCGGGAAGCTATGAAGACAACAACTACAGACTTTTAGATGGATATGACGGCTGGAATTATCTGGCTGTACCTATACTTTCTGATTACGATGAATAAGGAGAGAATTCATGCTTAATCGTGATATTTACTTAAAAGATCCTACTACCATTAAGTTAGTTAACGAGGGTGTAGCAAATGTTAATGATGAACAGACAAGTCAAGCTTTGTCTGTACTCCGTTACGAAGTTGAAACTTTCGTATGTGATGGAGAATATGAAAAAGGTATGAACCGGATTCTTGAGACATATCTTAAAAATATCAACCAAGCTCAACAACCTTCTGTTTGGATCAGTGGATTCTATGGATCTGGTAAATCCCATCTTGCCAAAATGCTGCGAGCTCTGTGGGTTGATACCCTGTTTGAAGATGGGGCTACAGCCAGAGGTATTGCTAATTTGCCGGATACAACAAAAGATCTGTTTAAGGAACTTTCAACTCAAGGAAAACGTCATGGGGGTTTACATGCTGTTTCCGGGACACTTGGATCAGGTTTAAGCGCAAATGTGCGTTTGGCTCTTTTGGGGATTATCTTCAAATCATGCGGATTACCAGAACAGTTTCAAAAAGCTCGTTTTGTTATCTGGCTGAAGCAAGAAAAACTCTACGAACCTCTAAAAGAATACGTTCAAAATCAGGGGGCAGACTGGCAGGAGGAAATAGATAATTTCTATGTCGCTGAAATCCTTCATGAGGGTTTAATAAAACTAAAACCAAATGTTTTCATTTCACATGAAATATGTATGGAAGCCCTTAACAATCTTTATCCTAACACTGAAGATATTAGTATAGATGATATGATTAAACTGATCAAGCAGGCATTAACTAAAGATGGAATATTTCCACTGACTGTCTTAATACTAGATGAGATGCAGCAATATATCGGAGATGACAGCAAACGTTCTGAAGATGTTAGAGAAACTATTGAAGCTTGTGCAAAGAAAATTGGAGGAAAAATTATAATCGTATCTACTGGGCAAACAGCTATTACTGGCACTCCTAATCTAAAGAAACTGGAAGGTAGATTTACTGTCCGTGTTGAACTATCAGATAATGATGTAGATACGGTCATTCGTAAGGTTTTTCTTGCCAAAAAACCCAATGCTAAAGAGAGCCTTGAAAATCTTCGCAAAACAAATATGGGTGAGATTTCCCGTCATTTGTCCGAAACATCTATTGGGCATAGAGTAGAAGATAACGATGTTTTTATCCAAGATTATCCGATTCTTCCTGTTCGTCGCAGGTTTTGGGAGGAAACTCTTAGAGCACTGGATCAAACAGGAACAGAAAGTCAGTTACGAAACCAGCTCAGTACTGTGCATAAGGCTATACAAACCAATGTTGATAAGTCTTTGGGAAATGTTATTCCAGCGGATTATCTATATTTTGATTCTGCTGATAAATTACTTCAGGCTCGGCTCTTACCTCGGATAATATATGAAAGAACTATGACTTTAATCAAGGAAGATGATGAAGACAAGCGTCTGACCGCAAGAGCTTGCGGCTTGATATTTCTCATCAACAAACTAAACGTTCATAACAAAGATATAGGTATAAGAGCTGTATCAGATACTATTGCAGATCTGATGCTAACTGATATTACTTCTGACAGTGGAAACTTGCGTAGCAAGTTGTCTGGATTGCTGGATAATTGTAAGCTAATTATGAAGGTTGGTGATGAATATCGAATCCAAACTGAGGAAAGCGTTGCCTGGAACAATGAGTTTCAAAACCAAAAACATTCTCTTGCCAGTTCTTCTCAACTGATTGATTCGGAACGAGAGGAGAGACTAAAACAATACTATAAAGATATCAATAAAAGAATGAACATTACTCAAGGGAAATCAAAAGTACCCCGTGAAATTCATCCTCATTATGGTAGTTCAATACCCCAAGATCACAAGGAAAAGATCTATATCTGGTTAAGGACCGGTTGGAGCATCGAAGAAAATTCTGCTATTGTGGATGCAAAACAGCTTGGTAATGACTCACCATTAATTACACTCTATATACCCAAAAAGAATGCGGATGCTATCCGTAGTAACTTGATTGATTACATGGCAGCAAAAACTACTCTGAATCTTAGAGGCAATCCATTGAATTCTGAAGGAGTAGAAGCTAAGTCATCAATTGAAACAATAAAAAGTAAAGCAGAGAATAAACTCAATGTATTATTCAAAGAACTATTTGAGGAAGCTAAAGTTGTTCAGGCTGGCGGTAGCCACTTCAGCTCAAATAGTTTACAGGAGAGTCTTAATATTGCGATAGATAACTCTATGATAAGACTTTTTCCGCAGTTTTCTACTGCTGATGACATTCATTGGAGTAAGGTTTATGATAAAGCAAAACAGGGAGCTCCGGATGCTTTAAAATCTATCGGTTTCGAAGGAGATCCTCCAAGTAATCCTGTTTGTAAAACTGTTCTTTCCTTTATCGGAAATGGGAAAAGAGGTGATGAGATACGAAAACATTTCGACAACCCTCCTTATGGTTGGTCAAGAGATGCTGTGGACGGAGCAATTCAAACGATGTTAATACATGGTATGATTAAAGCCTTAGATGACCGTAATCAGGTCCTTGATCCTAAAAATATTGATAGAAAAACATTAGGAAAAATAAATATCAGGACAGAATCAGCTGTAGTAACGGCTGAACAAAAGATAAAGATACGCAAGTTGTTTCAGAAACTTGATATATCAACTAAATCTGGTGAAGAGCTACAGAACTCAAACCTCTTTATAGATAGATTATTTGATCTGGCTGAAAAAGCTGGAGGCGACCCTCCCCTTCCACCAAACCCTGATACCTCCCAAATTGATGAAATTAGACTGGTTAGTGGAAATGAAAGACTTATTATGATATACAATGCAGCAGAGGATTTAACAAAAAAAATAGATTCTTGGAAACAGCAAGCAGAAAAGATTGCTAAGTTCTTTCCAGAATGGCAGGATTTGAACAAATTACTCAAATACTCCGAAGGAATTCCTGATAAAGATATTGCTGCGTCCCAAATTCAACATATAGAACAGAAAAGGACACTACTCGAAGACCATGATCAAGTTTCTCAAATCTTAAAGAATCTTAGTCAAGCCCTCAGGAATGAACTTAACAACTTAAAAGAAGAATATGAGTTAATCTATGCTCGAGAATTAGAAGATCTATCAAAAGATCACTACTGGCAGCAACTTGAAGCTGAGCAACAAGAAGAGTTACTATCTTCTTATCAATTATTTGATGCATCAAACTTAAATATCAGCGTTCAAACAACTAAAAGTATCTTAGATACTTTGGAGAATGTTTCAATCACAGCCCTGAAGGATCGTATTACAGCTCTATCAGCAAAATTCGATTCGGTTCGTTCTGAAGCTGCGAAGATATTAGAACCAAAGTCTCAGGTTATAAGTTTACCGAAAAAGACTCTTAAGTCAACCGATGACATAGATGATTGGTTAAATGAAATCAAGACGATTTTGAAACAAGCTATAGAGAAAGGGCCAGTGACAATAAAGTAAGGATTTGATATGCCTCAGTTAGAGAAGAATTTGAGAAACAGATTGGAAAATATAATTAAAGAAGCCAGGGATATTGCCGAAGCTGGTGCTAAAGTGTCTTTAGAACAGTTGGGAGTTGGCAATTCAGCTCCTTATTCATACCTTAATGATGATGAAAAAGATTTACGCAGAAGGCTCAGAACTCATGGTCGTCAATTGGGAGATATTCGCAATGAAGCTGATAAAACCCAAACAATTGTTCTGTTGACCGAGGAAGTTGCTTATGAACACTGGCATCGGATGCTTTTTGCCCGTTTCTTAGCAGAAAATCATTTACTTATGGACGATGATCCCCATACTCCAATTTCTCTAAGCTTGGAAGAATGTGAAGAGCTTGCGAAAGAAAAAGGAGCCAATAACGGATGGGAACTAGCTTCTCGCTATGCTGCCAAAATGTTACCACAGATTTTTCGACCTGATTCTCTTGTTTTTGAGTTGAAAATACCAAACGAATTCCAGCAGAAATTAGAAAAAATACTTAAGGAATTTGATCCCGAAATATTTCAGGCTTCAGATTCTCTTGGTTGGGTATATCAGTTTTGGCAGTCAAAGAAAAAGGAAGAGGTTAATCGATCAGAAGTCAAGATCGGTGCCAGAGAAATACCAGCTCTTACGCAATTATTTACAGAATCATATATGGTTCACTTTTTATTGGATAATTCGCTCGGTGCTTGGTGGACTAAAAAAGTTTTAAATGAAGATGATCTCTCAAATGCTAAGTCAGAAAAAGAGTTAAGAGAGAAAGCATCAATCCCTGGAGTACCTCTTACATATTTAAGATTCATTCAAAATAAGAGTAATAAATGGCAACCTGCCGCAGGTTGGTTTGAAAAATGGGAACAGAATATTGATAAGTTACGAATACTTGATCCCTGCTGTGGTTCAGGACATTTTCTCGTTTCCACCTTCCTGATGCTTGTACCGATGAGAGTGAAGCTGGAAAATATCCCGGTACAGGAAGCTGCTGACAGAGTCATCAAAGAAAACCTCTTTGGCCTGGAGATAGAAAAGCGCTGTGTAGAAATAGCAGTTTTTGCCTTAGCTTTAGCTGCCTGGACTTATCCCAATTCATGTGGTTATAGAAGATTGCCACAAATGAACATTGCCTGTTGCGGGCTGTCTGTTGGTCAGGCTAAAGAAGAGTGGACTTCCCTCGCGAATGGTAATAACGCTTTGCGACAAGCTCTGAATTGGCTCTACGATTTTTATCAAGATGCTCCATTGCTGGGCTCGCTTTTAAATCCCAAAGCTGACAAATTTAGTGAGTTCCTAAAAACTACCTTTCCTGAATATGCTTTTGACCGGCTTCTAAGTAAAGTTAGACCTGATGAACAGCAGGAAGCAGGATTGGCTGCTAAGGGGTTACTTGACGCTACAACAATCCTGATGAATGAGTATGATCTAATAATCACTAATGTTCCATATCTGGCACGTGGTAAACAGAATAGTACTCTAAAAAAATACAGTGAGAATTATTTTTCTGCTGCAAAAAGTGACATGGCAACTGTCTTTCTGGATCGTTGCTTACAGCTAAATAAAGAAGGAGGAACATCTAGTATCGTTCTTCCTCAAAACTGGCTATTTCTCACTACTTATAGGAAGTTTAGAGAAAAACTTTTATTAAATGATACTTGGCATTTGATCGCTAGGCTAGGATCTGGTGCTTTTGAAACTATTAGTGGGGAGGTAGTAAAAGCAATACTGCTCGTGATCAGCCGTGGTCAAGATTCCACACTTAGAGATGAAAGCTCTTCCAATTACCTCTCTGGTTTGGACGTCTCTGAGTTTAAATCTCCGCACAATAAGGCAGTAGAACTAATCGATTCAGAGCTAAAGATAGTAGAACAGGCTAAGCAATTGGAGAATCCGGATGCAAGGATTATTATAGAAAAGAACTTCTCAAATGTTTCATTATTAGAGGAGGTTGCTAACTCGTACATAGGACTACATGTTGGAGGATGGGAAGCATTTAAAAGAGGATTTTGGGAATTAGACAAAATATCATCAATATGGAGAACAGTACAAGGTTCAGTCTCTTGTTCAAATCATTACTCAGGATTGTCAGATATCTCTCTATGGGAAAATAATGGCAAGAATCATGAAAACAATCCAAACGCTAGGATTCAAGGTAAACAAGCATGGAGCAAGCAAGGAATAATCGTAGCTCCGATGAATCATCTTCCTGTGTGTTTTTATTTAGGTGGTATTTTTGATAACAATACATGTGCAATAGTTTCGAAGCAGTATAAGCATTTGGCTGCTCTCTGGTGCTTCTGTAAGTCTCCGATGTTCAACAAACTAGTTCGGCAAATTGATCAAAAATTGAATGTAACAAATGCTACTTTAGT
The DNA here is from genome assembly GCA_964490765.1 of uncultured Candidatus Cloacimonadota bacterium. Classification (GTDB taxonomy): domain Bacteria; phylum Cloacimonadota; class Cloacimonadia; order Cloacimonadales; family JAJBBL01; genus CAZBDV01. Next base: position 23,627 of record CAZBDV010000012.1, on the reverse strand, counting down.
CAAAGTACCTTTTGATCTGGAACATTGGCAGAAAGTTGCAGAAGAAAAGTACCCCAACGGTCTTCCCAAGCCATATTCCGTAGACCCAAATCAGTGGATCTTTCATGGGCACCCCTGTGGAAGTGTTATCTGGAGTGAGGATACTAAGAAGCTTGAGATTGGCAGAACAAGAACTGATTATACGGTTTTACAGATAGCGATAGCTCGTCTTTTAGGATATCAATGGCCTGCAGAGAAAGACAATGATATGGAGCTTTCAGAGGAATCCAGGTATTGGGTGCAAAAAACTGCAGAGCTGATACCCTTTGCTGATGAGGATGGTATTGTCTGCATCCCTTCCGTGAGAGGCGAAGCACAAGCTACGGATAGATTGATCAATTTATTAGCTGCTGCTTATGGTGAGGAGTGGTCAAACGATGTATTGACAGAGCTCTTAAATAATTCCGATCATTCTAACAAATCGCTGGAAAGCTGGTTACGAGACAAGTTCTTTGTTCAGCATTGTAAATTATTTAAACATCGTCCTTTTATCTGGCAGATTTGGGACGGATTGAACGATGGCTTTTCGGTTCTTGTTTACTATCATAAGTTAGATTATAAAAAACTGGAAACACTTATCTATAGTTATCTAGGAGACTGGATCACAAAGCTGAAGTACGGTATTGAAAACGGCATTGAAGGGTCGCAGGAAAAGCTTGCAGCAGCAGAAAATCTCAAGCAAAGATTGGAACTCATTTTGGAAGGAGAAGCACCTTATGATATCTTCGTACGCTGGAAGCCTCTGGAAAAGCAGCCTATTGGCTGGAATCCCGACCTTAATGACGGCGTGAGAATGAATATCCGCCCTTTCGTTATTGCCAAAGTGTTACGTCATTATAAAAAACCTCAACTAAACATTAATTGGAATAAAGACCGGGGGAAAGATGTCCCTTCTGCTCCTTGGTACCGAATTGATAAAGGTCTTAGGATAAATGATAGGCATATTAAACTCGATAAAAAGTTAAAAAATATTTAGATAAGAACTAAAGTTCAGTAAATGGAGGTTAATAATGGCAATACTGTACAGCTCATTAGCAAAACCATTAGTTGAGATTCTATCAAATAGTTCAAATAACGCTATTTATGTTATTCCCGACTTGCAACGACCATACATTTGGAATCCGGAACAAGTCATTTTGCTTATCGATTCTCTATTTAGAGGTTGGCCTTTTGGTGCTTTTCTTGTCTGGGAAGTAAATCATGAAATAAACGACAGCGATGAGGGAATACCACCACGCTCATTTTGGACTATTGTTGACAGAACTGATCAAAACAATGGGACAATGGTTAATATGCAAGCACGGCCGGCAAATTATTACATGATTCTTGATGGACAACAAAGAATTCAAAGTTTTTTACTAGCATTGTGTGGAGACAATTGGGGTTTCAAGTTGTTTGATTCTGACTGGAATGCTTATAAGAATAAAGAACGGAGAGGAAGAAAGAGTGTCAACTGGTCTGAAGCTTCGCTTTTTCTTGATTGCGATGCGTTTCAAAAAGAGTATTGTGATAAAAATTCTAGAGTTTCAAATATTGAGATTAATAAGTTTCTTGATTGGGTTATCATTGATAGAAATCATACTTCAAGTAATCGAGATCATTATCCTTTAGAAGTATTAACTGAAAACCCTGGACGATTCATTAGACTAAGCAGATTATGGAATCTTGCAGAACCTGGAAGCACAGAAAGCAATTATAGAGAACTTCTTAATGATCTTTTGACTGAATATGCTTTTCCTTTGGACAATGCTGATCAATTAAAAAACTCATTAGCGGAATTTTTACACATAATTGAAGATGTTAAATACAATACGGAAGTAAAAATACTTCAGATATCAAGGCTTGTAGAACATAGATGCACAAAAGATGAATACTTTGATGCAATCGTTAATGTATTTACAAGGTTGAATGCTGCAGGAAGAACTCTCAGCAAAGAGGACATTACCTTAGCTTGGCTAAAAGTTGGGTGGATCAATAATAGTGTAAGTGCAGGCGGATTCATTCGAGAATTGATGGAAAAACTTAAATCCATAACTGATAAGGTTGAGGTAAATGATGTTGTAAGGATGATTTCGTTTTTATGGGCTTCGACCAACGTGGATAGACGTGGAGAGTTGTTAGATTCGAAGGATTTGTTAAAGGGGGAAATAATTAGACCAATGGCAGAAGCAGTTGCTTCAGATTGTTTGAGGATAAAAGAATGCGTAGAAAAAGTAGTAGATCTTATTGAGAAACGAAATATTGATGAAAATATTGGATCATTCAATGCTATTATTGTTGCTATTGCTCTTTATAATGTCTATCACAAAAAATCTCCTGGACCAAATTTAAATGAGGTACAAAGAGACAATATTAAAAGACAAGCAGATGAAGTATTCAATTCTTTTATTGATCGTTGGATATATACCACAGAATGGTCAAAGATATGGGGTGATATAAAGAACTTTCCCGTATTTGCAAAAATAATTTATGATTTTGCCTCTACTATCAATAACCTGTCTGAAAGAAATGATATCATAAGCAGTTTTAAATATACCTCTGAGAAGTTATTAGACGAAGACCGTGTAAATGTAAAAACAAAAGCTTTGCACGAAATAGAAGATACTGGAGAGTTAAAAAGGGAAAGAGTGCATAGATATAAATCCTTGCTCTGGATCTGGCATAGGCTCGATAATGACAGATATGAATCATCAAAAATCACTTTGAGAGATACTACAAGGAAACGAGTTAAGATAGAAGTAGACCATATAGTATCGCATCAAAAATGGACTGAAGAAATAATAACAGGCTTAGATGATAACATCAAGAGTAAAATCATTGAATTGTTGAGAAACTACAACATTAGTATAGATATTGAGAATATAGTTGAATATCTTAAGGGTGAATTGATCAACTCGTTGGGTAATTGTTGCTTGTTAGAAAAAAACTTTAACATATCAAAAGGCAAAAAGTCCATGTGGTCATTCTTAAGCGACATAGACAAGTTCAATGAAGATGATGATTTTAGAGATCATTGGCAAGAATCTCTTGGATTAACTGATAGCTTAACAGAACCAACGTTAGATTCGATTTTAAAAACTATAGAGTCTATTATAAAGAGAGATAGATTTATAAAAGCCGAGTTAAAAAAATTCGTCAATGGAGAGATTTTTCGTCATGATTTATGATATAGATATTTGGATTTTATACATAGAGACCGTAGTTCACGGGTAGAAGTGAGGATTATAAATCTTTGTTTTGCCGTATGAAAAGGAGGTACAATGGTTGAACCAATAACTACTGCAATAACTATTGTAAAAGAGGCTGCAGAGAAGGCAGCCTTGGCTGTTAGAGAGTCTTTGAAAGTCAATGAGATAATCAAAGAAGCAGTTGAAATGGCAAAGATTACAGAGTTTCAAAAAATGAAAGAGGTTTACCGTAATCCAACAATCAAAGATATAACCAATCACGATTTTTTGTTTAAATCGTTAGAGATAGCAAAATCTATCCCTGAAACAAGAACTTCTTTCTTAAATCGATTATTAACCGATTCTAATTTATTAGGGCAAATGGGAGAATACCACGTTGGCAAATTTTTGGAAAGTTTTGGAAATTTTACACAACATGTTGGATGCGTAACTGAGAATGGCAAATTTTTTGTAGATTTTGTCGGAGAGTTGAGTAAAGATATGCCAATAAAACTCATTACGTTAAAGGATGGTGTGATAAAAACCGTTTCAGAGTTGATTAATGCAGGAGAATCAATAGGCATTGAAGTAAAAAATGGTTTATATGAATTAAAGAATAATGTTGGACACGTTATCAATCAAGGTTTAGCAGCAAAAGAAGAAGCAGGAAGAGGTTTTATTGGCATCAGTCAATCGATGTTAGAGACAATATCAGAAACACCAGATGTTTTTTCAAAGTTCCTAGAACTAGTAGATCAGAGTGAAATCGGAGTTATTTTGACTCACCCAACTTTAGAGCAACAGCTTACTAATATAATAAGCTGTTTGTAGGAGGAAAATCATGGCTATAATATATTTTTGTAATTCAGATAACGAACTTAGGAATTTATTTACTCAATTCGAAGAAGCTTCTCATAAAGTTTTTGAAGGTAATGAGAAACAGAGATTCAAAGCAGTCCGGGTAACAGCGAAATTAAAAAAGCAGATATTGAATCGTATCTTAAAATTAAGGAAAGATACTCAAATCAGAAAGATGAAGCTATCATTCCTGGAAGATAATGTTAAAGATCAGATTCTTCAGTACAAGCTCTCCAACTTGTTAATGCCGAGAGATGATTTTGAGAAGTTTATAAAGGATAATACAAAAATAATAGGTAAAGACTTAATGAAGCTCTATCAGGATCTTCTGAAGGATACAAAGGGAAATGAATACATATTCTTTTGGATGCTTAGCGAGGAGGAGGAAGATGCAATACTTTAAATTAAAAGAAGTTACTCTACCTAGCGAAAAATATCAGAAATTCAAATCCTATAATGGTAGGCAAGATATAGAATATAAGTTGAACTATGGGGTTGTTGAGATTAAAGAGCTAATAGACTATATGTTTAACCTTTTTTCTCCTATGGATGTTCAAATAGTAGCTGATTATACTGACCATCAGATCTCTTATTATTTTGGGATTAACAGCGATGAAGTACTATCTGATAACATACTGATAGGCAGATCCAAATGGGAGAAAGAACATATACCAAAATTTAAATCAGATATTACAGCAAAACTGCATGGATCTTGTCACGTAGCTACATCTGATGAATCATCGCTAAATTTAATTGATGAGGTGGTAAGGCTTCAAAAAGATGTTAATTTTAGAATATGTTATGGTTTTCGAGTTGATAAAGATAACGAAAATCTCAATAGTACACTAACAGATCTTGCGGACAAGCTATGCTCATTTTCGAAAGATAAAGAAGGAACATCTGCTCCAATTCATATTCTAATTAGAGGTAACAAGAAAGTAAATATCTATTCTGAGATGTACTTCAATTATCTCAGCGAATTATACTACCAATTTCACATCAATTCAGCTATTTGTCTGTTCCCTGAGCTTACTATTTATGCCGGAAATTACGATTTAATTGCAAATATTAGATCAACGATAAAAAAGAGAACACAATATAAAAATGTCTATAGATTTGATTACCTCTTCGATGAAAAAAGTTATGATGACATTAAAAATGAAATCGTAAAAAATAAAGATAAGAAACAAATCGATGATTACCTATTTAAAAGTAATTTTATTATAACACAATTTGTACCTGCCAGTTTCATTGCTTCTACAATAGCTCTTCCAAATACAAAAATTCCAGGTATTGCTTATCTTGATGAATATGACTATGGTACGATAAAAGATATTAGTGATACAGTGGACGAAAAATCACTCTCTCATTCTTTAGGTCTCCTGCATAAAAACTATCAAACAAAACTGTCAGTAGAAGTATCTTTTAATGATCTTATCAAACATACTTTAGTTACAGGTGTTACAGGAAGCGGTAAAACGACTTCAATCAAATCACTACTATACAGTGCTTATGATAACAAGATACCTTTTTTGGTGTTAGAACCAGCTAAAACTGAATATAAAACTCTTGCCGTTGATGGACTAAGAAGGTATATATTGGGGATTGAATCCGAAAACTCTTTTAGAATAAACCCGTTCGAGTTCCCTCATTCACAGCACAATGACAGGGGTATACATCTTCAAACCCACTTAGACCTATTAAAGTCCATATTCATTGCTGCATTTCCCATGTACGGACCTATGCCATACGTTCTTGAAACAGCATTTTATTACATTTATCAGTGGTACGGATGGGATTTCAAATCAGGTCAAAATATATACTGGGACAAGCACAAAGAAACTAATAGGTTATTTCCAACTCTGGACGACTTGTATAGTGCTATAGACCTGATTGTAAAGAAACAGGGTTATTCAAAAGATTTACAAAACGATTTAACAGCAGCACTAAAAGTTCGTATTGGTAGTTTAAAAAGTGGAGCTAAAGGTAGTGTACTAAATACAAATCGCAGTACCCCGATGTCTCAGTTGATAAGTTTACCTACGTTAATTGAGTTAGAACGAATAGGGGATTCTCAAGAGAAAGTATTTATTATGGGCTTACTCTTGGTATGTCTTTACGAATATTATATTGCTAAAGGTATTGAAGAAAAGGGGATACTCAAACACTTATTAGTTATCGAAGAAGCTCACCGGCTCCTTGAAAACGTACAACAGTCTGCTAATAGTGAAATAGCGGATATGAAAGGAAAGGCAATCGAAACCTTTAATAATATACTCTCTGAGATAAGGGTCTATGGAGAAGGGATAATAATAGCAGACCAGATTCCGACTAAACTGAGTCCTGACGTAATAAAAAACACGAACCTGAAGATAGTCCACCGATTGTTTGCCTTAGATGACCGAAATGCTATGGGGGATGCTATCGGTTTGGATCATAAGCAGAAGAAGGGTTTGATACATTTAAAAACGGGAGAAGCAATTGTATATCATGCTGACCTACAGAGTCCTGTTAAATTGATGGGGAATTCTTCTGGATTAAAGGAAACAGAACCAATTTCTATTGGTTCTAAGCAGTCTATCAAGAATACTGATCTTATCATCAATACAACAGCTATCATCTCGGAGCTGAAAAGAGTTTTTAATACGGCTATTATGCTGGACTGGAATTACTCTTGTATGAAAAGCATTTTTGAAGAGATTCTGTTGAGATTCAATTATCAACTGAATGAAGAAGAGATAAACGAATTGATTGCTTATCTTGTTGATTGGTTTTCTATTTCACTTAGAAACAATCCGAATCTCTCATACAATTATGAGCAAGAATTGAATATCAAGAGCTTTGCAGCAAATCCTATATCAGCAATAGAAAGAATAAGAGATCATATCTACAACTCTGGGCATTCCCTTAAATTTCCTGAAAGCTTGATCAGCATAGAAGTCAAAGAACTAAGCAATTTTATATATGTTTTCTGTAATCATAGAGAAGAATTAGCAACTTCAATTGAAAGTTTGCAAGCTATGAATGCTAGGAACTTCAGGTACTATAATAACGATACGATAAATCAGTTGTTTGCTATAGCAAAGCTTGATAAGACTTTATTAACAGAAAAACTAAAAACAGAAGAGAAAATTCAAATCGCTCAATGTCTTGTCTTTTATTCTTCTTTCCCTCATACACGTTTTGAGTATTTTTTCCAAGATGAAATGATCATGCTTAGTGACGATGAGTACGAAAGCTTATTTGACCAAGCAGGGGTAGATGTTCAAAAGACAGAAGATGAAAATAATTTTGCTGTCATAGCTGAAGTGCTAAGTGATTTACTATCCGAGATAAAAGAATATCATCAAACGGTTTTTAACAAAGTTAAGGAGACTGCTTCTTCTATTAAGATACCATTTATAATGACTATTATAAATATACTTATTATCGTAATAGTTATTTTAATTATGGTTCTGCGCTAAGGGGTATTTAGTGAACACTTTGAAAGAGCAACTAATTCAACTACTAACCTCTCATAAGAGGAGTTTGAATACTCGTGTTATCTTATGGACTGATAAAGAAAGACAATGGGAGAAAGCTATACCGATATTACAGCAAGAACTGCCGGAATTATTGGTGCTGGGAACATACAATCCAGAGAATAAAACCGGACCTGCCATCTGGTTACGTTGTGTCATTGCCGGAAAGACAGAATCTTATAATTTACCAGGTGATAAAGTACCAATACTATATCTACCAGGAGTTAGCAAACAGGATTTAAGAGCACTTGACAGTTGCCCCGATGATATAAAACCATTAGTTGAGATACAATTCAGAGGTTCGATCTGGTCTCAGCATAATGGTAAAGACTGGACTATTCTTGCCTTTTTAGTCTCTGATAAAGGCGGCTTAGGGCTTGAAGTGGCTCAAGACAATGAAACTAAAAAAGCGATAACAAATGCACTATTGGCTCTCCTACAAGAAAATATTTATAGTTTAAAGGGAAAGAAACTGGATAAAGACTTTTTCAACTCAGTTCTTACCGGTGGAGATCCTATACGAGATGTATTGAAATGGTTAGATCACAATGAAGAATTTGAAAATTCTCTTAGTGAGGAAGAATTAAAGGCTTTTAACAGCATCTGCAAATCAAAGTTCGGTTATGATCCTTCTAAAGAAGGTGTTTTAAGTGGTTTAAGCTACATTGTATCCAAACCTCCCAAAGCTGTATATAAAACACAATGGCAAAAAGTATGGGAGCGATACTGTGAAGCCCCGAATAAATATCCTAATATCCCCAAACAGATTCTCAGGTTGCAGGTACCAAACGATACAATTTTCTGGTTGGAAAACAATGGAGAATTTGATCGTTATCCGCAATGGAATGAGGATATGGAGAAAAAGCTCCGTAATGATCTTGTTGCAGTATCAGAAATGGACGCTAATGAAGTAAGGAGTAAAATAACTGAGCTTGAAAAACAACATAGAAGAAGGCTAGAATTAGTATGGAAAGAACTCGGACTGACAAAAAATGCTCAAATTCTAAAATATTTAGCAGATATTGTGGTAAATACATCCCGTGCTCTTGATGCCGGTACATTAGAAGAAATTCAAGAATGGTATTCCGATAATGGCTGGAAGGCTGATTTGGCTTTTGTAAAACTGCTGGAACAAGTAAAATCAAGCGATGATCTCAATCTTATCAAAGATATTTTAAAAAACATATATATACCCTGGATAGAAAATTCAGCAAGGTATCTTCAAAGAGAGAAGACACCTGTTCAGGAAATGCCTCATTTTGTAGATAGTGAGGTTATACTCTTTGTTGACGGTCTTCGTTTCGATATCTCAAAATACTTAACAATGCTTCTGAGAGAAAAAAATTATCAGATAAAAGAAAATATCCGTTGGGCTAGCTTACCAACAATTACCGGTACTTGTAAACCAATGATTCTTATGAGTATCTTGTGTGATTCACTTAACATACAGAAGGATTCGACACAATTCGAGGTTATTTCCTCTCACAGTTTTAAAAAAGCATTGGAAACAGGAAATTGGATCTTATTAAATCAAAATGATTCAATCCCATTTCCCGTTAGAAATGAAGATATAGTTGATAAGAGATTATGGATAGAATTAGGGAATCTTGATAAACTTGGACACTCACAGGGATGGAAACTTTGTAAATATATCGATAATGTTTTAAGTGAAATAATGAGCTTAGTTAAGTCATTATTCGATATAGGTTGGCGAAGCGTAAAGATATTAACTGATCATGGCTGGTTGTTGTTTCCGGGAGGCCTTCCCAAGACAGACTTGTCTTCTCACCTTGCTGTGAGTAAATGGGCACGTTTTGCTACTATCAAGGAAGGAGTCTCTACTTCTGAAAATGTTTTCTCTTGGTATTGGGATGAAAATCAGCAGATAGCAATAGCTGATGGAATTAGTTGTTATCGTCAAGGGGAGGAGTTCACTCACGGAGGGCTAAGCATCCAGGAATGTTTGCTATTAGATATTGATATTGAAAAGCATACGGATACTTCTAAACACGATCGCATAACTATCCCAGATATAAAATGGAGTGGATTAAGATGTTCAATAGAGATAGAAGGGGATGTAAGAGAGTTGCTGTTAGATTTAAGAACATCTCCTGCAGACTCTTTATCAAGTGTTGCATTGAAAGTTAAAGATGTCAAAGAGAATGGAACTGCTTCTGTGGTAGTTGAAGATGAATCTTTGGAAGGTGAGATAGTATATATAGTGTTATTAAATCGAAATGATGGTAAGGTTGTTAAGCAAATATCAACAATAATTGGTGGAGGATCGAATGATTCAACTTGATGATATTGATAAAAGAGCGGCATCATTTTTAGAGGGTTATTTAGTTAGAAAAGATCTGGTTCGTAGTTTTAGCAGACAGTTTCCTGTTCCTACTTATGTTGTTGAGTTTCTTTTGGGCAGATACTGTGCTAGTATTGATCCTGATGAAATCAAAGAAGGTTTAGAAATAGTTGCCCGGCAACTTAAGGACAGGACAGTAAAAGCAGGTGATGAGGAGTTATTTAAATCACGAGCGAGAGAAAAGGGTTCAGTGAAAATTATTGACCTAATAACTGCTCGACTCGATGCAAAAACAGATTCTTATCTGGCAACTTTGCCAAGTTTAAGACTGAAAGATGCCCGGATAGATGCAGAGCTAGTTAGTCGTCATGAAAGAATGCTCACAGGTGGTTTTTTTGCAGAGATAACTTTAGTTTATGATGCAGTTATCGCACAAGAGAAGAATGGTCGTCCTTTTGGAATCGAATCAATCAGAGAAATACAGATGAGTAGCAGGGAAGTTTTAAATCATTTATCTCAGGCTCGTAGAAGTATGACAACCGAAGAATGGAAGGTACTGCTTTTTAGATCTATTGGACTTGAACCAAGTTCTCTAAATGAACGACAAAAAAACGCCCTTCTTTTACGTATGTCACCATTTGTTGAACGAAACTACAATATCGTTGAGTTGGGACCTCGTGGAACAGGTAAAAGTCATCTATTTCAACAAGTATCACCATATGCCCATCTTATATCAGGCGGTAAAGCAACAGTTGCTCAGATGTTTGTCAATAATGCCTCTGGTCAAAGAGGATTAGTTTGCCAATATGATGTAATTTGTTTCGATGAAATCTCTGGGATTACTTTTGATCAAAAAGATGGTGTTAACATCATGAAAGGATATATGGAATCAGGTGAGTTCAGCAGAGGAAAAGAGAGCATTAGAGCTGATGGTAGCATCGTAATGGTCGGAAATTTTGAAGTTGATGTTGAGCATCAACAACGAATAGGACATTTGCTTGGACCACTTCCTCCTGAAATGAGAGATGATACAGCTTTTATGGATAGGATCCATGCTTACCTCCCGGGTTGGGATATTCCCAAAATAAGCAAAGAATTGCTAACTGATCATTTTGGTTTGGTTAGTGATTTTCTATCCGAATGTTGGTCTCAACTAAGATTGCAAAGCCGAGTTAATTTATTACAGAACAAAGTTTTTTTCGGTGGAGCCCTATCAGGAAGGGATACTAATGCCGTAAATAAAACAATTAGTGCCCTATTAAAACTACTTTATCCTGATCCTCAGATGGAAGTAGATGATGATGATCTCGAATGGGCAGTTAGATTAGCTTTAGAAACAAGAAGAAGAGTAAAAGAGCAGCAAAAAAGAATTGGATCAGCTGAATTTCGAAATACTCACTTTAGCTATGTATTAGGAACTGAAGGGGTTGAAAAATTCGTTTCAACACCTGAATTGTACAGCGAGAACAGTATCGGAGGGGATCCTCTTGAACCGGGACAAATTTGGACTATTAGTCCTGGAAGTATGAACGAGAATATAGGTCTGTATCGTATAGAAATCAATGAAGGTGCAGGTTCAGGGGTAAAGATTCTTAATAAACCGGTTCCACAGCCGTTTAAGGAAAGTGTTAGCTATGCAGAACAGAATCTGTATTCCAGAGCAGCTAATTTAGTAGGGGATAAAGAACCTCGTCAGCATGAGTTCACAGTTCAATTAAGGGCTTTTGATACAGCGAAGTCGGGAGCTAAACTTGGAGTAGCTGCTTTGATAGCTCTATGTTCAGCGCTATTGAAAAAGAGCATCAGAGGAGGGATTATTGTTGTTGGAGAGATCAATCTAGGTGGCTCCATAGAACCAGTTCATAATCCTGTTAGCATAGTTGAGATCGCTATAGAAAAAGGGGCATCAAAACTTTTGATACCAGTTACAACTAGAAAGCAGCTAATAGATTTATCTGATGAAATGGCAACCAAGATTGATATTCAGTTCTACTCAGATGCCCAAGATGCTCTGCTGAAGGCACTTGTCGAATAACGTAGAATATAGCAATTAGTTTTAATCTATTATAGAAATAAAGGGGATTCCAATGGAGAATAATGATTTGAGGTATAGATTAAGTGGAGAAGCATACGAATATGTAAGAATGTTATACCATTTGCACTGTGATAACTCGAGATACAGGTATTATGCGAAGTATCCTAATAATGACACCGAGGTTTCCATGATGCCACTTACTCCGTTTGTTTTTGAGTTCTTTATTTTCAATAGCATCTATCAAGTTAATTGGGAAAAAACATTGGATAACAAGAGATTAATCTATCATAATGATCACGATTATGTTGAAAAAAAAGAAAGTACTACGATCAATAATTCTCCCAATAAAAGCATTGGAGAGAGAAAGCAGCAAAACTACTTACTAGATTGTCTTATTAAGCATAGTGGGAAAAATCCCAATATTTTATCACAGGCATTTAGAAAACTAAGATCAGTTAAAGAGGTTTCAGGAGATTGGACAAAGACTTCACAAGGACAGAGAATTAATCATGAAGAGGGTAAGAAATTTTTTAGCATTATAAGGAACTTACACCGTATTCTGACAAAGGAGACGAGCAAAATAGAAGACAAGGATATCGATTTGATATTCAAACAATTGATTGAGTGCGTTAGCTTTGTATATAAAGTAAGATGTAATATTTTTCATGGCTCTAAGTCACTTGCTGAGATCAATCAATATAATCAGAAAAAAAGAATCAATATATACTATGTTCTTATACATGGAGTCAATGAGCTTTTCTTCTTAACTATCAGTGAAAATACAACCAAACAGTATGATACGACGTTCGAATGGCTTAAATAATTAATCCCAATGAATGATTCATATCCTTTTAGATAAGTAATTTGAGGTTCAAGTGACAATTTTAAAGTTCATGAAAAACCAAGATGAACATCTTATTAAAATGTTTAGCGATATGTTTTCTTATTCGAAAGATAGTAATCTTTCAGATAGGTCTTCACTTTTTTATCCTAGTGCTGGTAGAGATTTTATTACTCCGCTGATTCTTGGCCTACCCTATTGTAGGAACTTCTATTTTTATGAAAGATGCACTCCCAAACAACTACCAAACATTAACAAAATAATTGAAGCTATAAAAGGAGTTAGCTCCCCAAGTAAAGCTATTTACTGGAAAGAAGATGAGAGTAATCATTTCTGTGATTTTGAAATAGATGGAATCACAAGGAGATTAAACTGGATACATAATGACAACACAGATTTTCTTGAACGAGATGCAGAGTTGTGTTTCTACTTTCACCGTGGAGATAGTTGGGGTGAAGGAGGATCAGGTCAGCAATGGGATTCTATACTTTTACCCGATCTCATAACAAAGATACCGAATAAATCTCTATGTTTCTTTGTTACAGATGGTGAACCAGGTGGTTTTGAACACCGGAGTGTATCAGATTTTTTGTTGGAAGTCAAAATAGTAAAAGTTATTAATAGGATGTATCATGTTGGGAAATTTATCGGAAGAACATAGATAGGTACCCTCATATTGAATGAGAATTCTTTTAGCTGGTAGTGAATATCTCGCATCGAGAGAGCATAGTGTACGCTCCAAGAGAGCCACTTCAACGCGAAATTTAAGTCACCCATTTCGGATACGAGAGCTACTTAACTCTTATATCACATTTTAAACATAGAACACTGATAGGATATGCTATTAACGATCACATTCGAGATGGCTGCTGCGTAGTGAGGCCGTAGGCAGAACGTAGCAGCAGCCACCAGCGGTCAGTCTTTACTCTCTCTTGAGTTTGTTATTATCATTATCCTTGTTCAGACTATTACGTTCTCTTATTGACATTTACCATCGAAATATATGATACGAGTCGTGTATGATTCGGCAAGGATGGCATCTTCTATGTTTTCTTGACCGATCTTCTGGTTAGAAAACCCTCCAGTAATGGCCATTCAAGACTCAATTCGATTTCTCTTTGCAGGACCTTCGATACAGTGTTTCGGGAATATGATGAACTAGAAGCTATGCCTCACCAACTTACTCCTAAACTATTCAAGCGAAGAATTTCTCGATAATTGGTCATGATATTGACCTCTATGATTTATTTACTCCGCAATGGTGCATAAACCCATGGAGTCAATTGACTCGAAAATGGCAAGGTGGCTCTGTCGAGCGAAAGGGGTGGCTCAAAAACTCCGTACAGGTGGATATATTTGACCGTAGTATTCATCGATTTCTTTGAACTGCATTCAAGAATGATTAGTATTAAGACTCAACCTATAAAGAAGAAAAATAAGATGGCGTTTGTATTCAAGTTGATTCAACGGCTTTTAATTGGATATCAGACAACACTTTAGTTGACAGGTAATGTCAACTGTGGATTTCTTTGTCAAAATCTTATGAGGAGATTATGATGGAAAGAGAATATTCTGTGAAAGATTATCAAAAAGCTTACCGCTCTATTGAGAAGAAAGAGGCAAAACGTGATTTTATAATTCATGCAGTCATCTATATTCTGGTTAATGCCGGGTTAATCGCTCTCAATCTGTTTGTTGATAAAGGGACAGTGATCTGGTTCTATTGGCCGCTGGCAGGCTGGGGATTTGGCTTATTGATGCACTTCATCTTCGGGTTTTTACTGGTTGAGAAAGAAATCGACACAAAAGAGGCTTTAGCCGAAAAAATGGCCAGAGAAGAAAAGTCTGAATAGAGAAAACTAACTGAATGCTTATGCGAAGCCTTTTAGATTATAAATTGTAAACTTTTAGCCCGATACTTCTGCAGGGTGCAGGGTTAACCGTCTGTATTATATAGATCGCTATAACGGGAAGTAGCATATTATGCAGGGTATTTCTCGAGAGGAATACCTATGCGTCTGGTTATTTGATAGCAGTTGTTTATATTTGTGATCCCCGGTCAGATTCTGCTGAGAGATTTTGATACATAGAATGTTTACTGAAAGTTAGCAGGATAACGGGAAAAAAATCTTCAAAATACGTCCTGCTAAACTACCATCTCCTGATACTGTCTGTCCGGATAAGAGAAGTAATGGGCTCATTGTGAGCGAAACTGACAGAGGAGAGCAGGAAGTTTTATTTTTTTTGCCGCTGATCTATTTTTTGTGATGCAACAATATATAGAGGGAATGAATAATGAACGATGAATAATGAATAATAGGGAATGAGAGATATGTTCATTTAAAATTCATATACATTTTTTATGAAAGTGCTTGACAAAATTATGGGGAGGATAAAGATTGGCTCATGAAAATTACGAACAGGGGGCTATTGAAAGAAGAAATATTGAGACATGCCGAGCTGAAGAGTTCGGTGGAGACGTGGGTGTCTGTCGTGGAGGCAGTATCCTGGAAGCGGGCAGAGGATGTAAGGGAAATATACCCGAGAGCTGAGGAGGTAAAGAGAAATCACTGGCGGTTCGATCTGAACAGTCAGGGTTTCATGTTGAACAGCCTGATCAATTACGATGTCGGTGCGGTAGTTGTTCTGGGTATCTTTGGAGAGCAGAGGTGTAGCGGATAGTAGAAGCGGAGAAGAGCAAGAGGGAGGTTTAATGATCTACAAGCTGAAGGTTATCAAGGATGAGAGAGAATACCGACAGGCGTTAGCGAAGCAACGAGAGTTGATGGAGAGCGGATCGGAGCTGGGCAGTGACGATTTAAGAAGGCTGGAAGTCCTGACCGTGCTGATCGAGAAATACGAGAAGGAGAGGTTCGAGATCGGTAACCCCGATCCGATCGAAGCCATCAAGATCAGGATGGAAGATAAAGGGATGAAGCAGAGGGACCTGGCAACACTGCTGAGCAGCCCGACCGTAGCTTCCGAGATCCTGAGCAGGAAGAGGAATCTCTCTCTCTCGATGATGAGGCTGTTGAGCAAGCATCTCGATATTCCTGTAAAGATCTTTTTGAACCACATACCGGAGCAGGTAAAGAAGCAGAAGGGTATGTTAAGTAGAGCGTTAATCAATGAACTGGTGAAAAAGGGATGGATCAGGGAAGATGACATCCCGGCAAGAGAGGTGAACGATGAGTGGCTGAGAGAGATCTTCCCCCAGAAGAGGTTTTACGATTTCACTTTCGGAACCGGTAACAGCGCTTATTTTCGCCGGCAGTTACGGAGGAATGCTACCGTCAATCCGCTGGCCCTGAAGATCTGGCAGTATAAAGCACTGGAGCGGGGAGCCAGGAAGAGGAGCGGAGATTACGACAGAAGCAGATTGACTGTTGCTAAACTGCGGGAACTGGCACGGCTGAGTGGCGAACCGGACGGAGTGAAAAATTCGGGAAGAACCCTGGCTGAACTGGGGATACGACTTGTCATACTTCCGCATCTCAAGAAGACACATATAGATGGAGCAGCGATGCTGATGCCGGAGAGTAATACTCCACTCATAGCACTTACACTCCGTTACGACAGGGTAGATCATTTCTGGTTCTCGCTCTTCCATGAGCTGGGGCATATCATCAAACATCTGGGAGAGAAGAGAAGATTAATATTCGACGACCTGGAGATACTGGATTGCGAGACGCAAGAAGAGCGAGAAGCGAACGAATTTGCCCGCGATATGCTGATCCCGAATAGAGAGTGGCAGAAATTCTATAGAGAGGGTAAGGGTGATTACTCGCCCGTCAGTGTGGAGAAATTCGCCCGGAAACTGGGGATCAGCCCGGCTATCGTTGCCGGAAGGATCAGGTATGAAACCAATAACTACCGGATACTGTCGCAGACTGTGGGGTATAATCAGGTGAGAAAAGCATTCTATGAGGAATACTTCAGATGAGAAGAGGTAAGAATGATTAACATTACAAGCCGAAACTTATCTAATCATAATGACAGGTTTGCAGGTGAACCTGTCAGGACCGTTAACCCGGCCGTCCTTAATTGCGGGAAGGCCATATTAAAAGACTCGTGGAGGCGAGATGGTTACCATAAAATTAATCGTAACCGGCAGGAAGGAGGTGGAGATTAGTACCAGCTACGGTTTGGAGCTGAGGTACAGGTTTTCGAAAGGATTCTGGTATATTACCGAGATAATCAAACATCCAGACACAGAGATCCCGACAGTGATGCTGAGAGCAGAGAAGAATTCTCTCATAGACCTGGAAGAGTATTACGAATTCTTTGATGTTCAGTCACCATGCAGGACGAATAATGAGGGATTCAGTATCGCAATGGGAGATGCGGGTATAGAACTCAGTGACAGGAAGACGGTAGATGACTGTTTCAAACGACTGAATCGTGTGAACGAGAAGATCGCCCTGCTGAGAAACGGGGCTTGTGATGATCCGGCACTGCTTCAGGGCCTGGAGAGAGAAAGGGAGTTCATCCTGCAGTATCTGAAATGCGTGTATAACCCCTATATGAAAAGAATGAGAATGTCAAGCGATGAAGCTAGAAGGATCTGTCACGCCGTGGATGTTGCAGTCAAGAGGTCAATCAAGCTGATCGAAAAGGATGACAGGTTCATTGCTGCAACCCTGCGGGCAAGGATCACTATTAATAGATATGCAGTTTACAGAAGTGAATCTGATCTGAATATAGAGATATTCGTGGTGAAAAGCGGAGATAGAGATATGCGGAATTCATAATTAGTGTGTTGGTGTCTGGTGGAAATACCAGAGGGAGGGGGAGCAAGCAGGAAAGATTTCAACTTTATTTCTTTTAAGAATGTTTATTTAGACTTTTTAAATGTATTTTCTTTCAGGTAACCAGGAAGCAAAGAAAAGCTCTTCCAACTTTTTCTTAAATTTCTTTCTTTTGTTCCGGCAAAAGAACCGAGGAAAACTCTTCTTCGTGGCTGCTTCCGAGTTCGGCGCAGCCCACGAAGCAAAGAAAAGCTCTCACAGCGTCTTTCGTCTTCCTTCTTTCTTTTGTTCCGGCAAAAGAAAGAAGCAAAGAAAACCTCTCCAGCGTACAATGTAACAGCTAAAAACCTTCTCGAACGGGCTTCTCTCGATAAACTCCTCGCTTCGCTCGTCGGACAGTATCTTCGAAGCCCCTTCTCGTACGGTTTTATTCACGCTGTTAATTGTAATGCTGGATTTTATCTATTCCCGCCCACCACCCTAAGCTGAATAGCGAACTTCTATTCCCGCCCACCACCCCAAACGGAATCACATTCACCTATTCCCACCCACCACCCTAAAAGGAATGGCAGTTCCGACCGTCACCCCGTCACTTCGTCACCTCGTCACCCACCTCTCCATGCTTTGCCTCCTCTGGCTTGCTTTGCTTCCTCCGGATCTCACAACTCACCACTCACTACTCACTACTTTTTATCCCTCCGTCTCACCCTCTCTCAGTCTCTCCGTCTCCCCGTCACTTCGTCACCCCGTCACCCCGTCACTTCTTTCTCTGCTCCCACAGGCTTGCTTTGCTTCCTCCGGATCTCACAACTCACTACTCACTACTTTTTATCCCTCCGTCTCTCCCTCTCTCAGTCTCTCAGTCTCCCCATCACCCCGTCACCTCGTCACCCCGTCTCTCCGTCACCCCGTCACTCCGTCTCCCCGTCACTTCGTTACCCCGTCACCCCATCACTTCTTTCTCTGCTCCCTCCGGATCTCACAACTCACAACTCACCACTCACTACTTTTTATCACTCCGTCTCTTCCTCTCTCAGTCTCTCAGTCTCCCCATCACCCCGTCACCTCGTCACCCATCCCTCCCTGCTTTGCTCCCACAGGCTTGCTTTGCTTCCTCCGGATCTCACAACTCACCACTCACTACTCACTACTTTTTATCACTCCGTCTCACCCTCTCTCAGTCTCTTCGTCTCTCCGTCTCTCCCTCTCTCAGTCTCTCAGTCTCCCCGTCACTTCGTCACCTCGTCACCCCGTTACTTCGTCACCCCGTCACTTCGTCACCCATCCCTCCCTGCTTTGCTCTCAATGCCAATCATTCCTTGACAATTTTATGAAAAAAATCGTTTCTACTTATAGTACATCAAAGTCCAATGCTAAATACATTAGACAGAGGCTAAGATGAAGTTTTTGCATCCTGCATTGCATGCATATTACTATCGAATATAAGTAATTCTCAAGATAAATTTCAGTAAATACCCGAGTATCAAACCTACAACCTGAAATATGGAGGATATGATGAAATATTCAGGAGCAATTTTATTGCTGGTAATGTTGAGTATCGGACTTACAGCACAAACAGTTATAGAACCTTCAGCCGGTGACGGGTCGCAAGATAATCCCTACGAGATAGCCTCATTGGAGAATCTATATTGGATAACAGCTAGCGAATGTTATGTACCCGATCCCGATCAGGAGACACGCTGGTCGAGTCACTATATCCAGACAGCCGATATTGATGCTTCCGATACAATAAACTGGTTTGAAGAGCAGGGTTGGAATCCGATAGGATATTGGATAACTTCATTGGATAACCGCCCATTTACCGGATCTTATAATGGTGAGAATCACTCTATTGACGCTATCTATATAAATCGTCCCAATAATGATGGTGTCGGTCTTTTTGGCAACGTGGAGGGAGCTACAATAGAGAATCTTGGTCTGACCAATATCGACATAACCGGAAACAATACTGTGGGTAGCCTGGTTGGGGCTCAACATGCAACTACCATAATCAACTGCTACAGCACGGGAAGTATAAATGGAACAGGTTATGTAGGTTATGTTGGTGGCCTGGTAGGAGGGCAACTTGATAATTCTCACATAGTCGACAGTTACAGCAGTGTCAGTGTAGGTGGAACAGGTTATTTAGAATTTGTCGGCGGCCTTGTAGGAGGGCAAAGTGGTTCCGTGATCAATAACAGTTACAGCTCGGGTAGTGTGGATGGGGATTCTCAGGTCGGTGGTTTGGTAGGAACGCAGGTTAATTCTACCATCAATGACAGCTACAGCACAGGTAGTGTGAATGGATATTCTCAAGTCGGCGGCCTGGCGGGTAATCAATTTAGTTCTACCATAAGTAACAGCTACAGTTCGGGAATTGTGACCGGAACAGAATCTGCCGTAGGTGGCCTGGTTGGTATGCAATCGAATTCCACTATCACAAATAGTTACAGTACAGTCGATGCGAGTGGAGAAGCTGGAGTCGGCGGTCTGCTGGGGTATCAATCTAATAACTCTACTGTAAGCAAGAGTAACAGTACGGGGAGTGTCAATGGGGTTGAAATTATTGGTGGTCTGGTAGGGGTTCAAGAATCAAACTGCACAATCAGTGACAGTTACAGCACCGGAAGTGTCAATGGAAATTCTCAGGTCGGAGGCTTGGTAGGAATACAGGTTAGTTCTATCATCAATGACAGCTACAGTACTGGGAGTGTGAGTGGACAGAGTTGGGTCGGAGGTCTGATAGGGGCTCAATCTGATAGTTCCACTTTTAGCAGCTACTGGGATATGGAGACATCCGGGCAGACGTCAAGTGTTGGTGGAGAAGGACGAAATACAGATGAGATGACCTACCCCTATGGTACTGCTACTTTTGTTGACTGGGATTTTAATGATATCTGGGCTGAAGATGTTGATTATGATATCAATAACGGCTATCCTTACCTTACAGATGTTACTCTCTCTCTGGAAGATGATGTCATCGAAGTTGTCGAGAGTCTCACCCTCACTAACTATCCCAACCCCTTCAATCCTGAGACGACGATCAAATTTAGAATTTCCGTACCCGGCAACGTTGAACTAACTGTCTACAACATCAAGGGAGAGAGAATATCTAAACTGTTAAAGGAATTCAAGGAAGCTGGAGAGCATTCTATCGTCTGGGACGGTAAGAATGATCTCGGCCAACCTGTCTCCTCGGGGGTATATTTCTACAGAATGATTACCCCGGAATATGACAGGGTAAACAAGATGCTACTCCTGAAATAAGAACAGAAGTAGTATATCAGTGTGTACTCAATAACCTTAAAGTAGAGGAGATCATGAAATTAGTCACAATCCTTTTTATCGTAATGACCGCAACTGCCGGCCTTACGGCACAAACAGCTATAGAACCGTCAGTTGGTGACGGAACCGCTAGCAATCCCTACGAGATAGCAACCCTGGAAAACCTTTACTGGATAGCAGCGAGTGATACTGTTGTCCCCGATCCTGACCGGGCGGCTCGCTGGTCAAGACATTATAAACTGACAGCCGATATCGATGCCTCAGAGACCGAGAACTGGTTTGGAGGTGAGGGTTGGAGTCCGATAGGTATTTTTTTCGATGAAAATCATCCTGATAATCTTCCCTATTCCGGTAATTTTGTCGGTGCAGGTTATACAATTGATGGTCTGTATATCAACCGTCCCGGTACAGTAACCGTTGGCCTCTTTGGTTATACTTCTCAGGCGGAGATAGATGGTGTCGGAGTAACTAATGTCAATATAACGGGATCTATTGGAACTGCGGGATTGGCTGCCTATATACAGAATTCCAGTATTTATTATAGTTACAGCACCGGTAGTGTAAACGGTACAGATGCCTGGGTAGGCGGTTTAGTGGGTTATCATCAGTTATCAACGATCTCTTACAGCTATTCTGCGGTGAGTGTTACGGGAGCAGAAAAGGTCGGCGGGCTGGTTGGAGGAAGTGCGAGTTCGATTATCTTCAATTGCTACAGCAGAGGCGACGTCGTTTCCTCAATTGATTATGCCGGTGGTTTGGTTGGATTTTGCGATAATTCGGATATTCAGTACAGCTATTCCAGAGGTTCTGTCAGCGGGAACGCTCCCATAGGAGGGCTTGTAGGACATACCTCAGGAACGGTTGCAGATATAGACAACTACTGGGATACCGAGACTTCGGGACAGGCAACGAGTGCTATGGGACAGGGTCGCACGACAGAAGAGATGACCTATCCACATACTTCGAATACTTATGTCAACTGGGATTTTGAAAATGTCTGGACTCCCGATGTTACTTCCGGGGAAAACGACGGTTATCCCTATTTCCAGTGGCAATGGTACATACCGCAATCAGAGCAACCGTTAGCTGGTAACGGTGACCCCGGAAATCCCTATGAGATAGCAACACTGGAAAACCTCTACTGGATAGCTGAAGATTCTGACCGTTGGGGGTATCATTACATTCAGACAGCCGATATCGATGCTTCAGATACCGTAGATTGGTTTGGCGGAAGGGGTTGGGATCCGATAGGCTATTGGATCTGGACACTTCAAGTACCTTTTTCAGGGTCTTATAACGGACAGGGTCATGTAATAAACGGATTACACATCTATCGCCCCGATACTTCTAGCATCGGCCTCTTTGGCTACACCTCGACTGCTGTGATCCAGGATCTCGGTGTTATCAATGTCAATATTACAGGGTATCAGAAAGTCGGGGCAATTGTCGGGTTAAATGATGAGCAATCCCTCATTACCGACTGTCACAGCCAGGGTGCCGTGAACGGCGAAGAGACTGTCGGCGGGCTTGTGGCTTATAATTACGACGCTACTATCAGTAATTCTTATAGTAGCGGAAGTGTGAATGGTAGTTATCTGCTTGGTGGCCTGGTGGGTTTGCAGTATTTAGGCAACATAGAGAACAGCTACAGCACCACTGATGTCAATGGCATTGAACTGCTTGGCGGTCTGGTCGGAGCCAGTGTTAGTTCCTCCAATATCAGCGCAAGTTACAGCACGGGGAATGTGAGCGGAACAGAAGTTTATGTAGGTGGCCTGGTAGGAACCAATGAATATTCCGTTATCAGCAATAGCTATAGCACGGGAAGTGTGAGTGGACATGGAGCTGTCGGTGGTCTTGTAGGTTCCAATGAATTCTCTGTTGTCACCGATAGTTACAGCACGGGTAGTGTTGAAGCTTTTGGTTTTGTGGGAGGTTTGATTGGAGGAAACATCCAGGGAACGATCATACATTGCTACTCTCTCGGCTCGGTAAGCGGTAGTGCTGACGTAGGCGGACTTGTAGGTTATATCGAGACAGGAGAGAATTATGCGGATACGAATAACTACTGGAATACCGAAACTTCGGGACATGATACAAGTGAGATGGGAGAGGGGAGAACCACAGCCGATATGACCTATCCTCATACTGCTGATACTTATGTCGCCTGGGATTTTATACAAATCTGGAGTGAGGATGAAACTCATGAGGCTAATAACGGCTACCCTTACCTGACAGATGTTACTCTCTTTCTGGAAGAAGATCTCATAGAGATTGCTGAATCCTTAACTATCTTTAACTATCCCAACCCCTTCAACCCCGAGACGACAATCTTTTTCACCCTTCCCACTCCCGGCAGGGTAGAACTGACAATATACAACATCAAAGGGCAGAGAGTAATCACCCTGTTGAGCGAATATCACGATGCAGGGGAACACCGGATAATCTGGAACGGGAAGAATGATACCGGAAGCAAAGTAGCAACAGGCATCTATTATTACAGAATGACCACCCCTGAATATACAGAGACCCGCAAGATGCTCTTACTTAAATGATCTCTTCTTTCTTTTGTTCCGGCAAAATAAAGAAGCAAAGAAAAACTCTTCCAACTTTTTCTTAAACTACTTTCTTTTGGACGGTCAAAAGAACCGAGGAAAAATCTTCTTCGTGGCTGCTTCCGAGTTCGGCGCAGCCCACGAAGCAAAGAAAACCTCTCACAACGTCTTTCGTCTTCCTACTTTCTTTTGGACAGTCAAAAGAAAGTAGCAAAGAAAACCTGCCAGCGTACAATGTAACAGCTAAAAACCTGCTCGAACGGGCTTCTCTCGATA